>CAVZRW010000018.1:0-7187 GCA_963777855.1 uncultured Actinomycetes bacterium | reverse complement strand
GTGGCTGGCGATCGCCGTCGCGCTGCTGGTGCGCTACCCGCGCGCCGGGGCCCTGCCCTTCCATCTGGGCTGGTGGGCCTTCGTGTTCCCCCTGGGCGCCCACACCGTGGCCACCCTGACCCTGGCCCGCACCTGGCAGATCCCCGCCCTCGACACGCTTGCCGCACTGCTCTACGTGGCGCTCGTCGGGTTCTGGGTGGTCGTCGCCGCCAGGACCATCACCGCCACCCGCACCTGGGCGATCTGGGCCCGCTGAGTTCGAGGGTCCGCCCGCCCCTCAGGCCGGGGCGGGGACGACCACGACCGGGACCTCGGCGAACTCCAGCACGTGCAGCACGGAGGAGCCGACGAACGGCTGGCCGACGTGCCGGACTCCGGAGCGCCCGAGCACGATCACATCAGCGTTCCACGCTGCCGCCTGGTCGAGGATCGATCGTGCGGGTTGCCCACGGATGGTCCGCGTGTCCAGGCTGACACCGCCGCGGTCGGCCAAGCCCGCGACGAAGTTCAGGATGGGTGCCACGGCTTCGGGGCGGCAGTCCTCGCTACCGGCCCGAGCCCGCTGGCTGGGCGACGCACCGGGCTCGCAAAGCACGTGCACGGCGCGGATCTGGCCGGCTGACTGCTGTGCCAGCCAGATCGCGGTCCGGGCGGCAGCCAGGCCCGCCGGTGAGTCGTTCACGGCGAGCAGGACGCGGATCATGGTCGGACCCTCTCGGATCGGGTCGGGTCGGCTGCCCAGCGCAGTCGGACGTGCTCGTCGTGCTCCTGGTCATCGAGTGTGACCATCAGGCTGCGGTGGGCGGTCTGCAGTCGTGGGATCCACCGCTCCCGTAGCGCGCGCAGCTGGCGCCGGGTGGTGGCGATCTCGGCCACGACCGCGGCGTGCGCCGCGCTGGCCACGGCGTGGTCGACCCCGGCCCGTACCGCGCGCTGCGCCACCGGAACGGCTTCCCTCAGGGCGGTGTTGTCCGGGGTGAACCCGCTGGCAGGTGGCTCGGGGATCGAGCAGGTCGCCGAGGTCGGGTAACGCACCCCCATCGTCAGCTGCCAGGTGACCTCGACCTGGCACTGGACACTGTCCCCGGCCAGCCGCACGGCGCGCTGTCCGCTGACCAGCGCGGAGCGCAGCATCCAGACGTCGAGCTCGCCCACGGCTCGGGCCCATTCCGCGCGCGTGCGTTCCTCCAGCAGGGCGTAGTCCTTCTCCTCGGCGAGCAGGATCCGCAGCTTGCGTTCGAGCAGGTCGGCCCCACGCGTCGCGACGGCGTCCCGCCGGGCCAGCCACATCAGCCCGGCCCGCCCGGGCGGTTGACCACGCACCGTGGCGCCCATCAGCGCCCCCTCCCACCGGGGCTGCCCGGGGATCCGTAGGCCTCGATCAGCGCGCGGGGCAGCATCGTCAGCTCGCGGCGGGGCAACTCGCCCAGGACCGCCCAGGCCAGGGCCAGCGTCCGCTCCAGGGGTCGGTTCTCGGCGTGGCCCTGATCGAGCAAGTGCTCGGCGAACGCCTGCTCGTAGGCCAGGTAGTCCCGGTCGGTCCCGCTGAGGGTGTCCGGGCCGACCAGGTCGGCCAGCTCACGGACCTGCCTCGCCCGGGCCAGGGCGGCGAGCAGCTGGGCGGCGACGTCGAGGTGGTCCTCGCGGGTCCGGCCCGGGCCGGCGCCTTTGCGCATCAGCCGGGACAGGGACTGCAGCGGGTCCATCGGCGGGTAGACCCCGCGGGCGTGCAGGTCCGCCGAGAGGACCAACTGGCCCTCGGTGATGTAGCCGGTGAGGTCGGGGATCGGGTGGGTGATGTCCCCGGCGGGCATGCTCAGCACCGGGATCACGGTCACCGACCCGGGCAACCCGCGGACCCGCCCGCAGCGTTCGTACAGCGAGGCCAGATCGCTGTACAGATAGCCGGGGTAGGCCCGCCGGGCGGGGATCTCCCCGCGAGCCGCGGACACCTCGCGCAGCGCCTCCCCGTAGCTGGTCATGTCGCCCATCACGACCAGAACGTGCCGGCCGCGCGTGAACGCCAGCTCCTCGGCCACGGTCAGGGCGATCCGGGGGGTGAGGATCCGCTCGATCACCGGGTCGTCGGCGGTGTTGAGCAGCAGCACGAGCTCCCCGGCCCGCGAGCGCTCCTCCAGCCCGTCGCGCACGGCGGCGGCGTCGGCGTGGGTCAGCCCCATGCCCGCGAACACCACGCAGAAAGGCTCCCCACCGGCGCTGGACTGGGCCGCGATCTGGGTCGCCAGCTCCAGGTGCGGCAGGCCGGCGACCGAGAATATCGGCAGCTTCTGGCCGCGCACCAGGGTGGCCAGCCCGTCGATGGCTGAGATGCCGGTGAGGACCGGTTCGGCCGGCGGCTCGCGCATCAACGGGTTCAGCGGCGCACCGGTCGTGGCCGCCAGGCGGCTCCCACGGACCGGCGGCCCGCCGTCCAACGGTGCACCCCGACCGTTGCACACCCGCCCCAGCCACTCCTGCCCGACCGGCACCTGCAGGGGTGCCCCGCTGAAGCGCACCCGGGCGCGTTGCGGGCTGATCCCCGTGGTGCCCTCGAGGACCTGGACGATGGCGAGGTCACGGTCGACCTCCAGCACCACGCCGTGGCGCTGCTGGCCGTCGTCGAGCTGCAGGGTGACGTACTCGTCCCAGCCCACCCCGTGCACGCCCTGGACGACCATCAGCGGGCCACGCAGGCCGCGGACCGACGTGTACTCGACCGCACCCCATCGGGTCATGGCGTCCCCCTCTGCGGGGCCAGGACGTCCAGATCGGCCAGCACCTGCTCGAGGAGGACCCCCACACCCTGGGCGTCCTCCGGGCCGGTCTCGTCGCGCGCGCGGACCAGCGGACCCCAGTCGGTCTCCTCGATCAGGGAGGCCAGGGCCCCGGCGCGGAGCAGGGCCAGGCTTCGGTCGTGGACCGCCAGGACCGCGTCCACCAGGGCCGCGGCCTTGGCCGGGGAGCACACGGCGTCGTTGGCCGACAGGGCGCTCTGCTGCAGGACCGCCTCACGCAGCAGCCGACCGGTCAGCAGCACCACACGCTCGGGACCGGGCAGCGATCCGACGCCGACCAGGTCGGCCAGGGCGGCGAGCCGATCAGCCTCCGCCACCAGGGACAGCACCCGGCCCCGGCGACCGGCCCATTCCGGGTCCCCGCGGGCTGCGTGCCAGGCACCGACCCGGACCGCGTCCCGGGAGAACGACGTGCCCCAGGACACCGCCGGGTAGTGCCTGGCGTAGGCAAGGTCCCGGTCCAGGGACCAGAGGCTGCGCACGAACCGCTCGGTGTTGGCACTGACCGGCTCGGTGACGTCGCCGCCCGGAGGGGAGACCGCCCCGATCACCGTCACCGAGCCGCGCAGCCCGCCGAGGGTGTCGACCTGTCCGGCGCGCTCGTAGAACGCGGCCAGTGAGGACGCGAGGCTGGCCGGGTACCCCTCCTCGGCAGGCAGGGCTCCGGATCGGGAGGCGAACTCCCGCAGCGCCTCAGCCCACCGCGAGGTGGAGTCCGCGATCACGACCGCGTGCAGCCCCATGTCCCGGAAGTACTCCGCGACGGTCATGCCGGTGTAGACGCTGGCCTCCCGGGCCATCATCGGCATGTTTGAGGTGTTGGCGATGACCACGGTCCGCTGGGCCAGGTGTCCCCCGGTCCGGGGGTCGACCAGGTCGGCCAACTCGGCCACCACATCGGCCATCTCGTTGCCCCGTTCACCGCATCCGACGTAGACGATCACATCCGCGGTGCACCACTTGGCCACCTGTTGGAGCAGGACGGTCTTGCCGGTGCCGAACCCGCCGGGCACCCCGGCGCTGCTGCCCAGCGCGATCGGGTAGAGCAGGTCCAGGACCCGCTGACCGGTGACCAGCGGCTCCCCGGTCTCGACCCGGCCGCGGTGCGGGCGAGCCCGGCGCACCGGCCAGCGCTGCCCCATCCGCACCTCGACCCCGCCGACCACGGCCAGGGTGGCCTCGGCCGGATAGTCGCCGGGCTCGGCGACGCTGTCCACCCGGCCGCCGGCCCGCGGCGGCACGAGCACCCGCAGCACGAGTGGGCCTTCGGTGTGGACCACCCCCAGAGTGGCTCCGGGCGCCAGGTCGTCCCCCACAGCAGCGTGCGCCTCGAAGTCCCAGGTGCGGGTGTCCGGCGCGACCGGACCACCGGGGCGCAGCCAGGTGTCGGCCCCGAGCAGCGGGCGCAGCAGGCCGTCGAACATGCCACCGAGCAGCCCGGGGCCCAGCCAGGCCGACAGCGGCTCGCCGACCGGGCGGACCGGGTCCCCTGGGGTCAGGCCCCCGGAGTACTCGTAGGCCTGCACCGTGGCCACCCCGTCGGACAGGGCGACCAGCTCGCCGGGCAGCAGACGTGAGCCGAGCTGCACCATGTCGGACATCGCCACGTCGTCGAGTCCCTCGACCTCCACCAGGGGTCCGCTGACCCGGACCACCCTCCCGGTGGGGCCGTGGTCATCGAGCGCAGGGCTGGTCATTGCGACCACGGCTCCGCGTGCGCGATCCCCTCGTCCACCAGGTCGTCGGCCAGCGCCTGCAGGGAGTACTCCACCCGGCGGGGGCCGGACTCGGCGACGATGCCGCCACCCTCGAGCTCGGTGACCGCGACGTCGGCCCCGAGATCATCGCGCGCGCGGGTACGCAGGGCCTCGAGCATGGTCGGGTAGTCCGGGTCGTCGCGCAGGGCGCGCACCGCCTCACGGGCGGCGACTCGAAGGTCGTCGTGGGCGGTCAGCTGGGCGGCGAGCAGGACGCCGTGGGCCCGCCGGTGGGCGCCGGCGCGCTGGGCGGCCATCACCGCTGCCCCGTCCTCGGCACCCTTGGCCCGGGCCTCAGCGAGCAGAGCCTCCGCCTCCTGCTGGGCAGCGGCCAACACCGCCTGGGCATCCGCGTCCGCCTGGGCCAGGAGCTCCGCGGCCGCGGCGCGGGCACGTTCCCGCAACGCCGCAGCCAGCGGCGCGAGGGAGTCGGCGGACACCGCGGCCTGGGGTGTCATCCCGGCATCACCACCGTCAACGGCCCGGACCGACCCGGCTCGAGGGCAGCCGAGGCCTCAGGAGTGAGGATGACCACCTCCACATCCTCGGGAAGTGCTGCCCAGCTGTTCCGCACCTGCGTGGCATCCTCGCCGGGCAGCACCATCACCCCGGTAAGGGACAGGCCCTGCGTGCGCACGGTCTGCCCGATCGCGGCCACCCGGCCCATGTCAGGCACTGCCGATCAGGATGATCGCGATGATCAGCCCGTAGATGGCGATCCCCTCAGCCAGGCCCACGATCACCATGGCCCGACCGAAGAAGCTCCGGGCGCTCGCTGAGGGTGGCCAGGGCCGCCGCCCCGGTGTAGGCCACGGCGAACGCAGCCCCGAGCGACGAGCCCGCGACCGCGATCGATGCGCCGAGCAACGCCGCCCAGTTCGACGAGGATGTGGTGGCCTCCGCCGCGACCACGCCCGCCACCGACGAGGCCTGGGCAGCCGCCCGAGCCCGCGTTGGCCGCCGCGGTCGAGCACCGCGACCCCCGCGACGGCCAGCACCGCGTTCACCCCCAACAGGACCCGCATCGCGGCACCGGAACGGGTCCGCAGGGCCACCCGCGTGGCCAGGGCGACGACGACGAGCACGGGAAGGCAGGTCAGCCAGACAGTCACAGGACACGCTCCGTCGCACAGGGGATGGACCAGGGCTGGAACGCCCGGCCCTCGGACACGAACACACGCGAGAACAACTCGTAGTACTCCAGGCGCAGCGCCTGCACCCCGGCCACGACGCCCTCCAGGACGAACGTCAGGACGTTGCCGACCACGAACACCACCACCGCCGCCAGGATCAGCACCCCACCAGCGGCCCACAGCCCCGTGGTCGCCCTGCCACACCATCGCCAGCAGGGCCGCGTGGGCCAGGCCGAACGCCGCCAGCCGCGCGAACGACACGACGTTGGTGCCCAACCGGATCACTCCGTCGAACAGCTCCACCCCGGCTTCGGTGGCACCAGCCGCACCGCCCCCGGACGCGGCCAGCAGGCCCACGTAGGCCAGGACCAGGCCACCGACGGCGACGGCGACCCCGACCGCCACCAGCCGCGGGGCCCGCGCGTATGCCCCGAGGGCGAGCAGGCCCACCCCCAGGAACAGTGCCGCGCCGGCCACCCCGGAGGTGGCCACCAGCGCGGTGCGCCACCCGCCCTCGCGCCAGCGGTTCACGATCCCCAGCGCATAGGCCCCGGCCAGCAGGGTGGCTCCGACGCCCACGGCCACCTCGAGGAGCAGGATCGGTTCCTCCAGCGGCTTGATCCACACCGTCGGGATCACGCCGGTGGGGCCGAAGAACTCTCCGAACAGCACCCCGAAGAAGATGGCGGCGACCGCCGAGCCGACGACGAACGGCCAGATCCGGCGCACCCCCGACAGCCGCGGGAGCCGCCCCGCCCGCAACAGCAGCGCCGCCGGTCAGGAGCACGGCCCCCTGGCCGGCGTCGGCGAACATCATCCCGAACATCACCATGAACGCCAGTCCGGCCAGCACGGTCGGGTCGACATCGGCGTAGGGGACGGTCGCGTACGTGTCCACCAGGGGTGCGAGGGACCTGTTGAGGTCACCATCGGCGTGCACCAGCGTCGGTGGATCGATGCCCCGCGGTGTGGGCAGGGTCACCACGGCACCACCATGCGCGGCCACGGCGTCGGCGATCCCTGGGACCTCGGCGGCAGGGGCCCATCCGAGGATCCCGACGACCCGGTCACGGCGCACGCCTGCCGCCGCCCGGGCTTCCAGCTGTGCCTCGCCGGCCAGCAGGTCGGTCGACCGGCCCGGGCCCACGCCGGCGGGTCGGCTGCGCCGCGTTGGAGCGCTGGGGTCAGGTCGTCGGCGTGCGGGGACTGGGCCAGGAGCTGCGCCGCTTCGCCGACGTCGGCCTCGCCGGCTGACTCGAGCTCGACCACCCCCAGGCAGGCGACTTCGATGAGAACGTCGCGCATGCTCTCATAGGGCGCCAGCACCGCGACCCGGTGCATCCGGACCGGTTCCATCGACTCACGCCACGGCATCGAACACCTCCAGCGCGCCCGCGGCTCCGATCCGCCGCGGGCCGCCACTTCGAGCGCGGCCCGGACCCGCCAGGCATCCAACCCGAGGAGCGCGACCGCGCCGAGCACCGGGGCTAGCAATACGTGCC
>CAVZRW010000017.1:0-92397 GCA_963777855.1 uncultured Actinomycetes bacterium | reverse complement strand
CTCGACGGGGTCCGGCGCAGGCTGTCCACCCCGTTCTTCGATGCGCTCAAGCGCTACGCGGACCGCCCGATCGGCAATTTCCACGCCCTGCCGATCGCCCGCGGCAACTCGGTGTTCAACTCCCCGTGGATGCGGGACATGGTCACGTTCTACGGGCGCAACATCTTCCTTGCCGAGACGTCGACGACCTCCGGTGGCCTGGACTCGCTGCTGGCCCCCACCGGGTCCCTGAAGCAGGCCCAGGACAAGGCGGCCCGCACGTTCGGGTCATCGCACACCTACTTCGTGACCAACGGCACGTCCACCTCGAACAAGATCGTCGTGCAGGCCCTGACCAAGCCCGGTGATGTGGTCCTGATCGACCGCAACTGCCACAAGTCCCACCACTACGGGCTGATCCTCGGCGGCGCCCGCCCGGTGTACCTCGACGCCTACAAGGCCCGAAGTACGCGATGTACGGCGCAGTCCGCTGCGCACGATCAAGAAGACGCTGCTGCGACTGCAGCGCGCTGACCGGTTGGACGCGGTCCGGATGCTGCTGCTGACCAACTGCACGTTCGACGGCATCACCTACGACCCGTACCGCGTAATGATCGAGGTCCTGGCGATCAAGCCGGACATGGTGTTCCTGTGGGACGAAGCATGGTTCGCGTTCGCCCTGTCCAGGGTCTTCGCCCGGCCCCGCACCCGCGATGGTGGCCGCCCACCAGCTCAGTCGGAGGGCTGGGATCCGTGCCTACCGACAGCAGTACGCCGAGTACCTGGCCGCCCGGGGCGGCCTGGACCCCGACGACGACGCGACGCGGCTCGACCACGCCCTGCTCCCCGACCCGCTCGCGGCGCGCGTCCGCGTCTACGCGACCCAGTCTTCCACGCACAAGTCCCTGTCCGCGCTGCGCCAGGCGTCGATGATCCACGTGCAGGACGAGGAGTTCGCGCGCGACGTCGAGGCCAAGTTCCAGGAGGCGTTCCTCACCCACACCAGCACCTCACCGAACTACCAGATCCTGGCCTCCCTGGACCTGGCCCGGCGGCAGGTCGACCTCGAGGGGTACGGCCTGGTCGAGCGGGCCACCGAGGTCAGCCTGGCGCTGCGCCGGAAGGTCGCGGGTGACCCGCTGCTCAGCCGCTACTTCTTCGTCCTCGACCCCGCGGACCTGATCCCCGGCGAGTACCGGCCCTCGGGCCTGCAACGGATCTCCGCCCCGGACGCGGGGGACGCCCATGGCCTGGCCCAGCTGCGGGCCGCCTGGGCCGGTGACGAGTTCGTCCTCGAGCCCACCCGTGCCACCCTCTACATCGCGGCCACCGGGATGAACGGTGACACGTTCAAGAACTCGATCCTGATGGACCGCTTCGGCCTGCAGGTCAACAAGACCTCCATCAACAGCGTGCTGTTCATCGTCACCATCGGCGCCACCTGGGGTGCCCTAACCTACAGATCCTGCCCGAGGCCCTGACCTTGATCGCGACAGAGCTCGACCGGGCCCGGCAGGAGTCCAGCCCCGCGCAGGCGAAGGTGCTGGAGCGGCATGTGACCGCCCTGTCCACCGACCTCCCCCCATTGCCGGACTTCAGCCATTTCCACGACCGATTCCGCCCCTTCCCCGCCAGCCCGGAGGGCGACATGCGCAGCGCCTTCTTCCTGGCCTACGACCCGGCGAACATCGACTACGTGACTCTCGATGAGGCCCGCCAGCAGGTGGCCGCCGGCCGGGAGCTCGTCTCCGCGACCCTCGTCGTGCCCTACCCCCAGGCTTCCCGGTGCTGGTCCCCGGCGAGATCGTCAGCGACCCGATCCTGGACTTCCTGACCCACCTGGATGTCGGCGAGATCCACGGGTACGACCCCGACCTCGGCCTGTCGTTGTTCACCGAGGCGGCCCTGGCCACCTGACGGACCGCCCGCGCACCGCCGGGGCAGCGCGGTTCTCGCACGATGCGTCCGTGGCCAGCGTCGACGGCACTCTCGCCCCACCTCCTCGACGGGGCAGCCGCATGGATCCCCAGCTCGAGGAAGCCAAGGCCTAGGCCCCGGTCGATCTCCGGCAGGTCGACCCTCGGGTAGCGGTCGGAGTGGTGGGCGAACACGATGCGGTAACCAGTCGCGCCGCGGGTCACCGGTGAACGTGTCCCGGCCGACAGCCCCATCACCCTGGCGGGGCACACCAACCGGGCACACCCCGCCAGCCCGCCTGCGACCCGCCGGGTCGGCGGTCAGGTGGAGGCAACAGCCGCCCTTCCCAGCGGGATAGCGGCCGTCGACCGGCTTGGGCATGGGAGCCCTCGTCGAGAAGACCGTGCCCGTGGAGTCTGCGATGAGCGCAGCGGCCACGGGCACAGTGGTCCTACTGCAGGGTGGCGAGGTCGAATCCCGGGGGGAGCAGAACGGCGTTGATCTCGTGGACGACGCCGTTGTCGGCGGTGATGTCGGCCTTGACGACCTTGGCGTCGTTGACCCCGACGCCGTCAGCGGTGGTCAGCGTGATGGTGTCGCCCTCGAGGGTCTTGACCGTGCCGGCCTTGACTTCAGTCGAGGGCACGTTGCCGGAGATCAGGTGGTACGTGAGGATCTTGGTCAGCGCGTCCTTGTTCTCGGGCTTGACCAACTTGGCCAGCACGCCGGCGGGCAGCGCGGCGAAGGCCTCGTTGGTGGGCGCGAACATCCGTGTAGGGGCCCGTGCCCTTGAGCGTGTCGACGAGCCCGGCGGCCTTCAGGGCGGTGACCAGGGTGGCCAGCTCCGGGGCCGATGTGGCCACGGTGGCGATGTCACCGGAGGCCTGGGCCCGCGATCCGCACCTTCATCGAAGGCTGGAACGACCGCGGCCACCCCTTCACCTGGACCAAGACAGCCGACGAGAATGGATGCCTCCGTACTTCCGAAGCTGAACCTGGTCGTTACCCGCGAGCGTCTGTTTGCAGCCATCTTCTCGAGGGGTTGCGTTGCTCGGGCAGCACGGCGGGCCGCTACGGTACTGACACGGACTTGCAGCCCAGGCTGGTGTTCGCATTTCCGGCTCCGGCATTGATCGCGTACGTGCAGACCGTGACAACGCCCCTCTGGGAGACGTTGAGAGTTGAGTCGTAGCCGAGGTTGGTGCCGTATCCGGGGTTGGCGGAGGCGACGTCCGTGCGTGACTTGTTGGCCGTGATCGAGGCGACGTACTGACCGTTTGCGTAGACGTGCACGGATAGGGGCCCGTTGGGCAGGTTGGGGTCTGCGGCCCAGCCACGGACCCGAACCTGGCCAGTGGTGGTGGAGGCAGAGTCGAAGGCTCCAAAGGGGTTGGGGTTTCGGACACTGACCGACTTGCACCCCAGGCGGGTGTTCGTGTTACCGGCTCCGGCGTTGATCGCGTACGTGCACACGTTGACCGTTCCGCCACCAGTGGGCAGAGCTACCGTGCTGTCGTAGCCGAGGTTGGTGCCGTATCCGGGGTTGGCGGAGGCGACGTCCGTGCGTGACTTGTTGGCCGTGATCGAGGCGACGTACTGACCGTTTGCGTAGACGTGCACGGATAGGGGCCCGTTGGGCAGGTTGGGGTCCGCGGCCCAGCCACGGACCCGCACGACCCCGGCGCCCGAAAGCCCGCTGGACTCGGCCACAGAGTCGAAGGCTCCAAAGGGGTTGGGGTTTCGGACACTCACCGACTTGCACCCCAGGCCGGTGTTCGTGTTACCGGCTCCGGCATTGATCGCGTACGTGCACACGTTGACCGTTCCGCCACCAGTGGGCAGAGCTACCGTGCTGTCGTAGCCGAGGTTGGTGCCGTATCCGGGGTAGACAGAGGCGACGTCCGTGCGTGACTTGTTGGCCGCGATCGAGGCGACGTGTTGACCGTTTGCGTAGACGTGCACGGATAGGGGCCCGTTGGGCAGGTTGGGGTCTGCGGCCCAGCCACGGACCCGCACGACCCCGGCGCCCGAAAGCCCGCTGGACTCGGCCACAGAGTCGAAGGCTCCAAAGGGGTTCTCGCACACGGCGGACTGCCCCGTCAGATCGCGGATCTTGTCCAGTTGCGCGGCCGAGAGCACCGTGACAGGGGCGCCGTGGGCGCGAAGGCACCCGTAGATGAGAGCGTTCGGAATCCATCTCCGGTTCCCATCCGATCCGACGTACCAACTCGTAACTGGATCTCCGTCCCACTTCACGATGTGGCCGACATAGGCCGCAAGAGGGTGGGCGACAAGGTAAGGAAGCGGATCGACGAACCCATTGGTGCTGGGCCAACTAGAGCATGGCATGGCGCCCCAGTTGCTCGAAGGGAGCGTTGTTCCGGGCCGGATGCCAAAGTGTAGGTGGTTCCCATTCGGGTGCGCCCCAACAGTGCCGATCTGTTGGTTGGCATTCACGGCGGCCCCCGCTCTTAGGCCGGTCACGATGTGGCCATAGACAGCGATGAACTTGGAGCCATCGGCGGCGGTGTGCTCAACGCCGAGGCCTACATTCCCTGTCCCCCAACCGTTGGTGGAGTAGTAGCGAACCACCCCAGCGCCGATGGCGCTTACTGGCGCACCGACCGATGCTGATGCGTCCACTCCAATGTGATAGAGACCGCTGATGTACGTCGTTTGGCCGTTGCAGCTTGATCCCAACCAGTTCCGGAAGTTCTCTGAGGTCAGGCTTACGTTCAGTGGTGAGTACCACCCCTGACTCGTGCTGGGGCCGGCGGACGCGGCAGGAGCGACCACGAGTGCGGCGAGGACTAGCAGGATTGCTGCCAGTGGCTCGACGATCCGGTGACTCCGGCTGAGCACTGCATTGGCCCGCATTGGTGAACCCCCCCATCTGTTCGGCAACTGCCGACTCGCGCTCGGCACGCGATAGAACGCTAGTGACGGGCTGCAAGACGTGCTTGTGCCCCTGGTCCCGCGCCCTAGAGGCAATGGACCCCCTGCGGATGACCAAGGTCCCCTCTGGCACTCGCCTTCGAGAATGCAGTCGCTCATGGGCCTGCCGACCGAGGAGGCCGGTGAGTGCCGGAGCAGCAGGGGAGGGCAAGCGGCACACCACCCCATGCGACTCGTGACCCGGGCACACCATTGCTCGAGCGCGGGGTCACTTACGCCATCCCCGCGTCCCCAGGGACATCTGTCGGCGGCAACATCTGATTCCCTCGCCAGTGGGCTCGACCGCGTCTGATCGGGGAATGGTGTAGCGGCTGAGAGCCTTCAGAAGCTCCTGCGGACTACGCGCGGACCACGGGGACAACGAACCGGCCTCTGACCGACGTCATAGCAGGTCAGAGGCCGGTTGGCGTCAGCTTGGGGCTCAGATGTCGTAGTACAGCTCGAACTCGTGCGGGTGCGGGCGCAGGCGGATCGGATCCACCTCGTTGGCGCGCTTGTAGGCGATCCAGGTCTCGATCAGGTCGTCGGTGAACACCCCACCCTCGGTGAGGTAGGCGTGGTCGGCCTCGAGCGCGTCGAGCACCGCGGGCAGCGAGCCCGGCACCTGCGGGATGTCGGCGGCCTCGTCCGGCGGGAGCTCGTAGAGGTCCTTGTCGACCGGGTCGCGGGGCTCGATCTTGTTCTTGATCCCGTCGAGGCCGGCCATGAGCATCGCGGCGAAGGCCAGGTACGGGTTGCTCGACGGGTCGGGGACGCGGAACTCGATGCGCTTGGCCTTCGGGTTCGAGCCGGTGATCGGGATGCGGATGCACGCCGAGCGGTTGCGCTGGCTGTAGACCAGGTTGACCGGGGCCTCGTAGCCGGGGACCAGGCGGTGGTAGGAGTTCACCGTCGGGTTCGTGAACGCCAGCAGGCTCGGTGCGTGCTTGAGCAGGCCACCGATGTACCAGCGCGCCATGTCCGACAGGCCGCCGTAGCCGGCCTCGTCGTAGAACAGCGGCTTGCCGTCCTTCCACAGCGACTGGTGGCAGTGCATGCCCGAGCCGTTGTCACCGAAGATCGGCTTCGGCATGAAGGTCACCGACTTGCCGGCGTCCCAGCCCACGCTCTTGATGACGTACTTGAACTTCATGACGTCGTCGGCGGCCTTGGCCAGCGTGTCGAACCGGTAGTTGATCTCAGCCTGGCCGGCGGTGCCGACCTCGTGGTGCGAGCGCTCGACGGACAGGCCCACCTCCTCGAGCTTGAGCACCATCTGGTCGCGCAGGTCGGCGAAGTGGTCGACCGGCGGGACCGGGAAGTAGCCGCCCTTGTAGGGGGTCTTGTACCCGCGGTTGGGGGTGCCGTCCTCCTCGTACTCCACGCCCGAGTTCCACTTGCCCTCGATGGAGTCGATGAAGTAGTAGCCCGCGTTCTGCTTGGTCTCGAAGCGCACCGAGTCGAAGATGTAGAACTCGGCCTCGGGGGCGAAGAACGCGGTGTCGGCGATCCCGGTCGACTTCAGGTACGCCTCGGCCTTCATCGCGATGTTGCGCGGGTCGCGGCTGTACGGCTCGTCGGTGAACGGGTCGCGGATCGACATGTTGATGATCAGGGTCTTCTCAGCCCGGAAGGGGTCGATGAAGGCGCTGCCGAGGTCGGGGATGAGCTTCATGTCCGACTCGTGGATGGCCTGGAAGCCGCGGATCGAGGACCCGTCGAACATCTGGCCCTCGGTGAAGAACTCCTCCGGCAGGCCCTGGGCCGGCACGTTGAAGTGCTGCATCACGCCGGGCAGGTCACAGAAGCGGACGTCGACGAACTTGACATCCTCCTCCTTGATGAATCGGAGGACTTCCTCCGCGGTGCTGAACAATCCAACCTCCTGGGATCAGGCCGCACTCGCGGCCCTGGGTGGGGGGTTCTGCTGCGGCCCTGAGATCTCGGGAACCGCGGCTTCGTCTGCGACGCTAGGCGGGCGGGATTTCTCGTCCGTGTCCCTATTGTTTCCTCCGCGTTACGGCTGTTCGGAGGGGGGTGGCCCGGGGGTGTCGGGCGTGCTCAGGCCCGGATGACGACGCTGTCGACCGCCCGGTCGTGCAGCCCGCGGCCGTCGGCGTCCCAGATCAGCGGGGGGATCGCCAGGCAGATCAGCAGCGTGCGCAGCAGGGCGCCGGTGAGCCCCAGCCGCCGGGTGCGCCCGACCACCCGCACGCCGACCAGCCGTTGGCCGAACGAGGCGCCGGCCAGCCACGTCAGCAGGGCCACCTCCAGGGCGAAGATGCCCAACGAGGCGAAGGACTCCAGCGTGGTGTCCGGGGTGCCCACAAGGGCCCCGGCCAGCAGGCTCGCCGCGAACCAGTCGATCAGCAGGGCCAGGACGCGGATGCCGGTCCCGGCCATCGAGCCCGACCCGGACTCGGGCAGGCCCAGTCGCTGGCCGCGGTATCCCGCGCCCTCCGGAAGCGGACCACCGATCCAGGAGCCGACGTCGGCGCGATCCATCGGCTCAGCGCAGCTTGCCGCGGGGCACGCGCCCGTTCTTCGGGATCGGACCCTTGGGCATCGCGATGGGCATGGTGGCCAGAGCCTCGAGCTTCTTGCGCAGCGTCGTGACCTCGCCGGGTGCCAGCACCTTGGGCATCTTGCGCAGGTGCTTCTCCAGCCCGGCGATCCGGACCTGGCCCTCGCCCTCGCCGACCACGAGCTCGCTGATCGGGATCTCGCCGATGAAGCGCTGCGTGCGCTTGCGCTCGCCGGCCATCAGACCGGCCAGGGCGGGGCTGGTTCCCTCCCCGATCAGCAGGACACCGGGCCGGCCGACGGCGCGGTGGACGAGATCCTGCTGCTTGTTGGCGGCCACGGCGGGGGTGATGCCCCACCCGGCCTTGGTCATGTTCTGCACCACGGCGACCGCTGCGCCCGGCTGGCCCTCGATCGACTTGTAGGCCGCGCGCATGGCGCGCCGGGAGAACACGATCGACAGCGCCATGAGCGTGGTGGCCAGGCCGACGATCACCCACGTGACCATGTTGTCGGTCCAGGCGCCGAGCCCGATGAACAGGGCCATCCCGAGCACGAGGATGCCCAGCAGGATCCAGCCCAGCTTGGGGTCCTGCTCGCGCGCCATCCGGTAGTTCTCGCGGATCGTCCTGAAGCGCTGGCCCATCTTCGACATGGGCCGGATTCTACCCGGCCGTGCGCGCGGCCATGGCCTGTGCGTGCAGGCGCCCGGCGCGGTAGGACGAGCGCACCAGCGGGCCGCTCATGACCCCCAGGAAGCCCAGTCCGGTGGCCACCTCGGCCAGTGCCACGAACTCCTCGGGCCGCACCCAGCGCTCCACCGGGTGGTGGCGTGGCGTGGGCCGCAGGTACTGGGTGATGGTGATCAGGTCGCAGCCCGCGTCACGCAGGTCGGCCAGTGCGGCGTGCACCTCGTCGATCTCCTCGCCCATGCCCAGGATCAGGTTGGACTTCGTCACCATGCCGGCGGCCCGCGCCTGGCTCAGGACGTCCAGCGAGCGCTCGTAGGTGAACGCCGGGCGGATCCTCTTGAAGATCCGCGGCACGGTCTCCAGGTTGTGGGCCAGCACCTCGGGGGCGGCGTCGAATACCTCGCCGAGCAGGGCGGGGTTGCCGGAGAAGTCGGGGATCAGCACCTCCACACCGCAGCCCGGGTTGCGCTCGTGGATGGCGCGCACGGTCTGGGCGTACAGCCAGGCACCCTCGTCGGGCAGGTCATCGCGGGCCACGCCGGTGACTGTGGCGTAGCGCAGGCCCATCGTGGCCACGGACTCGGCCACGCGGCGCGGCTCGTCTCGGTCCAGCGGCTCGGGGCGGCCGGTGTCGATCTGGCAGAAGTCGCAGCGACGCGTGCACTGGGCCCCACCGATGAGGAAGGTGGCCTCGCGGTCCTCCCAGCACTCGTAGATGTTGGGGCAGCCCGCCTCCTGGCAGACGGTGTGCAGGCCGGCCCCGGCGACCCGCTGGCGCATCGCGGTGAACTCGGGTCCGGTGCGGGCGCGGGTCTTGATCCACTCGGGCTTGCGCTCGATCGGCACGCTGGCGTTGCGCGCCTCGACGCGCAGCAGCCGTCGACCGTCGGGGGTGATCACGGGCCCGAGCCTACGCGGCGCCGGCGGCACGCGCAGGCGGCTGCGGGTCCGGGTCAGCCGCCGAGCAGGGCCTCGGCGCGGTCGACGACCAGGGCGCGGGCCTCGGCGACCGGGACGTCGCGGCCCAGCTCGGCCGACAGCGAGGTGACCGAGGCGTCGCGGATCCCGCAGGGCACGATCCGGTCGTACCAGGCCAGGTCCGGGTCGCAGTTCAGGGCGAAGCCGTGCATCGTGACCCCCCGCGAGACCCGCACCCCGATGGCAGCCACCTTGCGGTCGGCGCCCCGCTCGTCGGCGGCGATCCAGACCCCGGAGCGGCCCTCGACCCGGCCGGCGCTGACCCCCAGCTCCGCGCACACCTCGATGAGCAGGGCCTCCATGCGCCGGACGTGGGCCACGACGTCGATCGGGTCCGGCAGGCGCACGATCGGATAGCCGACGAGCTGGCCGGGGCCGTGCCAGGTGATCCGGCCCCCGCGGTCGACGTCGATCACGGGGGTGCCGTCGAACGGCCGGTCGGCCGGCTCGGTGCGCCGGCCGGCCGTGTAGACCGGCGTGTGCTCGAGCAGCCACAGCCGGTCGGTCATGGTGCCGTCGACCACCTGCTCGTGCCACGCGCGCTGCTGGTCCCAGGCGCGCTGGTAGTCCTGCGGCGCGTCGCTGCTGACCACCTCGATCCTCACGGGCCCACGGTAGCCGACCGCGTGCCCGGGCGGCGCTGGCCCGGATCGGCCACGATGGCGCCATGGATGAGGTCACCGAGCCCCGAACCCTGGTCTCGACGGGTCACCTGCCCGACGTGGACGAGGTGTCGCGCCTGCTGGCCGACACGTACGCCCAGGTCTCGGAGGTCTCTGAGGGCGAGGTGTCCACGGTCTACCCGGCGCTGGCCCGCGTGCCCGCCGACCTGTTCGGCATCTGCGTGGCGGGCGTGGACGGCCGCGTGCACGCGGTCGGCGACGCCGACCACCGGTTCTCCCTGATGAGTGTCGCCAAGCCGTTCGTCCTGGCGCTGATGGTGCAGGAGCACGGCTTCGCGCGCGTGCGCGACCTGATCGGGGTGAACGCCACCGGATCGGCCTTCAACTCGATCGCCGCCGTGGACCTCAGCCCCGACGGCAGGACCAACCCCATGGTGAACGCCGGCGCGATCGCGACGGCGAGCCTGGCCCCTGGCGACTCGCTCGAGCAGAGGTGGAGCTTCGTCCGCGACGGCATCGCCCGGTTCGCCGGTCACGCGCTGCACCTCGACGAGGAGGTGCACGACTCGGCGGCGGCCACCAACCTGCGCAACAGGGCCATCGCCCAGGCGCTGCACGCCCGCGGCCGCGTCGTCGGCCACCCGGAGGACGCCCTCGAGATCTACACCCGCCAGTCGTCGCTGTCGGTCACGGCGCGCGACCTCGCGCTGATGGGCGCCACCTTGGCCGACGGCGGGGTCAACCCGCAGACCCGCCAGCGCGTCGTGACGGCCCAGACCTGCCGGCTCGTCCTGGCCGTGATGGCCACCGCAGGGATGTACGAGACCTCGGGGGAGTGGCTCTGCGAGGTCGGACTGCCGGGCAAGAGCGGCATCGGCGGAGGGATCGTCACCGTCTCGCCGGGCAAGGGCGGCCTGGGCACGTTCGCCCCGCCGCTGGACGCCGCGGGGAACAGCGTCAAGGGCCAGCGCGTGGCCCAGCTCCTCTCGCGGACCCTCGGCCTGGACCTGTTCGCCTCCCAGGCCGTCGGCTGAGGGAGCGCCGCGCCGGAGCACGGGGCGTCCGTGGCGCACCGGGGCTGTGGACAACCGGTTGGCGGATCGCGGATCCCGGGGGAGGGTGCGCCCATGGATCAGCGCTCGGGCATCTGGCGGACGGTCGCCGAGGGGGTGCAGGCCTACGACGGGCCCGCCGAGGACCACGAGCCCCCGAGCGCCCGGCCCGCACGGCCGCGGGGCAGGCGACCACCACGGGGGAGTGGTCGTCGGCGCCGGTGGTCCCGGCCGGGTAGCCGCGCCGGCGTGCTCGGCGTGGTGGTCCTGGTGGTGGCGGCGGTGCTGGTGCGGGCCGGCGAACCGGGGGTCGTCGACGGCGCGCCCGCACTGGGGGGTGTGGCGGGCCCGGGTTCGGGGGTGGCGTCGGGGCAGCCGTTCGCGGCTCCCGACCCGGCTCCCGAGGCGGCTCCCGAGGCGAGCGCGCGGGTCGGGTCCGATCCGGCTCCCGAGGCGAGCGCGCGGGTCGGGTCCGATCCGGCGAGATCCGCCGTCGGAGCGCGGGCCGCCGATGTGACGGACTGGGTCGCCGTGCTCAGCGAGCTGGACCGTCGACGGGCCGACGCCTTCGCCCGGGTGGACCCGGGAGCCCTGCGCACTGCCCTGGCGGATGGATCCACGGCGTTGGGCAGCGACGGGGCGCTCCTTTCTCAGCTGGAGTCCCGCGGACTGCGGGCTCTGGGACTGTCCACTCGGGTCCTCGCGGCGGACGTGATCTCCAGCGGGGCCGATGAGGCGGTGCTTCGCGTGCTGGACCAGCGTGAGGCCTACCAGCTGGTCGACGACTCCGGCCATGTGGAGCAGGACGTTCCAGCGGCCCCGCAGCGACTCTGGGAGGTCCGCCTGCGCCCGGTCGAGGCGACGGGTGACCCCGACGGGGCCCAGCGTGAGTCCGATCCCGGGCCGGCGCTGGGCAGCGAAGCCGCTCCCGCACCAGCCCCGGGGACCGAGGCCGATCCCGGCTGGCGGGTCGCCCAGGTCACTGCGCTGGCGTCATGAGACGCGCTAGCGGTTCGCCCAGGCGTAGGCCAGCGCCGCGTCGATGGTCGGGTCCTGGAACGCGAAGCCGTCCGCGACGAGCCGCGTCGGCAGCACCCGGGCGCTGCCGAGGACCTCCGAGGAGAACTCGCCCAGCGCGATCTCCAGGGCCTTCGCGGGCACGGGCAGGAACGTGGGCCGACGCAGCAGTGCCCCCATCGCCTTGGTGACCTCGGTGTTGGTGGCCGGGTTCGGCGCGGTGAGGTTGACCGGGCCCTCGAGGCGCTCGAGCAGGTGGGTCAGGCCGGCCAGCTCGTCGCGCAGCGAGATGAACGACCACCACTGCCGCCCGGAGCCGAGCTTGCCCCCACCGCCGAGGCGGAAGATCGGCCAGAGCCGGCCCCAGGCCCCGCCGCGCCCGGCGACGACCAAGCCGGTGCGGGGGTGGACCACGCGGATGCCGGCGTCGCGCGCCGGCTGTGCGGCCGCCTCCCACGCGACCACCACGTCGGCCAGGAACCCCGAGCCGGCGGGCGCCGACTCGTCGACGGCCGTGTCCCCGGTGTCGCCGTAGAACCCGATCGCCGAGGCGGAGACCAGCACCGCCGGCCGGTGGTCGAGCGAGGCGAGCGCGGTGGCGATCGTGCGCGTGCCCTGGGTGCGTGAGTCCAGGATCTGGGCCTTGTACTCCTCGGTCCAGCGATGGTCGCCCACACCGGCCCCCGCGAGGTGGATCACGGCGTCCACGCCCTCGAGGCGTGCCAGGTCGACCGTGCCCGCCGCGGGATCCCAGGTGATCTCGTCGGGTGCCGTGGTGGTGCGCCGCACCAGACGGTCGACGATGTGCCCCTGGCTGCGCAGGTGCGGGACGAGGGCCGATCCGATGAGCCCGGAGGCCCCCGTCACCGCGATGCGCATCAGGCCAGTTCCGCCTCGAAGTCGCCGTTCTCCAGGCGGTGCTTCATCGTGGTCAGGAACCGCGCGGCGTCGGCACCGTCGACCAGGCGGTGGTCGTAGGTCAGCGCCAGGAAGACCATCGAGCGGATCGCGATCGAGTCGGCCCCGGCGTCGTCGACGACCACGACGGGCCGGCGCACGATCGCCCCGAGGCCCAGGATGGCCACCTGCGGCTGGTTGATGATCGGGGTGTCGAACAGCGCCCCACGGCTGCCGGTGTTGGTCAGCGTGAAGGTGCCGCCGGACAGCTCGTCGGGGGAGACCTTGTTGGTGCGGGTTCGTTCGGCGACATCCGCGATCTTGCGCCCGAGGCCCGCGATGTTCAGGTCGTCGGCGTCGCGCACGACGGGCACCAGCAGTCCGCGCTCGGTGTCGACGGCGATGCCCAGGTGGATGGCGTCGTGGTAGGTGACCGTGCCGGCCGCCTGGTCGATGGAGGCGTTGACCACGGGGTAGGCCTTCAGCGCCTCGATGGCCGCCTTGGCGAAGAACGGCATGAACGACAGCTTCACTCCCTCGCGGGACTCGAAGCCGGACTTGTGCTTGGCCCTCAGCGTGGCGATGCGGGTGACATCGGCCTCGACGACGGTGGTCAGCTGGGCTGACACGTGCAGCGACTCGACCATGCGCTCGGCGATCACCTTGCGCAGGCGCGTGAGCTTGACGGTCTGGTCGCCACCCGCCTCGCCGGCTGGGGCGGCGGCAGGGGCCGCGGTGCCCGGCAGTAGGAGCAGCCGGGGGAGCCGTGGCGGCTGGAGCGGGAGCAGCTGCGGCCGCGGCAACGGGGGCCGCAGCAACGGGGGCCGCCGCAACGGGTGCGGGGGCCTGGGCCGCTGGGGCGACCGCGGTCACCGGAGGGGCAGTGGGGGCCGCAGGCGGTGCGGCCGCGGCGGCCGCCGGAGCCGCGGGGGTGCCGCTGCCGCGGTGGGCCGCGTCGAAGACGTCCTGCTTCGTGATGCGCCCGCCGACTCCGGTGCCTCGGATGGTCGACAGGTCGACGCCGGCCTCCCCGGCCAGCTTGCGGACCAGGGGAGTGACATACAGGTCGGACGGTGCGGCACCCGCGTGGGCACCGGACTCCGCGCCCTCCACGGGCACGGCGACTGCCGGCACGGGAGCGGGAGCCGGCACGGGAGCCGGCGCAGGTGCGGGCGCGGGAGCCGGGGTCCGCAGCCACTGGCGCCGGAACGGCGACCGGCTGTGGGACCTCCGCTGGGGCCGGGGCGGGCGCCGAAGGCGCGCTGCCGGCAGGGGCCGGGATGCCGATGACGCCCAGGGTCTGGCCCACGGCGGCGGTCTCGTCCTCGGAGACGCGGATCTCGAGCAGCGTGCCGGAGGCGGGGGCCGGCAGCTCGGTGTCGACCTTGTCGGTCGAGACCTCCAGCAGTGGCTCGTCGGCCGCGACGGTGTCGCCGACCTGCTTGAGCCAGCGGGTGACGGTGCCCTCGGTCACGGACTCACCGAGCGCCGGCAGGATCACCGGCGTCTCGCTGCCGGCCACCGCGTGGCTGACCTCGACGTGGGAGCGAGCCGGGGCCGGAGCAGGGGCCGGGGTGGGGGCTGGAGCGGCGACCGGCGCGGGGGGCGGCGCGGGTGCGGCGACCGGAGCCGGGGGAGCGGCGACCGGTGCAGCCGCAGGGGCCGCCGGCGCTGCGGCCGGAGCCGGGGCATCGGCCTCGCCCGGCTCTCCGATGACGCCGAGCGGGGCGCCTACGGCGACCGTCTCGTCCTCGCCGACGCTGATCGACAGCAGCACGCCGGAGGCCGGCGCCGGGATCTCGGTGTCGACCTTGTCGGTCGAGACCTCCAGCAGTGGCTCGTCGGCCGCGACGGTGTCGCCGACCTGCTTGAGCCAGCGGGTGACGGTGCCCTCAGTGACGCTCTCACCGAGCTGCGGCATGGTGACCGTGACCGACATCTGCGGGGTGCTCCTATCGAATCGGGTATCAGGCGTGGGCGTGCGATGGGTGTCAGGCGTGGGCGTGCAGGGGCTTGCCGGCCAGCGCGAGGTGCGCCTCGCCGAGGGCCTCGTTCTGCGTGGGGTGCGCGTGCACGAGCGTCGCAACCTCCGCCGGGTAGGCCTCCCAGTTGTAGATCAGCTGGGCCTCGCCGATCTGCTCGCCGATGCGCGAGCCCACCATGTGGACCCCGACGACGGGCCCGTCGGTGCGCCGGACCAGCTTGATGAACCCGGTGGTGCCCA
Organism: uncultured Actinomycetes bacterium; assembly: GCA_963777855.1. Taxonomy (GTDB): domain Bacteria; phylum Actinomycetota; class Actinomycetes; order S36-B12; family CAIYMF01; genus Prado023. The sequence goes on along the minus strand of CAVZRW010000017.1, from coordinate 77,561 downwards.
GGATCTGGCTCTTGCCGTTGCCCGCGAGGTTGTACTCGTAGGACTCGACGGCCTCGGCCCCGAACTTCTCGCGCGCCTGGGCCTCCGTGAGGCCGATCGAGCCGATCTCGGGCTCGCAGTAGGTGACCCGCGGGATGCCGAGCTCATCGATGGCCGGCGGGTTGAGCCCGGCGATCTCCTCCGCGACGAAGATTCCCTGCTGGAAGCCCCGGTGGGCCAGCTGCAGTCCGGGCACGATGTCGCCCACGGCGAAGACCCCGGGGATGTTGGTGCGCAGCCTCTCGTCAGCCAGCACCCAGCCCCGCTCCATGGCCACCCCGACCTCCTCGAAGCCCATGCCCGAGGCGCTCGGCCCGCGGCCCACGGCCACCAGCATGAGCTCGGCGGCGAAGGTGGAGCCGTCCTCGAGGGTGGCCACGACCCCCTTGTCATCCTGGGTCACCGACGAGAACCGCACGCCGGTCTTGAAGTTGATCTTGCGCTTGCGGAACGCCCGCTCGAGGGCCTTCGAGCAGGACTCGTCCTCAGCCGGGACCAGACGCGGCAGGGCCTCGATGATCGTCACCTCGGCGCCGAAGCTCTTCCACACGGAGGCGAACTCGACGCCGATCACGCCGCCGCCGAGCACGATCACGCTGCTCGGGATGTACTCGAGGTTCAGCGCCTGGTCGCTGGTCATGACCCGGCCGCCGATCTCCAGGCCGGGCAGGCTGCGCGCGTACGAGCCGGTGGCCAGCACCACGTTGCGCCCCGTGTAGGCCACGCCGCCGACGTCGACGGTGTTCGCCGAGGCCAGCCGGCCAGTGCCCTCCACGTAGGTGATCGCGCGGCTCCTGACCAGTCCCTGCAGCCCCTTGTAGAGCTTGCCGACGACCCCGTCGCGGTAGGAGTTGACCTTCAGGATGTCGATCCCGTTCAGGGTCGTGCTGACCCCGAAGCTCTCGCTCTCGCGCGCGGTGTCGGCCACCTCGGCGGCGTGCAGCAGGGCCTTGGTCGGGATGCAGCCGCGGTGCAGGCAGGTGCCGCCGAGCTTGTCCTTCTCGATCAGTGCCACGGACAGCCCGAGCTGGGAGGCTCGCAGGGCGCAGGCGTAACCGCCGCTTCCCCCACCGAGGATCACGACATCGAACTGGTTGTCGACCACAGGCCAGACCTCTCTGCTCGCACTCGTCCAGGGCCCGCTGGGCCCGGGCAGCCGGTTTGCGTGCCCATCCTGCCAGCAGTTGCCCCGACAAGCGCGGGTGCCGTGCGAGCGCGTGCCGCCCGGCGCCGGGCGCCCTACCCGGCGGCGAGGCGCTCGGCGACAGAGACCAGCGTGCGCACCCCGTATCCGGTGCCGCCCTTGCTGTTGTAGCCCCACGGGGTGGAGTCGATGAACGCCGGGCCGGCGATGTCCACGTGCGCCCAGCGGACCCCCTCGGGAACGAACTCGCGCAGGAACGCCGCGGCCAGCATCATCGCGCCGTTGCGCTCGCCGATGTTCGCCAGGTCGGCCACGGGGGAGTCCAGCGAGGGGCGCATCTCCTCGGGGATCGGCATCGACCAGGCCAGCTCGCCCGCGGCGGTCGCGGCGGCCTGAACCTCGTCGCGCCAGGCGTCGTCGTTGCCCATCACGCCTGCGATCCGCGAGCCGAGGGCCACCACCTGCGCGCCGGTCAGGGTGGCCATGTCGATGATCGCGTCGGGGGAGTCCTGCCCGCAGCGGGCCAGCGCGTCCATCATCACCAGCCGGCCCTCGGCGTCGGTGTTGAGCACCTCGACGGTCCGCCCGCCATAGGCCGTGATCACATCGCCGGGGCGCGTGGCCGTGCCGCTGGGCATGTTCTCCGCCACTGCCAGATACGCGGTCACCTGCACGGGCACCCCCAGGGCGGCGATGGCCTGGACGGCGGCCAGGACGGCCGCGGCACCGGCCATGTCGCACTTCATGGTCACCATCCCGGTGGCCGGCTTCAGGGACAGGCCGCCGGAGTCGAACGTGATGCCCTTGCCGACCAGCGCCAGGTGGGTCGAGGCGCCCGCGGGCGCGTGGCTCAGGCGCACGAGCCGCGGGGGGTTGGCCGAGCCCTGGCCCACCGACAGGATGCCCCCGAACCCCTGCTCGGCCAGCGCATCCTCGTCGAGCACCTCGACCTCGACGCCGGAGCCCGCCAGGGCGGCCACCGCCTCAGCGGCCAGGGCCGCGGGGGGCAGCGCCCCGGGCGGGGTGTCGACCAGGCGCCGCGCCAGGTGCACGGCACCGCTGAGCGCCGAGGCGCGGGTCAGGGCGGTCTCGAGACCGTCGGCGGCGCCCACCACGACCGACACCTCCTCGGGCACGGGGGTCGGATCCGCAGCGGCCGACAGCCCGGGGCGCGCGTAGCGGTAGGCCCCGATGGCCGCTCCCAGCGCGACAGCCTCGACCAGATCGGCCCGGTCGTCGGTGGGCAGCGCCACGGCCACCCGTGCGCAGGTGGCTGCCCGCAGGGCGGCGCCCGCGGCCCGGCGCAGGACCTCGGCCTCGTCGGCGCCCTCGGCATTGCCCAGCCCGGTGGTCATCACCGGCGGCAGCCCGAAGGGATCCCCGGGCAGGCGCAGGACCTCGTCGGCCCGCCCTGTGGCGCCGATCGCGACCGCAGCGGCAGCCAGCGAGGCCACCTGCTCGTCGCTGAGGCCCACGGCCGCGGGAGTGGGGCCGCTGTCACCGGGGTGCAGGCCCACGACGAGCAGGTCGGCCGGGGCAGGGGACGTGGTCAGTGTCAGGGTCGGGGAAGTCATGGGCCAACAGTAGGGGCGCCCTCGGGCGGACGGGATGCGTACGCTGCCCCCGTGAGCCTGCGCCGGACCGCCCTGACCGAGATCCACCGCTCCGCCGGAGCCCGGATGGCCGACTTCGGTGGATGGGAGATGCCCATCGAGTACCCCACCGGCGTGGTCGCCGAGCACACGGCCGTGCGCACGGCCGTCGGCGTCTTCGATGTCTCCCACATGGGCAAGCTGCTGCTCACGGGCCCCGGCGCGGTGACGTCGCTCAATCGGCTGCTGGCCAACGACCTCGACCGGATCGGGCCCGGCCAGGCCCAGTACTCCATGCTGTGCAACGACGAGGGCGGGGTGGTCGACGACCTGATCGTCTACCGCACCAGCGACGACGAGGTGCGGATCATCCCCAACGCCGCCAACGCCGCAGCCGTGCGCGACACGCTGCGGGCGGGCCTGCCCGCCGCGGTGGACCTCGTCGACCGCCACGAGTCCGAGGGGATCCTCGCGGTCCAGGGCCCGGCCAGCCGCGCCCTGCTCGTGGGGCTCGAGCTGCTGCCCGCCGATGCCGACCTCGGCTACATGGCCTTCGCGACCGGCCAGTTCGAGGGCACCTCCCTGGTGGTCTGCCGTACGGGCTACACCGGCGAGCACGGCTACGAGCTGGTGGCGCCCGTCGAGGTGCTGCCCGCGCTGTGGGCGGCGATCACCGCCACCGCCGTGCCCTGCGGCCTCGGGGCGCGCGACACCCTGCGCACCGAGATGGGCTACCCGCTGCACGGCCAGGACCTCTCGCCGAGCATCTCGCCGGTGGAGGCGGGGCTGTCCTGGGCGGTCGGGTGGGACAAGGCCGAGTTCCTCGGCCGTGACGCCCTGGTGGCCCAGCGCGCCGCGGGTCGCCCGCGGGCCCTGCGCGGGCTGCTGGTGGAGGGCCGCGGCATCCCGCGGGCACACATGGCGGTGACCCGCCCCGCCGGACCGGACGAGGCAGACGCCTCCGTGGGGCAGGGGGCGGGCGAGACGGTGGTGCGGGCGGGGGGCGAGACCACCTCGGGCACGTTCTCGCCGACCCTGCGGGCGGGTATCGCCCTTGCGCTGGTGGACCCGACCCTGGCCATCGGCGACGAGGTCGCCATCGACATCCGCGGACGCGCCGTCCCCGCTCGGATCATGCGCCTGCCCTTCGTCGACTCCTCCCCGAAATAGCAGCCGGGCCCAGCAGGGCCACCGCCCGCGCAGGCCGGCCACCGTCCGCGCACGCCGAAGGGGGCCCCTCGGCGAACCGAGGAGCCCCCTTCGCGTCGTGCCGTCGGGCTACTTGTTCACAGAGCACCTGCATGAACCCGCCCTGGGCGCTGATGCTGTCGACGCGAATCGTGGTGCCGGTGGCCGGCAGCGGGACGCTGGACCAGCCGATGTTGTCGATGGCCGGATTCGGGGCGACCCAGTAGGACTCGCGGTCGTCGAACATCGGGTTGGCCGGCAGGCCGCCGTAGCGTCTGCGCGATCGCGTTGGCGTGCAGGGTGATCTTGTCGGTCCGCTCCAGGCCGAACGTCGAGTCGTAGGACTGGATGCGCGGGCGCCACACCTTGCCGTTGTCCGGCCGGATCAGCAGCTCCGGGTGAGCGTCGACCGGCAGGAACAGGCCGCCGCAGCGACCGGCCAGGCAGTTGTCGCCGACGTTGTTGTCCGCGAACGACGTGTCGTAGTACCAGACCAGCAGGCCGTCCTGGTACGGGAAGTGCTCCACCCAGTTCTGCTTCGAGGCTCGTCGAGGAAGCCGAAGTTGTACGGGCCGGTGCGCAGGCCGTCGTCGTAGCCGCGGTAGTTGCGGAACTCGGCGAAGTAGGCGTTGAAGAACGACTGCGTGATCGTGCCGGTCGTGCGGATGAACCCGGTGAAGGTCCAGCCCGGCATCGGTCTCGGCGCCGTCGACCGGCTGGCCGGTGATGGCGATGTCGTCCACGCCGAAGCCGGCGTCGGCCACGGCGCCGTCGGTCCAGTAGCGGAACCCGAGGGTCACGGTCTGCCCGGCGAAGGCCGACAGGTCGGCGGTCAGGTCGACCCAGGTGCCGCCGGACGAGCCGGTGATGCCGTTGCCGAAGTTCTGGCCGTTCGGGTTGGTGGCGGTCGACAGGTTGGTCGCCACCGGCGTCCCGTTGACCGTCAGGTAGGCGTAGTCCCAGTCCAGCTCGATGTCGTAGCGGACCTTGGCCGTGAGGCTCACCGAGCCGGCCGGCAGGGTGACCGAGCGGGTCATCGCTGTTGTCCAGGTCGTTGCCCGAGCCGGAGTGGTAGAAGTTCGCGCCGGCGTACGGGTCGCCGATCGACGGTGCTGACCTCCTTGTCCGGCAGCAGCACGACGAGCTGCTGGGCCTGCTTGGTGTTGGCCGACGGCGGGCCGAGCTTGACCGAGGCCTTCTGGCCCGGGCTCGACCACCTGGTAGTTCGACCAGCCGAGGAAGATCTTCTCGTAGGCGCTCATCGGGATCGGCTTGGAGCCGATGCCGTCCTCGGGCTTGCCGGTGCTAGCCGTACGAGCCGCGACGAGTACAGCGTCCAGAAGCCGGTCGAGTTCTCGGCGCCGCCGGTGTTGCCGCTGGTGTCGTAGAGGTCGGGCAGGCCGAGGTCGTGGCCGAACTCGTGGGCGAACACGCCGACGCCGCCGTTCTCCGGCTCGACGGTGTAGTCGCCGATCCAGAAGTTGGTGTCGCCGATCTTGACGCCGCCGAACTTGTTGGAGCCGGGCCGGTGGCGCCAATGTTGTTGTAGAAGGCGTACCAGCGGTGGCTCCAGATGGCGTCGGTGCCCTGGGCGCCGCCGCCGGTCTCCTCACCCTCGCCGGCGTGGACCGACTGGAAGTGGTCGATGTAGCCGTCGGGCTCGTTGAAGTTGCCGTCGCCGTCGTAGTCGTAGCGGTCCCAGACGTCGAACTTGGCCAGGTAGGCGTTGATCTCGGCCTGCGGTCTTGCCGGCGGCGATCTGGGCGTTGTACCAGGCGTTGACCGAGTCGCGGACGAACAGCCAGGTGCGGGCGCAGACGATGTCGCCGCAGTAGTTGGCGCCGTAGTTGGCCTCGTTGTACGGCACCGTGACCCAGTCGGTCACCTCGCCGTTGACCGTGTAGCGGTTGCTGGACTGCTCGATGTAGAAGTTGCGCATCGAGACCGCGCCCGGGGCCTCGGAGAAGAGCAGGTTCTTGTAGTACGCCGGGCTGAAGTCCGGCGGTCCAGATCGTGGTGTTGTCCACGGTGCGGTCGGGCTTGCGGGATCTGGTTGTGCTCGGGACCGGCCGAGCCGCCGTAGGTCGGGTTGACCTGGTCGCCGAACTCGCCGAGGACGGTCCAGATCGTGTCCTCGCCCTCGCGCGCGAGCTCGACGTACTGGCCCTTGGCCACCTTGACGACCTTGTTCGGGCCCTTGGGGCGTCGCCTTTCCGGCGAGCACCTGCTGCAGCGCCTTGGCTCGGGCCTTCGGCCTGCTTGTCTGCGGCGGGGGAGGGCAGGTTGTCGGACTTGGCGGGCTTGTCGGCCCCCTTGTCGGCGGGGGGTGCCGCGATCGCGGTGCCCCCCATGCTGGCGACCAGGCCTGCTGCTGCGGCCAGTGCCAGGAGCCGTGCTGGCTTCCTCATCGGGTCTCCCATGTGAAGTCGACGCGTTGCCGGGTGGTTCCCGGCGACGATGCCCTGTGACCCTGGGATGGGCAGGACGGGGCGACCATACGCCCCGCCTCGCGGCGGTTGCCGGTCAGGTCTTGCAGGGTCGGCGTGGCCCGGGGCGGATTCACCCGGAAGTGGAGCGGGTCGCGGGGTGCCGCCGCGACCCGCTCCAGGCGCCACTGGTGCCCGGGTGCTCAGAGCAGGGCGAGGGCCAGCAGCGCAGCGGTGACCGCCAGCTCGCAGGTGGCCCCGAGCACGTCGCCGGTGGATCCACCCAGCCGGCGTGCGGCCAGCGCGGCGACCCCGAGCGCCGTCGCGGTCGCCGCCACGGGGGCCCACAGCGCCGCCGGCGCCCACGCCAGGGATCCCGAGGCGGCCGCGATCAGGCACACGGCCCAGGCCAGTGCCCCGGCGACGGCCAGGCGGGCCGGGGTCAGGGCGCCCACCACCAGGGCGCCGAGACCCTGGTCGATGGCCGGGTGGACCCAGCTGCCACATCCGACCGCCACCGCCGCCCGCCCCAGCGCGAGGGCCAGCACCCATCCGGCCAGCGCCGGGCCCCCGGAGGGAAGGTGCGCCAGGGCCAGGACCTGCAGCGCGAGGGTCAGCACCAGGGTCAGCACCCCGAAGGGGCCGATGTCCGGCTGCTTCATGATCGCCCGGGCCCGCTCGGGTGGGGCACCGCTGCCCAGCCCGTCGGCGAGATCTGCCAGCCCGTCCCAGTGCAGCCCGCGCGTCAGCCATGCGGCCAGGGCCACCACGAGGGTCGCCGACAGCAGTCGGGTCAGCAGGTCCGGTCCCAGGACGAGCAGGGGCAGGCCGCACACGAGACCCAGGCCGGCGCCGACCAACGGGCCCACGGCCAGCCCGCGGGCGGCGGTGTCACGGTCGAGGTGCCCTGGGGCCGGGACCGGGATCCGCGTATACGTCCCGATGGCGAACAGGCCGCTGTCGCGCAGGGTCATGCGCGCGGGCCATCGGCGTTGACGGGCTCGGGGCCGACGGGCTCCTGCCCCGGGGGCCCCTCCGCCGACTCGCGACCGGTCGCCCCCGTCGACTCGCGATCCCCGGTCAGCTCGCGGTCGGTCACCCCCGCCGCCTGGAAGGTGGCCATCTCGCGCAGGAGGTCCCCGGCCGCGGTCACCAGCGGCAGCGCCACCAGGGCACCCGTGCCCTCGCCCAGCCGCATCCCGAGGTCCAGCAGCGGCGTCATCCCGAGCCGGTCCAGGGCGGCCACGGCCGCCGGCTCGGTGCTGCGGTGCGCGGCCCACCACCACTGCGGGGCCCGGAAGGCGATCCGGTGGGCCACCAGCGCGCAGGCGCACGAGATGACCCCGTCGAGCAGCAGGGGCGTGCGCCGGGCCGCCGCCTGCAGCAGGAACCCGGTGGTCGCGGCGAGGTCGGGCCCCCCGACGGTCGCCAGCAGCGCCACCGGGTCGCCCTTGACGGGACGCCCGCGGCGCATCGCGTCGCGCACGGCGGCGGTCTTGCGCATCCAGGCCAGGTCGTCGATGCCGGTGCCCCGACCCACCACGGACGCGGGGTCCAGATCGGCCAGCAGGCCGACCAGCGCCGCGGCCGGGGTCGTGTTCCCGATGCCCATGTCCCCGGCGATCACCAGGTCGGCGCCGGCGTCGATGAGCTCGTCGGCGACCCGCGCGCCGAGCAGCAGCGCGGCCTCGGCCTCGGTGCGGGTCATCGCATCCTCCCGGTCGATCGACCCCGTCCCGCGTCGGATCCGCCGACCGGTCACCTCCGGGCCGACGGGCAGCCCGCTGGCAGCCCAGTCGACGTCCACGCCTGCGTCGATGACCCGCAGCGTGACGCCCCGGCTGCGCGCCAGGACGCTGGCCGCGGCCCCGCCGCCGACGAAGTTGGCCACCATCTGCGCGGTCACCTCAGGCGGGTAGGCGCTGGTGCCGGCTGTGCGGGCCACGCCGTGATCCCCGGCGAAGATCGCCAGGGCCGGGTGGGCCAGTGGGGGTGGCGGGCACTGGCCGGTCACCCCGGACAGCCAGATCGACACGTCCTCCAGGGCCCCGAGCGCCCCGCGCGGCTTGGTGAGCACGTCCTGGCGGACCTGCGCCTCCCGGCGGGCCTGCGGGTCGGGCGCGGTGATCCCCTCGCGCCAGCGGGTCAGGTCGAGAGCGTCCATGGGTGTCCCTTCAGGGTGCGCGGCTGGCCGCACGTCACGATCTGCACGTCGTCGCAGGCGCCCGCGATGGCGAGGTTGACGCGGCCCAGCAGGTCACGGAACAGCCGACCGGAGGCGCTGGCGGGCACCACGCCGGAGCCCACCTCGTTGGTCACCAGCACCACGTCGGCGGGGGTGGCGGCCAGGGCGGCGAGCACCTCCTCGAGGGCTTCGGCCGCGGTGACGTGGGCGCGCTCGGGGTCGTCCCAGGCCCCGGCGGCGTCCACCACCGAGGTCACCCACAGGGCCAGGCAGTCCACCAGGATCGCCTGATCGGGGCCGGCGGCCCGCAGCACGCCGGCCACGTCCGCGGACTCGACCACCGACCACCGGGCCGGCCGGCGCGCCCGGTGCGCCGCGACCCGCGCGGCCCACTCCGGGTCGTCGGGGTAGGCCGGCGCCGTGGCCACGTAGGTCACGGCCGGGTGCCCGCGGAGCACGGCCTCGGCGTGGGTGCTCTTGCCGCTGCGCGCCCCGCCGGTCACCAGCAGGCGCCTGCCCGGGCCAGCCGTGCCGTCCGGCCCACCGGCGCCGACCCGCACCAGGGACCCGTCGGGCAGCACCTCGGCGCCCAGCGGGGCCAGCCGCTCGGCCAGGTCGGTGGGGTTGTGGTGCGACAGGTGCACGGCGACCACCCGTGCGCCCGCCGCCAGTCGCCCGTCGGCGCGCAACTGGGCAACCTCGTGGCCGAACGACGGCAGGTCCAGATGCGCGGTGCCGTGGTCGGTGAGGTCGCCGAAGGTCAGCTCGAGCAGCACCAGGTCGTACGGTCCGGCGAGGTGCTCGTGCGGCAGGGCCGCGGTGTCGGTCGCGTGGAGCAGGCGCGCCCCGGGGGCGGTCACCTCGTAGAGCAGGGCGGTTCCGTCGTGGTCGCGGCCGCCGGTGGTGGAGTGCGCCGCGGGGACGGCGCGCACCGCGAGCGGGCCGGCGGCCAGGGTGTCCCCGGCGGCCAGGGGGTGGAACTCCACCGGCGCCGTTGGCCCGACCCAGGGCCGGCAGCGGTCGAGCGCGTCGGGAGGGCCGGCCACCACCAGTCCCGGCCCCCCGGCCCAGGTCCAGGCCAGGAGGAAGGCGGGGTCCAGGTGGTCGGGATGGTCGTGGGTGATCAGCACGGTCCGCACGCCGGTGAGGTCGGCGCCCGCGCCGGCGTCGGGCCCGGGATCGATCAGCAGGTGGCCGTCCACGAGCGCGCTGGTCCGAGCCCTGTGCTGGCCCTCGGCGCGGGCCCAGGCGCAGCGCGGGCACGCACACCACGGGTTCGGCCAGCGGTCGGCGCTGCCCGTGCCGAGCAGGCGAACCTCCATCAGGGTCGACCCCGCTCCGCCGCCGGCGCGTCCACCACACCCGGGACCACCGCACCCGGAGCCACCGCACCCGGAGCCACCGCACCCGGAGCCGCTCCACCCCGGAACTGCGGGGCGGCGTCGAAGGCGGCCAGCCGGCTGGTCCGGCGCAGTGAGTCGAGCACCCGCCTGCCCAGCAGCACGACTGCGGTGCAGGTCAGCAGGGCCCGCGGGACGTCGTAGCCCAGCGAGGTGGTCATGTTGAACGTGAACCAGTGGGTCAGGTTCGTGGCAGCCCCCGCGCCGGGGACGAAGGACAGCGCCTCGGGCAGGCCGGTGGCCGTCGGCCAGAACCAGAGGTTCATCAGCCAGCCGTAGGCCACCGCTGCCACCGTCGAGTACGCGGCCAGCAGCGGGATCTCGACGCGCCGGGGCAGCCGCCCGGCCAGCAGTCCCGCGCCGAGGCCGACCCAGGCCGCTCCCAGCATCTGGAACGGCAGCCACGGGCCCACCCCGCCGGTGAGCAGGGCGGAGGCCAGGAGGCAGACCGGTCCCAGCACGAACCCGAAGCCGGCCCCCAGGGCGTACCCGCCGAGCACGACGACGATCCAGATCGGCTCGAGGCCGGCGATCCCCGCGCCGATCGCGCGCAGGGCGGCCGCCGTCGCAGCCAGCACCCCGAGCAGCGCCACGGCCTTGGCTCCCATCGCCCCGTCGGCCATGACGCTCAGCGCCACCGCCAGCAGCAACGGGACCAGCAGGCCGAAGATCACGGGGGCGTCGGAGGCGTGGGCGAGCAGCTGCGACCCCGGAGGGGCGAGCATCGGCCAGCCGAACGCCAGCACGCCGACGGCGCTGGTGGCCGCGATCGCCGTGGTGCTGCGCCGGGACAGGGGGATGGCCCGGGTCGCGCGCGCCGGGGGCCGCGGGGTGGGCTGGGCGGCGGGTCCGGCGACGGCCGCGCGTGTCGGGGGCGTCTCGAGGGTGCTCATCCGGGCACCGCCAGGGCATGCGCCACCTGGTCGACCGTCAGCCACGGCTCCGGGGTCAGGATCTTGGCCACCTGCGGGGCGAACAGCGGCGAGCTGCGCACCACGGTGCCCGTGGCACCGTCAGCCACGATCTCGCCATCGGCCAGGACCGCGACCCGCGTGGCAACCTCCGCGACGAGCTCGACGTCGTGCGTGGCCAGGACCACCGTGTGCCCGGCCCTGCGCAGGTCGTGCAGGAAGCCGATGAGCCGTCGCTTGGCGCCGTAGTCCAGCCCGCGGGTGGGCTCGTCGAGCAGGAGCACCGGAGGGCTGGCGGCCAGCACCACGGCCAGGGCCAGGGCCAGCCGCTGGCCCTCGGAGAGGTCGCGGGGGTGCGCACCGGCCGCGATTCCCGGGGCCAGGATGGCCAGGATGCCCGCCGCGGTGCCGACCACCGCGCGGCCGGAGACGTCGGCGTCCGCGCACTCGCGGCCCACCGTCGTGGCGTAGAGCAGGTCCCCGGGCTCCTGGGGCACGAGGCCCACCGTGCTCAGCAGCGCGTGGCCGCGCAGGGTGCTGGGGTCCGCGCCGCTGATCCGGACGGTCCCCGCATCGGGGGTCCGCACGCCGGCCAGCGTGGCGAGCAGGGTGGACTTGCCGGCCCCGTTGCGGCCCATGAGGGCCAGCACCTCCCCGGGCTCGGCGCTGAGGTCCACCCGGCGCAGCACCGGCACGTGGCGGTAGCCCGCGGTGAGGGCGCTGAGCTCGACCCGGCCCGAGTCGGCGGCCGGGCCGGGGCTGGCGGTCGGCGCCTCGGCGGGTACGGGCGCCGGGGCGGGCAGGGCCCGCAGGCGGGCTCGCAGCGGACCCGCGGCGCGCCGGGCGTCGCGCACCGACAGCGGCAGCGGGTTCCACCCGGCCAGGCGCCCCAGCTCCACGACCGGCGGTGCCACCGGGGCTCCGGCCATCATGGTCGCCGGATCCCCGGTGGTCACCCGGCCGTCCTGCACCACCAGCACCTGGTCGGCGTACTGCACCACGCGCTCCAGGCGGTGCTCGGCCATCACCACGGTCATCCCGAGGTCGTGCACGAGGCGCTGGAGGGCGGCCAACACCTCCTCGGCGGCCCCCGGATCCAGCGCCGAGGTCGGCTCGTCGAGCACCAGGATCCGCGGGTGGGCGGTCAGCGCCGCGCCGATGGCCACCCGCTGGCGCTCCCCGCCGGAGAGGCTGGCCAGCGCCCGGTGGCGCAGGTCAGCCAGGCCGAGCAGGTCCAGGGTCTCCTCCACGCGGCGCCGCATGGTCTCGGGGGGCACACCCAGGCACTCCATGCCGTAGGCCAGCTCGTCCTCGACGATCTCGGCGACGAACCCGGCGATGGGGTCCTGCCCGACCAGGCCGACGATGTCGGCGAGCTCGCGCGGCGGGTGGGTCCGCGTGTCACGCCCGGCGACCAGCACCCGGCCGTGCAGCGTGCCGCCGGTGAAGTGGGGCACCAGGCCGTTGATGCAGCGCAGCAGGGTGGACTTGCCCGATCCGGTCTCCCCGACGACCAGCACCAGCTCGCCCTCGGGGATCTCGAGGTCGATGCCGTGCAGCGTGGGGCGGTCTGCCCCGGCGAAGGTCACGCCGACCTGCTCGAACACGATGCCGCCGGTCATGGCCGCGCTCCTGGTGGTGTGGGGGGTCGGGTGGGCGCCGGGGGCGCCGAGGATCCCGTTGCCCCCGGGGAGGCCGTGGCGACCCGGGTGGGTCCGGGAAGCGGTGGGGTCCAGAGCGCGGGTCCGGCGGCCACCAGCAGCACCACGACCCAGTCCGGATGGGGGGCCGGCCACCCGGAGCCGACCAGCAGGTCGGCCGAGCCGGTTGCCAGCACGAAGGTGACGGCGGCCAGGGCGCCGGATCCGGCGGTGAGCCACTCCGGCAGCCGCCAGGGGTCGGGGCGGTACGCCGTGCGGACGCTGCGCCGCCCAGCGGCGCGCAGACCGGCGGAAGCGGCCAGCGCACCTGCGCCCAGCAGCGGCCAGCCGAGCAGGCGGGGGGCGGCGGAGTCGAACAGCCCGTAGAGCCCCACGAGCACGCCCGCGAACCCGCCGAGCACGAGGGCGCCGTGCGTGCGGCGCTGCGCGGTCGTGATCGACCCGGAGCGCCCGTACCCGCGGCTGTCCATGGCGGCCGCCAGCTGCACGGAACGCTCCAGGCCCCCGTCCAGCACAGGCCCGGCGCTGCGGGCGAACCCGGTCAGGCGCCCCTCGTCGTGGCCGCGCAGCCGGCGGGCCCCGCTGACCCGGCGGGCGTCGTCGAGCAGGTGCGGGGCGAAGGTCAGTCCGACCACCACGGCCACCCCGACCTCGTAGAGGGCCGCCGGGACGCTGCGCAGCAGACGGCTCGGGGGCGTCAGGGAGTTGGCGGCCCCCACGCAGGCGATCATCGTGGCCAGGCGCAGCCCCTCGGCGACGCCCACCAGGACCGACTCCCACGTGACCAGTCCGCCGAGGCGGACCCCGGCCATCCACCGGGGCAGCTCGACCGAGGGGAGCGTGAACGCCACGTGGGTGCCCACCGGATCGCCGAGCACCACCTGCAGCAGCGTTCGGGTGACGACGACCAGGACTCCCAGGCGCAGCGCCGCGGAGAACGCCCCCGACCACGCCGCATCCGGCCGCCGTGCGGTGACGACGACAGCCAGCACCCCCAGGATCAGCCCCAGCAGGAGCACGTCGGTGGTGCGGCTGGCCGCCACCATCAGGCCCAGGGCCCACGCCCACCACGCCAGCGGGTGCAGCCCGCGCGGCAGCGGGGCGTGCCCGAGGCCGGCCGCGCGGGTAGCGACCGAGTGGGTGAGCGTGGGCTGGGCCATGGACTACTGCTGCGGCTGCTCGGAGCGCCGGCGGCTGGCCAGCAGCACGCCGACGAGGAGCGCGACCACCGCGGCCAGCCCCACCCAGAGGATGGCACCCGGGCCGCTGCTGGAGTCGGTCGCGGGCGCGCTGGCCGGCGCACCGACGGCCGCCGGGTTGGCGGGCTCGGTCGCCGCGGCAGCGGCGGCGGTGGCGGCATCGGCATCGGAGACCTCGGCCGCGCACTCGTCGGTCGGGTAGCCGTTGACCGCGCAGACCAGGCCGCCCTGGTCGCTGACCTCGGCGGCCGCGGCCAGGGCCTGGTTCCCGGTCGAGCCCTCCGGCACGGTCACGCACGAGACTGAGTCCGCGGGTGGGGTCTGGCCGGTCGGGGCGTCGGCGACGAAGCCGGCATCGATCACCACGGCGACGCGCAGCTGGCCGGCAGGTGCGCTGCCCGAGGCGAGGTCCGGGCACAGTGCGGCGAAGTCGGGGGTGTTGTCGGGCGCCTGGCCGGGTGAGTCGGCGGTGATGCCGAAGCGCCAGCCCTGCACGTCCTGGTCCACGACGTCGTAGTCGCCCGGGCCGGTCTGGGCCGCGACCCAGGTGCCGGAGGCGCCCTGCCAGTACGACCAGTACCGGTAGGCGGTGGCGCTCGCCGGGGAGGCCAGGGTCAGGGTGGCCAGCAGCCCGGCCAGCAGGGCGGTCAGGCCCCACAGCGCGGACTGGCCGGTGGTGATGCGGGGAGCGGCGCGGGTGCCGCGGTAGGTGGTGGTGTTCACCGGTGTGCCCTTCATTCAGGCCCAGGTGAAGGTGGGTCCGTCAGGGCTCCTGCCCGTCCGGGCTCCACCGTCGTCCTCGGACGGTTCATTGGAGCCCCTCAGCCCGCCAGGTGCTCCGACTCGCCCGAGGGCTCACGGTTGCGGGACAGCGCCGGATTCGCACCGGCTTCCCCTGGACTTCGAACTGTGGATGCCCGGCCAGACTAGCCCATGGCCAGCTCGGCTCCCGACCAGTGGCCGGTCCGCGCCAGACTGCAGGCATGGGCGTTCGGCTGGAGCTCGGGGACATCACCACGGCCGTGGTGGACGTGATCGTCAACGCGGCCAACTCGGGGCTGCTCGGCGGTGGGGGAGTGGACGGCGCGATCCACCGTGCGGGCGGGCCGGCGATCCTGCGCGAGTGCCGCGCGCTGCGTGCCGGCGCGCTGCGCGAGGGGCTGCCGGTCGGTGACGCGGTGGCCACCACCGCGGGCCGGCTGCCCGCCCGGTGGGTCGTCCACACCGTCGGGCCCCGGTACCGCGGCGACCCCCAGGATGCGGTGCAGCTCGCCCGGGCGCATCACTCCTGCCTGGTGGTGGCACGGGAGCTCGGGGCGCGGTCGGTGGCGTTCCCGGCCATCTCCACGGGCGTGTACGGCTACCCGGTGGCAGAGGCGGCGCCGATCGCCCTCGCGGCGGCCAGCGAGGCCCGGGATCTCGACGTCACCTTCGTGCTGTTCTCGGTGGCCGACCTCGAGGCGTTCCGGGCGGCAGCTCGTGACCTGGGCCTCGAGGTCGGCTGACCGGCTGGGTGCCCCGGCCGGATACCCCCACGGGTCCTGGTGCGCCCGATTAGGTGAGGCTAACCTCGTCGGCGACGGGGTGCCACTGTGGCCCCCTCGGAACGGGCCCGGTGATCACATGGCCGTCCTGACACTCTCCATCGCCGCGGGAGGCCTCGTGGCGACCACCATCCTCGTGGCCCAGGGCTCGGCGCTCCCAGCCCCGGAGGCGGCCGACCTGGTCTGCGAGAACATCGCCAGCGGGGATCAGCGCAGCGTCCCAGCGACCGGGCACTGCCAGGCCCGGACGGAGTTCCAGGTCGAGCAGTCCGGGCGTTGACTGCTCGACCGCGTGCCCCTACTCGGCTGGGTGCAGGCTCATCGGGCCGTAGACCAACCGTCCGTCCTCGTAGAGGCTCACCGCGTCCACGCCCGACTCGAGCAGGTCCCGCCACACCTCGCCCACCCAGGACTCGGCCTCGGCCTGGCTGGGGAACCCCGAGGCGACCTCGCGCGCGTCGTCGCCCACCTGCGCCCCGGCGGAGAGGTGGTACTGCCAGGTCCAGCTCATCGCACCCTCACCGCCCTCAGGGCCGCTCTGCGGGGGACTGCGTGCGCTCGGCGTCGCGCACGACCGCCTCCCCGAGCACCTCGTCGATTGCGGCCCGCAGGTCGTCGTCGAGCACCACGCCGCTGGCGCGCACGGAGTCCTCGAGCTGCTCGGGCCGGGAGGCCCCCACGATCGCGGCGGAGACGTTCGGGTTGCCCAGCACCCACGCGACAGCCATCTGCGCCATGCTGAGCCCCGCCTCCTCGGCCAGGGGGCGCAGCGCCTGAACCCGGGTCAGCACGTCGTCGGCCAGCCAGGCGCGGATGAAGCCCGCGCCGGTCTCGTCGGAGGCCCGCGAGCCCTCGGGGATCGGTGCCCCGGGCAGGTACTTGCCGGTCAGCACCCCCTGGGCCATGGGCGACCACACGACCTGGCCGATGCCGGCGGCCTCGCACACCGGCACGACCTCGGCCTCGATGACCCGCCACAGCATCGAGTACTGGGGCTGGTTGCTGATGATGCGGTCCAGGCCCATCTCCTCGGCCAGGGTCAGTGCGGCGCGGATCTCCTCGGCCCGCCACTCCGAGACCCCGATGTAGAGGACCTTGCCCTGCCGGATCAGGTCGTCGAACGCGCCGAGGGTCTCCTCCAGGGGGGTGAAGTGGTCGAAGCGGTGGGCCTGGTAGACGTCGACGTAGTCGGTCTGCAGCCGGCGCAGCGACCCGTGCAGGGACTCCATGATGTGCTTGCGCGACAGCCCGCGATCGTTGCGGCCCGGACCGGTCGGCCAGTAGACCTTCGTCAGGATCTCCAGGCCCTCGCGGCGCTGGCCGGCCAGCGCGCGGCCGAGCACGGCCTCCGCGCCGGTCTGGGCGTAGACGTCGGCGGTGTCGAAGGTCGTGATGCCGGCATCCAGGGCGGCGTGGACGCAGGCGGTGGCGGCCTCCTCGGCCACCTGCGAGGCGTGGGTCAACCAGTTGCCGTAGGCGATCTCACTGACCCACAGCCCGCTGCTTCCGAGGCGTCGATGTTCCATGGCCCGACCCTAGGCCCCGTGGCTGACACAGGCCACCTCGCCGGCCGCGCTGCGCGGGCAGATCAGGCCTTGGGGGCCTTGGGGGCCTTCGGAGCCTTCTGCTTCACGGGTCGACCGCCGGGGCGCACCCGCGGCGGGGGCAGGCGCAGCCGACGCAGCTGCAGCACCCGCATGAGGCCGTAGAGCGACTGCCCCCTTGCGGTCGGCCTTGTCCGGCCAGCGGCGGCTGAGCTCGCGGTCCAGGCGCCACATGAGCATCGTGGTGTCCACGATCATCACCAGGATCAGAACCAGCCAGAGGCTCGACACGATCCGCTGGGCGTCGGGCAGCGGAAGGAACCCCATGACCAGCACGACCAGCGCCAGGGGCAGGAACAGCTCGGCGGCAGCCCAGCGACCGTCGACGTAGTCGCGCACGAATCGCTTGACCTCGCCCGCGTCGCGGGCAGGCAGGCCGCTCTCGTCGCCGGCCAGCAGTGCTGCCCGCGCAGCCGCGCGCTCCTCGGCCGCACGGGCCTTGGCGGCCTTCTTGGCCTCCTTGGGGTCTGAGGGCACCTTCAGCGTCTGCTTGCGCTGGGCCTCGGCCTCCTTGCGGCTCGGCGTGGGCCGGCCCTTGCCGACGGGGGTCTCCGGCGTCGTCGGATCCGGTGCGGTGACGACCTCGGCAGGCTGCTTGCGGGACAGGAAGCTCACGTGCACAGGGTACGTGGTCGCGGCGGTGGCATTAGGCTGGAGTGGATCGGCGGGGATTGCCGCCAGGGGCAGGAAAGTGATCGGGAGACCATGGCCGGGATGTGGCAGCGGTTCAAGTTGATCTTCTCGTCGAAGGCGAACGCCGCCCTCGACAAGGCCGAGAACCCCGCGCAGACGTTGGACTACTCGTACGAGAAGCAGCTGGAGATGCTGCAGAAGGTGCGCCGCGGGGTGGCCGATGTGGCCACCAGCCGCAAGCGCGTCGAGCTGCAGATCGCCGGCTTGGACAAGCAGCTGAGCAAGCTCGACGACCAGGCCCGCGCGGCCCTGGCGGGCGGTCGTGAGGACCTGGCCCGCGAGGCGCTGATCCGCAAGGGCACGATCGCCCAGCAGATCAACGACCTGCACGTGCAGCTCGAGCAGCTCACCGCGCAGGAGCAGAAGCTCACGCTGGCCTCCCAGCAGCTGCAGGCCAAGGTCGAGGCGTTCCGCACGCAGAAGGAGACCATCAAGGCCACCTACTCGGCGGCCGAGGCCCAGGTGCGCATCAACGAGGCGTTCACCGGGATCTCCGACCGAACTCGGCGACGTGGGCATGGCCATCCAGCGCGCCGAGGACAGCACCGCCCAGATGCAGGCCCGCGCCGGCGCGATCGAGGAGCTCATGGCCACCGGGGCGCTCGACGGTGCCCGGCGGCAAGGACTCGCTGACCGTCGAGCTGGAGCGGATGGCTGCCGACAACCAGGTGGAGGCCGAGCTCGCCGCGATGCGCGCGCAGCTCGGCGGCGGCCCCGCCGCGACTGCTGCGGTGGCAGGTGCCGCGGCAGGTGCGCCGGCCGTCGGCGCGGCTCCCGAGCCGGTCGAGGCGATCCTGGCCGAGGAGCAGGCTCCGGCTGCGGCGCCGGCCCCGCCGGCCGAGCCGACCGCGCCGTAGCCCCGGACAACCACCCCTCGGCGAACCGAGGACCAGCACCACAGGAAGGCGCGAGGCGGCCGAGATGGCACGCAACAGGTACGCACCCGATCCGGGTCTGACGGCGCGCATGGGCGGGACGATGTTCGTCCTGGGCCTGCTCTACGTCGTGCTGATGGGCGTGCTGATCGTACGCCGGCGCGGGCACGACGTTCGTGCTGCTGATCGCCGGCGGATCCGCGTTCTGCCAGTGGTACTTCTCCGACCGGGTCGCGCTGTTCTCGATGGGCGCGCGCACCGTCACCCCCGAGCAGGCGCCCGCAGCTGCACGGCATCATCGACCGGCTGTGCGCGATGGCCGACATGCCCAAGCCGACGGGTGGCGATCGCCCAGACCGACATGCCCAACGCCTTCGCCACCGGCCGCAGCGCGAAGCGTGCGGTGGTCTGCGTGACCACCGGGCTGCTGCGCCGCCTCGACGCCGAGGAGCTCGAGGGCGTGCTCTCCCACGAGCTGTCCCACGTGGCCCATCGCGACGTGATGGTGATGACCATCGCGTCGTTCGTCGGGCGTGCTGGCCGGGTTGCTGACCCGGTCGTGGATGTGGGGCGGGCTGTTCCGCCGGCGCGACTCGCGACGCCAACGGCGCGCTGGGCTTCCTGATCATCATGGTCGTGTCGATCATCGTCTACGCCATCAGCTTCCTGCTGACCCGGATGCTGTCGCGCTACCGCGAGCTGTCGGCCGACCGGACCGGGGCCCTGCTCACGGGTCGACCGGCCGCGCTCGGCTCGCGCCCTGCAGAAGATGACCGGGGAGATGGCCGCGATCCCGACCGACGACCTGCGGGCGGAGGAGTCGCTCAACGCGTTCTTCATCGCCCCGGCGCTTCGGCGGCAGGCAGTCGATGGCCGCCCTGTTCTCGACGCACCCGCCGCTGGAGAAGCGCCTCGAGCAGCTGGCCACGCATCTCCGCCCAGCTCGGCCGGCAGGGTCGAGCATGGGCCTGTTCGACTCGATCATGGGCCGCAGCAAGCCGGCGCGCCCGGACCTCGACGCCATCTTCGGCCTGCCCTCCGCGGCCATCACCCTCTCGGTCAGCCTCGGCTTCGAGCCGACCGGCTCCGGGGCGGTGGCCTTCCGGGTGCCCGAGGGTCGGGCGTTCGCCGCGGTGCAGGCCGACATCGAGGCGCTGCTCGGCCGCATCCGGCAATCCGGCCGTGGAGGTCACCGCCGACCAGTACGGCTACACGTGGCTGGTCGTGCGCACCGAGCCGGCCGACGTCGCCGCGCTGGTCACCGACCTGCACGCGGTCAACCTGAGCCTGCAGGACAGCGGGTTCGGCCCGCAGCTGCTGTGCGCGATCGTCGGCTTCCGCGGCCCGCAGGCCGCGCCGTTGGCCATGGTCTACCTGTTCAAGCAGGGCACGTTCTACCCGTTCGCCCCGCTGGCCGGGCAGACGCGCGACAACGATGCTCGAGCTGCAGGTCCGCGACCTGCTGCGCCACGAGCTCGCCGTCGAGCGCGACCTCGGCCGATGGTTCCCCGTGTGGGGGGCGCCCGGGCTCTAGGGGCGGTGTCCAGTCCGGCGTCGGGTTCAGTCCGGTCGTCGGGGTGGCGCCGACGCCGGGCAGGGCGAGCATCCGGTCGAGGGCGACCCGGGCCCAGTGCGCGGTCTCCGGGTCGACGGTGATCCGGTTGACGACACTGCCCGCGGCGAGGTTCTCCAGCGCCCAGACCAGGTGCGGCAGGTCGATGCGGTTCATCGTCGAGCAGTAGCAGACCGTGCGGTCGAGGAAGCGATCTGCTTGTCGGGGTGGGCGTTGGCCAGGCGGCTGGACCAGGTTCAGCTCGGTGCCGATCGCCCACGACGATGCCGGGCTCGGCGGCGTCGAGCGTCTTGATGATGAACTCGGTGGAGCCCGACGAGGTCGGCCTTGCGGCACCACCTCGTGCCGGCACTCCGGGTGCACGAGGACGTTGACGCCCGGGATCCGCGCGCGGACCTCGTCGACGACCTCCGCGGTGAACCGGCCGTGCACCGAGCAGTGCCCGCGCCACAGGATCATCCTCGGCGTCGCGCAGCTGCTCGGCGGTCAGGCCGCCGCCGGGCTTGTGCGGGTCGTACAGCACGCAGTCGTCCAGGGCCAGGCCCAGCTCGCAGGACGGCGGTGTTGCGCCCGAGGTGCTGGTCGGGCAGGAAGAGCACTGCGCGTCGGCCCTGCTCGAAGGCCCACTCGAGGCTCTGTCGGGCGTTGCTCGAGGTGCAGACCGTGCCGCCGTTGCGGCCGGTGAACGCCTTGATCGCGGCGGTGGAGTTCATGTAGGTGACGGGGATCGTGTCCTCGGCCAGGCCGGCGTCGACGAAGCGCTCCCAGGCGTCCTCGACCTGGCCGATCTCGGCCATGTCGGCCATCGAGCAGCCCGCGGCGAGGTCCGGCAGGATCACCTGCTGCTGGGCCGAGGTGAGGATGTCGGCGCTCTCGGCCATGAAGTGCACGCCGCAGAACACGATGAACTCCGCCTCGGGCCGGGCGGCGGCCTCGCGGGCGAGCTTGAACGAGTCGCCGGTGACGTCGGCGAACTGCGATGACCTCGTCGCGCTGGTAGTGGTGGCCGAGGATGAAGACCCGCGAGCCAAGCGCCTCGCGCGCCGCCCTGGCGCGCGCGACGAGGTCGGGATCCGAGGCCGCGGGCAGCGCGCCCGGGCACTCCACGCCCTTCTCCGTGTCCGGGTCGGCACCCTGGCCGAGCAGCAGGAGTGCCAGCGGCGTCGGTTGCGGCTCGGTCCAGGCAGCCGTGTCGGTCATCGCGGGCGTTCCTCCTCGTGCAGCGGGCTCCCATCGTTCCACAAGGTCCGCCTCACCCGCCCGTTTCCGCACACCCTCGACCCCGGAGCAAGGACCCCGGGGCAGAGGCGGGGAGTCCGCCAGTCGAGGGGCTGCGGTCCTTGGTGGACCCCGGGGCACGCGTGGTGGCATACCCGTGTTGCCGGTTGTGGGCTCCGCTCGGATCACTCCAAGATCGACGGGCACACCGGCCAGCGGGTTTGGATGCATCCAGGTCCGGGTGGCGGGACCTGGATGGATCTGCCACGTGGTCCTGCAGGGGCCGGTGGGCGGCGGGCGCGCAGGGGCGATGGGGACGTCCAGGGGGTGCCAGACTTCGCGCGTGAGGGTGCTGATCTGTCCGGACTCGTTCACCGGGACGCTGAGCGCGGCGCAGGCCGCGCAGGCGATGGCCCGGGGCTGGCGGCGAGGTGGCACCCGACGATGATCTGGTGCTGCGGCCGCTGTCCGACGGCGGGCCGGGGTTCGTGGCCGCGATCGCGGCGGCGGGAGGCGGTGACCTGGTCACCTGCCGCGTGGCTGGTCCGGTCGGCGAGCCGGTCACGGCCGAGTTCCTGCTCGGGGCGGACGGCACGGCGTGGATCGAGAGCGCTGCAGCCGCCGGCCTGCACCTGGTGCCCCCGGGCCGGCGCGACCCCACCCGGACGACCACCCGTGGCGTCGGCGAGCTGATCGCCGCCGCGCTGGCCGGCGGTGCCGGCGCGCATCGTGCTGGGCGTCGGGGGAACCGGCACGTGCGACGGCGGGGCGGGCCTGCTGGCTGCCCTCGGCGCGCGGCCGGCCGACGGCCTGGTCGCCGGCGGCGGGGCCCTGCCCGCCTAGCGGCGCTCGACCTCGATGATGCGCTGGCGGCCGTCGACGGGATCACCCTCGAGGTGGCCACGGATGTCGACGTGCCCCTGCTCGGCCCGCGCGGGGCTGCCCATGGGTTCGCCACCCAGAAGGGCGCCACCCCACAGCAGGTCGAGGCCCTCGAGGAGGCGATGCGCCACTGGGCGCACCTGCTCGGGCGCACGGACGCGGGCAAGGCCCCCGCCGTCGCCCTCGGTGCCGGGGCCGGTGGCGGGATCGGGGTGGCGATGCTGCGCCTGGGGGCCGCGCGCGTGCCCGGGATCGCGACCGTGCTGGAAGCCACGGCAATCGCCGAGCTGCTCGCCGACGTCGACCTGGTGCTGACCGGCGAGGGTGCGTTCGACTGGCAGTCGCTGCGCGGCAAGGCCGTGGCGGGAGTGGCGGCCGCCGCCCTGGCGCGGGCCGTGCCGGTCGTGGTGCTGGCCGGGCGCGTGGACCTCGCGCGCCGGGAGTGGATCGCCGCCGGCGTGGCCGCGGCGTTCCCCGCCGCTGCGGACCCGGGGGAGGACCCCGCCGAGGGGGTGGCTCGCGCCGCCGCCCGCGCCGCCCGAACGTGGTCGCGCCGCTGACGGTTGGTCGGATCCGCGAAGTCGTGTCAGCATGGGCGCACCGGGAATCCCGCGCGCCCCGCGCGCGTTGGCCCGGATGTGACGCAGTCGCACACCCCGGCAGGGGCGCGCGGTGCTCACCCGGGATCCAGAACGCCACGATGCTCACCAGGAGGGCACCGATGACCGCCGACACCACCACCGAGACCACCACCCCTGTCAGCGACGGGGTCGTGCTCACCTCGACCGCTGCCGACAAGGTGCGCACCCTGCTCGAGGCCGAGGGCCGCACCGACCTGTCGCTGCGCGTGGCCGTCCAGCCCGGTGGCTGCTCGGGCCTGCGCTACCAGCTCTTCTTCGACGAGCGCAGCCTCGACGGCGACGTCGTCAAGGACTTCGACGGCGTGGGCGTCGTCGTGGACCGGATGAGTGCCCCGTACCTGATGGGCGCCACGATCGACTTCGTCGACTCGATCGAGAAGCAGGGCTTCACCATCGACAATCCGAACGCCACGGGCTCGTGCGCCTGCGGCGACTCCTTCCACTGACCCCTCCTGGGAGGTCACCGGCGAAGGTCACCCCATCGTCGAACAGGGGGTGACTGCGCATGCGCGTCGTCGTGACCGGATCGATCGCGACCGACCACCTCATGACGTTCCCGGGTCGGTTCGCCGACTCGATCGTCCTGGACAAGGTGGACAAGATCTCGCTGTCCTTCCTCGTCGACGAGCTCGAGGTGCGTCGCGGTGGGGTCGCGGCGAACATCGCGTTCGGCATGGGCATGCTGGGGCTGCGTCCCGTGCTCGTCGGGGCCGTCGGCCCGGACTTCGCCGACTACCGCTCGTGGCTGCAGCGCCACGGCGTGGACACCGAGTCCGTGCATGTCTCGGAGGTGCGCACACGGCGCGCTTCGTCTGCACCGACCGACGACGACGCCAACCAGATCGCCGCTTCTACGCGGGCGCCATGCGCGAGGCCCGCGACATCGAGCTGGGGCCGGTGGTGGAGCGGATCGGCGGGGCCGACCTCGTCCTGATCGGGGCCAACGACCCCGACGGCGATGGTGCGGCACACCGAGGAGTGCCGGCCGCGGGCTGCCCTTCGCCGCCGACCCGTCCCAGCAGCTGGCCCGGATGGAGCGGCGAGGAGATCCGCCTGCTCTGGTCGAGGGCGCCGCGTACCTGTTCACCAACGAGTACGAGTCGGCGCTGCCGAGCAGAAGACCGGCTGGACCGACGCCCAGGTGCTGGCCCGCGTCGGCACCCGGATCACCACCCTCGGCCAGCACGGCGTGCGCATCGAGCGGACGCGGCGCGGAGCCCGCGGTCGATCGGCGCCGGCCCCGAGACCACGCCGGTCGACCCCACCGGCGTCGGCGACGCGTTCCGCGCCGGCTTCCTCGCCGGCACGCTGGGGCCTGCGGCCTGGAGCGGGCCGCCCAGGTCGGCTCGCTGCTGGCGACCGTACGTGCTCGAGAGCGATCGGCACCCAGGAGTACGAGCTGGCGCGCCGGGCGTTCCTTGAGCGCATCGCGCGCGGCCTACGGGCCGGTCGCGGTCGAGGAGATCGGGGCGCACGTCGCGCTCTCGCGACCCTGACCATGCCGATCGAGCCGCCCCCGGCCCCCTGGCTGCTGCCGGACCTCGACTGCGCTTGCCGACGGCGAGGAGTTCGTGGCCGTGGGGGCCGACCTCTCCCCGGCGATGCTGCTGGCCGGGTACCGCGCCGGGCTGTTCGCGATGCCTGAGCCCGGCGTGCTGGGCTGGTGGTCGCCGGACCCCCGGGGGATCCTGCGCCCCGCCGAGATGCACGTGGCCCGCTCACTGCACCGGGCGCTGGGCCGGTTCACCGTGTCGCGTGGACGCCGCCTTCGACGAGGTGGTGGCCGCCTGTGCCGACCCGGCCCGCGCGCACGGCTGGATCACCCGGGAGTACCGCGCCAGCTACCGCGGCCTGCACGAGCTCGGCTGGGCCCACTCGATCGAGGTGTGGGACGCCGGGGGCGCGCTGGCCGGGGGCCTGTTCGGCGTGGAGGTGGGCGGGCTGGTCGCCGCCGAGTCGAAGTTCCACCGACGCACGGACGCCTCGAAGGTGGCGGTGGTCGCCCTGGCCGAGCTGCTGGCGGCACCGGGCGCCACCGGGCAGCGCTTCGTGGACGTGCAGTGGCGCACCCCCCACCTGGCCACCCTCGGCGTGGATGAGGTGACCCGCGGCACGTACCGGCGGATGCTGGCCCGCGCCCTGCCGGCTGGACCCGGTGCTCGGCGGCCGGGCTCAGCGCGGGGCTCGTGGCCGGCGGGGCGCCGGGGGCGCTGGGCGGCCTCGACCCGGATCAGGTGGCGCAGCACCTGACCGGGCTGGGAGTTCGGCGCGTGCGGCTCGGTCGGGATCGGCCCCGGGCCCGGGGCGGGTGAGCCCGGCGCAGGCCCGGCGTCCGGCAGGGACCCGGCGTCCGCCTCCGACCACGCGCGACTCCAGCAGGGTGTGGCCGCGCAGGCGGCACCAGGCGGGGACATCGTGCTCGGCGGCCGGGTCGTCGGTGAGCAGCGTGATCTCGCTACCGGGGGCCAGGCGGCCGCACAGCGGGCGAGCCGGATGATCGGCACAGGGCACAGCACGCCCCGGGCGTCGACGAGCGTGCTCATGCTCCGGCCGCCCGGTCGGCGGCGGCCCGGGACTCGGCGATCGCGGCCGGCAGGGCCTCGATCAGCTCGAGCACGTCCTGTCGCGTCACCTCGGGAGGCAGGCCCAGGCGCAGGTTGCCGTGGGTCACCGCGCCCATGGCGACCAGGACGTGGCTGGGTCGGCGGGTGTCGGAGGTGCACGCCGACCCGGAGCTCACCGCGAATCCCGCGCGGTCCAGCGCGCTGACCAGCGCCTCCCCGTCGGCGTACAGGACCGTGAAGCCGGCGATGTGCGGGGCGCCGCGGTCCGGGCCGAGCACGCTCACATCCGGCGCGCAGCCCGGCACGCGCGCGCGCAGCAGCGCGCGCAGCCCGTCGCGGTGCGCAGCCGTGCGCTGGAGTGCCGCCGTCGCCTCCTCCAGGGCCGTGGCCGCAGCCACCGCACCCGCGACGTCCGGGAACCCCGCCCACCGCCCGGCCTCGTCCGTGGGCCAGGGGCTGCGCCAGCGCACGCCGGTGCGCACCACCAGGACGCCCACCCCCGCGGGACCGCCCCACTTGTGCGCGCTGGCCGCCAGAACGTCCCAGTGCTCGGTGGTCGGCAGGGCCCCGAGGGCCGCCGCCGCATCCACCATCAGGGGCACGCCGTGCTCACGGGCCAGCCCGTGCACGGCCGCCAGGGGCTGGACCGCACCCACCTCGGGGTTCACGTGCTGCACGCGCCGCCACCGCCACCCCGGGTGAGGAGACGGCCCGCCGCAAATGCCTCGACCTCAACCTCACCTTCAGGGTTCACCGGGACCAGCACAGGTCCCGCGGGTCCGGTGGCCCAGTCCGCAGCGCGCAGCACGGCCGAGTGCTCCACGCTGGAGGCGACCACCCCGGCGCCCACCCGGGCACGGCCCCGGGCCAGGCCGAGCAGTCCCGCCTGCACCGCCTGCGTGCCGGACGAGACGAAGATCACCTCCTGCGGCAGCGCCCCCACGCAGGCGGCCACCGCGGCACGGGCCCCGTCGAGCAGCTGGCGGGCCACCCGACCCTGCCGGTGCAGGCGGCTGGGATCGGCCCATCCGTGCTCGAGGCCGGCCTGCAGCGCGGCCCGCGCACCGGGGGACAGCGGCAGCCCGGAGGCAGCGTCGAAGTACCGCGACATGCCGCAACCGTATCGCCGACCCCCGTGGCAGAAAGGGCGTCCGCTGCGCTAGTCTCCCCCCGTCCAGAGCGTCCGCTTTGCCGCTGCGTGCGAGCAGCGCGCTGTGCGCCAAACCAGCCGAGGGGATCACGAGACGTGGTGAGAGTCCGCACAGGCCGTGCCAGGCCGCATCGCAGGTGGGCGGCGGTGGCCGCGGCGACGGCCGCGGTGCTGCTCGCGTCGGGATGCAGCGCCCAGGAGGCACTGTCGTTCAACGCACCTGACGGGGCGACCGAGCAGACCCCGATCATCGAGAGCCTGTGGTTCGGGGCCTGGGTGGCGGTCACCCTCGTGGGCGTGCTCACCGGCGGCCTGATCCTGTACGCGGCGATCCGGTTCCGTCGCCGCGAGGGGGACCCGGCGCCCAAGCAGATGCGCTACAACATCCCGCTCGAGCTGATGTACACCGTCGTGCCGCTCGTGATGATCCTGGGCATGTTCTTCTTCACCGCCCGCGACCAGATCGAGCTGACCAAGGTCTCGGCCAACCCGGACAACACCGTGGGCGTCGTCGGGTTCCGCTGGAGCTGGGCGTTCAACTACCCCGAGGCCGACGTGTACGACGTCGGCACCGCCGATCCCGAGGACACACCGGTGCTCTACCTGCCGGTGAACGAGTCGGTGGTGTTCGAGCTGCAGAGCCCGGACGTCATCCACTCCTTCTGGATCCCGGCGTTCCTGATGAAGATGGACGTCTTCCCCGACCGGCTCAACAAGTTCCAGGTCACCCCCAACAAGGTCGGCACCTACGCCGGACGGTGCGCGGAGCTGTGCGGTGTCGACCACGCCCGGATGCTGTTCACGGTCAAGGTGGTCGAGCGGGCCGAGTACGACGCGCACCTGGCGCAGCTGCGCGCCAAGGGCCAGACCGGCCAGATCGAGACCGAGCGCATCACTCGTGACGGTGAGCGCTACTGGGAGATCGCACGCTACCCGGAGGGCACGCTATGACCCTGCTCAACGAGCCGCCCGTCGCCCAGCTCGCCCCCGCGCCCCGGGAGACGACCCTGGGCCAGAAGATCATCTCGGTGATCACGACCACCGATCACAAGACCATCGGCCGGCTGTACCTGGGCACCTCCTTCACGTACTTCCTCATCGGCGGCGTGATGGCCCTGTTGATCCGGGCCGAGCTGGCGCGGCCCGGGCTGCAGATCGTGACGCTGGAGCAGTACAACCAACTGTTCACGATGCACGGCTCGATCATGCTGCTGCTGTTCGCCACCGCCCTGTTCGTGGGGTTCGCGAACTTCCTGATGCCGCTGCAGATCGGCTCCCCGGACGTCGCGTTCCCGCGGCTGAACATGCTCGGCTACTGGATGTACTTCTTCGGTGGGCTGATCGTGCTCATCGGGTTCGTGACACCGGGTGGGGCCGCAGCCTTCGGCTGGTTCCTCTACACGCCGCTGTCCGGGTCGGAGTTCTCGCCCAACATCGGCGCGGACCTCTGGATCCTGGGCTTCGCCCTCGGCGGCGTCGGCACCATCCTCGGCGCGGTCAACTTCATCACCACGATCCTGACCATGCGGGCCCCCGGCCTGGTCATGTTCCGGATGTCGATCTTCACCTGGAACGTGCTGCTGACCAGCGTGCTGATCCTGATGGTGTTCCCGGTGCTGGCCGCCACGCTGGTCGTGCTGGAGATCGACCGCAAGTTCGGCTCGGTGGTCTTCCTGCCCGAGAACGGCGGGGCGATCCTGTGGCAGCACCTGTTCTGGTTCTTCGGCCATCCGGAGGTCTACGTCCTCGCGCTGCCGTTCTTCGGCGTGATCTCCGAGATCCTGCCGGCGTTCAGCCGCAAGCCGATCTTCGGCTACAAGGGCCTCGTGTTCGCCACGATCGCCATCGCGGCGCTGTCCATGGCCGTGTGGGCCCACCACATGTACGTCACGGGCGCGGTGAGCCTGCCGTACTTCGCGCTGATGACGATGCTCATCGCGGTGCCCACCGGCGTGAAGTTCTTCAACTGGATCGGCACCATGTGGGGCGGGTCGGTGACCTTCGAGACGCCGATGCTCTGGGCCCTGGGCTTCCTGATCACGTTCCTGTTCGGCGGGCTGACCGGCATCATCCTGGCCTCGCCGCCGCTGGACTTCCACGTCTCGGACTCGTACTTCGTGGTCGCCCACTTCCACTACACCGTGTTCGGCACGGTCGTGTTCGCGATGTTCGGCGGGTTCTACTTCTGGTGGCCGAAGTTCTTCGGCCGGATGCTCGACGAGACGCTGGGCAAGTGGCACTTCGCGCTGACGTTCATCGGCTTCAACGGCACCTTCCTCGTGCAGCACTGGCTGGGGGTGGAGGGCATGCCGCGCCGCTACGGCGACTACCTGCCCGGTGACGGCTTCACGCTCGAGAACGAGATCTCCTCGGCCTTCGCGCTCGTCCTGGGCGTGTCGACCCTGTTCTTCCTCTACAACGTCTACACGACCTGGCGGAACGCGCCGCTGGTGACCGTGGACGACCCGTGGGGTTGGGGCGGGTCCCTGGAGTGGGCGACCTCCTGCCCGCCGCCGCGGCACAACTTCGTGGAGCTGCCCCGAATCCGCTCGGAGCGTCCCGCGTTCGACCTGCACCACCCGGAGCTCGCCGACTGGGACGTGGAGGGCTACATGGCCACCCTGGAGTCCCGCAAGGCCAAGGGGGAGATCTCGTGAAGCTGGCAGGCAGGCTCTTCCTCGGCGGAGCGGTCTTCTACCTGCTCGTCGCAGGCATCTACTGGGTGATGTCGCACGACGAGGCCGGCACCACTGCCCTGGTGCTCACCGGATTCCTGGCCGCGATGGTGGGCTTCTACCTGGTCGTCACCGAGAAGCGGATGGTCCACCAGCCCGAGGACGAGCCGGACGGCGAGATCTGGGAGGCGGACCCCGACTACGGGCACTTCAGCCCGCACTCGTGGGCGCCCCTGCTCACCGGCCTGTCGGCGGCCATCACCTTCGCCGGGCTGGCGTTCGCGGCCTGGATCGTGGTTGCCGGCCTGGTCCTGGTGGTCATGTCCACGGCCTACTGGCTGTTCGAGTACTACCGCGGGCCCAACGCTCAGTTCTGAGTCACGCCTCGGCAGTTCTGAGGCACGCCTCCCGGAGGCCCTGGTCCCCGGGACGGTCAGAGTCCCCGGGGTCGGTACTCCCCGGTCAGGATTCCGAGGGGGTCAGGATTCCGAGGGCGTCGAGCCCGGTGCGATGCCGCCCCAGGCGTGGCGCCACGTGCGCGTGCGCCAGCACTGGCCCCGATGCCCGGCGCTGCGCACGACGAAGGCGGCGAACGCCAGCCAGATCAGCGCCACCTGGCAGGCGAGGACGGTCCAGTTCGGGCCCGTGGCTCCGGTGATCGCCAGCAGCGCCGCCCCGACGATGCACCAGACGACCAGCGCCAGGCCGAGCCGGGCTCGTCGCCTGGTGGGCACGACCCCGAGCCGCCCGGCATCGAGCTCGTGGCCGGGCACGTGCCCAGCCACGCACCCGGTCCCGGAGATCAGGTAGTCGGGCTCGCGGGCCTCCGGGGGTCCCTCGACCGGTGGGGGCCCCTCGGGGGGCGTCGCGCTGGGTACCATCGCCGGCCTACGGCTGCAGGTCCTGGCTGGTCCGGATCCAGCGCGCGAGCAGGTCGCGCGCGGCACCGCGGTCCAGTGCGTCGCGGGCAGCCGGCAGGGCGACGGCCATCCGGGTGAGCAGGTCCTCGGCCGGGTCCGGGATGGCCACCGTGCCGGACCCACCGGCGGCGGCGTAGGCAACCAGCGCCGCCGCGGCGTTGAGGCAGACCGCGTCACGGATGCCGGCGACCTCCGGGGCGTCAGGGGTGTCGAGCAGTGTGCGGAAGAGCTGGGCGTTGCGCGCAGCGGACCCGCCGCGAAGGGCGTCGGGCGCGGGTGCGCTGATGCCCAGGGCGCTGGGATCGAGGGTCACGGTGCGCGGCTGCGCGCCGGTCAGGTCCCAGACGGTGGAGGGGCCGTGGACGGTCAGCTCGTCGAGGCCGTCGGAGCCGTGCACGACCAGGGCGCGGGTGCCACGGGCGGCCAGCACGGCGGCCATGAGCTCGCCGATCTCCACGTTGGGCACGCCGAGCACCTGGGCCTGCGGCCGGGCCGGGTTGGCCAGGGGGCCCAGGACGTTGAACACGGTGCGGATCGCCAGCTCGCGGCGGATGGGTCCGATGTGGCGCATCGCCGGGTGGAACACGGGGGCGAAGGCGAAGGTGATCCCCACGGCCCGGCCGGCCTCGGCCGCGGCGCTGGCCGGCAGGTCGATCACGACCCCGAGGGCCTCGAGCATGTCGGCCGAGCCACTCTGCGAGGAGGCTGCGCGGTTGCCGTGCTTGGCCACCCGGGCGCCGGCCGCAGCAGCGACGACGGCCGCCATCGTGGAGATGTTGACCGTGTGCGACCGGTCGCCGCCGGTGCCGCACGTGTCGACCACGGGCCCCTCGACGGCCAGCGGGACGCCGGCGTTCATCATGCCGGCGACCAGTCCGGAGACCTCCTCGGCGGTCTCGCCCTTGGCCCGCAGGGCGACCAGGAATGCGGCCACCGTGGCCGGGGGTGCGCCCCCGGTGAGCATCTCGGCCATCACCCAGGTGGTGGTCGGCGCGCTCAGGGACTCACCGGCGAGCAGGGCCTCCAGGACCGAGACCCACTCCGTGAGGGGCTGGGCGGGGGAGGGCCTGCTCACGGGCGCGTGACGACCGACGCGGCGCGCCTGCGCAGCAGCCCGGAGACGGCGTCGGCGAGCTGGCCCGGCTCGATCGGGTGGCCGACCACGGCGTCCGCGCGCGACCAGGTGGCCAGCCAGGCGTCCTGCGGCCGGCCGGTGAGCACCAGGATCGGGGGGCACCGGTAGATCTCGTCCTTGAGCTGGCGGGTCAGGCCGAGCCCGCCCTCCGGGGTCGCCTCGCCGTCGAGGATCAGCAGGTCCAGGCCGCCGGCGTCGGCGGTGCGCACGACCACCGGGCCGGTGGCGACCTCGAGGAACTCCAGGTCGGGCAGCTCGGGGTCGGGCCGGGTGCCCAGCGCGGTGATGACCGACCGGCGCACGGTGCGATCGTCGCTGTAGACCAGGACGGTCAGCGGGCGGGGGGCCTCAGGGCTGGGCATGGGCACACTCCTGTGGGGATCGCCTGTGGGGGATCGCCTGTGGGGGATCGCGTGGGTCCGATGCTACTGGTTGCGCGGCGCGCCGACCGGGCCCGGGGCGCAACACACCGGCGACAAACCGGGGTCCGGGTGGGAAGTTACGGGCGCATCTGACACACTGCGGCCCGTGGCTACGACTACCGTTGTTACCCCCGCGCACCCGGGCGCCCATCCCGTGCACCCGAACAAGACCGCGGTCGGCACCATCATCTGGCTGTCCAGCGAGCTCATGTTCTTCGCGGGGCTGTTCGCGATGTACTTCACGCTGCGCTCGACGAACCCCGAGGTCTGGGCCGAGGAGACGCAGTTCCTGAACGTGCCGTTCGCGACGGTGAACACCCTGGTGCTGGTCTCCTCCAGCGTCACCTGCCAGCTCGGCGTGCTCGCTGCCGAGCGCGGTGACCTCAAGCGGATGCAGCGCTGGTACATGATCACGTTCGCCATGGGTGCGTTCTTCATCGGTGGCCAGATCTACGAGTACGCCCACCTGATCCAGGCCGAGGGGCTGACGCTGTCCTCCTCGCCGTACGGCTCGGCGTTCTACCTGACCACGGGCTTCCACGGCCTGCACGTGACCGGCGGCCTCGTGGCCTTCCTGTTCGTCCTGGCCCGCTCGTACGCCTCGCGCCGGTACGGCCACGAGCAGGCCACAGCGGCCATCGTCACCAGCTACTACTGGCACTTCGTCGACGTGGTGTGGATCGCCCTGTTCTTCATGATCTACGTGCTCCAGTAGTCCCAGCCCCGCATCCCCCCGCTCCGGAAACCGAATCCTGCAGAGGTAGGCCCGTGAACAGTCCAGTTGCCCGGCGGAGGCACCCGGCAGCGCTCATGCTGCTCCTGCTCGGTGCGCTCGCGGTCATCGGCACGATGTACTCGCTCGTGACGACGAGCACCGCTGCGCGTGCTGCGGGCTCCCCGCACAGCGAGACCGTCGTCGAGCAGGGCCGCAAGCTCTACCTCGAGGGGTGCGCGTCCTGCCACGGGCTCAACGCGGAGGGAACGTCGGTGGCGCCCAGCCTCGTCGGCGTGGGCGCGGCGGCCGTGCACTTCCAGGTGGCCACCGGCCGCATGCCGCTGGCGGCGCCGGTGGTGCAGGCCGAGCGCAAGGCGCCCTCCTACAACGAGGAGGAGATCGCCGCCCTGGCCGCCTACATCGCCACGACGGGCCCCGGCCCGGCGATCCCGACCGCCGAGGACCTCGACACCTCGAACGCCGACCTGGCCCGCGGTGGTGAGCTGTTCCGCACCAACTGCGCCCAGTGCCACAACTTCGCCGGTCGCGGTGCCGCACTCACCCGCGGCAAGGCCGCTCCCTCGCTGATGGAGGCCACCCAGCAGGAGGCCTTCGAGGCGATGCTGACCGGCCCGCAGAACATGCCCGTCTTCGGCGACGGCACCCTGACCGTCGAGGACAAGCAGGACATCCTCAAGTACATCGACCACCTCCAGAACCAGACGCAGCCCGGCGGGTTCGCCCTCGGCTCGTTCGGTCCCGTGACGGAGGGTGCGTTCCTGTTCACCCTGGCCGTGGGCCTCATGGCCGCGGCTGCTGTCTGGATCGGAGCCAAGGTCCGATGAGCAAGCCCACCGGAACCGAGCCGGACTTCGTCACCGCGCAGGTCCCGCACCACCCGCGGCGCACCGATGTGGACCCGCGGGCAGCCAAGCGCGCCGAGCGCCAGGTCGCCATCATGTTCGGCCTGGCGGCACTGCTGCTCATCCTCGCCGTCGTGGCCTATGTCGTGATCCCGGTCGACGCGGGGGTGAACATCCCGCTGGCCGGTCCGGTCGGGGCGCTGAACGTGGCCCTGGGCCTGTGCTTCGGCCTCGGCGTGCTGCTCATCGGAATGGGCGCGATCCACTGGGCGCGCAAGCTCATGCCCGGCAACGAGGTGGTGGCCCAGCGCCACGCGCTGCGCTCCGAGGACGCCGATCGCCAGGCGGCGGTCGAGGCCTTCGAGCGGGGCCTGACCGACTCCGGGTTCGCCAGCCGGCCGATCATCCGGCGCACCCTGATCGCCGCGCTGGTGCTCATGCCGCTGCCGCTCGTGGTGATCCTGCGCGACCTGTACATCGCCCCCAAGGGGGCCCCCAGCCCGGCCGAGCAGCTCTCGGAGACCATCTGGGGCGAGAAGGTCCGCATCCTCAGCGACGTGGCACTGCGCCCGCTCAAGCCCGAGGAGATCCCGGTCGGGGGCCTCGTGGCAGCCGTCCCGGCCAACCTCCAGGAGGTCGAGGAGGAGGAGGGCAACCTCAACGCGCGCGCCAAGGCCGCGATCATCCTCGTGCGGATGGCCCCCTCCGAGATCGTCAGCCAGCAGGGCCCGGACTGGGACTACCAGGGCGTGCTCGCCTTCTCCAAGATCTGCACGCATGTGGGCTGTCCGATTGCACTCTACGAGCAGCGGACGCACCATCTGTTGTGTCCGTGCCACCAGTCGACCTTCGACCTGGCGGACTCGGGCAATGTGGTGTTCGGCCCGGCAGCGCGCCGGATGCCGCAGTTGCCCATCACGGTGGACGAAGAAGGGTTCCTGGTCGCCGTCAGCGACTTCCAGGAGCCGGTCGGACCTAGCTTCTGGGAGCGCGGATGAGTGCGGTGATCGAGACCGGGGGCAAGGGTGCGAGCTGGGTCGATGACCGGCTCGGCAGCTCCAA
The DNA here is from genome assembly GCA_963777855.1 of uncultured Actinomycetes bacterium. GTDB lineage: Bacteria > Actinomycetota > Actinomycetes > S36-B12 > CAIYMF01 > Prado023. The sequence goes on along the minus strand of CAVZRW010000017.1, from coordinate 43,280 downwards.
CTTCATCCGGCGCAGCCTCAACAAGGTGTTCCCCGACCACTGGTCGTTCATGCTCGGCGAGATCGCGCTGTACTCGTTCATCGTCATCCTGCTCACGGGCGTGTACCTCACGCTGTGGTTCAACCCGTCGATGACCGAGGTCGTCTACGACGGCTCGTACGCCCCGCTCAAGGGCATCAAGATGAGCGAGTCGTTCGCCTCGACGCTCAACATCTCCTTCGACGTCCGCGGCGGGCTGCTCATCCGCCAGATCCACCACATGGCCGCCCTGTTCTTCGTGGCCGCGATCGCCCTGCACCTGCTGCGCGTGTTCTTCACCGGCGCCTTCCGCAAGCCGCGTGAGCTCAACTGGGTCATCGGCGTGGTGCTGTTCGTGCTGGCGGTGGCGGCGGGCTTCTCGGGCTACTCGCTGCCCGACGACCTGCTCTCGGGCACGGGCCTTCGGATCACCCAGGGGATCATCCAGGCGACGCCCGTCATCGGCACCTGGATGTCCTTCCTGATCTTCAACGGGGAGTTCCCCGGCACCTCGTTCCTGCCGCGGCTCTACAGCGTGCACATCCTGCTCGTCCCCGGCCTGATCCTGGCCCTGGTGACCGCCCACCTCATGATGGTCTGGTACCAGAAGCACACCCAGTTCCCCGGCCCGGGCCGCACGAACGAGAACGTCGTCGGATACCCGCTCATGCCGGTCTACATGGCCAAGGCCGGTGGGTTCTTCTTCGTGGTGTTCGGCACCATCGCCGCCCTCGCGGGCCTGGTGCAGATCAACCCGGTGTGGGCCTACGGGCCCTACATGCCCGATCAGGTGACGGCTGGGTCGCAGCCCGACTGGTACGTGGGCTTCCTCGACGGGGCGCTGCGCCTGATGCCCAACTGGGAGATCGCGGCATTCGGCGTGACGCTGAGCCTGAACCTGTTCATCCCCGCCATGGTCCTGCCGCCGATCCTTCTGGGGCTCCTGATCGGCTATCCCTGGTTCGAGCGCATGGCCAGCCGTGACTCCGGCGAGCACCACCTGCTCGACCGCCCGCGCAACGTTCCCACGCGCACGGCCCTGGGCGCGGCCCTGATCGCGTTCTACGTGGTCCTGATGATCGGCGGCGGCAACGACGTCATCGCCTACAACTTCGACCTGAGCATCAACACGATGATCCGGGTCCTGCAGGTCTCGCTGTTCGTGGTGCCTGTGATCGTGTTCATGGTCACCAAGCGCTGGGCGCTGTCTCTGCAGCGCCGCGACCGCGACCTGCTGCTGCACGGTCGCGAGACCGGCCGCCTGCTGCGCCTGCCCAGCGGCGAGTTCCTCGAGATCCACGAGCCCGTGGACGAGGAGACGCGCGCCAAGATCATGTCGAAGACCGACTTCGAGCCGCTCGCGCTGCCCGAGGCCGTCGACGAGGACGGCGTGGCCAACCCGGATGCTCGCAAGGGCCGTCGCCGTGCGCGCGTCTCGAAGTTCTTCTACGGCGACAACGTGCCGGTGCCCACAGCCGAGGAGATCGCTGCGGCCCAGCACCACATCGTCGACGAGCTCGACGAGGCGGTCGAGGCCGGATCGAAGGCCGCGGCGGAGATCGCGAGCCACACCCCGCACTAGGGGCCGCACCACCCCGCATCGGCAACTGGGGCCGTCTTCCGAGAGGGAGGCGGCCCCAGTCGCGTCAGCGGGCGCATCCCTGCCCCTCCGCAGGTCAGGTGACCAGGCCCAGGGGCACCGGGTCGCGCAGGTCGACGTCCACGCTGCCTCGGTGGGCGGCTGCGCCCAGCCGTGGCATGGCCAGGGCCGGGCCGTCCACGCTGACCAGTCGCACGCCGGGGGAGAACAGCCACGCGGCCAGCACCTGAGTCTCCTCCGGCAGCGCGGCGGTCGCGGGTCGAGGCGGCGGGGGGACGTCCTCAGCGGCGGCCAGGAGGGCCTCCAACGGCCCGATCGGGTCGACCCCGGGCGCGATGCGCCCTGCGACCGCGAGGCGGCCGTGGCGGATCACGTGGACCTCCCAGCCGAGGTCGTCGGTGGCCCGGGCGGCCACGATCTGGCGGGTCCGGCCCAGCAGGTCCGAGGTGGTCGTGACGTCCACGCCTCGGAGCAGGGCCGCCAGGCGGTCGCGCCAGGCGGCCGCCTCCTCGTAGCGCTCCTGCTCGGCCAGGGTGCCCATCCGCGCGTTCAGGGCCCTGACCACGGGGCCGGGGTCGACGGTGAGCACCCGACGGGCTTGCTCGACCAGCACTGCGTACTCGTCGGCGGTGATCGCCCCGACGCAGGGCGCAGGGCAGCGGCCGAGGTCGGACAGGACGCAGGCCGACGCCTTCGGCCGGCTGGTCAGCGGCTGGGTGCACGTACGCAGCTGCAGTGCCTCGGCCAGGGCCTCGCTGGCCGCCTGGGCGCTGCGCCGGCTCGTGAAGGGGCCCACATACCGGGCACCGGCCTCGTGGTCCTCGCGGACCCCGCTCACGACGCTGATCCGTGGGAACCGCTCGACGGTCAGCCGCAGCCATACGGCGTTCTGCGGCCGGGTGGAGCGGCGGTTGTAGCGGGGGGCCCGCGAGGCGATGGTGCGCAGCTCGCGCACCTGGGCCTCCAGCGCGGTGGCGCACGGGACGGCGACCACCTTCTGGGCCAGGCCCACCATCTCGGTCATCCGGCGGCGCTGCTCGGCGGCGGTGAAGTAGCTGCGCACGCGTCGACGGATCGAGCGCGAGGTGCCCACGTAGAGGGCCACCCCCTGGCCGTCCTCGAAGATGTAGACGCCCGGACCGTCGGGCAGGCCGTCGGCCAGGCCGCGCTTGCGCCGACGCGAGTCCGGCACCCGGTTGGAGTAGCCCTGCAGCTCGGTCAGGCTGTGCACGCCGAGGTTGCCGACTCGCTCCATGAGGCCGTGCAGCACATCGACGGTGGCCTGGGCATCGGCCAGGGCCCGGTGGTTGGGGGTGACCGAGGCGCGGAAGTGCCGGGCGAGGGTCCCGAGCTTGCAGTTGGGCACCTCGTCGCGGCTCAGGACATGGCGGGCAAGGCGTGCGGTGTCCAGCACCGGCGGGTCCGGCCAGGTCAGTCCCTGCTGGGCGCAGGCGCCCTTGAGGAACCCGACGTCGTACGGGGCGTTATGGGCCACCAGCACGGCACCGTGGGCGAACTCGAGGAACGCGGGGAGGGCGGCAGCCAGCCGCGGGGCGCCGAGCAGCATCTCGTCGGTGATACCGGTCAGGGCGCGGATGAACGGCGGGACCGGACGGCCGATGTTCACCAGGGTCTGGAAGCTGCCGAGGACCTCGCCGCCGCGCACCTTGACCGCGCCGATCTCGGTGATCCCGGCACCGTCGGGGCTGCCCCCGTCGGTCTCGAGGTCGACCACGACGAAGGTGACCTGGTGCAGAGCAGGGCCCAGGTCATCGAAGGTCAGCTGGGTCGCCGTGCTCATGGCGCACACGGTAGGTGCGGCCCCTGACATCCCGATCTGTCCCACGCCGGGGGCTGGGTAGGCTTTGCCCAGTCCCCAGAGATAGGCGCCCGGCCAGACCCGCCCGGGCAGACCCAGCCGGCCAGACCCAGGAGTCCCGATGACCGCCCCCGCACTGCCCGGTCCCGACACCCGCTGGCGCTGCGCCCAGTGCGGCAACCTCACCCGGTTCGACGTCGTGCGCCGGGCCCGCACCCGCGAGTTCTGGCACGTCGACCTCGCCGGCGAGGCGGCCGTCGAGTCGCGCGAGGTGCTCGACGAGGTCGTGGAGTCGGTGAGCTGTCGCTGGTGCGGCAACGGTGCGGCGGTCGAGGTCGTGGCGCGCCCGGACAAGTAGACCCGTCGCCGGCTCGCCGGAGGTCTGCCCCTGACCCGCTGGCGACGGCGAGTCACGAAGCGATGTCGGACCCCCCTCCTAGCGTCCGCAGTAGTCGGAACTGCCGGTGAGGGAAGGGCTGAAGATGATCATCGATTGCCAGGGGTGCGTCATGCGGGATCTCGCATGCGGCGATTGCGTCGTGACCTTCCTGCTGGGGCCACCGGTAGGTCTGGGCTCGGCGGAGCAGACCGCGCTGGCGGTGCTCGCGGATGGCGGCCTTGTTCCGCCGTTGCGGATGGTGGCCCCGCAGGTGGCCGGCCCCGCGCCCGACGCGGGTGCTGCGAGTGGGCCCCGGGGGAGGCCCAGACCGGGGGTGGCCTCGGCGTAGTTCGAACCTGGGCACGGTCCCACGGTCCGGTCCTGGGCACGGTCCGGTGGTCCGGTGGTCCGGTCCTGGGCACGGTCCCACGGTCCGGTGGCCGGGTGCTCCCGGCGCTCCCCAGAGCCCCGTGGTCCGGGACGCCCACTCGCCCCACTCGGTCAATGCGGTCCCTGCGGTCCGGGCGGCCTCCGCGGGGTACGTGGGCCAAGATGGGGCCATGCGCGTGCTGTGCGTCACCAACGACTTCCCTCCGAGGGCCGGCGGGATCCAGGCGTTCGTCCATGGGGTGCTGGTGCGCCAGCCCGAGGGGTCCGTTGTGGTGTATGCCCCCAAGTGGAAGGGCGACGCCGTGTTCGACGCCGAGCAGCCCTTCCCGGTGGTGCGTCACCCGACCTCGATCATGGTTCCGGAACCCATGGTGCTCAAGCGGGCCCGTGAGATCGCCCGGGCCGAGGGGTGCGACCGGGTGGTGTTCGGGGCCGCCGCGCCGCTGGGGCTGCTGGCCGGGCGCCTCGAGTCGGCGGGGGTGCACACCAGCGTGGGCATGACCCACGGGCACGAGGCGGCGTGGGCCCAGACGCCGGGCTCGCGGCACATGCTGCGCATGATCGGCGACGGTCTGGACACCGTGACGTTCCTCGGCGAGTACACGCGAGCGAAGATCGCCTCGGCGCTGACGCCGGAGGCCGGCGCCCGGATGCGCCAACTGGTCCCTGGCGTGGATTCCGAGACGTTCAACCCCGGGCTGGGGCAGGAGGGTCGGGCTATCCGGGAGCGGCATCGCCTGACTGATCGTCGCGTGGTGGTGTGCGTGTCAAGGCTGATGCCCCGCAAGGGCCAGGACGCGCTGATCCGGGCGCTGCCCCGACTGCGGGAGCGGGCCGGGGACGACGTGGCCCTGCTGATCGTCGGGGGCGGGCCCTACCGGACCACCCTGGTCAAGCTGGTCGCCGAGCTGGGCCTCGAGGCGCACGTGGTCATCACCGGCGGCGTGCCGTGGGAGGAGCTCCCTGCGCACTACGCGGCCGGCGACGTCTTCGCGATGCCCTGCCGCACCCGTCAGCGCGGCTGGGACGTGGAGGGGCTCGGCATCGTCTACCTGGAGGCCTCCGCGACGGGGCTGCCCGTGGTCTCAGGGGACTCCGGCGGAGCCCCGGACGCCGTGCGCGAGGGGGAGACCGGCTACATCGTCGGTGGGCGCGACGAGGACGCCCTGGTGGACCGCCTGGTCGAGCTGCTCGCCGATCCGGCGCTGCGGGCCCGGATGGGCGCGGCCGGCCGGACCTGGGTGGAGTCCTCGTGGGGCTGGGAGCACTCGGCCGAACGGCTGCGACTGCTCCTGGACCGTCAGGATCCCGATGTCGTGCCAGGCGCGCCCCGCTCCGGACCCGGTGTCGAGCCCGGCGCGGGTCCACCCGACCCGCCCGGTCCGGCCGACCCCGCCGACCCGGCCGACCCCGCCGACCCCGCCGACCCGCCCGGTCCGGCCGACCCCGCCGACCCGCCCGGTCCGGCCGACCCCGCCAGCTCACCCGGCTGATCGGCCCGGCGGGGACCGAAGAGCACCCGGGCCGCGAGCACCGTGGCCGCCAGCGTCAGCCCGACCCGCACACCCTGCACGGCCACGGCGAGCGGGTTGCCCTCGAGCAGCCATGTGAACATCCACGGGTAGATCAGGTGCGTGGCCAGACCGGCTCCCACCAGCAGGGCCGTCGTTCGCCGCATCCGGCTGCGCGGGTCGCCCAGGCACACCGCGGCCAACCCCAGCAGCCAGATGAAGTACTGACCGGAGAACACCCGGCTGGTCACGACGGTGAACAGCACCGTTGCCAGGGCCACGTCGGCCCCCGCGACGTGCTCGAGGCGTCCGCACAGCCGCGCGAGCGCCACCGTCGCCAGCAGCAGCGCGGAGCCGAGCGCGCACGCGGCGGCCAGGGCGCTCACCCCGGCGGCCTCGATCTCGTGCGCCCCGTACCGGTAGACCACCTCCACGGGCATGCCCAGGGCCCGAGCCAGCAGGAACGGCCAGGCAGCCACGGACTCGATCTGCAGCCCGCGCTCGCGCTGGCCGGTCAGGAACGACATCGAGCCCGTCGTGGTGGTCAGCAGGCTCGCAGCGATGACCGCAGAGGCCACCAGCGCCCCACCCACCCCACGCGGCAGGTCGCGCCGGTGCAGCGCGCTGATCACCAGGGCCGGCCAGACCTTGATCCAGGCCCCGACCCCTGCCAGCGCCCCGCTGGGTCCGGGCCGGGCGGCCAGCAGCACCGCTGCGACGGCGAAGGCCGTGGGCACCACGTCGAACCTCGCGAGCAGCAGCGGGCCGACGACCAGCGCGAGCACCGCCCACAGGCGCCGCCCGCCCGATCGGGTGGTGCGCAGCGCCTGCTGGTCGAGCATGACCATCACCGCGGCGTCGAATGCCAGGAACAGCGTCGCGAACCCGAGGGAGTCACCGGGCAGGGCAGCACCGGCGAGGAACACCAGGCCCGCCAGCGGGGGGTACTGCCACATCTGGTCCGTCGGGAACTGTCCGTGCGCCAGGCTCGAGTCGACCCATCCGCGGTAGATCGCCAGGTCGTTGGTCTGCTCGGGCCAGCGCACCCAGCCGGCGATGATCGCGAGGAGGAACAGCCGCAGGAGGGCCCACGCAGCCCAGTCCAGGGCCCGGGCGTGGTCCCGTCCCGGCCCGCGGGCAGGGGTGTGCGACTGCATGGGCCTCAGGATCGCAGCATCCCGAGGCGTTCCGCGGTCAGCACGGCCTGACTGCGCGTCGACACCCCGAGCTTGCGGTAGATCCCGGCCAGGTGGGAGCGGGTGGTCGCCGGTGAGACGAACAGCCGCGCGGAGATGCCCTCGACCGTCAGGCCCTCGGCGGCCAGGGCCAGGACTTCGGCCTCACGGCGGGTCAGCCGGGGGCCCCGTCCCCGGGCGCGGCGCCCGGCCAGGACGTCATCGGCCACGAAGGCCCCCGGGGCGGTCACCGCCTGGCGGACGGCGGCCACCACGTGCGCGGCATCGGCGGTCCCGGCCACGTGCGCCGAGGCTCCCAGGTGCAGGGCGGCCAGCACCGACTCGTCGCCGGGATTGGCGCTGAGCACCACGATGGCCAGGCCCGGCCAGCGGTCCCGGGCAATCGCGGCCAGGTGCCCGCGGGGCCCGGCCGGCAGCTCGAGGCTGACCACCAGCGCATCCGGGAGCTCCTCGGACATGGCCGCCAGCGCGGTCCCGGAGTCCGCGACCTGGGCGCTGACCTCGGCGCCCGCCTCGGCCAGGGCCGCGGCCAGGCCCAGGCGGGTGAGGTGGTGGCGATCGGCGATGACCACGCGCAACCCCTGTGCCGCACCGCGCGCCTGTGCCATGCGGGCTCCCTCCTCCGGGCGGCTCGGGCCCACGCTAGCGTGGGCAGAGCCCGGGAAACCGGATAGCCTGTGCGACCGTGACCCAGCAGACGCACTCCAGCATCGTGATCGCCTCCGATCCGGCGACGATCATGGACGTGATCGCCGACGTGGAGACCTACGCCGACTGGATCGGCGGGATCGACTCGGCGACGGCGGACGTGGTGCAGGACGACGGCCGGCCGGCGGAGGCGACCTTCCACGGGAACTTCGGCGTCACCAAGGACGTCTACTCCGTGGCCTACGACTGGCAGGAGACCGAGGTCTCCTGGCACCTGCTCAAGAGCCACATGCTCAAGCACCTCGAGGGCACCTACGTGTGCACCGACCGGGGTGATGGCACCACGGACGTGGAGTACCGGCTCACGATGGAGCTCAACATCCCCGTGGTCGGGATGCTGCGCCGCCGGGGCGAGAAGGTCGTCATCGACTCGGCGCTCAAGGGCCTCAAGCGACGCGTGGAGGGCTGATGGCCGAGCGCCCGATCGGGTTCTGGGACGCGCTGCGCTCCTGGGCGGATTCCGCCGGCCTCCTGCTGCCCACGCCCGAGCCCGCCGCGCGCCCGACGGTGCCACAGGCTGTCTGCGACTCCTGCCCCATCTGCCAGGCCGCCGCCACGCTCGACCAGGTCAACCCCCAGGTGATCACCGACATGACCGAGATGGCTCGGGACCTGATCGCCGGGATGGGTTCAGCCCTGGCCAGCGCTGGGGCCCAGCGGACCGCTGGCCAGGACCTCGACCGCCCCGCCCCGGCCGAGCAGGAGGGCTGGACCGACGAGTGGTCCGACGACGTCGGCTCAGACCTGGGAGCGGAGGCCGGGGCGGACGACGACCACGCTGGCGATGCTGCCGGAGGCACCCGCAGCGAGCCCGAGGGCACCGGCGGCGAGCCCGCCGGGCCCGATCCGGATCGGGCCCAGTAGCCCGGGCCGGGCGGGTGCCCTACAACCGGGCCCCGTCGTCCCAGCCGTCCTCCCGTGCCTCGGGCAGCAGCCACACCAGCGTGGAGAACCCGGCCAGGAAGGCCAGCCCTGCCCCCATCGTGACTGCGCGCGGCGGGTCCCAGCCGGTCAGCGCGCTGAGCAGCAGGATGGCCGGTCCCCCCAGGGTGCCCACCCAGGCCAGCCGCGTCAGCGGGGTGCCCTCGGGAAGGTCCGGTGGCGGCGGCGGCGTGAAGTGCCCCTCGTCGTCCCACGAGTCCGGTTCGGGGTCGGCGCTGCGCCGCCCCGTGGGGGCATCGGCCCCGGGGGTCGAGGCTGCGGCCGGGTTCGGTCTCGACCCGGTCGCGGGGCCATCACCGGCAGGGTCCTCAGCCGGGTCGGCGGCGGCCTCGGCGCGGCGCAGGGGCTCGAAGAGAGCGGCCAGGCCGGGGTCCGTGGCGGAGGTCGGGCGGGGGTCCGTCGCAGGGCGTCCGTCAGGGGTCTGGTCGGGGGTCCGATCTGCGGCCTGGTCGGGGGTCCGATCTGCGCTCGGGTCGGGGCTCTGGTCGCCGGTCAGGTCCTGCACGATGCGCGCCCACGCAGCCTCGAACTCGGCGGCGTCGTCGCGCTCCGGGGTGCCGGACATCGCTGCTCCTGACCTTGGCGTGGGCCGGATCATGGTCGCACACTCCCGCCGGAGGCGTCGGCCGTTCGCGTTGCCCCTCCGGGTGGGCGTCCCATACCGTGTCCTTGGCCACAGGGAGGACTCTCGATGCTGTACGAACTGATGAAGAACGTGCTCATCGGTCCGCCCCTGAAGACCCTGTACCGCCCCGAGGTGGAGGGCCTCGAGCACATCCCGACCGAGGGCCCGGCGATCCTGGCCAGCAACCACCTGTCGTTCTCCGACTCGTTCTTCCTGCCCATGGTGTGCGACCGCAAGATCACCTTCCTGGCCAAGAGCGACTACTTCACCGGGCCCGGGGTGAAGGGGTGGCTGAGCAAGCAGTTCTTCTACGGCGTCGGCCAGATCCCCGTCGACCGTTCCGGCGGCCGGGCAAGCATGGCCGCGATCGACACCGGGGTGGGTGTGCTGCGTGAGGGCAACCTGCTGGGCATCTACCCGGAGGGCACCCGATCCCCGGATGGCCGGCTCTACCGCGGGCGCACAGGTCCGGCGCGCATGGCCCTGGCCGCGCCCGCGCCGGTGATCCCGGTGGCGATGATCGGCACCGACAAGATCCAGCCCACCGGCCAGAAGATCCCGAACCTGTACCCGTTGACGATCCGGATCGGCGCCCCGCTGGACTTCTCCCGCTACTCGGGCATGGAGCACGACCGGTTCGTGCTGCGCAGCATGACCGACGAGATCATGTACGAGCTGATGATGCTCTCCGGCCAGGAGTACGTGGACATCTACGCGAACAAGGCCAAGGAGCTGATCGGCCGCTACGGCACCTCCACGCCGACCGCCGCGCAGATCGCTGCAGCCGACGACGCGGCCGCCGCGCGCGCCTGAGCCCGGGCTCCCGGGGCCTCGGCAGGGCGGGGCGTCCGCACCCGGTCTCCCGGGGCCTCGGCAGGGCGGGGCGTCCGCACCTCAGACGCCCGCGGCCCAGCCCTTCGCGCGCTCCACGGCCATCCGCCAGCGCCGGTGCGCGGCCGGGTCGTTGGGCTGGGGGGCGAACCGGGCGTCGGCGGACTCGCGCAGCTGGTGGCCCACCTCGTCGGTGGAGGCCCACAGGCCGGTGCCGAGCCCCGCTGCGACCGCCGCACCGAGGCCGGTGGCCTGCAGCTCGCCCGAGCGCACGACGGGCACGCCGAGCTGGTCGGCCTGCACCTGGCAGAGGAACCCGTTCGCAGCGGCACCGCCGTCGACGGCCAGCTCGGGCAGGGTGACCCCGGCCTCGCGGGTCATCAGGTCCACCACGTCGCGCACCTCGAAGGCGATCGCCTCCAGGGTCGCGCGGACCAGGTGCGCCCTGGTCGTTCCGCGGGTGATGCCCAGGATCGTGCCGCGCGCGTACGGGTCCCAGTCCGGGGCGCCCAAGCCGGTCAGGGCGGGGACGAACACCACGCCGCCGGAGTCGGGCACCGAGCGGGCCACCTCCTCGGTCTCGGCGGCGGCGGTGATGATCCCCAGGCCGTCGCGCAGCCACTGCACCGCCGCCCCGGTGACGAAGACGGCCCCCTCGAGGGCGTACTCACGCCGGCCGTCCGGGTGCTGCCAGGCCACCGTGGTCAGCAGCCCCGAGTGCGAGGCCACCACCTGGTCGCCGGTGTTCACCAGCACGAAGGAGCCCGTGCCGTAGGTGCACTTGCTCGAACCCGGGGCGTAGCAGCCCTGGCCGAACAGGGCCGCCTGCTGGTCGCCCAGGATGGCGGCGATCGGCAGGTCGAGGTCGGCGAAGCACGTCGGGTCGGTCCGCCCGATCACGCCGTAGCTGGGCACGATGTCGGGCAGGGCCTGGCGCGGCACGCCGAACAGGTCCAGCAGCGTGGGGCTCCAGTCGCCGGTGTGCAGGTCGTAGAGCAGGGTCCTCGAGGCGTTCGACGGGTCGGTCACGTGGTGCAGCCCGCGGGTCATCCGCGCCACCAGGTAGGAGTCGACCGTGCCGACCGCGACCTCGCCGGCGACGACGCGGGCCCAGGTCCGCGGGTCCTGGGTGCGCACCCAGGCCAGCTTCGTCCCGGAGAAGTACGGGTCCAGGCGCAGGCCTGTCAGGCGGGCGACAGTGGCCTCGTGGCCGGCCTCGCGCAGGCTCGCGCAGATCCCGGCGGTGCGCCGGTCCTGCCAGACGATCGCCCGTCGCGGAGCGCCCATGGTCTCGCGGTCCCAGAAGCAGATGGTCTCGCGCTGGTTGGTGATCCCCACGGCGGTGGGCGGGTCGGCCGCCGCAGCCTCACTGGCCAGCGCCTCGCGCAATGCCGCGAGGGTGGCCGCCCAGATCTCCCCCGGGTCGTGCTCGACCCAGCCGTCGGCGGGGAAGTGCTGGGGGAACTCGCTGTACCCCTTGGCGATGACCCGCAGGTCGGTGGACACCAGCAGCGCGGTCACGCCGGTGGTGCCGGCGTCGATGGCCAGGATGCTCATGGCGGCACTCTAGGGCGCGCGCCCCATCCAGCGTCCGCGCGAGCACCTCGGTAGCGTTGCCCCGACGTTGGTACCGAGTCGCGGAAGGGTCAACCATGGCTGTCAAGAAGGTCGCACTGCTCACCGCCGGAGGCCTCGCCCCCTGCCTGTCCTCGGCCGTCGGTGGCCTCATCGAGCGCTACACCGAGGTCGCCCCGGACGTGGAGATCATCGCCTACATCGGCGGCTACCAGGGTCTGCTGCACGGGGACACGATGGTGGTCACCCCCGAGGTGCGGGAGAAGGCCTACCTGCTGCACGGATTCGGCGGCAGCCCGATCGTCAACAGCCGCGTGAAGCTGACCAACGTGGCCGACTGCGTCAAGCGCGGCCTGGTCAAGGAGGGCGAGGACCCGCAGAAGGTGGCCGCCGACCAGCTCGTGGCCGACGGGGTGGACGTGCTGCACACGATCGGTGGCGACGACACCAACACCGCCGCCGCCGACCTCGCGGCGTTCCTGGCGCGCCACGACTACGGCCTGCAGGTGGTGGGCCTGCCCAAGACGATCGACAACGACGTCATCCCGATCAAGCAGTCGCTGGGGGCGTGGACGGCCGCCGACGAGGGTGCGCGCTACTTCTGGAACGTCGTCTCGGAGCACAGCGCGGCCCCGCGGATGCTGATCGTGCACGAGGTCATGGGCCGCAACTGCGGGTGGCTGACGGCCGCCACGGCGCAGTCGTACCGCCGCCTGCTCGACGAGCGCGAGTGGCTCGACGCGTTCGGCGTGCCGCGGATCCGCCGCGACGTGCACGCCGTGTTCGTCCCGGAGATGGCCCTCGACCTCGAGGACGAGGCCCGCCGGCTGAAGGCGATCATGGACGAGCACGGCAACGTCAACATCTTCCTGTCCGAGGGTGCCGGCGTGGAGTCGATCGTGGCCCAGATGGAGGCGGCCGGCCAGGAGGTCCCGCGCGACGCGTTCGGTCACGTGCGCCTCGACGAGATCAACCCCGGCCAGTGGTTCGCCGAGCAGTTCGCTCCGATGATCGAGGCCGGCAAGGTGCTGATCCAGAAGAGCGGCTACTACTCGCGGGCCGCGGCAGCCAACGAGCGCGACCTGGCCCTGATCAAGGACTGCGTGGACGTGGCGGTGCACACGGCCCTCAACGGCGGCACCGGTCTGGTCGGCCACGACGAGGAGCAGGGCGACGAGCTGCGCGCCATCGAGTTCGAGCGGATCAAGGGGGGCAAGGCGTTCGACATCGACGTGCCCTGGTTCGGTGAGCTGCTCGAGGGCATCGGCCAGCCCAAGCGCGAGAAGGTCCACGTCGAGCACTGACCCCGGGCGCCTCCGCCGGCGATTTGGGCCCCGTTTCGAAGGGCGATTCCTTCGAGACGGGGCCCGATCCGTGTGAGGGCACCGAGGCGGGGCCCGAGTCTGAGGCGGGCGGGCTCGAGTTGTGGGCGGGCCTGAACGGTGGGGGAGCCCGGTATCCCCGGCAGCGCGGGCAGAACCGCGTGCAAGGTCCGCGCAAGAGTCCCTGGCCGTCCCAGCAAACAGCGATTCCGTGCGCGAGGTTGTAGGGAGAGCCTGCGACCCGCGCCCCGGCCCGCCCGCGACCCGCCGGCCGCGACCCGAGCCCCCGCGCCCCGGCCCGCGCGCCCCAGGCACCGGCCCCCGGCGTGGTCACCCGTGGGCTCGGGCTGCCATACCCTTGGCCCATGTCCGTGCAGGATGCGGCGCTGACCGCCACCCCCGAAGCTCCCGCGCGCCGTGGCGTCGCGGCGCAGCAGCCCACCTGGCCCGATCCGGACGCCCTGGCCCGGGCCACCGCGACCCTGCGTGCCCTGCCGCCGCTGGTGTTCGCCGGCGAGGTCGACCAGCTCACCGAGCGGCTGGCCGACGCCGCACGGGGTGACGCGTTCGTGCTGATGGGCGGCGACTGCGCGGAGACCTTTGCCGGGGCCACCGCCGATTCCATCCGGGCCAAGCTCAAGACCGTGCTGCAGATGGCGATCGTGCTCACCTACGGCGCCTCGATGCCCGTGGTCAAGATCGGCCGGATGGCCGGTCAGTACGGCAAGCCGCGCAGCAACGACGTGGAGATGGTCGGCGGGCTGGCCATCCCGAGCTACCGTGGTGACGCGGTCAACGACGTGCTGGCCACCGCCGAGGCGCGGCGCGCAGACCCGCAGAGGCTGGTGCAGGCGTACCACACGGCCAGCGCCACGCTGAACCTCGTGCGCGCGTTCACCCAGGGTGGGTACGCCGACCTGCGCCACGTCCACTCGTGGAACCAGGACTTCGTGGCCTCCACCGAGGCGGGCCGGCGCTACGAGCTGATGGCCGGCGAGATCGATCGCGCCCTGTCGTTCATGAAGGCCTGCGGCGCGGATCCCGAGGAGTTCCACCGCGTGGAGTTCTTCGCCGGTCACGAGGCGCTGCTGCTGGACTACGAGGATGCGCTGACCCGGATCGACTCGCGCACCGACCTGCCCTACGACGTCTCCGCCCACTTCCTGTGGATCGGTGAGCGCACCCGCTCCCTGGACGGGGCGCATGTGGAGTTCGCCCGCGAGATCCGCAACCCGGTGGGCGTGAAGCTCGGCCCGAGCACCTCCCCGGCCGACGCCGTGGCCCTCGCCGACGCACTCGACCCGCACTACAGCCCCGGGCGACTGACGTTCATCACCCGCATGGGGGCCGGGCGCGTCCGGCAGGCGCTGCCGGCGATCGTGGCAGCGGTGCGCGACTCGGGGCACCCCGTGGTCTGGGTCTGCGACCCGATGCACGGCAACACGTTCGAGGCCGCCTCGGGGCACAAGACCCGTTCGTACGTCGACGTGATGGACGAGGTGACCGGCTTCTTCGAGGTGATGCGCGCCCTGGACGTGCACCCGGGCGGCTTGCATGTGGAGCTGACCGGGGACGACGTCACCGAGTGCGTCGGGGGCACGGCCGGGATCACCGAGGACGGCCTGGGCCTGCGCTACGAGACCGCGTGCGACCCCCGCCTGAACCGCGTCCAGTCGCTGGAGCTGGCCTTCGCCGTGGCCGAGATGCTGGTCATGCGCTGAGGTCGCCGGGCTCCTCGCCCGGGGTGCCGTACTGCAGCTCGTCCTCGGGAAGCGAGGCCAGCCGCCGGGCCATGACCTCCGTGAAGCGCGCTGGTGAGGGGGCGTTGACGATCACCGTGGACGGGGCGTCGCCGGGCGCCACGTAGAGCGCGAGCACCATCCGACCGCGCTGGAGGTAGGTGGCCGTGCTGCTGAACTGCCGGCCGTTGCCCGTGTCGACGGTGAACGCGTACGCCTGACGGGTGACCCCGGGCTCCTGGGCCCAGTCGGCGTCGGGCGCGTCCTGGAACGACCAGACCTGCGGGTCGCCGCCGGGGGATTCCACAGGGCCGGTGGGGCAGTCCTTCACGGCCTCCTCGAGCTCACCCATCGCCTGCTGGGCGTCCTCGGGGGTGGCGTAGAGGATCGCCTCGCTGCTCACCCAGTTCTCGCCCTGGTCCTGGCCGATGCCGACCTGGTTGCGGCCGGTGCGCAGGCCCTCGCTGGGGAACTCGGCGTGGCACAGGTCGAGCGAGGCCTGGCCCTCCACCGAGTCGCCGCCCTCGTAGGGCTCGAACAGGGCTCCCTGCGCAGCGTCGGCCTCGGTGAGCGAGACCGTGTACAGCAGGTCCTCGTCGGTCCACCCGCCGAGCTCGCGGCTCACCGAGTCGATCGCCGAGCAGCCGCTGAGCAGCATCACTGCGGCCAGCACTCCCGCCCCACGAGCCGATCTGCGCACGAGTGCCCTCCGTCCCCACGGCGGCTGCCGGGTGCGCCGCGGGGCAACGGTAGCGCGGACCCGGCCGCGTCCAGGATGCAGCAGGTCCGTGGCGCACGTGCGTAGGCTGCCCGCCATGGATCTCGTCGACCTGCGCTCGGACACCGTCACCCGCCCGACCCCGGGCATGCGCGCGGCGATGGCCGAGGCGGTCGTCGGTGACGACGTGTACGGAGAGGACCCCACGGTCAACGCCCTCGAGGCCCGGGTGGCCCGGCTGCTGGGCCACGAGGCGGGGCTGTTCGTGCCGACCGGGTCGCTGGCCAACCAGCTGGCGGTGCGCACGCTGGTGCCGCCCGGCGGCGAGCTGCTCTGCGACCGGCTGGCCCATGTCGTGCGTGCCGAGCTCGGCGCCCATGCGGTGCTCGGCGGGGTGACCACGCGCACGTGGGACTCGGCCAACGGCCGCCTCGACGCGGGCGTGGCCAGTGCCATGGCCGCACCGGCGGCGGGTCCCTACCTGGTGTCCACCCGCGCGATCGCGGTGGAGGACACGCACAACTTCGGCGGGGGCACGGTGCAGGAGCTGAACGAGATGCGTGCGCTGCGCGCGTTCGCCGACGGCGCGGGGGTCGCCCTGCACCTGGACGGGGCACGGCTGTGGAACGCCCACGTGGCCTCCGGCGTGGCCCTGGCCGAGATCGCGGGCCTGTTCGACACCGCGACCGTCTGCCTGTCGAAGGGCCTGGGTGCCCCGATCGGCTCGGTCGTGGTCTCCACCGCCGAGCGGATCGCCGAGGCGAGGGTCTGGCGCAAGCGCTACGGCGCGGGGATGCGCCAGGTGGGCGTCCTGGCGGCCGCGGGGCTGTACGCCCTCGACCACCATGTCCAGCGGTTGGCCGACGACCACGCGCGCGCCAGCCACCTGGCCGCCGCGCCTGGCGCAGGTGCGTCCGGACGTCGTGGACCCGGCGGAGGTGGCCACCAACATCGTCGTGCTCAACCTGACCGCGGGGCCGTCGGCCCCTGAGCTGGCGGCCCGGGCCCGGGAGCAGGGGGTCGGCGTGAGCGTGCTCGGCGAACGGGTCGCGCGCCTGGTGACCCACCTCGACGTGGACGATGCCGGCATCGAGCGGGCCGCCGACGTGCTCGTGGAGCTGATCAGCCGCTGACCGGCTCGGGATCGGCGCGTCGGGCCGGGGCCAGCTCCACCACGTACATCGCGGCCACGATGCACGCCCCGCCGGCGATGATCCGCGGCGTGAGGGTGTCCCCGCCGACCGTGACGCCGAAGATGCCGGCGAACACTGGCTCGAGCGTGAGCACGATCGCCGCCCGGGGGGCGCTCATGTGCGTCTGGGCCCAGGTCTGGGCCAGGAACGCCAGCGCAGTGGCGGCCAGGGCCAGGAAGACCAGAGCGGCCCACACCTGCGGGCTGGGCGGCAGCTCCATCCCGCCCTGCAGGGGAGACGCGAGCAGGCACATGAGGGCCACCACCGCCAGCTGCAGGACGGTCAGGCCGTAGGCGTCGGAGGCCGTGGACCACTGGCCCAAGCCGACGATGTGGGCGCCGAACATCGCCGCGCAGCCGAGGGTGAGCGCTTCGCCGAGGCCCACGGACAGTCCGTTGAGGCTGATCAGCGCCAGCCCGGCGGTGGCCAGCCCGACGGCCACCCACACCTCACGACCCAGGGGCTGGTGGAGCACCAGCCAGCCGATGATCGGGGTGAACACGACGAACATCCCGGTGATGAAGCCCGAGATCGTGGCGGACGTGTGCTGCAGGCCGAACGTCTGCAGGATGTAGCCGGTGCCCAGCAGCAGGCCCAGGAGCACGCCGTGGCGGCGCTTCTCCGCGCTGAGGGCGAACACGGCGCGCGGGCGGATGAGCAGCAGGGCCGCGGCCGCCAGGGCGAACCGCCACGTGAGGAACGGCAGCACCGGCATCTGCGCGACGGCGTCGCGCACGACGACGAACGTGCCGCCCCAGACCGCCGTGACCGCGACGAGCGCGAGGGTGGCCAGGGTGTGATGGTTGCGCGCCCAGGCGGGCTGCAGGGTCATGGGTGCCGGCGTTCAGACGACGGTGATCGTGACGTTGGAGCCCTTGGGCGCCTTGGTCCCGGCGTTGGGGTTCTGGTCGCTGACGCCGAAGAACTCGAACCCAGCGGGCCGCTGGACGGTGACCGTGAATCCGGCTGCCTCCAGGGCTGCGCGCGCCTCCGAGGAGCTCATCCGGACCACGTTCGGGACCGTCACCAACGGCGGGCCCTTGGAGACGACGATCTCGACTGTGTCGCCCTTGAGGGCCGTGGCGCCGGCCTTCGGGTCGCTGGAGATCACCACGTCGCGGGCGACCTTCTCGCTGAACTTCTCGGTCCGGTCCACCTTGAGGCCCAGGTCGGTCAGGGTCCTGGTGGCGGCATCCGCCGAGGTCCCGGCCACCTTCGGCACCTTCACCGGCTCGCGGCCCTTGGAGACGGTGACGTCGACCTCGGTGTCGCGCTTGACCGAGGTGCCGGCCTTCGGGTCGCTGCTGATGATCTGGCCCTTCTTGACCGAGTCGCTGTAGGACTGGTCCTTCGAGCCGAGCGTGAGGTTGACCGCGCCGAGTGCGACCTCGGCCTCGTCGACGGTGAGGCCCTTGAGGGCCGGCACGTCGTAGCGCTCGGGACCCTTGCTCACCGTTGCGCGCACCGTGCTGCCGCTGCGTGCCTTGGCACCGCCGGCCGGGCTGGTCTCGATGATCTTCCCCTTGGGGATCTCCTCGGAGTAGGCGGTGCTCTCGCTGTCGAGCTTCAGGCCGGCCGGCCCGAGCAGGGCCTGGGCCTCGGTCGTCGTGCGACCGACCAGCTCGGGGACCGTGACCCGCTGCAGGGCGAAGAGCAGGCCCACCACGCCGACGGCGCAGATCAGGGCCACCAGCGCCAGCCACCGACCACGGTGGCGCGTCGGCCGCCCGGCGTCAGCGGCGGTCTCATGGCTGACTGTCGTGATGTGCGACTCGCCCGGGGCCAGGTGCGGGTCGTAGCCGGTGGCGGGCGTGGGGCTGTCCCAGCCGGCGGGCCCCGCGGACTGGCCGGTCGCGGCGATGATCGGCGCGACGCTGGCGGCGGCGCCGGCGGTGGGGGTCGGGTCCGCTGGGCCCGAGGTGGAGTCCGGGGCGGAGGTCGAGTCCGGGGCCGAGTGGGCCTGGGGGTTGACCCAGCTCGGGGCGTCGATGGTGTCGTCGTCTCCCGGACGGCCCGTTGCGGGGGAGCCAGCCGCGCCCGCGGCGGCAGCCGCACCGACCGCGCCCGCACCGACCGCGCCCGCGGCGGCAGCACCGACGGCTCCGGCGCCCGCGGCCATCCCTGCTGACCCCGCGCCTGTCGCACCCGCGCCCCCAGAACCCGCTGCGCCATCCGCAGCGGGAGCGGCCCCACCAAGGGCAGCACCAGCGGCCCCGGCGGCGGCCCCTGCAGCGGCCCCCTCGGTGCCCCCGTTCCCGCGCGCGGTGCGCTCGACCACGAGCGTGTCGTGGGGCGCCGGCGCCCAGGACTGCGCGGCAGGCAGGACGGCGCGCTGCTCCCGCACGGCGGCCAGGAAGGCCTGCGCGTGAGGGTAGCGCTCCTCGGGGTTGCGGCGGGTGGCGTGCACCACGAGGTCGTCAACGCCCCGAGGGATCCCGGGCCGGATGCTCGAGGGGACCGGAACGTCCTCGTGGACGTGCTTGTAGGCCACCTGCATCGGAGCGGACGCGGAGAACGGCACCTGTCCGCTCACCATCTCGAAGAGCAGGATGCCGGCGCTGTAGACGTCGGACCGGGCATCGGCGTGGTCGCGATCGACCTGCTCGGGGGAGAGGTAGGCCACCGTTCCCAGCAACAGCCCGTTGGTCTTGGCCGAATCGCTGCCCTCGATGGCGCGGGCCAGGCCGAAGTCGGTCACCTTGACCCGGCCGTCGTCGGAGATCAGGACGTTCTCGGGCTTGATGTCGCGGTGGACGTAGCCCGCGCGGTGCGCCGCCGACAGGGCCTCGAGGACGGGGTCGATGATGGCCAACGCCTGCGCGGGCTCGAGGGCGCCGTGGGTGCGCATGACGTCACGGACGGTGTGTCCGGGCACGTACTCCATGACGAGGTAGGTCACGCCGGCGTCGTTGCCCTGGTCGTGCACGGCGACCACGTACTGGCTGTTGAGCCGGGCTGCAGCGCGGGCCTCCCGTTCGAAGCGCTCGACGAACCCCGGGTCGGCTGCGAACGTCGGGTGCATGACCTTGACGGCGACGCTGCGGTCCAGGCGCAGGTCGACGCCGCGGTAGATGGTGGCCATCCCGCCACGGGCCAGGAAGGCCTCGATCCGGTACCGGCCGTCCAGGACCCGGCCGATCAGGGGGTCTGCGGCAGGGCCCGGCGGCGGTGAGCTCACGGGGCAAGTCTAGGAGCCTATGGCGGGGACGCCGATTAGGCTGCGGGATCGTGCGGGATGTGGTGGTCGTCGGGGCGGGCCTGGCGGGAGCGCGCACCTGCGAGCGTCTGCGCGCCGCCGGCTTCACGGGGCGCCTCGTGCTGCTCGGGGCCGAACCGGATCCGCCCTACGATCGGCCTCCCCTGACGAAGGACCCTGACGCCGAGGTGGACCTGCGGGCGGCGATGGGCCTGGATGTGTTCGC
Source organism: uncultured Actinomycetes bacterium (assembly GCA_963777855.1). GTDB lineage: Bacteria > Actinomycetota > Actinomycetes > S36-B12 > CAIYMF01 > Prado023. Next base: position 23,292 of record CAVZRW010000017.1, on the reverse strand, counting down.
CGCGGCCGACGAGGTGCGCCTCGGGTGTGTGGTGAGCGGTCTGCGTGCGGGGCCCGACGGGCTCGAGGTGCGGGTGGCCGACGGGACTGTCCTGCGGGCCGGGGCTGTCGTGGTGGCCACCGGTGCGCAGCCGGTTGCGCGGGCGGGAGCGGCGGTGGGAACGGGCACGGGCGGGCCGACCGACGGCGGGCAGCCCGGTGCGGAGCCCGAGGTGCCGCCCGGGGAGCAGCCCGACCGACATCCGGACGTGCAGCCCGACCGACGTCCCGATGTGCACGTGCTGCACACCCGGCGCGAGGCCGCCGGGCTGTGGGCGCGAGTGACGCCCGGCGTGCGCCTGCGTGTGGTCGGTGGGGGGTGGGTCGGCTGCGAGGCGGCGGCGACTGCGGCTGCTCGCGGCGCGGTCGTCGAGCTGGTCGAGGCCCAGGAGACGCTGCTGGCCGGGCGGGTGCCGGTCGCCGTGGCTGAGCGGGTCCGGCGATGGCTGGAGGGCGCCGGGGTGACGGTGATCACTGGTCGGATGGCCGAGCCGAGGGCCGCTGTAGGCGGCCAGGCCCCTGACCTGGTCCTCCTCGCGCTCGGCGTGCGCCCGGCGACTGGGTGGCTGGCCGGCTCGGGCGTGGAGATGGCTCCCAGCGGTGCTGTGCTCACGGACCCGTGGGGCCGCAGCTGCCTGCCCGGGGTGTTCGCCGTCGGGGATGCCGCCGCGCGCTGGTCGCCCCGTTACCGCGCCCACCTGCCGGGAGGTCACTGGACCGGCGCCCTCGCGGACCCGGAGACGGTGGCCCCCGTGGTGGCAGCCTGGGCCGAGCCGGTGCCCGCGCCGATGGGCTCATCCGCGGAGGTCTCCATCGCGACCGCGGCGGCCACGGCCGACCACCGGGCCTCCGACGCGCGGACCTCCGACGACGCGGGCCTCCGACGCGCGGACCTCCGATCACGAATGGATCGCCGACCCCGGACTCCCGGCCCCGGATGCCCTGCCCTACGTGTTCTCCGACATCGCCGGGCGCACGTTGCTCGTGCTCGGCCGTCCCGAGCTCGCCGGCGACCGCGAGGTCGTCTGGCGCGGCACGGACGAGGCGTGGAGCGCGTACAGCGTGGACGGGTCGGGGCGGCTGGTCGGACTGTGCTCGTCGGGGCGCCCGCGGGATCTGGCCGTGGCCCGCAGGGCGATGCTGGCCCATCCGCGCGGCGCGCCGTGGGTCGATCCGATGGCCCTGGCCGACCCGGACGCGCCCCCAACGGCCATGTTCGGGCAGGGGTCGTGATGGAACGATGGTCCTACCTGGCCGTCATGGCCTTCATCTTCGTCGGCACCGCGTGGCTGGAGTTCGGCCTGCACACGCGGGTCTACCAGCGCTGGCGGCGCCTGGTGCTCACCGTCCTACCGGTCGTGGTCGTGTTCGCGCTCTGGGACATCTACGCCATCGCCGCCGGGCACTGGTGGTTCGATGAGGCGCGGATCACAGGCTGGAGGCTGCCCGGGCAACTGCCGATCGACGAGGTGGTGTTCTTCGTGATGGTGCCGATCGCCTGCGGTGCTGACCCTCGAGGCGGTCCGCTCGGCGACCGGGCTGACGGTCGGCGACGAGGGCGCTGGTGAGCCGAGCACGGCAGAGCAGGGGCGAGCGCCAGGCGAACCTGTTCCCAAGCGCACGCGAGCCGCAGGGGCCGATGCGCAGGGCCCCGCCACGGCCGCACCCAACCCACCCGCCCACCCGCCCAGCCCGCCCAGCCACCCGCCCCGCCGCCCGCCGCCGGATCCGGGGATCTGTCGTGACCTACACGCAGCTGGCGGTCCTGGGAGTCCTGCTCGTGGTGGTGTGGGACGTGTTCGTGCTGCGCACCCGGCTCCTGGGCCGCCGGGTGTTCTGGATGGGCTACGCGATCATCGTGACGTTCCAGCTGCTGACCAACGGCGTGCTGACCGGGGCGCGGATCGTGCGCTACTCAGGGGAGGCGATCATCGGGTCGACCACGCCGGGCGATCGCCGGCCGCCTGCGTTCGGCGACGGCCGGATCCTGTTCGCCCCCGTCGAGGACCTGCTCTTCGGATTCGCCCTGGTGGTGCTGACCCTGACCCTCTGGGTGGCGTGGGGCCGCCGCGGGGTGCAGCGCACCCCGATGGCCGGGCCGCCGAGAGCGTCCCTGGTGCCGATCCTGGCCCGGTTCGGCGGACGACCGGTCGACTAGACGCGGGCGGTGCCGCTGCCGGGGGTGGCCCCGCGACGCACGGCCCGCCGGGCGCGGATCGCCTCGATCCACGCTGCCCCCGCGACCCGCAGGCGCCGGCCGTTGCCGACCGAGGCCCGGGAGTCGAAGACCTGCAGGTCGATGTCCTCGACGGCGTCGACGATCCCGCAGTAGAGCTCGCTGGCGGCGCGGATGCAGGGCTGGGCCTCGGGGCGGAGCAGGGCGATGCCCGGCTCGGCACGCGCCTGCAGCTGGCGCACGCGGCGGATCTGGAACTCCAGCGCTCCGCGGATCTGCGGGGTGACCACGCGGCGCTCGAGGTCGGCGCGGCGCACGGCGAAGCGCTCCAGCTCGTCGAGGGGCAGGTACACGCGGCCCCGGTCGAGGTCCTCGTCGACGTCGCGGATGAAGTTGGCCAGCTGGCAAGGCCACGCCGAGGTCGTCGGCGCGGTCGAGGGCCTCGGGCAGGTCGGCGGGGTCGGTGGTACCCAGCACGTGCACCATCTGGCGACCGATTACGGCAGCCGAGCCGTGCACGTAGACCGCCAGGTCGTCGAATGTCGGGTACTCGGTGACCGTGAGGTCCATCCGCATGGAGGTCAGGAAGTCCGCGAAGTACTCGTGGGGAATGGCGAACCGGGTCGCGGTGTCGACCAGGGCCCGGGCGATCGGGTCCTGCGAGTGGCCGCGCTCCAGGTCTGCGAGCACCTGGTCGCCCCAGCTGGCCAGGGCATCGGCGCGCTGCTGGGGGGTCAGCGCGGAGTCGAGGTCGTCGACGATCTCGTCGGCGTACCGGGCGAACCCGTAGAGGGCATGCACGTGCGGGCGGCTGGCGGGCGGCAGCAGTCGCGTGGCCAGGTAGTACGTGCGCCCGTGCTGGGCGTGCAGCGTGCGGCAGGCCTCGTAGGCCGAGCGCATCGCGGGGTCGGTGATCCCGGCGGCATCGAGTTCGCGCGCTGACATGGGGCACATCCTCCCATCCCGCCTTCGATCCGGGCCGAGATGTGGGGGCGATCCCGGTCGAGCTGCGTGGGCGATCCCGGCCGAGGTGCGTCGGGGCGGGGTGGCGGCACAGGACCCTGGCGGTGGGGCCGCTCGCCCGTCGACACGCTGCTGGCCACCGCCGTGACCACGCCGCCGACCACTGCGCTGGGCACGCGCGTGACGCTGCCCTCGATCCGCCTCCGGGTCCGCACCGGGGGGCGGTTGGCTGGGCTCGATGTGCCATGCTGCGGGGCGTGAAGCCCACGCCCCGCGTCGTCGCCGTGCTGCTGTTGAGCCTGGGGGTCCTTGCCGGATGCCTTTCGCCGGGCACGTCGAGCAGTGATCAGGGGGCCGCGGGCCAGGGCACCGGCGTCTCCCAGGGCTCGGGCGGGCAGGGCGGATCCACGACCGGATCGGGGTCAACGACCGGCGCCACGACCCCCACCTCGCCGTACGCCGACCTCGCACCGGCTGAGCCGACCACGGACCTGCGCACGATCCGCGTCGCCCAGCTGCCTCCGGAGGGGATCGAGACCCTGGAGCTGATCCGCGACGGCGGGCCGTTCCCGTACTCCAAGGATGGCGCGACCTTCGGTAACCGTGAGGGCATCCTGCCGCCCCAGCCATCGGGCTTCTACGCGGAGTACACCGTGGTCACGCCCGGCGAGAGTGACCGCGGCGCCCGGCGCATCGTGGCCGGTGACGACGGCTCCCGGTTCTACACGGCCGATCACTACGAGAGCTTCCGAGAGGTGGTGTCCGGATGAGCAACCGGATCGCACTGTGGCGCGACGCGCCCGACTACGACGCTGCCGCTGAGCTCGCCTCGCTGCTCGGATGGGCCTCCGTGCTGATCGAGGTTCCCGAGGGGGGTCGGCGCAGCGACTTCTTCGAGGCGTGCGCTGCCGCGTTCGGATTCCCCGACTACTTCGGCCACAACTGGGACGCGTTCGAGGAGTGCCTGGAGTCCCAGGAGTTCGACGAGGTCGAGGACCTCGATGACGCCGACGGGCTGCTGATCCTGTGGTCGGGCTGGGCGGACCTCGCCGAGAACGAGCCCGAGCAGTTCGCGGTGGCCATCGACGTGTTCCGCGACGTCCTGGCCGCGTGGGAGGAGGCCGACCTGGCCGCCCGGGTCGTGCTCATCGGTGAGGGTCCGCAGCTCTCGCTGGGCCAGCACCGCACCCCCGAGGTGTTCGACGACGAGGACTACGACATCGAGGAGCCGGTGGGCTGAACCACCATCGCGCCTGCCCGGGCGCGCGCGGCCGGTCCCAGGGGCCGGATGCCCCGGTCGACCGGGTCCCCGATGATCAGGCGCCGCTGCCCGGGGCTCGACAGGAGCACGACGGCGACCATCCCGAGGGCGAACAGTGAGGCGAGGCCGTCGCGGATGTCGAACAGGGTGTCGGCCGTCGCGTTCGACTCGGCCATCCCGTGCAGCACCAGGACCGACATGATGATCATGGCCGTCCGCAGCTGACGGCCGGTGAGCCCGGTGGCGGCCAGCAGGGGCAACGTCCACAGCAGGTACCACGGCTGGACCACAGGCCCGAGGGCCACGATCGCCAGCAGGCCCAGGGCGGCCCCGCGGACCGGTGAGCGGCCCTCGGGACGCAGCACCAGGTAGAGCCCGATGCAGGCACCGGCGAGCATCGCTACGGCCCGGAAGAAGCTCACCGCGCCGTCGACGCTGCCCAGGCCGACGAGGTCCAGCAGCGACCCGACGGCCATCCCGAGTGCGGTGGGCGGGGATAGCCAGGTGCGCACGTTGCCCGGCGTGCTCAGCGAGGCCACCCAGCCGAGCCCGACTCCCACGATGGCCGAGAGGGCCGCGAAGACCACCAGCACAACGGCCAGTGACTTCGCCCAGGCCACGATCCGCTGAAGCCATGACGCTCTGGTGCCGGCCCAGAGCAGGCCGGCGAAGGGCAGCACGACCAGCGCGATGGGCTTCACGGCTCCAGCCATGCCGATCAGGACGATCCCCTCGATGGGATGCTTCTCGGCCGCGAGGGCCAGGCCTGCGACCATGAGGCCGACCATGAGCGCGTCGTTGTGGGCGCCGGCCACGAAGTGCATGAGCACCAGCGGGTTGAGCACGGCCAGCCAGAGGGCTTTCACGGGTTCGATGCCGTGGGCGTGGGCCAGCCGAGGCACGTAGTAGGCCAGCAGGGCGATGCCGGCCAGGGCGATCAGCCGGAACAACAGGGCGCCCAGAAAGGCATTGGACCCGACGAGTGCGGCCACGCCCTGCTCGAGGAGCAGGAAGGCCGGGCCGTAGGGGGTGGGGGACTCGGCCCAGAGGGGATCGGCCCCGGTCAGGAACCACCCGGGCAGGGCGGAGATGCCGTTCTGGTACGGGTTGAGTCCGGCCAGCACCAGCTGGCCCTGGGCGAAGTACGAGTACGCGTCGCGGCTGAACAGCGGGGGCATCAGGAGCAGGGGGGCGGTCCACGAGACCAGGACGAGCATGAGTCGGCGCTCGCTGCGCTCGAGATCCTCGAGCACGTCGTGTCCGAGGATGAGCCAGGCCTGCAGCAGGAGCGCGACCCCAGCGAACACGGCGATCCGCGCGAGCAGCTCGCCCGGCCCAGTCGAGCGCAGCGTGGTGATGATTCCGGTCTCCAGCAGCGCTGACCCGCTGGGCAGCCACCCCACACCGAGCGCGCCGAGCGCGATCAGGCAGCTGCCCACCAGGCCTGGGACCACGTAGTGCATGGTCACCGCCCGGTCGAGGCGGACCTCGGTCCGCGCGGGGGGCGCCATGCTCAGCAAGGGTACTCAGGATCCCCGCCCCCTCCGACCGGGCGAGGCGGGAGGCTCACGCGGGTGAGGCGCAGGCCGTCCGAGGGCCGGATTCGAGATCCCGGGTGGTGACCGGGCCCTCGCCGGACGGCCGGCCTCGCCACGGTGCAGTCACGTGGGCTCCTTCTGACGGGAGCCATCCTCGCCCGGGATCAGGTGTGGGCCATCCCTGCCGGGGATCGGGTGTGAATTCGTGCCTGGGGTCAGGTGGGGGATTCCTGCCCGGGAGCAGGTGGGGGCTCGGGGCGGCGCGGCTCGACGTGGAGTGGGGGTTCAGGGCCCTCACGGATGGTCAGTCCGCTGGGCGTGCGCCAGCGCCAGCCGTCCGGGTCCGGGAGCAGGGACCAGCCCGCGTGGGTCTTGAGCTGGTGATGTCGGCGACACAGTGGGCCGAGGTTCTGTGGGGTGGTTGAACCCCGAGGCCAGGGGATGGTGTGGTCGAGGTCGCAGTTGATCGCCGGTCGGCGGCAGCCGGGCATCCGGCAGTGGGGCTCCCGCGCGCGGACGAGCCTGGCCGCCGCCGCGGTGGGGGTGTAGGTGCGGGACCCGGTGGACACCACCTGCCCGCTGGCGTCGGTGACCCACGCCCGCCAGCGGCCGTCCGCGGCCAGCTCGCGGGCGACCTCCGCGGGGATCGGGCCGAGGTCGGGGATCTCGGCTGCGCCCTCGGCGAGGCCGAGCAGGGTCTCGAGGCTCACCACGACGCAGATCTCGGGTGCGGGGGCCGGACGCAGCAAGGGCCCGGCGAGATCGCGATCAGCCCCGGCGCCGCAGGAAGCCTGAGGTGTGGGAGCGTCGCCGGCCGGCTCTGAGTTCGCGTCCGTGCCTTCGCTCTCGGGGACCAGACCGCCGCCCACTCCACTGCTGAGCGCGACGGGCAACCCCGCGCCGAGTAGCACGTCCACCAGTACGTCGGCGCGGACCTGGTCGCACGTCAGGTCGGGATCCTCGAGGCCGCGCGCGATCGCGGTGAGCCGGCGGTGGATGCGGTGGGCCTGCGTCGAGTCGATGAACGCGCGCAGGACCGACATGCCGTCGGCCTCGGGCAGTACCTCGACCCGGCGGCCGGAGCGGGCCGCGGCACGCATGCGCGCTGTGCTCCCCGGGAACAGCGACAGGCGTATCGACTGCGTCGTGCGCCGCACCTCAGCGGCTGTCCACGCGCGCTGCCCGCGCAGGTGGCGCTGGCGGATCCGCCCGGCGATGGTCGCGACAACGGCGTCGGCCTCCTCGGGGTCCAGCGCGGCGACCTCGCTGAGCACGCAGCGCGCGACCCAGGCCGAGCAGGCCCCGGTCTCGACGAGCTCGACCAGGGCGGGCTGCCCGAGCAGCTCACGGGCCGACGTGATGCGGTTGTGGGCCGACGGGGGCGACAGCCGCAGGGCCAGCGCCACCTCCTCACGGGCCGGATCGACGATCGTCTGCCGGGTGGGCGTGCGCAGCTCGACGGGCTCAGGCCCGGCGATGGCGACCAGGGACCGGGCGGCCTGCGCGGCGAGCCAGCCTGTGCAGGCCTCCCAGGCTGCGGCGATCACGAGCTGGCAGGGGCAGGGCCAACCGGGCGCGCTGCCGGGGACGGGGTCGCCTGGGAGCTCCTCGCCGCGGTGCGCGACTGTGCATCGATCCGCAACGTCAAGGGCACCCAGTGCGGCCACGAGCTCGGCCCCGGGAGGCAGCTGCATGAGCGCCCGGACCTCCTGCCGGAGGGCGGCGTCGTACCACTCGACGGCCACCCAGGCCGGACGTGTCTCTCGCCACCAGCGGGCCAGCAGCTCGACCACGTGAGGCTCGAGGGAGCTGGTGGGCTCGGCGGGGCGATCGGCGGATTGTCGGGAGCGGTGGGCGGAGGGCTGGGGCGGAGGGCTGGGCGGAGCGGCGGACGGTTCCACGGTGGGTGGCGTGGTCGACCTGGGAGCGGAACCCGACACAGGCGCCGCGGCCGACTCGGGCCCGTGCCCCGTGGTGGAGTGGCCGGCGGCGGACCCCGCGGGGGAGAGGTCCGGGCCCGCCGCCGACCGTGCCCGACGGCCCACCAGCGCGTGCGCGGGGGTTCGCGCGCGCTGATGCCCCGAGCATTCGGGGACCGATCCTTCGAACATGTGTTCGAGTGTAGTCCACGGCTCCGACATCGCGACATCGCGACACTCCGACATCGCGACTGTCATCGCGACACTCCGACATCGCGAAACCGTCATGCCTCGGACATCGGTGACAGTCCTGTATCAGGACACCGACATCGCAAGAACCCGCTTGGGGAAGGCCGAACCCCGCCCCGGCACCCCGCCCCCGGACCCCGCCCCGGACCCCGCCCCGGCACCCCGCCACCTCGACACCAACGCGATGCAGCCGGGGCCCGCCCTACGCCGACCCACCCTGTGGGCGATCGGGACTCCGGTTGGGCTGCCGGTCGGGCTCGATCGTGGGCAGCGACCGCGCGCGGGGGCCGCTCCATGGTGCGGGCACTGCGTCGATCTCCGCGGCCAGGGCAAAGGCCATGTCCTCGTAGTTGGCCCGCCACCCGCGGAAGTGCCGGTAGGCCTCGGCCGGGTCCTGTTCCCAGGTGTACCCGGCCCGAGCCAGCAGGTCGCAGGCCCGCTGGAACTCCTCGAGGGTCACCGCGCTCGGCTTGTCGGGCATCGGGTCCTCGTCGAAGCCGATCCGCTCCACCTTGCAGAGCTCCTGCATGCAGACCACGCCCTGACGGATGGCCACGCGCATGCTGCCCTGAGGCTGGTTGGGGTTCAGTGACATGTGCATCGCGGCGGCATCCATGACGCACAGCAGCGAGATCAACCAGTTGCGGTGGGGCCGCGCCGAGCGCATCTGGATCAGGACCGGGAAGTTCGTGTGGCTCTCACCCACCTCAGCGGCCCATCGCTCCCAGGCGGGCCACAGGGTGTCGAGCCGCTCGATGTTGCGCACCAGCGCGTGGCGACGCAGCAGCTCGGGCGCCCAGTTCGGCTCGCCGCCGCGGCCGAGCAGCAGCGTGGCCTCCGACTCGCGCTGCTGGTAGGCCGCGTACATCGTGGGCAGGTAGCCGATCAGCAGGCCGATCACGATCGGCCCGGTGGCGGCCGCGATGAAGTCCAGCGCGGTGAGCGCGTTGCGATCGGTGCTGGCGTACCCGAGCGTGAACAGGCTGGACCCGGCCTCGCGGAACTGGGCGCGCAGTGGCAGGTCGGTGGTGCCGAGCATCAGCAGGCCGTAGCTCACGAAGTACATCGCCAGCCACATGACCAGCGAGGTCACGATCGCCACCGGCGCCAGCCAGGTCAGCACGGCGTCGCGGCGCTCGTAGGTCGAGGTGCGCCGGGCGACCGCCCGGAAACCGACCAGCAGCGCCCGGTTCTTGAACCGGTTGAGCCCGGAGCTGCCGCGCGGAACGATCAGCGTGCGCATCACCGACGACGAGGCGGCCACCCACAACAGCAGGCCGGCGAGGACGGCGAGGGCGCGCATCCACGCACCCTAGCCGCGCGTGCGCCCGACCGGGCCCCTACGACAACGACTTCGGCAGCGGCCCGACGATCCGCTCCGCCGCGAGCCGCCCCGAGATCAGCACCATGGGCACGCCGACGCCCGGCTGCGTGCCGGACCCGGTGAACACCACGTTCTCGCCCCACCGGTTCCCCGGCCGGAAGGGCCCCGTCTGCAGGAACGAGTGCGCGGAGGCGAAGGGGGCGCCGCGCTCCATGCCGCGCTCGGCCCAGTCCAGCGGCGTGGTCAGGTGCTCGACCTCGATGGCGTCACCGAAGCCGATGTAGCCGCGCTCCTCGAGGGTGGCCACCATGTGGTCGCGGTAGCGGGGGCCCTCCACCCGCCAGTCGATGGCGGCGTCGAGGTTCGGCGTCGGGAACAGCACGTAGTACGACTGCTTTCCCTCAGGGGCCAGGCTCGGGTCGGAGTGCGAGGGGTTGGTCACCAGCAGGCTGGGGTCGCTCATCACCCGCCCCCGGTCGATGAGGTCGGTGAACACCCCGTCCCAGTCGCGGCCGAAGTGGATGTTGTGGTGGGCGATCTTCGAGTACGAGGCCCCGGAGCCGACGAGCATCAGCGCGCAGCTCGGCGAGTAGCGCAGCCGGCGCACCGACCATGGCTCGGTGCCCAGCAGGTCGCGGTAGGCAACCGGCAGGTCCGGGTTGAGCACCACCACGTCGGCGGCGATCCGCTCCCCGTCGGAGGTGATCACGGCCGAGGCGCGGCTGCCGTCGTGCTCGACGGAGGTGACGGTCGTCGAGTAGCGGAACTGCACGCCGTGCTTCTCCGCGGCGGCTGCCATCGCGGTGGGCAGCGCGTGCATGCCGCCCTTCGGGAAGTAGACCCCGGCCACCGAGTCCATGTAGGCGATCACCGCGTAGATCGCCAGGGCGTCCTGCGGGCTCAGCCCGGCGTACATCGCCTGGAACGAGAACACCCGCTGGGTGCGCGGGTCGGACAGGTACTGCTCGACCTTGGGCGCCAGGCGCCGGAACCCGCCCACCGCCGCCAGCTTCGCAAGGTTGGGGGTGAGCAGGTCGAATGGGGAGTCGATGTTGCGGTCGATGAAGTCGGCCATCTCCAGCCGGTACAGCTCGGTCACGAAGTCGACGTAGCGCCGGTAGCCGGCCGCCTCCTTGGGGCCGATCACGACGGCGATCTCGTCGGCCATCGCGTCGACGTCCGGGTGCACGTCCAGCTGTGAGCCGTCCGGGTAGTACGCCCGGTACAGCGGGCTGACCGGCGAGAGGGTGAGCCAGTCGTCCATCTCCTCGCCCACCGCGGCGAACGCGTCGGCAATCAGCCCCGGCATGGTGAGCACGGTCGGGCCCGTGTCGAACCGGAAGCCGGAGTCCTCGATCACGCCGGCGCGCCCGCCGGGCACCGCCTCGCGCTCCAGGACGGTGACCTTCCGGCCCGCCCCGGCCAGGCGCATCGCCGCCGAGAGCCCGGCCAGACCGGCTCCGACGACGACGACATGATCGGTGGGCCCGGTGACGGGCCCGTGGCCCCGCAGGATCGAACGCATGGCCCCACCGTATGCCTCGGCCCGTGAGGCGGCGAACGGGCGGATCGGGCCCAACCCCCTAGGCTGTGGGCCATGACGCCCGATCCGCGCCTGACTCCCGAGGCCCTGCGCGCCTCGGTCCAGGCCACCCTGGACGCCTTCATCGCCGAGCAGGCGGGGATCCTCGCCGGGATCTCGCCGGACCTCGTGCCGTTCACCGACTGGCTGGCCGAGCTGGTCGCCGGTGGCAAGCGCCTGCGCCCGGCGTTCTGCCTGTGGGGCTACCTCGGCGCCGGCGGCCACGACCTCGACTCCGCCCTGCGCGCCGCGGCCTCCCTCGAGCTGCTGCAGGCCTGCGCCCTGGTCCACGACGACGTGATGGACGACTCCGACATGCGCCGCGGCAAGCCTGCCGCGCACCGGCGGTTCGCCACGATGCACCGCGGGACCGGGTGGCTCGGCGACTCCCAGAAGTTCGGCGACGGGGCCGCGATCCTGCTCGGCGACCTGTGCCTGAGCTGGGCCGACGAGATGCTCTACCGCTCCGGTTTCGACGCCGAGGAGCTGGCCCGCGCCAAGGTGGTCTACGACCGGATGCGCACCGAGCTGATGGCCGGGCAGTACCTCGACCTGCTCGAGCAGGCCCGCGGCGGCGGATCGGTGGAGCGGGCCCTTCTCGTGGTGCGCTACAAGTCCGCGAAGTACACGATCGAGCGCCCGCTGCACCTGGGCGCCGCCCTGGCCGGGGCCGACCCCGCCTTCCACGAGCACCTCTCCGACTACGGCCTGCCCCTCGGGGAGGCCTTCCAGCTGCGCGACGACGTGCTCGGCGTGTTCGGCGACCCCGCGGAGACCGGCAAGCCCGCCGGCGACGACCTGCGCGAGGGCAAGCGCACCCTCCTGGTGGCCACCGCCGTGCAGCGCGCCAGCGACGAGCAGGCCGCGCACCTGCGCGCCGGGCTCGGCGACCCGCACCTGACGGCCGGGGCGATCGACGACCTGCGCGGCATCATCCTGGCCACCGGTGCCCTGGACGAGGTCGAGTTCGTGATCACCCAGCGCACGGAGCAGGCCGTCGCGGCACTGGACCGAGCGGGCCTGCCCGACGACGCCCGCACCGCCCTGGCCGAGCTCGCCGTGGCCGCGACCGCCCGGAGGCTCTGATGTCGGTGCAGCTCGCGAGGACCCTGGCCTCAGGGGAGCCGGTCTTCAGCTTCGAGTTCTTCCCGCCGAAGACCGATGCGGGGGAGGCCCAGCTCTGGTCGGCGATCTCCGAGCTCGCCCCGCTGGCCCCCACGTTCGTCTCGGTGACCTACGGCGCCGGCGGCAGCACCCGCGACCGCACCGTGCGGATCACCCGCAAGATCCTGGCCGAGACCGGGATGGACGCCGTGGCGCACCTGACCTGCGTCGGGGCGACCCGAGCCGAGCTCGTCGAGGTGCTCAACAGCTACCTCGAGGCCGGGATCACCAACCTGCTGGCCCTGCGCGGCGATCCGCCCGGCGGCCCCGGCACCCCGTGGACCCCCACGCCCGGAGGTCTCGAGCACGCGGTCGACCTGGTGCGCCTGGCCAAGCACGAGGGCGCCTTCACCGTGGGGGTGGCCGCCTTCCCGGAGAAGCACCCGGAGTCCGCCGACCTCGAGGCCGACGCCCGGGTCCTGGCCGCCAAGCAGCAGGCAGGCGCGGAGTTCGCCGTCACCCAGTTCTTCTTCCGCCCCGACGACTACTTCGCGCTCGTCGAGCGCGCCCGGGTCCACGGGGTGACCATCCCGATCCTGCCCGGGCTCATGCCGGTCACCGACGTGCGCCAGATCGAGCGGTTCGCCGTGCTCTCCGGGGCCGGGCTGCCCGACGAGCTGGCCGAGCGGTTCCGGGCCGTTGCCGACGACCCGGCCGCCGTGCGCGAGCGCGGCATCGAGGTGGCCACCGAGCTCGGCCAGGCACTGCTGGCCGGCGGCGCCCCGGGCCTGCACTTCTACACCTTGAACCGATCCACGGCCACGCGCGAGATCTTCGCCCGGCTGGCCGGGTAGCGCGTCGGCAGCGGGGCAGGGGAGGGTGTCGGCCATGGACAAGGGGATCTGGGTCAGCGGATCGGGCAGCGCCAGCGGCCCGCGCGACGAGTGCGTCATCACGGTCGGCTCCGAGGTGCGCCGGCCGTCGGCCGCCGAGGCCCTGGCCGCCTCGGGCGACGCCCTGGAGCGGATGCGCCAGGTGCTGCTCGAGGCAGGGATCCCGGCTGGTGCGCTGAGCACCTCGGCGGTCAGCCTCAACCCCGTCTACGACGAGTACCCCACGGTGGCCGGGTTCCAGGCGGCCGTGCAGCTCAGCGCGCACACCGCCGACATCGACGCCGCCGGGCAACTGCTGGCCGCCCTCGTGGTCGCCGGTGGGGACGCGGCGCGCGTGCACGACGTCTCCTTCCGGCACTCCGACGCCACCGGGCTGCTCGCGCGGGCCCGGGAGGCCGCCTGGGCCGACGCGCTGGCCCGCGCCAGCCAGCTGGCCGAGCTCGCCGGCCGGCAGCTCGGCGACGTCGTGTCGATCAACGAGACGGCCGGGCGTTCCCGGCCCCCGGGGCCGCTGCGGATGGCCACGGCGATGGCCGACGGGGCCGGCGCTGCCAAGGTCTCGCTGGACGCCGGGGACGGTGCGGTCGTGGTCTGCCTCGATGTCGGATGGTCCCTGCGCTGACATGGACCGGGCCACCTACCTGCAGCGCTGGTCGGCGCTCCATGGCGGGGCGGACCCCAGCGGCCGGCTGGTCGGGGGATGGCTGGCCGTGGTGCACGCGGTGGCGCGCCCACTGGCGCGCGTCGGGCTGAGCCCTGACGCGGTCACGGTGTTGGGCCTGCTGGTGGCCCTCACGGCGCCCCTGCTGGCCTCGCTCGGCGGCATCGGGCTGGTCGCGGCGGCGGTGGTCGTCGCCCTCAGCGGGCTGGTCGACTCCCTGGACGGTGCCGTCGCCGTGATGACCGAGCGCACGTCGCGCTGGGGGGCGGTGCTCGACGCCGTGGCCGACCGGGTCAGCGACGCGGCGTTCGTCGCCGCCCTCTGGGTCGCCGGCGCCCCGCCCGGGGCCTGCGTTGCCGCAGTCGGGCTCGGCTGGCTGCAGGAGTACGCCCGGGCCCGCGCCGGAGCCGCGGGGATGACCGAGCTGGGCGTGCTGACCATCAACGAGCGCCCGACCCGCGTGGTGATCGTCGTCATGTTCCTGCTCGCCTGCGCCGCTCGCCCCGACGACGACCCCGGCTGGGCGACCCTGGGGGCCTGGACGCTGGTCGTGGTCGGCGTGATCGGCCTCGTGCAGCTGCTGCGCGTGGTGCGCCGACGGCTGGGCGGATCCCCCTGATGGACACCGGGCAGGCAGCCCAGATCACCCTGGTCGCCGCGGTCATCATCCTGGCGGCCGTGGGCGGGGTCCGGCTGGCGGCCCGGTTCGGGATGCCCGGCCTGCTGCTCTACCTGGGCATCGGGCTGCTGCTCAGCGACGACGCCCTCGGCGGGATCGCCTTCGACGACGCCGAGCTGGCCACGGCGCTGGGCTACGCCGGGCTGATCATCATCCTCGCCGAGGGCGGGCTGACCACCCGCCCGGCCACCGTGCGCCCGGTCATCGTCCCCGCTGCGGTGCTGGCCTCGTTCGGCGTCGCGGTCAGCATCGTGCTGGTCGCCTGGCCGCTGCACTGGATCGCTGGGCTCGACCTGCGCACCGCGGTGCTGATCGGCGCGGTGCTCGCGCCCACCGACGCTGCCGCGGTGTTCACCGTGGCCCGCGCCCTGCGCCTGCCACCCCGGCTGCAGACCCTGCTCGAGGCCGAGTCCGGGCTCAATGACGCCCCGGTCGTGGTGCTGGTGGTCCTGCTGTCCACGACCGCGGGCAGTGACCTGCCCGCCTGGGCGATCCCGCTGCTCGTGCTGGCCGAGCTGGCCGGCGGCCTGCTCATCGGGGCAGTGGTCGGCCTGGGTGCCCGGTGGCTGCTGCCGCGGCTGGCCCTGCCGGCTGCCGGGCTGTACCCCGTGGCGGTGATCGCCCTGCTGATGCTGGCCTACGGGCTGGCCGTCGTGCTGCACACCTCCGGGTTCGCCGCGGTCTACGTCGTCGCACTGATCCTCGCCGCCTCGCCCCTGCCGCA
The DNA here is from genome assembly GCA_963777855.1 of uncultured Actinomycetes bacterium. GTDB lineage: Bacteria > Actinomycetota > Actinomycetes > S36-B12 > CAIYMF01 > Prado023. The sequence continues at coordinate 8,181 of CAVZRW010000017.1, read as the reverse complement.
CCGCCGGGCCGTCATCGGGTTCGTCGAAGGGCTGGCCTGGACGGTGCAGATCGGGCTGTTCATCATGCTCGGACTGCTGGTGGTGCCCGACCGGTTGGCCGAGGCGCTGGGCATCGCGGCGCTGGCCGGGGTGCTGCTGCTGGTGGTGGCCCGGCCGGTGAGCGTGTTCGCGTCGCTGGCGGCGTTCCTGCGGCCGTCGCGGGTCACCACGCGCACGCGGACCGCGGCGATGCCCTGGCAGTGGGCCGCCTTCGCCTCGTGGGCGGGCCTGCGCGGGGCCGTCCCGATCATCTTCGCGACCATCCCGCTCGGGGCCGGGGTGGCCGACGGCGAGCTCGTGTTCGACGTGACCATGCTGCTGGTCGTGGCCCTGACGGTGCTGCAGTCGCCCACCATGCCGGTGATGGCCCGACGGCTGGGCCTGGTCAGCCCCGAGCGCACCGACGAGCTCAGCGTGGAGGCCGCGCCGCTGGACAGCATGCGCGCGTCGCTGCTCGACCTCGACGTGCCCGCGGGGTCGCACCTGGCCGGCACGTACGTGCGCGAGCTGCCGCTGCCCGCGCAGGCCGTGGTCTCGCTGGTGGTGCGTGAGGGACGCACGCTGGCCCCTGACCAGCACACGCGGGTGCGGGTGGGCGACCGGCTGCTGCTGGTGGTCACCGAGGAGGCCCGGGAGGCCACCGAGCGGGCGCTGCGGTCGGTCTCGCGCAGCGGCCGGCTGGCCGACTGGGTCGCCCCCGCCCCGGAGGAGTAGGCGGCGGGAAGCCCGGCGCTGCCCGGGGGCGGGGACTCAGGCGCGGCCGACCAGGCCGGAGACGATCTCCGCCGAGAGCCCGACCAGGGGCAGGCCGCCGCCCGGGTGCGCCGAGCCGCCGACGAGGAACAGCCCCGGGATCGGGGAGGCGTTCTGTGGGCGCAGGAACGCCGCGCGCGCCCCGTTGGAGGACGTGCCGTAGATCGAGCCGCCCGGGGCGCCGGTGGCGCGCTCGAGGTCGGCCGGCGTGCGCAGCTCGCGCCACAGCACCCGGCCGGCCAGATCCGTGCCCCGCTCGGCGAGGCGGGCCAGCACCCGGTCGGCGTAGGAGTCGGCCAGACCCGGGGCGTCCCAGTCGACAGTGCCGGGCAGCGCGCCCCCGGGGGAGTGCCGGGGGGCGTTGACCAGCACGAACCACGCCTCACCGTCCGCCGGGCGCATCGCCGGGTCGTCGGGCACGCAGGCGTAGATCGTCGGGTCGTCGACCGGCTGCGGGGTGCGGCCGAAGATCGCGTCGAACTCCGGGTCGTACTCGCGCGGGAACCACACGTTGTTGTGCGTCAGGCCGGGCGTGCGCCCGCGCACTGCGAGCAGCATCACGAACCCGGACAGCGACGGCGTGGCCCTCGCCAGGCGCCGGCGGGGTCCGGCGGGGGAGTCCTCGCCCAGCAGCGGGCCGTAGACCGCGCTCGCGTCCGCATTGGCCACGACCACGTCGGCGGCCAGTACCTCGCCGCCCTCGAGCCGCACGCCCGCCGCCCGGCCACCAGTGACCAGGATGCGCTCCACCCGGGTGCCCAGCCGCACCGTGACGCGGCGCTCGTCGAGCCGGGCGCGCAGGGCGTCGCCGAGGCTGCGCAGGCCGCCGGCGATGTGCCAGGCGCCGAACGTGGCCTCCATGTAGGGGATGGTCGCCAGCACCGCCGGGGCGCGCCGGGGGTCGGAGCCGGAGTAGGTGGCGTAGCGGTCGAGCACCTGGCGGGCCCGCCAGTCCGAGAGCGTCGCCCGGCCGAGGTTGCGCAGGGTCTGCCAGGGCGCGACGGTGCGCACCGCCCCGAGGTCGCGGGCCAGCGGCAGCAGGTCGCCCAGCCCGGTCAGCGGGGACTCGAGGAACGGCCGGCGCGTGGTCGCCCACATCCGCCCCGCGCGCTGCTGCAGGGCGCGCCAGTCGTCGGCGGCTGTGCCGCCCAGCGCGTCGCCCATCGCCTCGGCGCCGCGGCCGACCCCAGCGCCCGGCATCGGCAGGGCGCTGCCGTCGGCGAAGCGGTAGGTGAACCCGGGATCGAGCGCGACGAGCTCGACGCTGTCCTCCAGCGGGCCGCCGGTCTTGAGGAACAGGTCGCGGTACACGGCCGGCAGCGTGAACAGGCTCGGGCCGGTGTCGAAGGCGAACCCGTCGCGGCGGACCACGCCGAGCTTGCCGCCGTGGGTGTCGCCGGCCTCGACGACGGTGACCTCGTGGCCCTTGACCCGCAGGCGGGCCGCGGCGGCCATCCCGCCCATGCCGGCCCCGATGACCACGATCCGCGCCATGGTCTCAGACCCTACTGGCCGGGGTGGGTCGGGTGAGGTCGGGTGGGGTCGGTGGCCGGAACGGTCGGGTCCGCGGTGCGGGGGCCAGGGGCCGGCTGGGGGTGGCCGGTGTGCACCGCGCGGCCCTTCCACGCCAGCTCGCCGCGGCGGTGCCGCCGCCACGACAGGCCGGTCAGGGCGTCCAGGGCGAGGATCGAGGCCGGGTGGGCCAGGCCGTCCAGCGGCCGGCCCCCGGTGCGGCGGGCGACGAGGACCCGTCCCGCGACGCCCGCCGCGTAGCCGGCGGCCCCGATCGCGCGGGTGCGGCCGGTGGGTGCGGCCACCGCCGCCGCGGCCGGAAGCACGTAGGCGAACGTGAGCAGGCCCGTGGCCCCCGCTGAGCCGCCGGGCGAGCCGAACGCTGCCCACAGTGACTTCGTGTACCCGTCGACGAGCTCGCCGGCGGAGGTGTACATGCGGCAGGTGGCCAGGTCGGTGCCGTCGGTGACGGTCGCGCGCCCACCGGCGGCCTTGACGGCCCGGGCCAACCCGATGTCCTCGAGGACCTCGGCGCGCACTGCCCCATGCCCGCCGATCCTCGAGTGCATCGCGGGTGTGATCGCCAGCACCTGCCCGTTGGCCGCGGTCAACGACGGCCGCGGCGACCGCTCGGCCAGGGGCAGGGGGAGCGTGGTCAGCCACGACCACTGCAGCAGCGGCTGGACGAGCCGCTCGGCCGGGGTGAGCGCGAGCTGGCGGGGGTACGGGCTGGCCAGGTCGAGGCCGGAGTCGGCCATGAGGGCCGCGATCCGGGTCAGCGCGCCAGGCGCGAGCACGACGTCGGCATCGAGGAAGACCAGAAGGTCCGGGGCGGGCCCGTCGGGCCCCGCCGCTGTCGACTCGGTCGGCGGGCTGGGATGCGGTTGTGTGGTCTCCGGCAGCCCGGCGCCCTGGGGTGCCGCGCCCTGGGGTCCGGCGCCCTGGGGTGCGGGGCCGGGCGGCTCACCAGCGAGCGCTGCCTCGGCCAGGCGCTGGCAGGCCCACGGCTTGCCCAGCCAGCCCTCGGGCAGGGGATCGTCGCCCCCGTCGAGCACCCGGAACCGTGGGTCGTGTCCGACGTGTGCGGCGACCGCGCGCTCGGTGCCGTCGGTGGACCCATCGTCGAGGATCAGCACCCGCATCGCCGGATGGTCCTGGGCCAGCAGGCCGTCCAGGCACGGGCCGATCCGCGCGGCCTCGTCGCGGGCCGGGAGCAGGACCGTGATCCGGGTCCGCCGAGTCGGATCGTCAGGATCCTCGACGGCGGGCGCCCGGCGCAGGTGGCGGGCGTTCCACGCGGTGTGCGCGGTCAGGGCCGCGGCCATCCCCGAGGCCGCGGCGACGACGGTGCGGCCCGGCCTCATCGCGAACCCACGACGGCGGGGTCGGCGGGGGCCCGGCGCAGCTCCGGGATCGCCAGCCGTGCCCACGGGACCACCGTGAGGCCCATCGCCACCGCACCCCACAGCGCGACCGCGGGCCGGCCGAAGAACACGGCGGCAGCCATCACGTTGGAGGCGTACATCCAGAGCATCAGCACGCTCGGCAGGCGGTCGTCGGCGGCGGCGCGGGGCAGGTGGTCCAGCACCCAGAAGATCAGCAGACCGGTGGCGAACCAGCCGGCGTAGTTGGTCAGCGGGATGCCGGGGGAGCCGGGCAGGGCTGGGGTGGGGTCGTCGAAGGCCCAATGCCCCTCGCCGACCATCTGCGGGTCGAGGAAGAGGTCCCAGGCGGTGATCGTCCACGCGCCGATCAGGGCGACCACCGCCCGCCCACGGGCCAGGCGCCGGGCCAGCAGGAGCATCGGGTAGGCGGCCATGCACCAGGCCAGCGGGATCAGCAGGGGCACGTCGAGCAGCATCGGCCCGAGCCGCTCCCCGTACCGGTAGGCGCCGAACGGGAACCCGGTGGCCGTGCCGATCGCCTCGACGGCCAGGCCGATCCCGGCGGTGATCCCGTACAGGGCGGCGGCCCATCGGGCCCCCCGGTGGATCGCGGCGTGCGCGGCCCCCGCGGCGGCCATGAGCAGCACCGAGGTGATCGTCGCGGCGTCGCGCCACTGCTCGGGCAGCAGGACCCACACGATCTGGGAGAGGATCCCCGCCCCGCCCAGGACCCATGGCAGGCGGCGAAGGGTCGGGTTCGCAGCGCTCGGCACGGACCGATCCTAGGCGGCCCCGGCCACTGGCACGGGGGCCTGCACCTGCGCCCAGCAGGGGCGCGTCACGCTGTGCGCTGCGGCGGCGGCCAGGCGGTCTGGCACCACCACCGTCCGGGGCGAGAGCGGATGCTGATCTCGGTTGGTTCGGCCATGCGCACACGTGATTCCGGCGTCATCTTCGGTGGGTGCGGTCCCCAGCCCGGGATCTCGATGATCACGAGCGCCTACAGTCGGAGGTGTGCCGTGGCTCACCCATCCTGCGACGTCTGACCGTTTCGAGGACTTCGCCGACGTCATCAATCCCAACCGGCGTGCGTCGCACTGCTGGTGTTGCGCATCGTCTGCGGGCCCAGGACATCGCGGAACTCGGCGAGGGGAACCGTGAGAAGGCGATGCGCGCCCTGTGCGAGCTCGAACCCCCCGGGAGTGGTCACCTACCTTGATGGCGTCCCGGTCGGCTGGTGCAACATCGGTCCGCGGTCTGAGATCCCACGGCTGGTCGACTCCTCCCGACGACCCGCCCGTGTGGAGCATCGTGTGCGTTGTCGTGCGCGGCGGTTACCGCAAGCGTGGTGTCACCGGCCCGCTGCTCGAGGGCGCGGTCGAGTACGCCAGTGCGCATGGCGCCCCCGCTGTCGAGGCGTATCCCGTGGACCCACCCGGTCGGATGGACACGACCATGGCCTTTGTCGGGACCCGGTCGATGTTCCAGAAGGCAGGCTTCCGGGTCATCGGGACGACGAACGCCGTCGCGAGCGGAATGCCACGGCTGATCATGCGCCGCGACTTGTTCTGAGGCCGATCGATTCCCGCTCGAGTGCCAGGAGGTTCGGCCCCACGAGGCCGAAGACCTCTGGCTGCAACTCGCAGGGGCGCTTCACGGAATCGTCGCCAGCACGATACCCCGGTCCAAGCGTCCAGCTGACCCTGCGACAACGACCACCAAGCCGAATCGGGCCCGAGATCACAGCCGTGACCTCAAGGCGCCACGGAGCCCGATCAGTCATGGCACCACTATACCCCCGGGGGTATAGTGGTGCCATGACTGAGATTCGAACCCCCCTGTGGCTCTTCGACGGTGACTGCGGCCCCTGCGACCGGGCTGCGGCGAAGATCCGGACCCGGGTGGCCCCGCCAGCCGACGTACGCCCCTACCAGTCGGCGGATCTCGACGCCCTCGGCATCGGACCCGACGAGGTCCTCCGTGGCCCCGTGCTCGTCCGGCCCGACGGCAGCCATGTGGTCGGCCCGCAGTCCGTGGCCGAACTGCTACGGATGTCCCGGCCGCCGTTCCGGCTGGCCGGCGCGCTCATGCAAGCCCCCGGGGTCCGCCACGCACTCGCGGCCATCGGGCCGCACATGTACCAGCAGCGGTACCGCCTGCCCGGGGCCACGGCCGCGTGCCGGACTCCCGAGCCCGTGCACACCGCGCGCTGAGCCGAGCCGGCCGTTGTATGTGATCCGCGCGTGCCTCGGTAGGACCCCGCCAGGTCGATGAAGCCCGCGCTGCCAGGTGCAGGTGGCGGGCTCGGCCATCTTCCACGGGGCTCTGGTGCGCTGGGCGGATGCCTTCCGCGGATCGGCCGGGAGTTCGTCGACGACGACGAAGTCCTCCGGGTCGCAGCATCCGGATCACTTCGTCACAGGGTGCCCCCCGGCCGACCCGCCCGCCACAATGTCCTCGTGGTTATCGGTGGCGAGCGTGCGCGGCCGCTGGGGGCGATCGGGCGGTCGCCGCGATGGCCTGAAGGGGCACCGTGACCGCGGGCGACGTGCAGGTCGAGGGTCTGGTCAAGCGGTACGGGGAGCTCACTGCTCTGGCCGGTGTGGACCTTGTGGTTCCTGCGGGGTCGGTCGTGGCGCTGCTGGGTGCGAACGGCGCCGGCAAGACCACGTTGGTGCGCATCCTGACCACGCTGACGGTGCCGGACGAGGGTCGGGCGCGCGTCGGCGGCGCGGACGTCGTCACGGCTGCCGGGCAGGTGCGCACCTTGATCGGCGTCACGGGCCAGTACGCCGCGGTGGACGCCCGCCTCACCGCAGCTGAGAACCTCGACCTGATCGCTCGGCTGTATCACCTGCCGGCCGCCACGCGACGGGAACGCGTGAGCGATCTGCTGGAGCAGCTGGCGCTGACCGAGGCTGCCGATCGTCGCGCGGGGACGCTGTCGGGCGGCACGCGCCGCCGCCTGGACATCGCCGCGGGACTCATCGGCGCCACGCCAGTGGTCGTGCTCGACGAGCCGACCACGGGGCTCGATCCCCGGACGCGCCTCGCGCTGTGGGACGTGATCCGCGAGCGAGCCGCCACCGGCACGACCGTTCTGCTCACCTCGCAGTACCTCGAGGAGGCCGACCAGCTGGCCGACCGCATCGCACTGCTCGACGCGGGCAGAGTGGTCGCAGAGGGAACGCCCGACCAACTCAAGGACCTGGTCGGCGGAACCGTGCTCGACCTGACCGTGGGCGAGAACGGGCTCGAGCGAGCCGCTGGTGTGCTCGCGGCCCTCGGGCACGGCGCGCCGCACGTCGACCCTGTGCAGCGCCGACTGACCCTGCCGGCGGATGGCGTCGACAGCCTGCCCGCGGTGCTGTCGCGGCTGCGGGAGCAGGACGTCGACGTCGTCGAGTTGGGGGCACGTCGGCCCACCCTCGACGAGGTGTTCCTGGCGTTCACGGGGCCGGACGCGGCGCAGCCGTCCGGGGCGGGGCTCGCCGCGCGCGCGACGTCCCCGCAGGTCAGCCCATCAGGGGAGCAAGGAGCGTCGACGCTGCCCGCGCAGCGGCACCCGCCGCGACGGACGATGAGCGAGATACGAGCGCTCACGACGCGCAACTGGCGGCGGCTCGGCCGAGACCCGCAGACGCTGGCGCTCACCGTAGGACAGCCGATCCTGCTCCTACTGGGCTTCCGCTACCTGCTCGGCGGCGCGATCGCCGTGCCCGGGGGCGTCTACGTGCAGTACCTGATGCCGGGGCTGTTCACCGCCGCGGTGATCATCGCCAGCGGCGGCACTGCGATCAGCCTCGCGCAGGACCTGCAGAGCGGGATCGTCGACCGCTTCCGGACGCTGCCGATCGCCCGGTTGGCGGTGCTGGCGGCACGCACGACGGCCGACCAGGTCGTGAACCTGGTGTCGCTGGCGGCGATCGTCGGGCTGAGCGTGCCGCTCGGCTTCGAGTTCCGTGGAACCACGATTCAGGTGGTGCTCGCCCTCGCCCTCCTCGTGCTGCTCGGCTACGCGCTGACATGGATGTACGCGGCCATCGGCAGCTCCCTGCGCAGCCCCGAAGCGTCGTACGCCGCCGGCACCCTCGCCCTGTTCCTCCTGCTGTTCGCGAGCTCGGCCTTCGTGCCGGTGGACAGCTTCCCGCAGTGGCTGCAGCCGATAGCTCGGGTGCAACCGGTCACGATGACCATCGACGCCGTGCGCGCGCTGACGAACGGGCTCCCCGCCGGGGACCTGCCCTGGCAGTCAGCACTCTGGTCGGTCGTGATCCTGCTGGTGTCCATGGCCATCGCGGTGAGGAAGTACCGGCTCGGGGCTCGCTGAGGCTCCCGCTGCCCGACGCGCGGCAGTTGCGCGCGTGCAGCCGGCAGCTCCTGGGCCACCGCGACCGGGTACCTACCGTCGAAGGTCCTGTCGAAGGTCGGTCGTCGCGGGACCGGCTGGGACGGCGGGGGTTCGAGTCCATGTCCAGGCGGAGCGCAGGA
>CAVZRW010000016.1:0-264306 GCA_963777855.1 uncultured Actinomycetes bacterium | reverse complement strand
CGACCTCGGCGCAGGCCGTGGCTGAGCTGCGCGACCTGGGCCTGACCCCGGTGCTGCTCACCGGCGACAATGCACGCGCCGCGTCGGCCATCGCCGACGAGGTGGGGATCTCCGAGGTCATCGCGGGCGTCCTGCCCGAGGACAAGGTCGAGGCCGTGCGTGCGCTGCAGGCCGCCGGGCACGTCGTGGCGATGGTGGGCGACGGGGTCAACGACGCCGCTGCCCTGGCCGCTGCGGACCTGGGGATCGCGATGGGCACCGGCACCGACGTGGCGATCGCCGCCGCCGACCTGACCCTCGTGCGGGGCGACCCGCGTGCCGCCGTGGACGCGATCCGGCTCTCCCGCCGCACCCTGCGCACCATCAAGGGCAACCTGTTCTGGGCGTTCGCCTACAACGTGGCCGCGATCCCCCTGGCGATGATGGGCCTGCTCAACCCGATGCTCGCCGGGGCGGCGATGGCCTTCTCGTCGGTGTTCGTGGTGACCAACAGCCTGCGCCTGCGCCGGTTCCGCAGCGTGGCGATGGCCTGAGACCGCGACACGTCCTCGCGGACCTGCGGGCAGATATCGCCGTCAGGCCGGGGGGCCGTCGACCATGAGGCGGCGGCCGAGGTTCACTGCGTGCGTCGCGGGCTCCAGGACGTAGCCGCGCCGCTCGTAGAAGGCGATCACCTCCGGGTTGTCGCCACGCACCTGCAGGTTGACCTTCGGGCAGCCGCGTGCGCGCAGCAGCGCCTCGGCGTGGTCCATCAGCGCACCGCCCCACCCCCGGCCGCGGTGGTCCGGGTCGACGGCCAGGTAGTTCACGGATCCGCGGTGACCGTCGTAGCCGATCATGGCCGCCGCGACCAGCCGGGCCTCGGCCAGGCCCACGAGCAGGCCCCACGGCGAGTCGGCGACCTTGCGGTCGATGTCGCGGTCGGGGTCGTTCCACGGGCGGGTCAGGCCCACCCGGCGCCACAGGTCGATCACCGCCGCACGGTCGGTCTGCTCGAAGGGGCGGATCAGCACGGGCCGGATGCTACTGGGGGGTGCGAGGATGCCGGGCATGGCACTGCAACCGCCGCCCGAGCAGAACCTGGCCTGGACCCAGCTCTCCGCCGACGAGGCCTACCAGGGGTTCGTGCGGATCGAGTCTCGCCGCTACAGGCTGCCCGACGGTCGCGACACCCGCTGGGACATCCTGGCCGGCGGGAGCACAGTCGCCGTCGTGGCGCTGACCGAGCAGGGCGCAGTCGTGCTGGCCAGGCAGTTCCGCCCCGGGCCAGGGCTCGTGCTCGACGAACTGCCCGGCGGGATGGTCGATCCGGGTGAGGACGTGGCCACCGCGGCGGTGCGGGAGCTGCTCGAGGAGACGGGGTTCGCGGCGGGATCGATCGAGGTGCTCGGAGGCGCCTGGCTGGCCGGGTTCTCGACGATCCGGCGCTTCGCCGCGGTGGCGCGCGGCTGCCGCCGGGTTGCCGCCCCCCTCGCCGGGGGCGACGAGTTCTGCGTGCCGGTCGAGGTCAGCCTCGCGGACTTCGTGGCGCAGGTGCGCGCCGGTGCGCTGACCGACGCGGCCGCCGCCTACCGGGCGCTGGACCACCTCGGCGCCCTTGGCTGAGAGGAGTGGGGTGGCCTCGGTCGGTGCCAACGGGGCGGGTCGGGCCAACTCGCCGTCAGCGCGGGGTGGTCGCGCGCAGCTCAATCGACGCGGGGACCTGCGGCGCATCCGGCAGCGTGGCGGCGCGGCCCGGCTCCAGAACCGTCGGGTCCAGGTGCAGGCCCATGATGAGCGCATCCCACACCTGGCCCGAGTCCCTCGGGTAGTGCGCGCGCAACCGGCCCTCGATCGTGAACCCTCGCGAGAGGTACAGGCGCAGCGCGGGCTCGTTGTGCGCCCAGAGCTGCAGGGCCACCTTGTGGGCGCCCAGGTCACGGGCCGCGTCGAGCAGAGCGTCGAGAAGTCGCCCGCCGATCCCCCGGCCCCGCGCCTCCGCGGCCAGCAGCATGCCCAGCTCCGCGACGCCGTACGACTCGAGGTGAACCGCGCCGTGGCCCAGCAGCTGCGAGGTCGCCTCCGCCTCCACGACCACGTGCCGCACGTGCGGCGTGTCGAGCCCCTCGCTCCAACGCCGGCGCCGGGCATCCCGGTCGAAGCCGGCCTGGGTGCCGACCCAGGTGCCCTCAGCCGCCACCGCCGCCAGGAGGTCGAGCGCGGCTTCGACATCCCCGTCCACCATGGGGCGGAGAGTCACTCCACCGCCCACTGCCGCCACGGGTGGTCGAGTCTCGCGCTGCCGGTGAGCACATAGTCGTCGGCCCACTGCTGGAGCAGGCGACCCATGACCGCGTCGATGCGTGACGGGTCGGCGACGACCGCGGGCATGACGGCGAGGTCGCCGCGGACGTCCATGTAGCCACCGGCCACCGGGTATCCGCACGAGTCGGCATCCCGCAGCCCGGCCGCGTCGAGCCACGGCGCGTCGGCCGGGTTCGCGTCTGGGGTCGCGGCGGCCGGGGTTGCGGTGTCAGGGCTCACGGCTGCCGGGTTCGTGGCGGCGGGGTTCGCGGCGGCGGGGTTCGCGGCCGCGGGGTAAGCGGCGGACGACAGCACCTCGGCGAGCCGCGCCAGGGCACCGGCATCCAGCGGCCCGGCACCCGGGCGGCGCGCGAGAAGCGCCGCGGCCGCCTCGGCGAGCATGGGATCGAGGCTCGCCCCCACACCGGCTCCGCCCTGAGCCCCGTCCCCGCCATGAATCTCGGCCCCGGGGTCCACCGCCGGCCCGCCCTCCGCCCCCGTCCCGTCCCGTCCCCGTCCAGCCTTCCACCCCTGCGGAATCCACCATGCTCGCCACCTCCGGCGGCAGGCTACCGATCATCGGCATCCGATGGCGGGTACGACGACACCCCCATGATGCGTGGCGGTTGCCTGAACTAGAAGCGGGTCAACCCACACAGCTGACGCACGAGGCCCAGGCACGCGAGGCGCGAGGCCCAGGCACGCGGCGCGAGGCCCAGGAACGAGGCGGAGGGCGCGAGGCACGAGGCACGAGGCCCAGGCACGGCGCGGGCGACCGGCGCGGGTCGGAGCCGAGCGACGCGGCGCCCGCGTGGACCACCGCCGCCGACGGCCGGCGCGGCGAGGCGGGCGGGAAGTGATCCCCGCCACACCGTGCGGGGCCCGGCGCGCGTACCCTCGCGCCATCTACCCCCTGATCGCGGAAAGGATCCCCCATGAACCTGGCAGCCAACCTCGCCCGCACCGCCGAGGCACACCCCACCCGTCCGGCCGTGACCCTCGACGAGTCGGTGCTCCCGTACGGGATGCTCGCGGCTGGCGCAGCGCGAGTGGCCGGCTGGCTCACCGAGTTGGGCGTCCAGCCCGGGGACCGCGTGGCCGTGACGATGCCCAACATCCCGCACATGCCGGTGGTCTACTACGGGATCCTCTGGGCCGGAGGCGTCGTGGTGCCGCTGAACCCGCTGTTCAAGTCCCGTGAGTTCGCCTACGCACTCAAGGACTCCGAGTCTCGGGTGTTCTTCGCCTGGGACGGTGTCGCCGAGGAGGCGGGCAAGGGCGCGGCCGAGGCCGGCTCCACGTTCATCTCCGTGGTGCCGGCCGAGTTCCTGGGGGCGGTGATGGCCCACGAGCCTGTTGCTCTCGTCGACCGTGACGCGCAGGACACCGCCGTCGTGCTCTACACCTCCGGCACGACCGGCGCCCCCAAGGGCGCTGAGCTGACCCACGCGAACATGACCCGCAACGCCGAGATCTCGGTGGGCCTGGTCTCGGTCGGCCTGGACGACGTGGTGTTCGGCGGACTCCCGCTGTTCCACTCCTTCGGTCAGACCGTCGCCATGAACGCGGCGGTCTCGGTGGGCGCCAACCTGACGCTCATCCCCCGGTTCGAGCCGACGAAGGCCCTCGAGGTCCTGCAGCGCGACAAGGTGACGATCCTGCTGGCCGTGCCCACCATGTACGTCGCGCTTCTCCAGCACCCGAACCGGGCCGACTACGACCTCTCGGCCCTGCGCGTCTGCGGCTCGGGCGGCGCCTCGATGCCGGTCGAGGTGCTGCGCGGGTTCGAGGAGGCCTTCGACGCGCATCGATCCTCGAGGGCTACGGACTGTCCGAGACCTCGCCCGGTGGCCTCGTTCAACCACCCGGACCGCGAGCGCAAGCCCGGCTCGATCGGCACCCCGGTCGCGGGCGTCGAGATGCCGACTGGTCGACGACGACGGGAACGACGTGCCCGCAGGGCGAGATCGGCGAGATCGCGATCCGCGGCCACAACGTGATGAAGGGCTACTCGGCAAGCCCGAGGCGACCGCCGAGGCGATCGCACGACGGCTGGTTCCGCACCGGCGACCTGGGCCAAGCGTCGACGAGGACGGCTACTACTACATCGTCGACCGCAAGAAGGACATGATCATCCGCGGCGGGTTCAACGTGTACCCGCGCGAGATCGAGGAGGTGCTCTACGAGCACCCGGCCGTGGCCGACGGCGGCCGTGATCGGCATCCCGCACGAGTCCCTCGGCGAGGAGATCGCGGCTGCGGTGACCCTCAAGCCCGGGGCGAGCGCCACCGAGGCCGAGAGCTGCGCGACTTCGTGAAGGAGCGCGTGGCGCGCCTACAAGTACCCGCGCATCGTGTGGGTCACCGAGGCCCTGCCGATGACGCCCACCGGCAAGATCCTCAAGCGCGAGATCCACATCCCGACTTCGGCCGAGTAGGCGTCGTCGCACGTCGGGGCCCGGCTCCCACCTGCGGGCTGGGCCCCGACGTCTGACGTTGCCAGGGCCTGCTCGGGCCCGGTCGGCTGCAGTTCAGGGGGCGATCGACATGTGGGCGAGCATCCGCGCGGCCAGGTCGCGATCGGCCGGGTCGGCCACCTCGACGCGCACGGAAGCCGCCTCCGCAGCTCTGCCGCAGGCCAGTGCGACGAAATCGGGGAAGGCCATCGACAGCGCGACGGTCGGCTCGGTCGGCTCGGTCGGCTCGGTCGGCTCGGTCGGCTCGAGGATGCGCCCGCGGCCGTCCTCTCCGCGAAGGATCGTGTCGCTGAAGCGAACCCCGGGACCATCCACCGTGATCCGCAGAGTGGCACCCACAGGCGCCGCCGCACCTCGAGCCCAGACATAGGCCATTCCGCGGCGCATGCGGGCAGCCGCCACGTGCGCGGCGGCGGTCCCCAGGTGCCCGGGATCGCCGACCGCGGTACGGATGTCCTGCTCGTGGACCCAGATGTCGAAGATCCGCATCCCGAGCAGCTCGACGGTGGGCACCATCTTCCCGAAGGGGTTCATGGTGGGGCCCGGGCCCTGGGTGGCGAGCACCTCGGCGCGGGCCGCCACTGCCTCGTCGAGCTCGGCCAGGACCTCGGCCCGGCTGCGGGCGCGGCGCAGGTCGACAGGGACCTCGGTGAGCCGGCCGAAGTCGTTCGTGACGTGCGGCAGCCCGGACCAGTCAGGCTCGTGCGGCGGGTCTGCGAGCCCGAGCAGGATGCGCTCGATCCACGCCAGGTGGGCCACGATGTCGCCCACGCTCCAGCCGGGCAGCACACTGGGGTGCTCCCAGGGCGCGCGAGCCGCCGCGTCACGCAGATGCGCGAACGCCTCACGCCACGTGGCCGTGAGCGCGGACTGGTCATCGAGGGAGGCAGCGGGGGCGACCGGAACCGGGGCGACCGGGACCGGGCGCGACCGGGGCGACCGGCGGGGCGACCGGGGCCGGGGCCGTCGGGGCTGGGCCGGCAGCGGCCGGGGCGGGGGCGACCGGGGCGGGGGCGGTCGGGAGAGCTTCGGCAGGCGAGTTCGGGCCGTCCGGCGCAGTCTCAGGCATGACCGTGAGGCTACCCGCGCACCACCCACCGCCGGTCGGATGAGAGCCTGAGCCGCAGCACCGATCGGCCGCAACTACCGACCCGCCGCAACACCAGCCCGCCCCACTACAAGCCCGCCCCACTACCGATCCGCCCCACCACCGGCCCGCCCCACCACCGGCCCGCCCCACCACCACCCGTCCGCCTCATCGCAGCCCACCCCATGGCGCGCCCGCCTCAAGACCAAGCACCCCATCCCCACCCGTATCCGCCCCACACCCGCCGCAGACCACCAGGAGGACCCATGACCGCCACCCCCTTCGATCTCACCGGCAAGGTCGCCGTGATCACCGGCGGCAACGGCGGGATCGGCCTGGGCATGGCCGAGGCGCTGGCCGCCGCCGGGGCGTCGGTGTGCATCTGGGGCACCAACGAGGCCAAGAACACCGCGGCCCTCGCGAACGGCTGCAGGCGCACGGGGTGCCGGTCGCCGCCCGGCTGTGCGACGTCTCCGACGAGGCGGCCGTCGAGGAGGCGTTCGCCTCGGTCGTCGCCGAGTTCGGGCGGGTCGACGCCTGCTTCGCCAACGCCGGGCTCTCGGCGGTCCCGACCCCGTTCGTTCACATGAGCACCGCAGGACTGGCGGCGGGTGATGGCCGTGAACCTCGACGGCGCCTTCTTCACGCTGCGCGCCGCCGCCCGGCACATGGTGGCCCGCGCGAAGGCCGGCGACCCGGGCGGCCGGCTGGTGGGCACCGCCAGCATCGCCGCGGTCTCCGGGGCGGCGCGCAACGAGCACTACGGGGCGACCAAGGGGGCGCTGGTGTCGCTGATGAACGCGCTGGCCGTCGAGCACGCCCGCTACGGGATCACGGCCAACGCGATCCTGCCCGGCTGGACAGAGAGCGCCATGACGCAGCCGCTGTTCGATTCCGAGGTGTTCTCGAGTGGGGTGAAGCCGCGCATCCCCGCGGGGCGCTGGGGCACTCCGGCCGACTTCGGCGGCATCGCGGTCTACCTGGCCAGCGACGCAAGCGGGTACCACACCGGTGACTGCCTGCGCATCGACGGCGGCTACCTGCTCTTCTGAGCACCTCCTCCCCCGACGCTGCGCAGTCGATTCTGACGTCCGGAACGTCGGAATCGACTGCGCAAGCCAGACGCGGGGACCGGGGGTCAGGCGCGCAGGGCCTGGGCCAACTCCTCGAAGGCGCCCACGAGCAGGCCCATGTCGTCGCTGGTGTGCGCCAGGGAGACCAGCCACTGCTCGTCGAGCCCGGGCGGGGTGAGGATGCCGCGGTTGACGCCCCACAGCCAGCTGAGCTCGGCGGTCTCGAAGTCGGTGCGCTTGTAGTCGCGATAGTTGCGCACGGGGCTCGTCGCCCACGTGACGGCGCCCTTCACACCGAACCCGACCGTGTGGGCGGGCAGCTCGTACTTCACGATCAGCGCGTCGATCGCGTCGAGCGCCTGGTCGTTGAGGCCCTCGGCCGCGGCCAGCGCCTCCTCGGTGCAGACCTCGTCGACGGCCGCCGCGGCGGCCATCACCAGCGGGTTGCCGTTGTACGTGCCGAAGTGCGGCATCCGGTTGTCGACCACGGTGGCCATGACGTCGGCCCGGCCACCGAACACGGCCAGCGGGAGCCCGCCACCGACGCTCTTGGCCAGGCACACCAGGTCGGGGGTGACCCCGAGGCGCCGCGAGGCGCCGCCGTAGCCGGCGGTCAGGCCCGTCTTGACCTCGTCGAAGACCAGCAGCACGCCATGCCGGTCGCAGGCCTCGCGCACCGCTGCCAGGTAGCCCGCGTCGGGCAGCACGATCGAGATGTTCTCCAGCACCGGCTCCATGACCACGGCGGCCACCTCCGAGGCGTGCTCGGCCAGGAGGGCCTCCAGACGATCGAGGTCGTTGTAGGGCACCACGTGCACCGTGCCGGCCTCGACCTCGAACGGGGTCACCGGGGTGGGCGCCTCCTCCGGGCCCGCCTCGGCCACGTCGGGCTTCACCGAGACCGACAGGGCGTCGTAGCCGCCGTGGTAGCCGCCCTCGATCTTGACGATCGCGTGGCGCTCGGTGAAGGCGCGCGCCGTGCGCACGGCGTACATCGTGGCCTCGGTGCCGGAGTTGGTGAAGCGCAGCTGGTCCAGGCCGAAGCGCTCCTTGAACCGCTCGGCGACGACCGTGGCCGACGGCGAGGGCGTCACGAACAGGGTGCCGGTCTCCATCGCCTTGATGACGGCCTCCACCACGGCCGGGTTCAGGTGGCCGACCAGCATCGCGCCGAAGCCCATCGACAGGTCCAGCAGCTGGCGGCCGTCGACGTCGGTGAGCCAGGCACCCTTCGCCGAGGTGATCGCGATGGGGTGCGGGTCCCAGTGCTGGAACGACGACGTGACGCCCAGTGGCAGCGAGCCCTGGGCGCGGTCGTGGTGCGCGGCCGACCCCGCGGTCGTGCTGGTGAACCGCTCCCACTCGGCCGCGATGAGTGCCTCCACGCGCGCGGGGTCCACAGGCGTGGACGAGGCCGGCATCGTCCGGCGGGTCGCCGGATCGGGCGCGGGCCAGGCGGTGGTCGCGTCGGGCGCGTCGAGGGTCATGAGCGATCTCCAGACAGTGGTGAGGGGGTTGGGCTGGGAGCGAGGCTATCCCGGAACCACCTGTCGATGCCGTGCTCGAACGCCCTGCTCCAGGGCTCCCGGCGGCCCTATCCTGCACGGCGTGACCCCATCCGCCCGCTCACCCGCCGAGCCGACGTCGCTGCGGATCGCCCACGTCTCGGACATCCACGTGGGCGCCGAGGACGACATCGCACTCGACGGGCTGGCCCAGGACCTGCACGACGCCGGAGCGCAGGCGACCATCCTCACCGGCGACCTGACCATGCGCGCCCGCAGCCACGAGTTCGCACGGGCGCGGCAGGTGATCGCCGGCTTCCCCGCGCCGAGCATGGTGGTGCTCGGCAACCACGACGTGCCGCTGACCAACCCGGTGCGCCGGATGGCCTCGCCGTACGAGAAGTTCCAGACCGGAATCACCGACGAGCTCGACCCCGTGCTCGACCTGGGGCTGGCCACGGTCCAGGGCCTGGGCTCGATGCCCCGGTGGCGCTGGAAGTCCGGGCGGATCTCGGATCGGCAGGCCCAGCTCGTGCGGGACACCTTCGCGAGAGCCGCGCCCGGGGTGGCGCGCATCGTGGCCCTGCACCACCCACCCTCCTCCGAGCAGCTCGAGGCGTTGGCCGGCCGCAGCGCCTTCGAGGCCGCACTGGTCGACGCCGAGGTCGACCTGGTGCTGGCCGGGCACACCCACGTGCCGGCCGTCAGCGTCCTGACCGTGCGGTCAGCGGCGCGCACGCGGCAGGTCATCGAGGTGGTCGCAGGCACCGCGACGAGCCACCGGACCCGCGGCGTGCCGCGCTCGTGGACGCTGCTCACGCTGACCCGCCACGAGGTCACGATCACCGAGCACCACGCCGCCGGGCACGGGTGGGAGCTCTCCGAGCCCCAGGTGCTGGCGCTGCCCGAGTCGGTGCACCGGCCGCGCTGAGCCGAAGGCGTTCAGCGCAGGCGAGCCCGGCGCTGGCGGTCAGCGCAGGCGGCCGGCTCCGGCGCAACCCGGGTCAGGCGGTCCGGGCGCAGGCGGTCCCCCATCGCGACCCGGCCCGCTACCGCTGGCTCGGCGGCGAACCGCGGGCTCAACCCCGACCGAGGGCGATGTCCCACAGCTCCTTGGGGGTGTTGCGGGTGATCCGTCTCGCGGCGGGCGAGCGCCCGGGGGCCTGGGGCGGCAGCAGGACCGTCAGCGCAGCCGGGATGATCTCGAAGACCACCGGCGGGGCCATGGTCAGCGCCTCACCGTCAACCCCGACCTCCACATCGCCGCCGGAGTCGATCTGGAACCGGGATGTCGTCCACTGCTGCCAGCCCGGGAATCGCTCGACCTGGCCAGCCGCCTCGAGGGCGATGAAGCGTCGTGCGTCGGCCGCGCTGGTGAGCACCAGGGTGGCCACCCCCAGGGCTGCGGTGTCCATCCGCTCGCGGGTGCCCAGCCCACCGAGGGACCCCAGGACGTAGGGGTTGTTGGAGACCAGGATCACGTGGGCGGTCTCGCGTGACACGCCCTGGCCGTCGACGTGGCGCAGGTCCAGGGTCCGCGACCCCGGGCCCAGGAGGTCGGGCAGGGTGTCCAGGGCCGTGCGCACCTTCGCGTCGCGATACTCCTGCGAGGCCACGATGTCGGCGTAGAGACCCAGGGAGGCGTTGTTCACGAACACCCGACCGTTGACCGTGGCAAGGTCGATCGTGCGCGGCAATCCGCCGGTGAACGCATCCAGGGCGCCGACCACGTCGTCACGGTCGAGGCCGAGGTCGAGCGCGAGGTGATTGCGGGTGCCGGCCGGGACCACCACGTGGGGCAGCCCGTGCTCCATGGCCACGCTGGCCACCAGCGCCTGCGATCCGTCGCCACCGGCCATGCCCAGCACGTCGGCGCCCCGCGCCACGGCCTGGCGGGCGAGCTCGAGCAGGTCATCGCCGGGCTCGAGCACGACCGGCTCGATGCCTCGCGCGCGGCACTCCTCGACGAGGTTGAAGCGCTGCACCTTCCCGCCGCCGGACTTGGGATTCATCAGCAGCACCGGGTGCCGTGCGGCCACGGGCGGGGCTGCGGTCCAGAGGTCGGCAGCCGTGACCGATGAGACCTGCCGCCCCGAGGCGACGCGCGCGCAGGCGACCGAGGCCCCGGCCAGCGCCAGCACGACCAGGCCTCGGGCCAGGCCGGCATCGGCGCGCACCAGCGCCCAGCCCAGAACCAGCACGCCCAGGGCCGCCAGCGCGAGCGCTGCGCCACGGATCCAGCCCCGATGGGCCACGACATACCAGCCGCCGGTGACCACGAGCGCGACGCCGACCACCGCGAGCAGGAGGTCACCGGGAGTCCGGCCCCAACTCACCACGGCGACGACGAGGGCCAGCGCGGCAGCTCCCAGCGCTCCCCAGGCGGCCAGCCGCGAGCCCCCGTTCCCCGACGTTGCGTGACCGCCCTGACGGCCCTGATCTGCGTGATCCATGCGCCTGCCTCCCCTGCGCGATACCGAGGGCGACCCTACCGAGGCCACACCCGGTGCGCGGGGCGAGGGCCGGGGCCTCCTCGCGAGGAGGCGCGGGGCGCGGGCCGGGGGCCTCCTCGCGAGGAGGCCACGGAACCGGCAGACTCCCCCTCGGCAGCGCATCGCCCGAGCCCAGCGCGCCGGAGCCCTGCCGCAGCCCGACCCGGATCACCGCCCCAGGAGGCCCCCATGACGTTCCCCGGCGTGCTCGTCCCGCTGGTGACCCCGTTCACCGACTCCGGCGAGCTCGACCTCGGGGCCTTCCCCGCGCTGGTCGAGTTCGTCCTGGCCGGCGGGGTCACCGGCCTGGTCGCCGCCGGGACCACGGGCGAGGGTTACGCGCTGGACCTCGACGAGCGCCGCGCGGTGCTCCAGGCGATCCAGGCGGCCACGGCTGGGCGCGTCCCGGTGTTGCTCGGCGTGGGCGGCACGGCCACGCGCGAGGCCCTGGCCCAGGCCCGGCTGGCCGCCGAGTGCGGCGCCGACGGGCTGATGGTGGCCGCGCCGGCCTACGTGCTGCCCACCCCGGAGGAGCTCGGCGCGCACGTGCGGGCGGTGATCGCCGAGGCGGGCCTGCCCACGGTGCTCTACGACTACCCGGACCGCACCGGCGTGCCGTTCACGGAGAGGGCGCTGGACGCGGTGGCCGCGGACCCGCTGGTCGTGGGCATCAAGGAGGCCTCCGGGGACCTCACCCGGGTGCGCCGCCTGCGCCGGCGCTACGGAGCGGACCTGACGATCGTGTGCGGGGCGGACTCGATCGCGATGCGCTACTTCGAGCTCGGTGTGGACTCGTGGATCGGCGGCGTGGCCAACGCGCTGCCCGCCGAGCACGTCGCGCTGCTGGACGCGGCCCTCGCCGGGCGCACCGAGGAGGCGTGGGCGTGGCAGAAGCAGCTGATGCCGATGCTGCGCAGCGCCGAGCGCGTGCACTACACGCCCAAGGTGCGCCACGCCCTCGGGCTGCGCGGCATCCCGGTCGGCCCGCCTCGCCCGCCGCTGGCCGCGGTATCGGACTCGGAGGCTCACGAGGTGGCCACGCGCCTGGCGATCGCGCTCGGCGAGGCGGGTGCGGCGCCGTCGACGACAACGCACGGCCCGGTGGCCCCGGATGCCACGCCGCTGCCGATGCACACCGGGGCCTACATCGACGGCGCGTTCGCACCCGCGGCCAGCGGGGCCGTGATGCCGGTGACCAACCCGGCCACCGGACAGGTGGTCGGCGAGGTCGCCGCGTGCGGCGCCGCGGACATCGACCGTGCGGTCACCGCGGCGCGCGACGTGTTCGAGCGCGGCGACTGGTCGCGCGCCCATCCCGCGGACCGGCGGCGGGTGCTGACCCGGTTCGCCAAGCTCATCGAGCGCCATGCCGAGGACCTTGCCCGACTGGACTCGCTGGAGGCGGGCAAACCGATCACCGACTGCCGCGACGGTGACATCCCCGACTCGGCCGAGACGTTCCGCTGGTTCGCCGAGGCCATCGACAAGGTCTACGACCGGGTCGCACCGACCGGCATCGACGTGGTCGCGCGGATCACCCGCGAGCCGATCGGCGTGGTCGGCGCGGTGATCCCGTGGAACTTCCCGACCCAGATGTTCGCGTGGAAGGTGGCCCCCGCGCTGGCGATGGGCAACTCGGTGGTGGTCAAGCCCGCCGAGCAGACCAGCCTCTCGGCCCTCCTGCTGGCCGAGCTGGGGCGCGATGCGGGACTGCCCAAGGGCGTGCTCAACGTGGTGCCCGGACTCGGCGAGGATGCGGGGCGGGCCCTGGGCCTGCACCCGGACGTCGACATGGTCACCTTCACGGGGTCCACGGACGTGGGCCGCTACTTCCTGGAGTACTCGGCTCGCTCCAACCTCAAGCGGGTCACCCTCGAGTGCGGCGGCAAGAGCCCGCAGGTCGTGCTCGACTCGGTGCGCGACCTCGACGAGGTCGCCGTCGAGGCCGTGCGCGCGGCGTTCTGGAACATGGGCGAGAACTGCTCGGCGGGCTCGCGGATCCTCGTGCACCGCTCGGTGCACGCCGCCCTCGTCGAGAGCCTGGTGCGGGCCACCGCCGACCTGCGGGTCGGCGACCCGAGCGAGCCGCGCACCCAGGTGGGCCCGCTCATCGACGCGGCCGCCTGCGAGCGCAGCGCCCGGTACGTGGCCCGCGGCGTGGCCGACGGCGCGCGGGTGGCGGCCGGTGGGGGCACGCTGCTCGAGCAGACAGGCGGCTGGTTCTTCGCCCCCACCGTGCTCGATGAGGTGCCCGCCGACTCGACGGTGGCCACCGAGGAGATCTTCGGCCCGATCGTGGCGGTGATCCCGTTCGACACCGAGGAGGAGGCCATCGCCCTGGCCAACGCCACCTCGTACGGCCTGGCCGCCTCGGTGTGGAGCGACGACATCGATGCCGCGCACCGTGTGGCCCGGATGCTGCGCGCGGGCACCGTGTCGATCAACTGCTACAGCGAGGGCGACGTGACCACGCCGTTCGGGGGGTACCGCCAGTCCGGGTTCGGCGGCCGGGACAAGGGCCTGGAGTCGCTGGACCAGTACGCGGAGATCAAGACCACGTGGCTGAAGGTCCGCTGGTGAGCGGTATCGGCACCGGCGGGACGGGTGCGGGCGGACCGGGGGCGGGCGGACCGGGTGCGGGCGGACCGGGGGCGGGCGGGCCGGGTGGCAGCGGCGCGGGGGCCGGCGGGCCCGATGCCGAGCGCGGCGCGGCGGTGGGCGGATTCGGGGGCGCGGCCGGCTCGCGTCGACGTCCTGGTCGTCGGGGCGGGGATCGTCGGGGTGAGCGTGGCCTCGTCGCTGGCCCGCCGCGGGGCCCGGGTCACGGTGATCGACTCCGGGTCCCCTCGCGAGGGATCCTCCGCGGCGAACGCCGGGCACCTGGTGCCCAGTCACGTGATCCCGTTCGCCTCCCCCGGCATGGTCGCAGCGGGCGTGCGCTCCCTGGCCCGCCGTGATGGGGCCTTCGCGCTCAGCCCACGGCTGCGGGCCGAGGTGGCGCCGTGGCTGGTGCGCTTCGCGTCAGCGAGCACCGAGGCCAACGTGCGCGCCGGAGCGCCCGCGCTCGACTGGCTGCTGTCGACCTCGATGACCGAGGTGGACCGGCTCATCGCCGCCGGGGCCGACCTCGACCACGCCCGCGAGGGCCTCATCCAGGTCTTCACCCGGGCCGAGAGCCTGGCAAGCGCCCGCGAGGAGGCCGCACACATGCGCGCCCTGGGCTACCCGGCCCAGGAGATGGCGCTGGCCGACCTGGCCGCCGCCGAGCCGCTGGTGCAGAACGCGGTCGGGGCGATCATGCTGCCGCGCGACGGCCGCCTGGACCCCGCGCTGCTGCTCGACGCACTGCGCGCGGAGGCCCTCGCCCACGGCGCCCGGTTCCTGCCCGGCCGGGTCACCGGGATCGTCGTCGGCGCCACCGGCTGCACCGTGGCCACCGACGGCGGGGTGCACCACGCCGAGCAGGTCGTGCTCGCCGCCGGGGTCTGGACGCCGGAGCTGGCCCGGGCGGCCGGCGTCGGCGGGGCCGGCGTCAGCGGGGTTCGATCTCGTGCGGGGGACGGCGCGGTCGGCGTACCCGCCCTGCCCATCCTGCCCGCGAAGGGGTACTCGGTCACCGTCCTGGACGCCCCCGACCTGCCCACCCATCCACTGCTGCTCATGGACCAGCGGCTGGCGGTCACACCGATGCGTCGCGGCCTGCGCATCACGGGCCGGTTCGAGCTGACTCGCGCGAGCGACCGCGCGGTCCCGCCCGCGCGCGCCGAGGCCCTCCTGACGACCGCCCGCCAGGCCCTGACCCTGCCCGTCGCCGCGCGGGCCACGCAGCAGTGGACCGGCCTGCGGCCCGCGACACCCGACGGCCTTCCCGTGATCGGCCGACTCTCCCCCGGATCACCGGTCCTCGTGGCCAGCGGCCATGGCATGCTCGGCACGACCAGCGGCCCGGGCACCGGCGAGCTGGTCGCGATGCTCGTGGCCGGTGAGGCCGCACCCATCGATCTCGCGCCGCTGTCCCCGCAGCGGTTCGCCGGCGCACCGTGGAGGCAGCGATGAGGTCCGGACGGGTCCTGCACTGCGTGGAGTCACACACCGAGGGCATGCCCACCCGCGTGGTCGTCGGCGGGGTCGGCGTGTTCCCCGGCGACACGATGGAGGCGCGCCGCCAGCACGTGATCCACGCCCGCGACGACCTGCGCACGTTCCTCATGTACGAGCCGCGCGGGCACGGGGCGATGAGCGGGGCGATCCTGCAGCCCCCCACCCGGCCGGACGCCGACTGGGGCGTGGTCTACATCGAGGTGGCCGGCTGCCTGCCGATGTGCGGCCACGGCACGATCGGCGTGGCCACGGTGCTGGTCGAGACGGGCATGGTGCCCGTCGTCGAGCCGGTGACCACCATCCGCCTGGACACCCCGGCCGGGCTGGTGGTCGCCGAGGTGGCGGTGCGCGAGGGTCGCGCGGAGCACGTGACCATACGCAACGTGGAGTCCTTCGCCACGGCGCTGGACGCCGTCGTGGAGGTTCCCGGGTTCGGGGCCGTCCGATACGACATGGCCTACGGCGGCAACTTCTACGCGATCGCCGAGCTGGCGGAGGTCGGGGTGGCCTTCGGCCGGGAGAACGCCGGCGCGCTGATGAGCTTCGGCCTCGCGCTGCTGGACGCGATCGAGGCCGCCGCCCCGCCGGTGCACCCCGCCGAGCCGGGGATCCACGGCTGCCACCACGCCCAGCTGGTGGCCCCGGAGTCGGATGCCACGCTCTCGCGGCACGCGATGGTGATCCGCCCCGGCTACTTCGACCGCTCTCCGTGCGGCACCGGCACCAGCGCACGGATGGCCCAGCTGCACGCGCGCGGCCTGCTGGGCCTGGACGAGCCGTTCACCAACGAGTCGCTGCTCGGCCGGCCCTTCCTGGGCCGGCTCGTGGCCGAGGCCGAGGTCGCCGGGATGCCGGCCGTGGTGCCCACCATCACGGGCAGCGCCTGGATCACCGGCACCGCGCAGTACCTGCTCGACCCCACCGACCCATTCCCGGCGGGCTTCCTCCTGGGTTGATCGGCCGACCTCGGGTCGAGCGGCGCTCGGAGCCCGCCGCGGGCCCCGCCGCCGGCCCAGCACGGGTCCCGGAATCGGCCGCACGCCGATATGGATGTGGGTTGGACAACCTAGTGGTGTGTCTGTGAAATAGCAGGGGTATTCAGGTAGAGTCGGGATATGCCCCGACCTGCTGCTCCTGCCCTGGAAATGACTCCCGCATCAGCGCGATGAACTGGTGCGGATGTCGCGCTCAGCGAGTCGGCCACATCGGGTGGTCGTGCAAGCCAGGGCGTTGTTGTGGGCCGCTGACGGGCTCGCGAACGCCGAGATCGCCCGTCGCTGCGAGGTGGACGCCGATGCGGTGCGGCGGTGGCGCGCACGGTTCGCAGCCGAGGGTCCGGCTGGGGTCGGAGTCATCGCGAAGGGCCGTGGCCGTAAGCCGTCGCTGCCCCCGGGCACGGTCGAGGAGGTGCTGCGTCTCACGCACACCGAACGACCGGCCGACGGCTCGACGCATTGGTCGACCCGGACGCTGGCCGCGCGGGTCGGGATCGGCAAGGACGCGGTGGCCAAGATCTGGGCCGATCACAACCTCAAGCCGTGGCGAGTCGACACGTTCAAGGTCAGCAACGACCCGCATTTCGAGGAGAAGCTCGTCGATGTCGTCGGGCTCTACCTCAACCCGCCGGCACGGGCGGTGGTGTTCTCCTTCGACGAGAAGACCCAGTGCCAGGCCCTGGACCGCACCCAACCGTCGCTACCGATGAAGCCCGGTCGCGCGGGCACGATGACCCACGACTACAAGCGCAACGGCACCATCGACCTGTTCGCAGCGATGAACATCGCCACCGGCGAGGTACTCACCGACCTGACCAAGGGCCACACCGGGACCGACGTGCTGCGGTTCTTCAAGCAGATCGACGCCACCGTGCCCCGCGGTCTGGCAGTGCACGTCGTCCTGGACAACCTCTCGGCACACTCCACCCCCGAGATCAAGAAGTGGTTGGCCCACCGCGACCGCCGACGCTGGCATCTTCACTACACCCCAACCTCAAGCTCCTGGCTCAACCTGATCGAACGCTGGTTCAAGGAACTCACCGACCGCCGGCTACGCCGCGGCACCTTCACCAGCGTCGACGACCTCTCCGAGGCCATCACCACCTGGGCCGAACACTGGAACACCGACCCCAAGCCCTTCATCTGGAAGGCCACCGCCGACGACATCATCGCCAAGGTCCAACGAGGCCGCGACACCCTCCGCCAGATCAATACGCAGACGGACCACTAGATCACGGGCAACCCCCACCGATCATGGCCGTGGCCGGGGATCCCGCGCCCCAGGGCGTCGGCGCCCGTCGGGAGTGATCCCCAGCCGGGCCCGCGCCCTCATGGCGTCCGCGCCCCGTCGCGGGATCAACTGGGGGATCCCGCATCCATGGCGCCCGCGTTCCGTCGCGGGATCACCCGCCCAGGGCCCGGCGCGAGTGATCCCCACCCGCCTCCGGGTTGGTCAGCCGATGTCGCGGCGGAACGTGGTGAACCGACCGATCACGACCAGCACCAGCGCGTACCCGGCCAGCACCAGCGCTCCCTGCCACGAGGGCAGCAGCTCGGCCAGGCCGGAGCTCACGTAGAGGCTCGAGCCGGCGATCGACTCCCCGGCAGCCCCGGGCAGGAACTTGCTGGCCTGCTCGGTGGCGTCGAACTGCGCGAGCAGCAGGCGCAACAGCGGCTCGACGAACTGGGTGAACGCCAGCAGCACGACGATCGCCGCCACCTGGTTGGTCAGCACGGACCCGAACCCCACGCCGACCAGCGCCCACAGCACGAGAGCGAGCACGGACTTGGCCAGCGTGGCCTGGATGTCAGCGTCGCCGAGCAGCGTCGGCTCGCCCATGATCGCCAGCGTGGGCGCCCCGCCGAGGACGGTCCCGGCCACGCCGGCCAGGGCGAGCACCAGCGCGAACGGCAGGATCGCCACGAGCTTCGACCCGAGCACGAGGCTGCGCCGCGGCTCGGCCAGCAGCGTGGGCGTGATGGTGCGGTGCCGGAACTCGCCGGTGACACTCAGCGCCCCGAGGATCGCCGGGAAGATGTAGCCCAGCGCCACCGCCAGCGTGTACACGGACATGGCGACCGCAGTGGCGTCGAGCACCGCCGAGCCGAGGCCGCCCATGCTCCCGCCCGACGCGGCGCCGGTCTCCTCGGCCTGGCGCGTGCCCATGACCAACGAGAACGCCATGATGACGCCCATCACGGCCATGTAGCCGAACATCGCCAGGCAGGTCAGCCACCAGGTGCGGGTGGTGGCGACCTTGCGGAACTCGGTGCGCAGGGCGGCCATCATCGGGCACCCCCGGTGGCCTCGGGCGCGGAGCCGGGGACGGCGGGCGGCCCGGGTGGGGCGGACGGACCGGGTGGGGCGGACGGACCGGCCGCGCCGGGACCCGCCTGCACAGCACCCGCCGGGCCACCCGTCTGGGATCCGGGAGTGCCACCCGGAAGACCAACTCCAGCCAGCCCCGGACGCACGTCCGCGCCCTCCACCGGATCGGCGGTCAGCTGCAGGAACAACGCCTCGAGGCTCGTCCCGGCTGGGGCCAGCTCGTGGAGCTCCAATCCGCGGGCGAACGCCGCCGCCCCCACCTGGGGGGTCTGGCGGTCGTAGACCACCGCGACGTTCGGGCTGTCGAAGCGCGTGGACGGCCCCCAGCCCTGCTCGGTCACGAGCGCGGCGAGCGCGGCGGCATCCGGTGAGGCGATCCGCACCGCCTGCCGGGCCAGCGCCTCGAGCTCAGCCAGCGAGGATGCGTGCACCAGCCGCCCCCGGGCGATGATCACCACGTCATCGACGGTCTGCTCCACCTCGGAGAGCACATGGCTGGAGACGAGGACGGTCCGGCCCTGAGCAGCCAGGTAGCGCAGGAAGTGGCGCAGCCACGCGATGCCCTCGGGGTCCAGGCCGTTGGCCGGCTCGTCGAGGAGCAGCACCTGCGGGTCGCCGAGCAGCGTCGTGGCCAGGGCCAGGCGCTGGCGCATGCCCATCGAGAAGCCGCCGACGCGCCGGTCGGCCGCCTCGGTCATCCCGACGATCCCGAGCACCTCCTCGCAGCGCGCGTCGTCGACGCCCACCTGGGGGGCGTACACGCGCAGGTGGTCGCGGGCGGTCCTGCCGGGGTGGAACGAGGAGGCCTCGAGCGCCGAGCCCACGTGCCTGGCCGGCTGGGTGCGCTGCGGGTAGGGCCGGCCCCCGATGGTGGCGGTGCCGGAGTTGGGCGTGGCCAGGCCGAGCAGCATGCGCAGGGTCGTGGTCTTGCCGGCCCCGTTCGGGCCGAGGAAGCCGGTGACCCGGCCGGGGGCCACGGTGAAGCTCAGGTGGTCGACGGCGCGCACGGGGCCGAAGGTCTTGGTCAGGTCGCGGACCTCGACGACTCCCTCGGCGGAGTCGAAGGCGAGTGCGGCTGGGCTGGGGGCAGCAGGCGTGGTCGAGCTCATGGCACCACCCTGCCACGGCCGGCGGCGGCCAGGGAGCCACGTGGCGCCCCCGTCGGGTGATCCCCCGCACCCTCGCCGGCGTGTGATGCGGGATCAGGTGCGTGGCGTGCCGCGCGATGCCCACTGCACCCTCGCCCGGTGGGACGCGGGAGCAGCCGCGGGGAAGGACCCGCGGGGACTCCCGCACCCTCGCCTTCTCGCTCGAACTCCCCCGACCCGACGGACCCGGCTGCGCGGGACGCCGGTGGCGCCAGTCCCGCCCTGGCGCCACCGGCCGCTCGGGGTCCACCGACCGCGCTGGGCTCAGCTCAGGCGGCGGCCAGCTCCGGGGAGCCCTCGTCACTGGATCCCGCGCCGCCCGCCGGTCCGGGCGTTGCGCCCCGGCCGGCCGGTGCCGCGGTCCGGTTGAACCGGCCGAACGCGTTGTTCGGCAGCGCCAGGCGCAGCACCTTGTGCCAGGCCGAGGCCACCTGGCGGGGCAGCGACCCCGTCACGTAGGGCAGGTCGTGGCGGGCGAACAGGTCCTGGATCCGCGGGGCGATCCGCGCGTACTGGTTGCTCGGCATGTCCGGGAACAGGTGGTGCTCGACCTGGAAGGACAGGTTGCCGGTCATGATGTGCATCGCCTTCGACCCGGTGATGTTCGCCGAGCCGACCATCTGGCGCACGTACCACTCGCCACGGGTCTCGCCCTCGATCGAGGTCTTCGAGAACGTGGCCACTCCCTCGGGGAAGTGCCCGCACATGATCACCGAGTGGGTCCAGATGTTGCGCACCACGTTGGCCACCGCGTTGGCGGCCAACGTGGCCAGGAACGCGGGAACCGCGGAGAACGGGTTCACGAGGGCGGCGATCGCGGGGTTGAGCAGGTAGTCCTTGCGGAC
The DNA here is from genome assembly GCA_963777855.1 of uncultured Actinomycetes bacterium. Taxonomy (GTDB): domain Bacteria; phylum Actinomycetota; class Actinomycetes; order S36-B12; family CAIYMF01; genus Prado023. The sequence continues at coordinate 243,972 of CAVZRW010000016.1, read as the reverse complement.
CTGTCGACCGATCTTGCCCAGCACCTTGCGCGCATCACGCTTGAACGCGGCGTCGACCTTCTTGCGGCCCTTGTAGTACTTGCCCAGCTCGAGGTCGTAGGCGGCGATGCCGTACTCGAAGAAGCAGGCGTTGAGGAAGTTCCACAGCGGCTGGCCCAGGTGCATCGGGTGCCAGCGCTGGTCCTCGTCGACGCGCATGATCCCGTAGCCGAGGTCGTTGTCGCGGCCCACGACGTTGGTGTAGCGGTGGTGGATCTCGTTGTGCGAGTGCTTCCACATGTCGGCGGGGGCCACGTTGTCCCACTCCCAGGTGGTGGAGTGGATCTTGGGGTCGCGCATCCAGTCCCACTGGCCGTGCAGGATGTTGTGCCCGACCTCCATGTTCTCCAGGATCTTGGCGATCGACAGCCCGACGGTGCCCGCGATCCAGGCCGGCGGGAACAGCGAGAACAGCAGCACGCCGCGGGAGGTCATCTCGAGCGTGCGCTGGACCTTGATGACCTTGCGGATGTAGGCGGCGTCGGCCTCGCCGAGACCGGCCAGGACCTCCTCGCGCAGCGCGTCGAGCTCGACGGCGATCGCCTCGATGTCGGCGTCGCTGAGGTGGGCCACGGGATTGTCGGGGCGCTTCTGGATGACGGTCATGGTGTGTCCGTTTCAGTTCGGGGGCTGTTGTGCAGTCGATTCCGACGGTGACAAGGTCGGAATCGACTGCACAACGGGTTGTGGTGTCAGACGTCGATCGTGCAGGGGCCGGCGGCGGCGGTGACGCAGGTCTGGACCTTGACGCCGTCGCCGGGCTCGGCGGTGGTCAGCGCACCGGTGCGCAGGTCGCGCACGGCACCGGACTCCAAGGGGCGCACGCAGCCGTAGCAGATGCCCATCCGGCAGCCGGAGGGCATCAGCACCCCTGCCGCCTCACCGGCATCGAGAAGCGGCGTCGCTCCGTCGGCCTGGACCACCCGACCGGAGCGGGTGAACGTCACGGGGCCGCCGTCGCCGGTGACGACGACCGAGGCGCGGAACCGCTCGGTGTGCAGCTGGTCCGCGGCACCAGCGGCGGACCACCACGCCTCGGCGGCGTCCAGCAGCCCGGTGGGGCCGCACGCCCAGGCCTGGCGGTCGCGCCAGTCGGGCACGAGGCCGTCGAGCTCCGCGGGGTCGAGCAGGCCCTCGCTGTCGGTGTGGCGCTCGATGAGCCGGATCCGCCCGGCGGCGGCCATGTCCCGCAGCTCGTCACCGAAGATCACGTCGGCGGGCGTCGGAGCGCTGTGCACGACGACCACGTCGGGCAGCGCCAGCAGGTGGTGGCGCAGCATGCCCATGACGGGGGTGATGCCGCTGCCGGCGGTCAGGAACAGCACGCGCTCGGGCAGCCGGCCGGGCAGGTGGAAGTCGCCACGGGCCTGGTCGAGCTGGACGATGGTGCCGGGGCGCACGCGGTGGACCAGGTGCTGGCTGACCCGGCCGTCGGGGATCGCCCGGACGGTGATGGCTATGGTCCCGTCGGTGCGCGGGCCGGAGGTCAGCGAGTAGGCCCGCCACCACCGAACGCCCTCGACGTCCACGCCGAGCCGCACGTACTGGCCCGGGATGTGCCCGGCCCAGCGACGACCCGGGCGGATCACGATCGTGGCCGCGTCCTCGGTCTCGTGCTCGACCCGCAGGATCCGTCCGCGCAGGTCAGCCCCGTTGTGCAGGGGGTCGATCACGTCGAGGTAGTCCGAGGGCAGCAGTGGGGTGGTCACCGCTGCGAGCAGTCGCAGGGCCGCCGTGCCGACGCGGGCCGTCACAGGGGGGCGGGCAGGCAGGACCCGGGCCGGGGCGTCCGTGGAGTCGGGTGCGGCGGGCGCCAGGGGTTCCGTGAGCGTCATGCCCCCATCCTTCCCGCTTGCCGGGGTAACCTCGTGTCCTCATCAGGTGAATCTGACGCATCGAGTTGTTCGGTGGAGACAAGGGACGAGCATGGCTGAGCGACCCCTGCGCGGGACCGGCGCGGTGCCCCAGGTGCCTGCCCCGGTCCTGGCAGCCATGCACGCGGCACTGCACGACGTGGCCGCCCGGACGATCGAGGCCGTGGCCAGCGAGGTGCCCGGCTACCGGGGGACCCTCGACGAGAACGCCCGACACACGCTGGCCCAGGCCGTCGAGCTCGCACTGCGCGGGTTCCTGGCCCTCGCCGCCCAGCAGCAGGACCCGAGCGCACCCCTGGCGCCAGCCCTCGAGGGCGCCTACGCCCTGGGCCGTGGTGAGGCGCGCAGCGGCCGCTCCATGGACGCCCTCCTGGCGGCCTACCGGGTGGGGGCGCGGGTCTCGTGGCGGGGCCTGGCCGACCCGGCGGCTGCGGCCGGGCTGCCCGCCGAGGGCCTGGTCAGCTTCGCCGAATTGGTCTTCGCCTACATCGACCAGCTGTCGGCGGCCAGCGTCGCCGGGCATGCCGACGAGCTGGCCGTCGAGGGACTGCAGCGCCAGCGGCACCTCGAGCGACTCGCCCATGGCCTGGTGATCGGCGCCCCGGAGGAGGCGCTTCTGGCGGCCGCGCAACGGGCGGGGTGGACCCCGCCGGGCGCGCTGGTGGCGGTGATCCTGCCCGAGGCCCGCGTGGGCGACGTCCTGGCGCGGATCGACCCGCGCACTCTGCACCCGGTCGAGGACGTTCCCGACCTGGGCGAGGGAGCCGCCGTGCTGCTGGTGCCCGATCCCGACGCCCGGTTCGAGTCGGGCCTCGAGCGCGGCCTGGCGGGGGGCCGAGCGGTGGTCGGCCCGACCCGGCCCTGGCTGCGCGTGCACCGGTCGTTCGCTCGCGCGGCACGGGCGTGGGAGCTGGCGATCGATCCCCGGCTCGCCGCCGGTCCGGCGGGGTCCGGTCCGGCGGGGTCCGGTCCAGCGGGGTCCGGTCCAGCGGGGTCCGGTCCGGCCGGGTCCGGTCCGGCTGGGTCGGGTTCCGAGGGCGCCGATGCCCGCCCCGGACCCGGCACCGGGGGCGCGGGCCTGCCGCCGTCGAGCGCGGCCTCCGGGATCGTCCACACCGACCACGTGCTGGCCGAGCTGGTGCTGGGGGCCGACCCGGAGGCGATGGCTGACCTGCGCGCACAGGCGCTGGCGCCGCTGCGGGCGCTGCGCCCGGCCCAGGCCGATCGGCTGGCCGAGACCCTGCGGGCCTGGTTGCTGCACCGCGGCCGGCGCGACGAGGTGGCTGCGGCACTGTTCGTGCACCCGCAGACCGTGCGCTACCGGATGGGCCAGGTCCGGTCGCTCTTCGGCAACCAGCTCGACGACCCCCGGGCAGTCCTGAACCTGACCCTCGCGCTGGGCGCCTGGCCGGGATCCATGGCCTCGCCCAGCTCCGACGCCGACCACGCGCCCAGCTGAGCAGGACGTGGGGACGCGGCACGGTGCACGTCCCCACGGGCGAACCACGCCGCCAACCCGAGCGCCGCCAGGAACGCCATCAGCGCCCAGATGCGCACCATCGCCGACAGGGCATCGGTCCACTCCAGCAGGCCCAGCGCACCGAGGATGTTGTGCCAGTCGTGGCCCGCCCCGGAGCCGTCGTCGCCGAACAGCGGCAGGATCATGCGCTGGGCGTCGCCGAGGTACACCGACACGTTGTTCAGCGACATCCCCAGCCAGCCGAGCATCAGCACGACACCCACCCGGTCCCCGCGCCACCCGAAGTACGCCGCCAGCCCCGCGGGAGCCGACACCTGCACCAGGCTGCCCGCGAAGGACATCCACAACGACGGCGCCCACAGGAAGATCATGTGCCCGAACTCGTGGACGCCCAGGTCGACCCCGGACAGGAACGGCACCCAGCCGCCGCGGGCCAGGCTCAGCCACGCGACGCCCAGCACCACCGTGGCCACGGCACCCCAGCGCGCCAGGACCGTCCACGGCAGGCCCGCCGGGCGGCCCGGCCCCGACGGGGCCGGGCGGGTCGCACCGCGCTGCAGGGGAGGCACCCGCCGACGGTAGCGGCGGCGGGGCGTCGCGGGACCGCTGCCCTGGCCTGATTCGGCCGTTCGGGTCACCGATCCGCAGGGTGTCCCGCCCGGGGATCGGCCCCCGGCGATCCCCTGCGAGACTGTGCCCGTGGTGAACGAGACGCTGCCCGCCGCCGCCCCAGACTCCCCGGGCGCACGGGCGGTTCCTGCCGCCGATCCGCCCGCCCCGGGGGGTTCGCACCCGGCAACCGACCCGACCACACCCCCACCCCCACCGAGCGGGATCCTCGCCCGCCACGGAGCCGCCATGGCCCGCCATGCGCGAGCGGTCGCGCTGATCAGCGTGCTGCTCGCGGTCGCCGGGTACCTGGTGGCCGCGCTCGGCGTGGGTGGCCCGTCGCTGTTCTCCCGGCTGGAGCTCGGCGAGCCCACCGTCGCCGGTGAGGCCCTCGAGGGCCGGGCCCTGATCACCGAGAACGACCCGGCCGGGGCCACCCTGCAGGCACGCTGGAGCGACCTGGACCCCTCCTCCGCGGCGTTCCAGCTCGGCCTGGCCACGGCCCACGAGCAACTGCTGGCCATCGAGGGCGTCGACGAGGTCCTCGACCCGATGACCATCGGCCCGGCGGCCATCTCCACCTCGGGCGACGCGGTGCTGGTCACGGTCGTGCTCGACCCCACCCTCAGCGCCGACGAGCAGGAGGCCGCGTCCGCGCTGGTCAACTCCCGCCTCGAGCGGCTGGTCTACGACGTGCCGGGCTCCACGGTGCACGTGAGCAGCCAGCAGGAGCTCATCGACACCATCACCGACCAGGTGGAGGCCGACCTGAAGAAGGGCGAGGGGATCTCGCTTCCCGTGAGCCTGCTGGTCATGGTGCTGATCTTCGGCGGGTTCGCGGCCGCCGGCGTCCCGCTGGCCGGGGCCGTCGCCTCGATCGCGGGCGGGCTGGTGGCCCTGCTGGCCTTCACCTACGTGATCGACCTGGACATCACCGTCGTCAACGTGGTCACGGTGCTCGGCCTGGGCCTGTGCATCGACTACTCGCTGCTCATGGTCTCGCGCTACCGCGAGCAGATGCACGACCTGGTCGACCTCTCCCAGCCCGGCGCGCACCGGGAGGTCCCGCCCGGGATCCGCCAGCAGGCCATGGCCGTCACGATGGCCACCGCCGGTCGGACCGTGATCTTCAGCGGCCTCACCGTGGCGATCGCCGTCTCGGGGCTGATGCTCATCGACATGACGATCCTGCGCTCGGTGGGCGCGGGGGCCGTCAGCGTCGTGGTGATCGCGGTGGTGGTGGCCACCACGTTCGTGCCCGCCCTGCTGGTGCTCGGCACGAAGCACGTGGCCGGCGCCGGCACCCTGTCCACGTGGCCCGGGTTCCGCCGGTTCGCCGGCGCGTTCGACCACTCCCCGTCCGACGACGGCTGGTTCTCGCGCTGGGCCACCAAGGTCCAGCGCCGACCCTGGCTGGCTCTGATCAGCGTGGCGTCGGTGCTGGTGCTGCTCTCACTGCCCGCCTGGCGGATGACCCTGGTCAGCTCGGGCGTCGAGCTGCTGCCCCCCGACAACGCCCAGCGCCAGGCCTACGAGCAGATCCAGGCCGACTTCCCCGCGCTGGCCCAGGCGCCGATCACGGTGGTCGCCGCCGCCGATGATGCCGGCACCCTCGAGGGCCTCGCCACCGAGGTCGCCGCGCTGGCCGACGTGGATCGCGTGGGCGCGGTGACGACCACCAACGAGATCGCGCAGTTCGGCGTGTTCACGGGCACCGCGACGCAGACCGACGTGGTCCGCGAGATCCGGGAGATCCGCCCGGACGAGCCCCAGACGTGGGTCACCGGCCCGGCGGGGATCCTGGCCGACTTCATCGACCAGATGCGCCACGACGTGCCGATCGCGCTGCTGTTCATCGTCTGCGCGACGCTGGTGCTGCTGTTCCTGCTGACCGGCTCGGTGCTCATCCCGATCAAGGCGCTGCTGATGAACCTGCTCAGCCTCGGGGCCACCTTCGGGATCCTCGTGCTGATCTTCCAGGACGGCCAACTGGAGGGCCTGCTCGGCTTCGAGTCCGCCGGGGGGATCGAGGCGACCCTGCCGGTGATCATCTTCGCGTTCGCGTTCGGCCTGTCGATGGACTACGAGGTGTTCCTGCTCGCGCGGATCAAGGAGTTCCACGACCAGGGCTACGGCAACGACGACTCCGTGCGGCTGGGCCTGCAGCGCACGGGGCGGATCATCACCTCGGCCGCGCTGCTCATCGTCATCGTGTTCGCCGGCTTCGCCCTGGGCGACCTGCTGGCGATCAAGCAGAACGGTGTCGCGCTGGCGCTGGCGGTGGCCATCGACGCCACGCTGGTGCGGATCATCCTCGTGCCCGCCACGATGACCCTGCTGGGCGACTGGAACTGGTGGGCACCGGGCCCCCTGCGCCGCCTGCACGACAGGCTCGGCCTCTCCCACTGAGCGACCCGTCGCCACGACGACCGGCACCCTGGGCGACCGGCACCCTGATCGGCCCGGCGCGGTGCGGCCCGCGCGGCGCGAGGCGCGACCTGCCGCAGGATCAGCCCCGGCTGACCTCCGGGGTGATCGCCCAGGCCACGGAGTAGCCGAGCTCCGCGGGCACCAGCGTGACCAGCCCCCCGTTGCGGAACGCCACCACATGGGCGCCGGGGTCGCCGGTGACCAGCAGGGAGGCCAGCCGGTCCAGGAAGGGCAGGTGGCCCACGATCGCCACGGACCCGGCCCGCGCCGGATCGATCAGCGCGGCCGCGGCGGCGCGGACGTCGGCGTTCGGGGACAGTCCCTCCACCTGGTCCACGACGGCGCAGCCGAGCGCCGCCGCCAGGATCACGGCCGACTGCTCGGCGCGCAGCTTGCCGCTGTGCACGACCCGATCCACGTGCACGCCGCACGCGGCCAGGTGCGCCGACACGACCCCGACCGAGCGTCGGCCGGCCTTGGTCAGTGGCCGCTGCGGGTCCACATCGGCGGGTGCGGCCTCACCGTGCTGCATCAGGTGGACGTCCATGGCTATCCCAGCGCCGCTGCGAGGTAGGAGAACAGCACGTCGCCGGAGCGTTCGCTGTAGGCGTGCAGCTCGGCGGGGCTGGCCGTCACCTGGTCGCCCTCGAGCCGGTCGAGCAGCGTGGTGCAGATCATCGCGAACCTCGGGAAGCCCCAGTGGTTGAGGTAGCCGGCGAGCATGGCTCCCTCCATCTCGATGTTGCGCACGCCCTCGGCGTGGATCCACTCCAGCCAGGCGGTCTTCGACTGCGGGGTCTCCATGCTGATCGCACCGTCGAGGCGGAACTGCTCGAGGAAGAACTCGTTGCCCGCGACGGTGCGCCCCAGCTCGATCGGGATGCCTGTGCCCGCACTGGCCGCCACCACGGCCCTGGCCACGTCGGCGGGGAAGGTGCTGTCGAACCAGTACTGCCCGGTGGCCCCCTGCAGCAGCCGATAGGGCCGCAGGTCGGCCATCACCCCCTCGGTGGTGACCACCACGGTGCCCCCGGGCAGCCCCACGCCCCCGCTGGTGCCGACCCGGGCCCAGAACACCTCGGCCATGGCGTCGTGGTCCCCACCCTTGAGCAGGAAGACCATGCGCATCAGCTCCTGCACCGCGATGGAGGCGCTCGGCATCCCCATGCCGTGCGAGGCGAAGAGCACGCCGGCGCAGTAGCGGGTGACGAAGCGCTCCTCCTTGGGCAGGGCGAGGATCGGGGCGTCGTCGTGCAGCGCGCTCCAGCGCTGGGCGAACTCCACGATCCGGTCCCCCGACCCGGCCAGGATGATCGCCCGGACGTCGCGGAAGGACTCCAGCACGGGGTCGTCGCTGGCCACGCCGAAGTGGTAGTAGACGTCGGTGTGCTCGCCGGTGAGCACCGGGTCCAGGAACGCGTGGTTGATGTTCTCGTCGCGCATGGCCCACCCTCCGTCGCCCCGGGTCCACCGATCGGGGTCACCCTCAGGCTAGGCCGCGGCGCGGGCGCCAGTCCACGTGCGCAGGCCCGGGTCGCCGGCGTCAGTCCACGTCGCGGCGGGTCAGCAGCAGCGCCGAGCCGACCAGCACGAGCAGAACCATCGCCGAGAGCGTTCCCAGGGCTCGGCCCTGGGAGATCCAGATCTGACCGGGGCCCAGGTAGGACTCGGGCCCTGTCTCCAGGATGGCCTCCGGCCGGCGGTCGACGACCCAACTGACGCCGCCCTGCAGCCACGCGATCAGGTTCGTCTGCACCAGCCACTGCGAGCCCCACGCCCAGGCGCCCTGCACGACGCTCTCGATCACCGCGACGAAGCCGATGCTCGCCCCGATCGCCCACCCGGTGCTGCGGGTGGCCATCGCCAGACCGAACGAGCCGGCCGCCGCGAGCACGGCCATGGGCAGCCAACGCAGGGCCAGCTCGCGGCCGGCGGCGAGGTCGGCCGGCAGCAGGTACTGCTGCATCGGGTCGCTGACCAGCAGGCCGTGCCGCTGGGCGATGAACGACCCGGCTGCCAGCGCGAGCCCCACGAGCACGGCCTCGATCACCAGCGCGATCAGCACGGTGACGCCCAGTCGCACCGCGAACACCCGCAACCGTCGCGGTTCCCAGCTCAGAAGCAGGCCCATGGTGCGCGCGCCCCAGTCAGCCCCTCCGGCGGAGGCCGCCACCAGCAGGCACACGACGGCCCCGATCCCCCCGGCCAGGGCGAGCAGCCCGTCGAGGCTCTCCTGGCCGAAGGCACGCCTGTCCAGCGACCAGTAGGCGTTGCTCCGGGCGTCCTCGGCGCTGGGCTTCCAGCAGGCCCCGTTGACCTTCTCCGCCTCGGGAATGGTCGGGTCGGCCATGCACTGCTCGTAGTACTGCATCTGCTCGACCATGAACCGGTCGGCGGCCTCGTCGAGGGAGGCCTGGGTGACCTCGGCCGTGGTGAACCACATGACGGCGGCCACGGCCGCCATCCCGACGAGGCTGGCCAGGAGCAGCCAGCGGGTCCCGCGCCGGGAGCGGGCGCGCAGCCACTCCGAGCCGATCAGGTGACCCATGCCCGGGGCGGCGGCCGTCGTGGGCTGTTCCGTGATGGTCATGACGACTCCCCCGGGGTCTCGGTCAGGTCCAGGAACGCCCGTTCCAGGTCGGGGCGCACCGGCGTGATCTCACTGGCCCACAGTCCCGCGGTGGCCAGCACCCAGTTCACGTGTGCCCCTTCGGCACCGGTCACTGTGAGCGGGCCGCTCGTGGGCGCCGGAGGGCCGGTGGTGGCCGCATGCGCGGCCATGGCGCCCGGGGGCGCGGGGGCGCCGGGGACGACAGCGCTCGGGGCGGCGGCGCTCGTGGGCGCCTGCGCCGTGATCCCGGCGGCCCGCAGGACCTCCAGTGCGCGGCCCGGCTCGGGCACGCGCACCGAGAGCGCCGCCCCGGACCCCGCTCGGGCCAGCACCTCGGCGACCGTGCCCGAGGTCACCAGGGCCCCGCGGCGCAGGATGGTCACCGCATCGCAGACGGCCTCGACCTCGGCGAGCAGGTGGCTGGAGAGGAACACGGTGGTCCGACCGTCCGAGCCGAGGCGGCGCACGAGTTCGCGCACCTCGACCATCCCGGCCGGGTCCAGCCCGTTGGTGGGCTCGTCGAGGATCAGCAGCTGCGGGGCCTTGAGCATGGCCGCGGCGATGGCCAGGCGCTGGCGCATGCCCAGCGAGTAGCCCTTCACCCGGTCGTCGGCTCGCTCGGTCAGGCCCACCAGCTCCAGCAGCCCGTCCACCCGGGAGTCGGGAAGGCCGGCCAGCGTGGCCAGGATCGCCAGGTTGCGCCGGCCGGTGAACGACGGGAACAGCTGCGGGGACTCCACCAGGGCGCCGACCGAGCCGACCACCCGGGGCAGCTCGTGGGGCACCTGTGCGCCGAGCACGCGGACGGTGCCGGCATCGGCCGCAACGAGTCCGAGCAGCATCCGGATGGTCGTGGTCTTGCCCGAGCCGTTGGGCCCGAGGAAGCCGTGCACCCCGCCCCGCGGGATCGCCAGGCTCAGGGCGTCGACCGCCGGGGTCCGGCCCCGCCGGGACCGATAGGACTTGCTGACGTTCTCGAGCTCGATGACCATCTGCCCTCCCGTGGGCCCAGCATGCACGCTCCGCCGCCGCGGGGCCCGGTGCCCACGCTGGACACCGGCCCGGGAACGCTGGTGTGGTGGGTGGGGCGGCCTCGGCGCCCGCGCGCACGGGCGCCGGACATCGGCGAGACTGCGCCCATGGACGCCCAGGCCTGGAACGACCGCTACCGCTCGGCCACGGTGTGGTCCGGCCAGCCCAACGCAGCCCTCGTGGCCCAGGTGGGCCCCCTGCACCCGGCCCCCGGCTCGACCGCGCTGGACCTCGGCTGCGGCGAGGGGGCCGACGCCCTCTGGCTGGCAGATCAGGGCTGGACGGTGACGGGTGTCGACTGGGCCGGCGCCGCCCTGAAGAGCGCCCGTGCCCAGGCCGCGCGCGCCGGCTCCTCGGCACGGTTCGTCGAGGGTGACGTCGCCGACGCGGCGTGGCTGGCGACGCTGACCCCCTCCGGGATGTTCGACCTCGTCACCGTGGCCTTCCTGCACCCCGAGCCGGAGGATCGTGGGCGCATGTTCGGGCACCTGCCCGGCCTGGTCGCCCCCGGGGGGCACCTGCTGGTGGTCTCCCACGACCCGGAGCACGGCCGCCTGGGGCTTCCGGGCCCGCCTGAACACCGCCTGCTCGGCGCGGCCGACGTCGTCGCGGTGCTCGACCTGTCCGCGGAGTACGAGGTGTTGGTGGCTTCCGCGAACCTGAGGCTCGACGCAGCGGGTGTGGCCGCCCACGACGCGGTGGTCCTCGTCCGCAGGCAGCCCTGAGAGCCGACATCGGGGGCCCACCGGCCCGTCACGTTCGTCTACGGCAACCCCTAGGACGGCGAGGCCGAAGCGGCCGCCGGCGAGCCGGGCACGTCTGCCGGCACGATGACGATCACCGGGACGGCCGTCCCCTCCGGCGAGGCCCGGACGGAGGCCACCGGGTACCGCCAGGGCAACACCTTCAGGCCGACTGGTGGGCTCAGGGGCCCATCCAGTTGTCGGATCGGCGATCACCGGTGAGCTCGAGGTCTCGATCCCCGAGGAGTACGCCGGCCAAGTGAGTTCGACACCGTGATGGGCGTGTACGAAGCCGGGACGCTGGACCAGCTCGCGTGCGCGGACGAGGGGACCGACCCCAAGCAGGGATGGGCCGCCGAGGTGGTCATGCCCACCGTGGCGGGCGCCCGCTACCTGGTCCAGGTGGGTGGGTTCGACCCGATGGAGGAGGGCTTGGGCCCCATGTGGGGCGACCTGGTCATGACCAGGCGATGACCGTCCAGCGCCGGCCCTGACGCTGACGCACCGATGTCACGGGGCTGCGGGACTGCTCCCGCAGCCCCGTGCGCGTGCGGTCGTGGGCGCTCAGCCCGTCCCCGGGGTCCACACCAGCGGGACGAACACCACATCCAGCAGGGCACGCCGCGAGGTGGCGCCCGCCACGCGCTCGAGCACCTCGAGCTGCTGGCCGCCGTACCACGCAGAGGGCTCCCCCACGGGGATGACCAGCCGCCCACCCCGGGTGCCCGCACCCGGTGCCCGCAGCTGGTCGAGCAGCGCCGGGGGGATCATCGGGGTCGCTGCCGCGACCACGATCGCGTCGAACGGCGCCCGGTCGGGCAGGCCTGCCGACCCGTCGCCGCAGTGCACGTCCACGTCGAAGCCGAGCTCCGCGAGCCTCGACCGGGCCGCGTCCGCCAGCGCGGGCAACCGCTCGATCGAACGCACGCGCGCGCCGCAGGCGGCCAGCACCGCCGCCTGGTAGCCGCTGCCCGTCCCAACGTCGAGGACGTGGTCACCGGGACCCGCCGCGGCGGCCTCGGTCATCACGGCGACCACCGTGGGCTGGGAGATCGTCTGCCCCAGCCCGATCGACATCGCGCGGTCCTCCCACGCGTGCCACCGCATCCCGGGCGGGACGAACCGGTCACGCGGGACGGTCATCATCGCGTCGACGACCCGCGGGCTGATGCCCTCCCGCAGCAGGAGGTCCCGCAGGCCCGCGGCATCCACGGCCGGTCAGATCCAGCCGAGCTCGCTGAACTGGGGGAACAGGCGGCCGTCGGCCAGCCACCAGTAGACGCCCCAGCCGATCAGCAGCACCAGCCCGAGTCCCGCGACCACGCGCAGCAGCCGGGCCACGTCGTCGGGCCGCCACACGAACCCGGCCAGGAGCCCCGACCCGAGCAGGACGATGCCCAACCACGGCAGCCCGCCCTCGATGTAGGTGTTGACCAGGGTGACCGCCACCAGCACGGCAAGCACCCAGCCGAGCCCGCCGATCGCCAGCTCGTGGTCGCGCAGGGCCAGGGCCAGGGATGTCATCACCAGGAACAGCCCGAGGTACCAGATCCAGTGGCTGGCGACCTCGTCCCAGAGGTGCACGATGTCCGCCCCGGCCACGGCCGGGTCGTCCACGTTGGAGACCGAGTTGGCCGACAGGTGCAGCCCGTGGCCGAGGGTGAAAGTCAGCGCCCCGACGCCGAAGACGACCCACTGGCCCCGCGCGGCCCCCGCGCGCAGCAGGACCATCGCCGCGCAGCCCAGGATCACGTACGGGGTGAGCAGGTCCACCCAGTCGGCCACGCGGGTGTCCCCGACGGACCCCAGAGGCTTGAACACCGTGCCCGCCTGCATGCCGATCACCAGCGCGACGGCGAACCACCCCAACCAGCGGCGCACCGCGCTCACCTCCTGCGTGCCCGGGAGCTGCCTGCTGCCCGGCGCACCTCGTCGATCTGGTCGGCGGTGCCGATCACGATCACCACGTCCCCGGGGCGCACCACCGCGTCCGGGGACGGATTCGTGCGGAACACCCCGCCGTCGTGCTGGCGCAGCGCGAGCAGCAGCGCGCCGTCGCCCTCGTGCAGCCGGGCCTCGCGCACCGTGGAGCCGGCCAGCGGCGAGCCCTCGTGGACGACGACCTGCTCGAGGCGGAACTCCACGTCCTCGTCGTGCATCGCGACGTCGAGGAAGTCGGTCACGTGCGGCTGCATCGCGAAGGCAGCGATGCGGTTGCCACCGATCCGCTGCGGGTTGACCACGCGGTCGGCCCCGGCGCGGATCAGCTTCTCCTCGGTGTCGTCCACGCGGCTGCGGGCGATGATCACCAGCTCGGAGTTCAGCACTCGCGCCGAGAGCGTCACGAACAGGCTCGAGGCGTCGGTGTCCAGGGTCGCCACCAGCACCTTCGCCCGGCCGATCCCGACCCGCCGCAGGACCTCGTCGCGGGTGGCGTCGCCGATCAGGTACGGGTAGGGGCAGCCCTCCAGCAGCTCGGGGTCGCTGTCGACCACCACCACCGACTGGCCCGCCTTCGTCAGCTGGTGTGCCGCGGCCCGCCCGACCCGGCCCCAGCCGCACACGATCGCGTGCCCGCTGATCGCCGCGATCTCCTTGTCCATGCGTCGCCTCCCCCACTCGTTGCCGGCCCAGCCCTCGATGAGCAGGCCCAGCAGGGCTGTCAGGGTGTAGAGCACCACGCCCACGCCGACCAGGACGAAGACCATGGTGAAGACCTTCTCGGCCGTGCCGAACGGCTGCACCTCGCGGAAGCCGATGGTGGTGACCGTCGTGACCGTCTGGTAGGCCGCGTCGAGCAGGGAGAACCCGAGGAGCCCGTAGCCCAGCGTGCCCACCAGGATGACCGCGGCGAGCGCGAGGAGGCTGCGGCGCAAGCGCCGCGACACAGCGTCCCGCTCCGACCCGGCCACAGGGCCATCCTCCTGCGCGCCATGGCGCGATGGGCGCTCCTGCGGGCGAATCGGGTCGGTGGCGTGTCGCCCGGGCGCGCGCATGGCCTCCCCCGCTCAGCCGGCGAAGCGCCGTGGCTCCCAGTGGAACGTCCGCCACGCCACGAGGGCCGCCGCGACCAGCCACGCCGTCACGACGGCCACATGCCCCCAGAACGCGGCATCCAGCGCACCCCCGCTGGTGGCGGTGACCGCGGCGCCGACCGCGTGCCGCAGCGGGAACGCCCACGCGATCGCGTTGAGGACCGTGGGCAGCTGGTCGACCTGGATGAAGACGTCGGAGATGAACGACAGCGGCAGCAGGATGCACAGGGCTGCTGCGATGATCGCCTGCGGCCCGTCGACCAGTGAGACCAGCGCCAGGCCGCACGCGGCGAAGCAGCAGATGCTCAGGGTGAACACGAGCAGGGACACGGCCCACGTGGACGGGGGCAGCGTGACCTCGAAGAAGGCGGCACCGACGGCGAAGATCAGGCCCACGGTCAGCAGGCCCAGCGCCAGGCAGCCCAGCATCCGGCCCGTGACGTAGGCCCACGCCGGCACCGGCGATCCGCGCAACCGGGTGAGCACCCGGCGCGCGCGCTGGTCTGCGATCGCCCCGGGCAGGTTCACGAACCCCGTGGTGGCCACCCCGTACACCGCGAAGGCGGCCGCCAGGTACTGCGGCAGCGGCAGGCCGCCCCACTGGGCCTCGTCGCCGTACATCGAGGAGAAGAACGTGACCAGCAGCACCGGGAAGGCGATCGCGAAGAACACCGACATCGGGTCGCGCAGCACCTGAAGGACGGCGTACCGGGTCTGCGAGCCGACCAGGGCTGCCGCGCTCGGGCTGCCGGGGGTGATGACGAGGGCGCTGCCGGTGGCGGTGCCCGCCGCAACTGTGCTGTCGACCGGGCCCGCGCCGGACACGGCGTGGGTGTCCTCGGTCACCTCCTCGGTCACCTCCTCGGTCTCCCCCCGGGGCGCACCCCGTCCCGAGCGGCTGAGGACCCGCCCGGGCGTGGGCTCCCAGCGGAACGCCCGCCAGGTCACGATCGCCCCGAACACCCCCCAGGCGGCCATCGCCGCCAGGTCGCCCCACGCTGGGGTCGCGGCATCGATGCCCGGCGTGAACCCGGCCACCGCCGGGTCCACGAAGTGCTTGAGCGGGAAGATCAGGGCCAGTCGGTCCATCCAGGTGGGCAGCTCGGTGAAGCCGAAGATCCCCGAGATGAACGACAGCAGGATGATCGCGGCGTTGCCGAACGCCTGGGCCGCACTCGGCGTGGGGGCGACGGCCGCGACGGCCAGGCCCAGGGCGGTGAAGCAGGCGATCCCGACCAGGAACGTGAGCACCAGCGCCGGCACGTTGACCCAGATCACCTGGACCCCGTAGAACGCGACGCCCACCCCCACCATCACCGCGGTGGCCAGCATCGACAGCCAGAGCGCGGAGACAAGCCGGCCCGTGATGTGCAGGGCTGGCGGCAGCGGCGTGCCGCGCAGCCGCTTGAGCACCCCGGACTCCCGGGCGTAGGCGACCGCGATCGCCAGCGACATGAAGCTGGCCATGCAGACCCCGAACACGGCGAAGACCGGGGTCGTGTACTGCGCCAGCCGCAGGCCCGTCGCGGGGTCGACGATCTCGTTGCCGTAGATGGCGCTGAGGATCACCAGGAAGCTCAGCGGGAAGACCAGCACGAAGAAGGCCGACACCGGGGTGCGCCAGAACCCGCGGTTGGCGTAGCGGACCTGGCCCAGGATCATCCCGGCGTCACTCACGGGCGGCCTCCTGCGTGAGGTCGAGGTAGACGTCCTCCAGCGTGGGCCGCGTGATGGTCAGGCCGTCGAGATCGACCCCGCGGCCCAGGGCCCACGCCGTGAGGGTGTTGAGGTCCTCGACCGGGTCGGCGCAGGGGATGTCGACCTGTTCACCGTGGGCGCGTGGCGCCCCGACCCCGAGTGCCGGCAGGTCGGCCAGCGCCACCTCGGCCGGCAGCACGAAGGAGACCACGGCCCGCGCGCCCTCCCGGCTGACGAGGTTCGCCGGGGTGTCCAGGGCGACCAGGCGCCCGGCCTGCACGACCGCGACCCGGTCGGCGAGGTGCTCGGCCTCCTCCATGTAGTGGGTGGTGAGCACGATGGTGGTGCCCAGGTCGCGCAGCGACGCGATCATCTCCCACGCGCGCCGACGGGCCGCGGGGTCGAAGCCTGTCGTGGGCTCGTCGAGGAAGAGCAGCTCGGGGTCCCCGATCAGGCCCAGGGCCAGGTCCAGGCGCCGGCGCTGGCCGCCGGAGAGCGCCTTGCTGCGCGAGCGGGCCTTGTCCGTGAGTCCGACCCGCTCGATCACCTCGCCCACGTCGCGCCGCCGCGGGTAGAAGCCCGCGTACATGGTCACGAGCTCCTCGACGGTGAACTCCTCGTCGAAGCCGGCCTCCTGCAGCACGATCCCGATCCGCTCGCGGTAGGCCCGGCCACCGGTCTCCGGGTCCATGCCCAGCACCTGCACCGAGCCCGAGGTGCGCCGGCGGTGGCCCTCGAGGATCTCGACCGTGGTGGTCTTGCCCGCCCCGTTGGGGCCCAGCAGGGCGAACACCTCGCCCGGCTCGATCGAGAAGCTCAGGCCGTCGACAGCATGCAGCGGGCCGTAGTCCTTGCGCAGGTCGTCCACGACGACCACCGGTCCATGGCTCGTCGGTTGCATACCTCCGCATTACACCCGACCGCGGTGCATCCGGTAGAGGCATCCGTACGCGGGGACCGTGGTCTGGGCGTGCGGGGGTGGGCGCGACCGGGCCGCACCACCGGGCCTCAACCACCGATGCGTTGATCGCGGGACACCCGCCCCGGGCGGCTCAGCGGCCGGGGCGGCGTTCGTGGGGCACGAGGTAGGCCCCGACCATCAGCGCGATCGCGCCGAGCAATGCCAGCCACCATCCGCTGTCGAGTTGGGAGAGCCGCAGCGACGCCGGCGACCTGCGGATCGCCTCCGACAGGACCCAAACCCCCACGAGCAGCAGGACGCCGCCGGCCAGGCCCAACGCGAGGCCTCGCGACCGCCCCAGGATCGCGATGAGCACCAGCCCCGCCAGCACCAGCAGCGGGACGCCGATCGAGTCGACGAACGCGGTCACCTCGGGCCGGGCCAGGTCTGCCGGCCACAGCGCGCGCATGGGGATCTGGGCCCCCTCACGGCCGGCGATCCACGGGGTCATCATGCTCCCCACCAGCAGCCCGATCCCTGCGAGCGCGGCCGTCACGGCCGGGGCGTTGCTGTTCCTGCGCCCCATGGCGATCGACCTCCCTGTCACCCCTCGGCCCCCCGGCCGCACGACGCCAGTCTGCCGCCCGAGTGGCGCGCACGGGGCTAGGGTGGCGGTGTGGCGCGCAGAGATCTCGACATCGTCCTGTTCGGGGCTACCGGCTTCACCGGCCGGTTGGTGGCCGAGCGTCTCCTCGAACGGGCTCCGCAGGGGACCCGCATCGGCCTGGCGGGGCGCTCGCTCGCGAAGCTGGGCGCCATCCGCGACGGCCTCGGCCCGGCAGCCGCGGACTGGCCGCTCATCCTGGCCGACTCCGCCGATCGCCCCACGCTGACCGCCATGGCCCGATCCACCACGGTGGTGGCGACCACCGTCGGTCCCTACGCCGAGCACGGGCTGCCCCTGGTCGAGGCCTGCGCGAGGGCCGGCACCCACTACGTGGACCTCTGCGGCGAGGTGCTGTTCATGCGCGCGTCGATCGACGCCGCCCACGAGCTGGCGGCGAGCACCGGAGCGCGGATCGTGCACGCCTGCGGCTTCGACTCGATCCCCTCCGACCTCGGTGTCCTGCTGCTGCACGAGGAGGTCGGCGCGCTGGCGGAGACCACCCTGCTCGTGGCCGACATGCGTGGTGGGTTCTCGGGCGGCACCATCGCCTCGATGCGCACCCAGATGGCGGCCATCACCGCCGATCCGGCCGCCCGCGCGCTGACCTCGGACCCCTACTCGCTGAGCCCCGACCGCGACGCGGAGCCCGACCTGGGCGACGAGTCCGACCTGACGACCCCGGTCCACGACCCGGCCCTGGGCTGGCTGGGCCCGTTCGTGATGGCGGCGGCGAACACCCGCGTGGTGCGCCGATCCAACGCCCTGGCCGGGTACCCGTACTCCCGGCAGTTCCGCTACCGCGAGGCGATCGGGTTCGGTGACGGGCTCTCAGCCCGGGCCAAGGCCACCGGCATGACCGCGGGGCTCGGCGCGCTCGGCGCGGCGATGGGGTTCGGCCCCACCCGGGCGGGCCTGGGCAAGGTCCTGCCCAAGCAGGGCGAGGGGCCCAGCCCCGAGGACCGCGAGTCTGGTCGGTTCCGGATGGAGATCCACGGCACGGCCGTCGACGGATCCCGGTACGTGGCCACCGTCGCCGCCCAGGGCGATCCGGGCTACGCGGCGACGTCGCTCATGCTGGCGGAGGCGGCACTGCTCGCCGCCTCCGGAGACCCCGGACTGCCCGACCGCGCGGGCGTGCTGACCCCGGCAACAGGACTCGGGATGCCGCTGGTCGAGCGGCTGCGCGCGGCGGGCATGACCTTCGAGGTCAGCCCTGAGCCCGAGCCCGAGGCGGAGGCGGAGGGCGAGCCGGTCACCGAGCCCGAGTCGGCCACGGACCCCGAGTCGCAGTAGTCCGACCCGAGTCGCAGTGAGCGGCCACCCAGCCGGCGCTCGCGGCGTGGCGCGAGCCCGGACCGGTCCCGGGCCGGGCTCCACGAGCGGCGGCCTACTCGGCGGTGACCGGCCCCATGAGGCGCGGCAGCCACGGCTGCGCGCGCTCGACCTGCCCTGCCAGGGAGAACAGCAGCTCCTCGTCGCCGAAGGCCCCGGCCAGCTGCACACCCACCGGCAGGCCCTCGGGCGTCCAGTGCAGCGGCAGGCTCATCGCCGGCTGCCCGGTCATGTTCCAGACCTGTGTTGGCCGCGCACTCCAGGGAGTTGGAGGCCAGCTGCGCCAGCACCGCGCGCAGCACCGGGCCCACGTTCGGCAGGGTCCGCAGGACCCGCAGCGCGGCCCGCTCGGGGGCGCTGGGGTCCAGCTCCCCGATCCGGACCGGCGGGTAGGGCATCGTCGCGGAGAGATGGGCGTCGACCTGGTCGGTGAACAGTGCGCCCATGCGGCGCGTGGTCTGCGCGACATACCGGGCGAACAGCTCGGAGTCGTGGTTGGGCACCCAGTCGGCCAGCGAGCGGCTGGAGAACGTACAGGGCTCGTCGGCGAGGAACCCGTCCATGTCCTTGACCAGGAACGGCACCCCGCGAAACGGCCCGTCGGGCAGCTCGCCGGCCGCGGCCGCGCGGGCTGAGTCGTCCATCGGTGCACCACCGCGTTCAGCTGCGGGTTCACGATGTCCATCCGGGCGATGGCTGCCTCCAGCACCTCGCCTGCGGTGACCTCGCCCGAGCGGATCAGCTCGGCCAGGCCGAGGGCGTCATCGGCGGCGTACCCGTCGTGTCGCATGCGGCCATCCTGCTCCGGGGAGTGCTGCCCGGCGCTCCCGGAGTGGAACAATCGCGCCCCGTGTCCCCGCAGCGCCGCCGCCGGATCCGCATGGATCTCACGCCACTGCGCGCCAGCCGCGAGTTCCGCCTGCTCTTCGCCTCGGGGCTGGTCACCTACCTCGGCTCGATGGTGACGCTGGTGGCCGCGCCGTTCCAGGTCGCCGAGCTCACGGGCTCGTTCCTGGCGGTGGGGCTGCTCGGGGTTGCCGAGCTGGTGCCGCTGGTCGTGTTCGGGTTGTGGGGAGGCGCCCTGGCTGACGCCGTGGACCGCCGGCGCATGGTGGTCGCGACGGAGGCCACAAGCCTGGTGCTCTCCCTCGGCCTGCTGGCCAACAGCCTGCTCGCGCAGCCGCAGGTATGGGCCATCTACGTGCTGGCCATGCTCTTCGCCGTGGCCGACGCGCTGCAGAGGCCCTCCCTGGAGGCCATCGTGCCGCGAGTGGTGGCCCACGACCAGCTCGCGGCGGCCGGCGCCCTGATCTCCCTGCGCTGGCAGCTCGGCAGCATCGTGGGCCCGGCCCTGGGCGGGATCCTCATCGCGTCGTCCGGGGTCTGGTCGGCCTACGCCTTCGACGCCGCGAGCTTCCTGCTCTCCGCGCTGCTGCTCTGGCGGCTGCGCCCGGTGCCCGCCGGCGAGCAGGCCCAGCCGCCGAGCCTGCGCCGGATCGGCGAGGGCATGGCCTACGCGTGGTCCCGCAAGGACCTCCTCGGGACGTACCTCGTGGACCTGTCGGCGATGTTCTTCGCCTTCCCCTACGCCCTGTTCCCCTTCCTGGCCGAGGACCTGGGCGCCCCCTGGGTGCTCGGCTTCCTCTACTCGGCCGGTGCGGTCGGCAGCCTCGTGGCCACGGCGACCAGCGGCTGGACCGGCCGGGTGCACCACCACGGTCGCGCGGTGCTCGTGGCGGCGGTGGCCTGGGGCCTGGCGATCGCCGGCGTCGGGCTGGCGCACTCCGTGGGCGTGGTCCTGCTGCTGCTCGGGCTGGCGGGGGCGGCGGACATGATCTCGGGCCTGTTCCGGATGCTGATCTGGAACCAGACGATCCCCGACGAGCTGCGCGGGCGGATGGCCGGCATCGAGATGCTCAGCTACTCGCTCGGGCCCCAGGCGGGCCAGATCCGCTCGACAGGCGTGGCCCAGCTGACCTCGCTGCGCGTGAGCCTGGTCAGCGGCGGGCTCATGTGCGCGGCCTTCGGTGTCGTGCTCGCCGCGTTCCTGCCGAGCCTGTGGCGCTTCGACGCGCGCACCGACCCCAACGCCATCCGCGAGCGCGAGGTCCGGTCAGCGCGCGCCGAGGGCGGCTCGGCCCCCTAGCAGCCGGCGTCGGGCGCGGGCCCCGGCCAGCCGACCGCGCGCGCAATCGGCCACCCGATGGGCGGTACCGGCCACATGTGGCGGATTCCGCGCAGGATCCCGGCGCGGGCCGCGCCCCCGCCCAGTCCGGGACCGACCTTGGGTCAGTCCTCGAGGTTCTCGTCGCTCCAGCGGGCGTCGCGGTCCCAGTCGTCGGAGCGCTCGCGGGCGCGGGCCAGCGCCTGGGCGGCCGTGGCCTCGTCGGCGTAGGGGCCCAGCCGCTCGGCATGGGCGCACCCCTCGTCGGGCTCGACTGCCATGTGGGTCAGGCAGAACCAGAACGCCATCCGGACCTCCTCGGTCACGTTCGCGATTACCCTTGGAGCATGCCCCTGAAGCCCGGCCGTGTCTCGCCGCGCCGCCACGTGCCCACCAGCATCGCCCGCCCCGAGTACGTCGACCAGCCGCGCCCGGCGCCCTACACCGGGCCCGAGGTCAAGGATGCGGCCACCATCGAGGCCATGCGCGGGGCCGGCCGACTCGCCGCCCAGGCGATGGCCGAGGTCGGCGCTGCGATCCGCCCGGGAGTCACCACCGACGAGCTCGACCGCATCGGCCACGAGTTCCTGTGCGACCACGGCGCCTACCCGTCGACGCTGGGCTATCGGGGCTTCCCGAAGTCGCTGTGCTCCAGCCTCAACGAGGTGATCTGTCACGGGATCCCCGACGACACCGTCCTGCGCGAGGGCGACATCTGCAACATCGACATCACCGCGTACATCGGCGGGGTGCACGGGGACACGAACGCGACGTTCCTCGTCGGCGAGGTCGACGAGGAGATCCGCCTGCTGGTGGAACGCACCCAGGAGGCCACGATGCGCGCGATCCGGGCGGTCCGGCCCGGGCGACCCATCAACGTGATCGGGCGCGTCATCGAGAGCTACGCGAAGCGGTTCGGCTACGGCGTGGTGCGCGACTTCACCGGCCACGGGATCGGCACCTCGTTCCACACCGGCCTGGTGATCCCGCACTTCGACGACCCCAACGCGACGCTGACCATGCTGCCCGGGATGACCTTCACCATCGAGCCCATGCTCACGCTGGGCACCTACGACTACCGGATGTGGGACGACGGCTGGACCGCCGTCACGGCCGACGGCAGCTGGACCGCGCAGTTCGAGCACACGTTGGTGGTCACCGACGAGGGTGCCGAGATCCTGACCCTGCCCTGAACCGGACGCCGCGCGTGGTGGGCCCGATCCCCGCCGGGAGCGCGCCGAGGCGACGGCCGGGCACGAGGACCCACCGAGTCGGCCCCGGCGAGGACCCCACCACCGCAGCCCCGGGCAAGGACCCACCGACGGCCCTGGCGAGAACCCGCCACCGCGGCCCCGCTCGAGGACCCCACTCCATGGCCCCGCGCGAGGACCCCACCGCAGGCCCATTCCCCCGCGCGCACCCGGGCAGGGGCGGGCACGGGACCCTCAGGCCCCGGGAACAGGCCCTTTGTGCCTGGGTGCAGGGGCGTTCGGTCGTCCAGCGTTCAACCTCCGCGGGTACCATGGGGGGCATGACTCGCTGGCTCTCCGAGGAGGAGCAGACCCTGTGGCGCGGCTGGATCGCCGCGAGCATGCTGCTGCCCGACCGCCTGAGCCGTGACCTGCAGCAGACTCACGGCCTGACGGGCACGGACTACCAGATCCTCGTCGAGCTCTCTGAGAGCCCCGATCGGCGGATGCGGATGAGCACCCTGGCCGACCGCACCCTGATCTCGCGCAGCAGGCTCTCCCACCAGATCGACCGCCTGGCCAAGACCGGCCTCGTCGAGCGCCAGGAGTGCCCGCAGGACGGTCGGGGCACCTTCGCGGTGATGACGCAGAAGGGCTGGGAGACGATCGTCGCCGCGGCCCCCGACCATGTGGACAGCGTGCGACGCAACCTGCTGGACAACCTCACCGACGAGGAGTTCGAGGCCTTCGGGCGGGCGTGCATCAAGCTCGCCGAGGCGCTGCGAGACACGGGCTGACACTCGCCGGCCCAAGCGGGCCTCAGTCCCCGCCCACCTCGTCCCCGTCCACCTCGCCCACGTCCTGCGCGTCAGGATCCGCCGAAGCGACAGAGCGCCGCCGTCCGACGACCCACGCGGCCACGGACCCGGTCGAGTTCAGCGCCCAGTGCAGGCCCATCGGGGCCAGGACGCTGCCACTCCAGACCACCAGCATCGCGAACAGCACACCAGCCGAGCCGGTGGCCAGGATCGTGGCACCGACGGTCGCCAGCTTCCCGCGCCAGCCGCTGCCCAGCTGGCTGGTCAGGGAGTGCGCGCCGTGCATCTCCAGCGCCGGAAGGATGTGCCAGAGTCCGAACACGAACGCGGATCCGGCGACGCCGACGACCGTGCCCCCCATGCTGATCAGCAGCCCCAGCAGCACCGACCGGAACACGATCTCCTCGAGGAGCACAGTCCCCAGCGGCACCTCGATGAGGGACTTGTGCGCCACCTGCACCCCGCTGGCCCCGGCCGCCCGCTCGTCCGCGAAGAGCGGATGCAGCCGCGGGATCGCCACGCCGGCAGCCATCCCGATGCTGATGATCGCGATGCACGCGGCGGCCCAGGCAAGGCCGTGCACCCAGTTGGCCAGCGCCAGCTCAGTCCAGCTCAGGCCGGCCCAGCGACCGAACACGAGGAACACACCCGTCCACACCACGGCCACCGGCACGTACCAGCGCCGACTCGAGGCGAACGTGCTGAGGCTCGCCGCCAGCATCAACCCGAGCAGCAGGGCGAGCTCGCCGAACTCGGGGAGGTGCACTACCGGCCCTGAAGCTCGTCCGACCCGGCAGCAGGCTCCTCGTCCGACGGCCCTGCGACCGCCTCGGGTGCGGGCTCCTCACTGGGCATCCCGGGCCGGACCCCCCCGCTGCGGGCCACCTCCGCCTCGATCAGTGTCGAGACCACTGCCTCGTCGACGCCCCATCGGGCGAGCTTCTCGCTGGTGGCCTGCTGGGCGCTGCCCACCTGCTCGGCCACCAGTCGGGACTCGGCGATCGCCAGCTCGCGGGCACGCAGGGCGGACTCGATGCGGGCCAGCTCCTCCGGCGTGCAGGGCAGGTCGTAGGCGGCTGAGACGAAGCGGGCGAGGTCCTCGCGGTAGTCGTGCCCGTCGGCACCGAACTGGCCGGGCACCACCGTCATCGAGTTGATGACGTCCGAGACGGTCACGAAGAACGTGGTCAGCGGACGCCAGTCCATCTCCGGCGGAATCCCCGGCGGGCGCTTGGCGCGCTCGGGGTCCAGCCACTCGGGCCGACGGATCGCCAACTCCGGGCCGAACTTGGTGATCGGGTCCTCATGGTGGCTGATGAGCACGATCCGCGCGTCGTCCCGACGGGCCTCGGGCAGCGCCTGGAACTCCTCGAACGAGTCGACCTCCACGACCACGCCCCGCGGGTCGGTGGCCACGGGGTCGGCACGCCACTGCGTGGCCCACCCGGACTCGTCGGGCGTGCCGATGAACAGCGCCCGGTCGATGCCGTACGGCTCGAACCCCGCGACGCCCTGGTGCAGCGCGACGTCCTGGCCGGTGTGGGCGCCCAGGCTCTCGCCGAACATGACCAGGCGCGGGCGATCGGCCTGCGCCATCGTCGCAACCCGCTCCTGGACCGCGGCGAGCAGGGCGCGGGCGTTCTCCCGGCCGATCGCGACCCGGTCCAGCGAGAGGAACGACGGTCGCAGCGAGTACTGGGTGGAGACGATCGCGCAGTCGCCGCGCGTCAGGTACTCGACCGCCTCGGCCATGACGTAGTTGATGTACCCGGTGCCCGTGGGCGAGCAGAGCACGACCACCGCACGATCGAACGCGCCGAGCGCCTCCATCTCGGCCACCGCGATGCGAGCCCGCTCCTCGGGGGTGTCGGCCGCGCCCAGGGGGACGAACACCCGGACCGGCTCGGCGGCGGGATCCCCCATCACCTGGGCGATCTCGCCGGCCGACAGGGGCAGGCCGGCGAACCGACGGCCCTCGCGGCTCATGATCGACCAGTCCAGGGCGCTGGCCGGGCCGCCGGAGACATGCACGGAGTCCGGGGCCACCGCGTGCATGGTCTCCACCGCCGAACCGGCCTCCTCGATGGTGCGGTACAGGTGCTCCACGCCCTGCCAGATGCCCACGCCGAGCCCGCCGAGGCACACCGCGTGGCCGACTGCCGTGGCAGCCGGCGCCGGGAGCCCGGGCACGACCCCGCCGATGCGGCGTGCGGCGAACGACTCCGACTTGCCGAGCACGGTCAGTCCGGCCGCCGTGACCACGCCGGCGCCCACAGACGCGGCGGACAGGGCCGGCGGCTTCTCGCCGGTCGCCTCGGCCCGGCGGGTGCGCTCACGGTGCACGACCGTGGTCGCCAGGGCGGTCCCTCCCGCCAGCATCAGGCCCGTGCCGATCGTGCGGCGCTG
This sequence comes from uncultured Actinomycetes bacterium, assembly GCA_963777855.1. GTDB lineage: Bacteria > Actinomycetota > Actinomycetes > S36-B12 > CAIYMF01 > Prado023. Next base: position 218,943 of record CAVZRW010000016.1, on the reverse strand, counting down.
GCGACGGGACATGTCGGTGGCGTTGAGCCCGCTGTAGGCCGCGTCCAGGATCCCGGTGCTCACCAGACCCACGAGGGAGACCAGCTCCAGTCGCTGGAGGTAGCCGCGGGTCAGTCCCCGGGCCACGGACTCCCCCGGCTCCTGCGGGACGAGCCGGGCCAGCGGCCGGGCGGCCAGGGCCGAGGCACCGTAGGTCCCGTACGCGATGGCCCGCACCCGCCCGCGGTAGGCGTCCATCGCCTCGGTGCCCTCGGGCAGGTCTGCCGGCATCAGCCGGGCCGCCGCCATCGAGGCACCTGCCCAGAGCGCAGACTGGCTGGTGACGAGCAGGCCGTAGTTCACCGAGCCGGTCAGGCCGGTGGCCAGCGCCTGGCCCGCGGTGTTGCGGGGCATCAGGCCGCGACCGAAGGTCCGTCCGGTGGAGGCGATGGCCGCCAGCAGTGCGGTGCGCTCGGCCAGGGCCGAGCCGATGTCCTGGCGGAACCAGTTCTGGGCCACGTGCTACTCCTTGGCGTTGGGGTCGCGCAGCTCGGTGGCGACCTTGCGGATGTCGGGCTCGCGCAGTTCCGCGGGCAGGTCGGCGTCGGGCAGGCCCGCCTCGAGCAGGCGCGCCGCGACCCCCCGGCGAGCAGAGATCCCGAGCAGCTTGATGGTGACCCCGATCAGGACCAGGTCGAGCAGCATCTGCATCGTCACGAGGATCCGCGCGGGATTGCTCAGGGCTGCGATGTCGCCGAACCCCACGGTCGCCAGGACGGTGACGGAGAAGTAGATGCCGGCGACCTTGTCGATCGGGGCGGTGAAGGACCCCGGCGACGACGAGGACATCGAGACGTACACGAAGGCGAACATGGTCAGGAACATCCCGAACACCAGGCAGAGCGCCTCGACGGCGGCGAGCACCGGGCGGGGCGACCGGGCCACCCGGCCCAGCTGGCGGGTGAAGACCACCCCGACGATGACCAGGCACACGAGCGCCGCCACCCCCACCGCCTGCGCGGTCTCGGGGCGGATCGGCATCAGCCCGTAGACCACCAGCGTGAGGGTCACCACCCCGAGCGAGCGTGCAGCGGCCAGCAGGATCGCGGACTTCGACACGGCGCCCTCCGCCAGGGCCGCATCGACCAGCGGCGCCGCGGACCCGGACTGGCCCATGCTCATCCACACACCTCCCGCTGCCCCTGGAACTGGTGCAGCCTAGCGGTTACGGGCTGTCTACGTGCAGGTCCGCAGGTGCGGGCCTGCTGGCGCTGCACATGACAGGACCCGGGATCGGTCTCGCCGCCCGCACGTCCCGGCCGCGCGATCGAACTCCGCCGGCCTGGCCCTCCACACGCCGCGCGCCACGGGGGCGACACGGACCGGGACCGCGGCCCGGGCCCGCTGCAAGGGCCCGCGCAGGCCCCTCACACCGCCGCGAACGCGCTGAGCACCACGAGGACGGCAACCACGGCTTCGATCGCCCCGATCACGGCCGGCCGGAGGCCCGGACCCATGAACACGGTACGCGCCAGCGCAGGCAGGAAGCCGAGCAGCCACCAGGGGCTGACGAGCAGTCCCGCCACCACGAGCCCCGCGTGCCACGTCAGGGTCGCCACGCGGTAGCGGCGGTTCCCTGCCTGGCGAAGCAGCGACTTCACGTGCAGGACCGAGCCGGCCAGGTAGGCGGCGACGAGGGCCGTGCAGATCAGCGTGGGCCGGGCCAGGCCGTCGAGCAGGGCCGCAGGTCCGGCCACCACGGCCACGGCCAACGGCAGGGCTGCGATCGCCTGGGCCACGAGGAGCAGGTCGTTGGCCAGGCTGCGCTCACCGAGCCGCGCAGCCACGGCCAGGCCGACGCCCCAGAGCACGCCCAGCGCGGCGGCCGCCGGAAGCAGCCAGGGCCGGGTCAGCGCCAGGGGCAGGCCCAGCAGGGCCGTGGCCAGCGCCCACGGCACGGCGCGGCCGAGCTCTCGACGGGCCAGCCGGGTCCAGGATCCGCGGCGCACCCGCGCAGTCAGGGCGCGACCCGCGTAGTACCCGACGGGGTACGCGCAGGTCCATGCCGCCAGGAACACCCACCCCGCGGGGCTGGTCCCGGCCACGGCGAAGGCGCACAGGACCGGCACCACCAGGAACGCCCAAGCTCCATGCTGCGGCGGGATCGACGGGCGCCACGATCGGGCGGCACCGCCGGCCGCGGCCGTCGATCGCAGGGTGCCCGCAGGGGGCGTCGGGGTGGCCGGGGTGGCCGGGCCGGCCGACTGGGTGGCCGGGGTTGGCCAGGCCGTGGACGTCGCAGAGGTGGTCGGGGTCGCGGGGGCAGCCGGGGTGGCTGGTCCGGCCGGGGAGACGGGGGTGGTCGCTGCGGGGGCAAATGGGCGGGCATCGTTGGCCCGGCGCGCGGCGCACACGGCCGTGAACTCCCCCGAGGCTGCCGGGCCGAACCGGGATGTGGTCACCGCTGTCCCCTACAGCGGGTCGGCAGCCGGGGCGAATTCGAGGAGCATCGTGCCGTCGAGGTCGCTGAGCACCAGGCTCTCGCCGTCCACGCGCACGTCCACCGCCCGCTCGAGCAGGGCCATGAACGCCATCTCGGCCTGCATCGCAGACGGGGGCCCGGCCATCATCGTCATCCCGAACGGTCCGAGGCTGACCCGCCCGGTCTGGGGGTCGACCGCGCACATGCCGAAGTACCGGTTCACCGGTGCCTTCCCGCCAGCCCGGCCGTCCTGGAATCCCAGCGTGACCAGGAAGTCCGCCCACTCGGTCCCCTCATCGGCCGAGCGCACGAGCTCCCACTGCGTCCCCCACGGGATCGATCCATCGAGTTCCATACCCGCATACTCCCCGACGCTGCCCCGCCGACGCCCTCCGGGGCTGCGTCGGCACGACGGGTCCCGCCAACCTCGCACACGCCTGCGCTGTTTCCCTCCCAGCCCCCCGCAACCAGCCTGAACCTCGCATACGCCTCTGTCGTTCCACACCGCCGCATGCGGCCAGGGAACAAGGAAACCGTGTGCGAGGTTGAGCCAGCCGGGGGGTTCCCCGACGCGAAACGACGGTTCCGTGTGCGGGGTTCGCACCGCGCCGACGAGACGTCGATCACCGACTTCCTGACGGCCACGCAATTCTCCAACCTCCACGTTGCCAAAATCGATCCAGAGACTAGGATTTCGCCCATGCGTATTGCTGATGATGTGACGGGTCTTGTGGGGAACACGCCCTTGGTGCGGCTGAACCGTGTGACGGACGGTGCACGGGCCACGGTGCTGGCGAAGGTGGAGTTCTTCAATCCGGGCAGTTCGGTGAAGGACCGCATCGGGGTGGCGATGCTCGATGCTGCGGCGGAGGCGGGGTTGATCGGCCCGGAGACGGTGATCGTGGAGCCGACCAGTGGCAACACGGGGATCGCCCTGGCGATGGTGTGCGCGGCGCGGGGGATCAAGTGCGTGCTGACGATGCCGGAGACGATGAGCAAGGAGCGGCGGATGCTGCTGCGCGCTTACGGTGCGGAGCTCATCCTGACCCCGGGTCCCGAAGGGATGGGTGGGGCGATCGCGAAGGCCAAGGAGCTCGCGGATGCCAACGCCAACTACGTGATGCCCCAGCAGTTCGAGAACCCGGCGAACCCGGCGATCCACCGGGCCACCACGGCCGAGGAGATCTGGGCTGACACGGATGGCTCGGTCGACATCGTCGTCTCCGGGATCGGGACCGGGGGGACGATCACCGGGGTGGGGCAGGTGCTCAGGGAGCGCAAGCCCGGCGTGCAGATCGTGGCGGTGGAGCCGGCGGCCTCACCGGTGCTGTCGGGTGGGGCGAAGGGGCCGCACCCGATCCAGGGGATCGGGGCGGGGTTCGTGCCGGCGATCCTGGACACCGGGGTGTATGACGAGATCGTCACCGTCGAGGCCGCGGATGCGATGGCCACCGCCCGGCGGGCGGCGGCGGAGGAGGGCCTGCTGGTCGGGATCTCCTCGGGTGCGGCGATCTGGGCCGCGACCCAGGTGGCCTCCCGCCCGGAGAACGCCGGGAAGACCGTCGTGGTGATCATCCCCTCGTGCGGGGAGCGCTACCTGTCCACGGCCCTGTTCGCCGACCTGGTCGACTAGGTGCCCACACACGACGCCCCAGCCCAGAGCCGGGCCCAGAACCCGAGCCCGGGCGGGGCCCAGAACCCGGGCAGGGCCCAGGGCGGGGTCGAGAGCCCGGGCGGGGCCCGGGCCGGGGGCCCGGCTCGGAGCGCCGGTGGGGGCCGGCTCAAGGGTGTCCTGGCCGACATGCGTCGGGATGTGGAGGCCGTGTTCGACCGGGATCCGGCGGCACGGTCGAGGGCGGAGGTGGCGCTGCTGTACTCGGGGCTGCACGCGGTGTGGGCCCATCGGGTCTCGCACGCGTTGTGGCGCCGGGAGCACCTGACCACCGCGCGTGCGGTGTCCCAGGCGGCGCGGGCGCTGACCGGGGTGGAGATCCATCCGGGGGCCACCTTGGGTCCGGGGCTGTTCATCGACCACGGCATGGGCGTGGTGATCGGGGAGACCGCCGAGGTCGGGCAGGACTGCACGATCTACCACGGGGTCACCCTCGGGGGCACCAGCCTGGAGCCGGGCAAGCGCCACCCCACGATCGGTGACCGGGTCACCATCGGCGCCGGTGCGAAGGTGCTGGGCCCGATCGAGGTCGGCCACGACTCCCGGATCGGCAGCAACGCCGTGGTCGTGCGCCCCGTGCACGACAACTCCGTCGTCGTCGGCGTCCCCGGGCAGGTCATCGCCCGCACCAAGCCCCACACCGACGCCGACCGGCCCGACCTGGACCACAAGGACCAGCCCGACCTGATCGGCGCGGCCGTGGCCAACCTCCTCGAGCGCGTCGACACCCTCGAGCTCAACGTCACCGGCCACGTCAACGAGTTCCACCTGCACTCCACCGCCGACGGCGTGTGGGAGGAGCTCGAGGACTTCTCCATCTGAAGCAACTCTGCGGCAGGAGCAGGTCGGCCCCACGCGCGCACTCGTCGTCGATTCCGACCTCTGGACCGACCGATTCGACTACACGCGCCGACCGGAGGCCGCCGGGCGCGGGGGCAGGACCCGGGGCGGTCGGAACCGGGGCGCTGGAGCGGTGACCTCGCCGCGGCGCCGGGGCCCACCGGACAGGTCAGGCCTGGCGCAGCGCGCGCACCTGCTCGGCGAAACCCGCGGCGTCGAGGCGGCCGTCCTCGTGGGCCAGCGCCGCCTGGACCAGGCGGTGGTGGGCGTCGGTGCGGCCCTCGTCGCGCTCGGCGCGGCCCTGGGTGGGCCGGGTCATCCAGTAGACGATGAGCGCCGGCCAGACCAGCGTGCACACCAGTGCCCACAGCAGCTTCGTCGAACGGGCCATCCGCGGCTGCCGCGCGAGGTCGACGAGGACCACGACCCAGGCCGCCAGCAGCGGCACGACCACCACGATGACGGCGCTGAGATCCTCAGCCTGCTGGGTGTTCACAGCGCCGCCCAGGCCTGCTCGGCCACGGCCCCGCGCAGGGCCGCGAGCTCCGGGAGCTCCTCGGGGCTGGGTCGTCGTCGCGAGCGCCATCGCCGCCACAGCACCGCCAACCGGTCATGGACCAGGAACAGCGCCGCGAGGAAGAACGGGAACAGCACCACCGCCAGGAGGCCGAAGTCCCAGCCGTCGGCGCGCAGGCTCTGCCAGGCGAAGAGCGCCCACTCGCCCAGGAAGGTCAGGATCGCGACCCCGGGCACGGCGGTCGCGCGCACGGCCGGCGCGATCGGCAGGCGGCTGACCAGCAGCACCAGCAGCAGCGGCCCGAGGGCCACCAGCAGCCCGAGCACCGCGTAGGGGGCCAGCAGCGCCACGAGCACGAGGTCGACCAGCCACCCCCGGGACCGCCGCACCGGGACGTCGCCTGCCGCCTGGGCCACGGCGCGATCGGAGATGGACCGGGCGCGCAGGCGCTGCTCGTAGTCGGTTGCCACCGCACGCAGGTGCTCGCGGCCGGGCATCGCGGCCCGGTTCAGCCGTGAGGACAGCAGCGCCACGTCGCCGTACTGGATGGGCCCGCGCGGAGCTGGGTCGACGTCGTCGAGCAGGACCGTTGCCGCAGTCTCCAGCGCACGCACGGTCGGCCAGTCGGGGAAGTTGGGCGCGACGTGGCGCAGGCGCCCGTCGACCAGCGAGGTCAGCTCGCGCACCGCATCGCGGTCCTCGGCGCCTGCCGCCACGGCCCCGGGGCGCGCACCTGCCCAGGCGTCGAGGTCGATCGGGGCCCCCACGTTGACCAGCGCCCTGGCCCGGAAGCCGGCCTTGTCCTCGTAGTGCACCCCGACCGGCAGGAGGTGGATCCCGCGCACCCCGCTGGCCCGGGCGCCGAGGGCGATCCGCGCCGCACCGGTGCGCACCTCGGCCATGTAGGGCACGTCCTGGGTGACACCCTCCGGGAAGATCAGCACGAGGTCCCCGGCACCCAGGGCTCGGTAGGCGGAGGCGAACATCTCGTCGGTCCCGGTGCGCGCCCCGTCGGCCGCGCGGTGCACGGGGATCATCCCGATGGCCGGGGCGAGGTGGCCGACCACGGGCACCTTCCAGATGACGTCGCGGGCGACCACGCGCGGCATCCGCGGCAGGGTGTCGATGAGGAGCAACCCGTCGGACAGGCCGCCGAAGTGGTTGGACACCGCGAGCACCGGGCCCGCGGGCAGCGGCTCGGCCGGCAGCTGCAGGTCGATGTCCCGGTAGACGAGGTTGGCCGCGGTGCGGACCAGCCGCCGGGCGACGCCCCCGCGGGGCTTGGCGGGCTCAGCGGCCATCGATGCCTCCGTGCAGGATCTCGGCGACCGCGACGAACCCCGCCGCGGACAGAACGTGCCAGGCCCCGTGCAGCTGCCAGGGGCTCTCGGGTCGACAGGTCGGGGCACCGGTTCGCCCGCCGGCGTAGGCGGCCACCGCCGCGGCGGCGATCCCGGCCAGCGCACCGGCGCGCGGGGCGCTCCACCCGGGCAGCGGCGGGCGGCCCGCGCGCAGCCGAACCAGCGGGGTGACGGCCACCACCGCCAGCAGCGCGGCGATCGGCCAGTCGTGCAGCGCCCGCGAACCCGGGGGCTGCGGGCCGTGGAACGCGATGGAGCCAACGCCGACCATCCCGAGCAGCCCGGCGTACCCGAGCACCTCGCCGCGCCGCGGCGGGTCGGCGGCGACGAGCCCCGCTGCCACCACGTAGGCGGCGCTGGTCAGCGTGTTCACGGGCTGGGCGATGGGGCCCGTCGCGCAGCCGCTCGCAGTCGCTGGCGCCCATCCGCGCCGCCGGCGCCCGGTCGCGGCTCACGACCGGGCCCGGATGATCAGGTCGGCCACCAGCCCCGTCCAGCCGGTCTGGTGCGAGGCGCCGAGGCCCGCACCCGTGTCGCCGTCGAAGTACTCGTAGAACAGGGTGTGCCCCGCCCACTGGGGGTCGACCTGCAGCGCGGTGCCGGCACCCGGCCTCCCCGCAGAGGGCACCACCCCGTCGGGCCCGGGGACGAACATGGCGATCAGCCGCTCGCGCAGCGCCTGGGCCACCTCCGCCAGCGTGCGCTGCTGGCCGGACCCGGTCGGGAACTCCACCGTGAAGCCCTCGCCGAGGGCCCGGTCATGCTCCTCGAGCGCCCCGATGATCAGGTGGTTGATCGGCATCCAGATCGGCCCGCGCCAGTTGGAGTTGCCGCCGTACATGCCGGTGGTCGACTCCCCGGGCTCGTAGGAGATCGACCACTGCTGCCCGCCGGCACCGATCGTGAACGGCTCGGCGGCGTGCGCCGCGGACAGCGAGCGGATCCCGTACGGCGAGAGCATCTGCGCCTCGTCGAGCAGGCGGGCCAGCACCCGGCGCAGGGCCTCGCCGTCGACGATCGACATCCGCAGGGTGCGCAGGTCCGACGATAGCTCGACGGGGAACTCGTCGTCGTCGCCGATCCGGGCGCGCGGGTCGGCCATCCGGTCGTTGAGCGCAGCCAGGATCCGCCGGGCGTTGCCGCGCACCTGGGCGGGATCGGCGTTGCGCAGCTGGAGCGTCGTGGCCCCCACCACCGGCATGGCGCCCACCAGGGAGACGACCCGCAGCGGCGCGCGCCCGCCGTCGGGGTACACGAGCTGGTCGAAGTAGTAGCCGGCCTCCGGGTCCCACAGGCCCTGCTCCTCGATGGCCTCGGCGATGGCGCCGAAGTGCTGCAGGAAGGTCAGCAGGATGTGGTCGTAGTTCTTGGCGTGCTGGACGAGCTGGTTGAGGATCCCGAGCATCTGGGCGCAGTAGAAGGCCATCCACGCGGTGGCGTCGGCCTGCTGCAGGGTGTGCCCGTCGGGCAGGTGGCTGCGGTCGATCGGGCCGATGTTGTCCAGGCCGAGGAACCCGCCGCCGAACACGGAGTTGCCGTCGGCGTCCTGCTGGTTGACCCACCAGGTGAAGTTGATCAGCAGCTTCGGGAAGACCTGCTCGAGGAACTCCACGTCCCAGCCGCCGTCGATGGCGAACACCTGCAGCGCGGCCCAGGCGTGCACGGGCGGGTTGAGGTCGGAGAAGTTCCACTCGTAGGCCGGGATCGCCCCGTTCGGGTGCTGGTACCACTCGCGCAGCAGCAGGTCCAGCTGAGCCTTGGCGAACGCGGGGTCCACGTGGGCCAGCACGACCGTGTGGAAGGCGAGGTCCCACGCGGCGAACCACGGGTACTCCCACGGGTCGGGCATCGAGATCACGTCGCGTGCGGTCAGGTGCCGCCAGGTGGCGTTGCGGACGCCCGCGCGACCCGTCGGCGGCGCGGGCTGCTCGGCGTCGCCGGCCTGCCAGGTGCGCACCCGGTAGGCGTAGAACTGCTTGCCCCAGATCATCCCGGCGAACGCCTCGCGCAGCACCCGCGCCTCCTCGGCGCTGGCCGCCCGCGGGGTCACCGTGGCGTAGAACTCGTCGGCCTCCGCCCGCCGCGCCGCCAGGACCCGCTCGGGGTGCAGGTCGGCCTCGGTCGAGGAGCTGCCCGCCCCCTCGGCGGTGAGCCGCAGGAGGAACTCGACCGTCTCGCCGGCGGCCACGTCGGCGCGGTACCACCAGGCGGCCTTCGAGCCGACCTGCTCGGGGTTCACCGTCGGGGCTCCGCCCACGACGTGGTCGTTGATCCCGTCCTTCGGGAACGCCGGGGCGTCGGGCCCGGCGGCCTGGGGGCCCCACACGCGGGCGCCGTTGGTGGCGTTGTCGCAGAACAGGGCGGCCGGGGCCCGGCCGTCGGGCCCCGGCTCGGCGGTCAGGCGGTAGGTGCCGGCCCGCGAGCCCGTGGCCACGATGTGCTCGCCGTCGAGGTGCATCCGCGGCATCGTGGGGAGCTTGCCGGAGGTCCACCGGTCGCGGAACCAGAGGGTGGGCAGCACGTGGATCGGGCGGGCCTCGGGTCCGTGGTTGGTCACCGCGATACGCATCACGATGTCCTCGGGCCCGGCCTTGGCGTACTGCACCTCGACCGCGAAGTAGCGATGCCCGTCGAAGACGCCGGTGTCGAGCAGCTCGTACTCGCCGACGTCCTTTCCCCGGTGGGCGTTCTCCTCGCGCAGCTGCTGATAGGGGAAGGCGGCCTGCGGGTAGTGGTAGCGCCAGTGCAGCCACGAGTGGCTGGGCGTGGCGTCGACGTACCACCAGTAGTCCTTGGCGTCCTCGCCGTGGTTGCCCTCCGGCCCGGCCAGGCCGAACATCCGCTCCTTGACGTGCTCGTCCTCGCCGTTCCAGAGGGCCAGCGCCAGGCACAGGTCCTGGGCGGCGTCGCTCAGGCCGGCCATGCCGTCCTCGTTCCAGCGGTAGGCGCGCGAGCGGGCGTGGTCGTAGGGGAAGAACGCCCACGCGTTGCCGTCGGCGGAGTAGTCCTCGCGGACCGTGCCCCACGCGCGCTCAGACAGGTACGGGCCCCAGCGGTCCCAGTGCTCACGGTCGGCCAGGCGGGCGTGCTCGGCGGTGGGGGGCTCGTCCTGGAGGGCAGGACGGGGGGAGGGCGTCCGCGAGGAGGGCGTCATGGGCCGAAGTCTGCCTCAGCGCCCGCGCGAGCGCCCTTCACGCACCCACCCCTGCGCCGAATGGGAGTGGGTCGCCACCCGAGCTCAGGCCGAGCACCTCGGGCACAGGCCGAACACTTCGAGGGTGTGCGAGACCTCGGTGAATCCGTGCTGCGAGCCGACCTGTGCGGCCCATCGCTCGACGGCGCTGTTGAGCACCTCCTCGGTACGGCCACAGGAGCGGCAGACCAGGTGGTGGTGGTGACCGGACGAGCAGCTGCGGTAGCGGGCCTCCCCGTCAGCGGTGATGATCACGTCGACGTCATGGCTGCCGGCCAGCGACTGGACCGTGCGGTACACGGTCGACAACCCCACGCTCTGCCCCGACGCGCGGAGCCTGGCATGCAGGTCCTGGGCGCTGAGGAACTCGATCGCCTCGTCGAGCACGGCCATCACGGCCGCCCTCTGTCGGGTGGCGCGCTGGGGCGTGGAGGGTGCGGGCACGCCCCGATCCTAGGCCCGCGACGGCCCAGCGCTCGTGCACGTGGTCGCCGTGCTGGTCCAGTTCAGCGCCCAGGCCCGGGGCGCTTCCTTCAGGATGGCAGCGCCCCCCGGGCACCTCGCAACCAGCTTTTGACAATCATTCCTATTTGTCTGAGACTGACTCCCATGCGCAACAGATCGGTCGTGGTGACCCTCTTCTCCGCCGGCCTCCTGCTCACCACCGGCTGCGCCGGCCAGGACGACGCCGACTCCGCTGCCGGGTCCGCCGGCGCCGATCGGGTCACGATCGTCACCGACGTCTACCCGACCGCCTTCGCAGCCCAGCAGATCGGCGGCGACGCGGTCGAGGTGGTCCTGCTGACCGCTCCGGGGGTCGAGCCCCACGACCTGGAGCTGACCGCCAAGCAGGTGGCCCAGATCGCCGAGGCCGACCTCGTCGCCCACGTCCCGGGCCTGATCCCCGCGGTCGACGCCGCGATCGCCCAGGAGGCCGCCGACCGCGCGGTCGACGTGACGTCGGGGATCGAGCTGCTCACGGGTCACAGCCACGAGGAGGAGGGCGCCACGGAGCATGCCGACGAGGGCGCCACGGATCCGCACGTGTGGATGGACCCCACCCACATGGCCACCATGGGTGCCACGATCGCAGCCGGCCTCGCGGACCGGGGCCTGGGCACGGACTGGGACACCGCGGGGCTCACCGCGGCGATGGCCGACCTCGACGCCGAGTTCCGCGCTGGGCTGCGCTCCTGCGCCGTCAAGCCCCTCGTGGTCTCCCACGAGGCCTTCGGCTACCTGGCCGCGGCCTACGACTTCGAACAGCACGGGATCTCGGGACTGTCCCCGGACGCCGAGCCCACGCCGGCCAAGCTCGCGGAGATCACCGATCTCGTGCGCACCGAGGGCGTGACCACGGTCTACTTCGAGAGCCTGGCCTCTCCGGCCGCGGCCGAGGCCATCGCCCGTGAGACCGGTGCCGACACGGCGATGCTGGACCCCATCGAGGGCAGCACGGACGGCAAGAGCTATGACACGATCATGCGCGACAACCTCGCCACCCTGATCACGGGACAGACCTGCACGTGACCCACGACCCCGCCGCCGGGCACGCCGGACCCGGGAATCCCGGCGTGCCCGTGTTCGAGATGCGCGGCGGCTGCGTCGAGTTCGACGGCGTCCACGTGTTCAACCACATGGACCTGCAGGTGGAGGCGGGCTCCTTCGTCGCCCTGCTGGGGGCCAACGGCTCGGGCAAGACGACGCTGGTGCGCGCCCTGCTCGGCCTGCAGCCGCTCTCGCACGGGGAGGTGCTCATCCACGGCACCCCCATGGCCCGGTTCCGCGACTGGGAGAGGATCACGTTCGTCCCCCAGCGCCTGCCGGCTGCCACCGGCGTACCGATCTCGGTCCTGGAGATGGTGACCTCCAGCCGCATCAGCCCCCGCACCCGCTGGCGCCGGACCCGGCGGGCCGACCTCCGGGCCGCCGTCGAGTCCCTCGAACAGGTCGGGCTCGCCGAGCGCCAGCACGACCGGTTGGACACCCTCTCCGGCGGTCAGCAGCGGCGGGTCATGGTGGCCAGGGCCCTGGCCGAGGGATCCGACACACTCGTTCTGGATGAGCCCACCGCCGGGGTGGACCTCGCCAACCAGCAGCGACTGGCCAGCACGCTGGCCTCGCTGCGCGGCCACACCGTCATCCTCGTGGCCCACGGGTTGGGCGCGATGGCTGACCTGGTGTCGCGTGCGATCGTGCTCGACGCAGGTCGCGTGGTCCATGACGGCCCAGCGGCCCCCGCCGGATGGGCCGACGTCCACCACCACGACGACGGGGATCCGACCCCCACCATGCTGGAGGGCTGATGGGCGGACTGCTCGACTACGGATTCATGCAGCGCGCGCTGCTTGCTGCCGCCCTGTTCGGGCCAGTGGCCCCGATCGTCGGCATCTTCCTCGTGCAGCGCCGGATGGCCCTGCTCGGCGACGGCATGGGTCACATCGCGACCACCGGGATCGGCCTGGCCCTGCTGCTGGGCACCGCGCCCGTCCCCACGGCGATGATCGTGGCCGCACTCGGGGCGCTGCTGGTGGAGTACATCCGCGAGCGCTCGCGGACCGCGGGCGACCTGGCCCTGGCCCTCATCTTCTACGGCGGCATCGCCGGGGGCGTGATGCTCGTCAGCCTCGCCGGGAACCAGGCGACCTCCGTGCTCAACAGCTACCTCTTCGGCTCCCTGACCACCGTCTCGACGACGGACCTGTGGTCCCTGGCTGCGCTGGTCGTGCTGCTCCTGGGGGCAGTCGCCATCTTCGGCCGGGAGTTGTTCGTGGTCTCGATCGACCCCGACATCGCCTCGGTCCAGGGCATCCGGGTGACCGCGATGAGTCGCCTGCTCGCCGTCATGGCGGCGGTCAGCGTCGTCGTCGGCATGCAGGTGGTCGGCCTGCTCATGGTCAGCGCGATGATGATCGTGCCGATCGCGGCAGCCCAGCAGGTGACCCGGTCGTTCCGGGCCACGCTGGCCACCGGGATGGGAGTCGGGCTGGGGGCGGCGGTCGTCGGGCTGGTGCTCTCGTTCTACGTCGACGTTCCCCCCGGACCCACCATCGTGCTGCTGGCGCTGGCCACCTTCGCCCTGGTCGCCACGGCGGCGGTGCCCCTGCGCCGGGCACTGCGCGGCAGGTAGCTTGGACGGCTGCTCCCGCGCCCCGTCGCGGTGGGCGCGCCTCGGTCCCGCCGCGGCACTCACGTCCTGGTCGCGCCCATGTGGCTGGAACTCGCTGGCCGTCGCCCGCCTCAGCGGCCCATGCCCGAGGCCAGCGGCCCGCCGTTGACGACCCACGCACCGGTTCCACCGGCGACGTTGACGGTCGTGTAGCCCTGCTGGTCGAGCCACAGCCCCACTTGCGCCGAGCGTGCACCCGAGGCACAGATCAGGTGCACGGGCACGTCGCGGGGGATCTCCGTCAGGCGCACCGGCAGCACGCTCATCGGGATGCTCACGGCCTGGGGCACGTGGCCCGCGGCGTACTCGTGCACCTCGCGCACGTCGACCAGGGCGACAGCGCCCGCTCCGAGTCGACTGGCCAGCTCCGGGGCGGTGATCGTCTCCATGGCCGGGATTGTCCCCGACACCGGCCCTGCGGCATAGCCGCTCCGCCCCGGGTCCCCGTCGCCGCCAACCCCGGGCCGCCCGGGATGCCGGCCGCGCGGCCGGCTGGTAGGACTGTCGGGTGACCTTCCGGATGAGCGGCCCCGAGTACCAGCGGATGATCGCCGGTGAGCCCTACCGGCCCGACGACCCGGAGCTGGTGGCCGGGCGGATCCGGGCGCGCTCCCTGGAGTTCCGCTACAACCACACCCCGCCCGAGCTCGCCGACGAACGGCTGCGCCTGCTCCACGAGCTGCTCGGCAGCATCGGTGGGGCCATCGAGATCGAGCCCACCCTGCACGTCGACTACGGGTGCAACATCCACGTGGGCGCCGGGTTCTACGCCAACGCGAACTGCGTGATCCTGGACGTCGCGGAGGTCCGGATCGGCACGCAGGTGATGCTCGCCCCCGGCGTGCAGCTGCTCACCGCCACCCACCCGGTGGACCCCGAGGAGCGCACGTCCGGCCGGGAGCTCGGCTACCCCATCAACCTGGGCGACCGGGTCTGGCTCGGCGGCGGCGTTGTTGTGGGCCCGGGAGTGGGCATCGGCGCGGACACCGTCGTCGGGGCCGGATCCATCGTCATCACGGACCTGCCCCCCGGGGTCGTGGCGGTCGGCAACCCCGCGCGCGTGATCCGCGAGGTGTAGCCCTCAGACCGGCTCCCACGTGTGCACGGGGTCGTTGGTGTGCATGCGCGCGACGTACTCGAGGGTCATCCGGCGCAGCGCCTCGGCCCGGTCCATGCCCCGGGCCTGCAGCGCGCGCACGGCGTCGACCTGCCAGCGCGCGCCGTTGCGCCCGGTGGTGCACCGACCCTCGATGATCCCCAGCAGCCGCTCGCGGATGTCGTCGTCGACGCCCCACTCCTGCAGGCCCTTGTGCGCCAGGGGAAGCAGGCGGCGCAGCACCAGCTCGTTGACCGGCACCTCACCCACCCGCGGCCAGTAGACGGTCGCGTCGATCCCGCGGATCGAGGCCGCGGTGAAGTTCTCCTCGGCCGCCCCGAACGACATGCGCGACCACACCGGGCGCTCCTCCTCGGCCAGCGCACGCAGCGCCCCGAAGTAGAAGGCCCCGTTGGCAAGAACGTCGACGACGGTCGGCCCGGCCGGCAGCACGCGGTTCTCCACGCGCAGGTGCGGCACGCCCTCGTGCACGTCGTACACCGGGCGGTTCCAGCGCCACACCGTGCCGTTGTGCAGCCGCAGCTCGTGCAGGCTCGGGGTGCGCCCCGCCTCGTACTCGGCGACCGGGTCCTCGTCGTTGAGCACCGGGAGCAGGGACGGGAAGTAGGTGATGTTCTCCTCGAACAGGTCGAACACGCTGGTGATCCAGCGCTCGCCGAACCACACCCGCGGGCGAACACCCTGGGCCTTCATCTCCGCCGGGCGGGTGTCGGTGGCCTGGGTGAACAGCGCGATCCGCGTCTCGCGCCAGAGCTCGCGGCCCAGGAAGTACGGGGAGTTGGCGCCGAGGGCGACCTGCGGGGCCGCCAGGCACTGGGCCGCGTTCCACGAGGGCGCGAACTCATCGGGACTGACCTGCAGGTGGAACTGGACGCTGGTGCAGGCGGCCTCGGGGGCGATCGAGTCCGCCCAGGTCTCCAGGGCCTCGTTGCCCCCGCGGATGTCGATGTGCAGGTCCTCGCCGCGGGCCAGCAGCAGCTGCTCGTCGAGCAGGGCGTAGCGCGAGTTGCTGCTGATCGACTCCGAGGTCATCAGCTCGGGGGTCAGCGTCGGCAGGATGCCGATCATCACCAGCTGGGCGTCCTCGGACTCGGCCCGTGCCTCGGCGGCGTTGAGCTGCTCGCGCACCTGCGACTCGTAGCGCGCCGCCCCGTCGCCGACCAGGCTCTGCGGCGGGATGTTGATCTCCAGGTTGAAGCGGCCGAGCTCCTGGACGAACGCCGGGTTGTCGATGCGGGCCAGGACCTCGGCGTTGCGCAGCGCCGGGTGGCCCAGCGTGTCGATCAGGTTGAGCTCGACCTCCATCCCGGTCAGCGGGGCCTCGAAGTCGAAGCGCTCCTCGGCCAGCATCTGGGCGAGCACGTCCAGGCACCGATGCACCTTGTCCCGATAGCGCTGCCGGTCCTCACGCGTGAAGGTACGGCCCGCGACGTCCTCGCCCATGGGGGAAGCGTGCATGATCGCCGGGGCTGTGGCGCGCGGTGCGGGGCCGCGGCAGTGACAAGACGAGGGCCGGATGGCACGTGCGTGGGGCAGCGAGCCGGTCCGGTGGTGTGCCACCATGCGCCCGTTGGTGCGCCACGAGCCGGGGAGGTCCCTGACATGAGCCAGGTCGAGAGTTCCGACAAGGGATTCCGGATGACCCCGAAGTGGATCGCCGGCATCTCCATCGTGGCCGTGTGCCTGATCTTCGTGTTCAGCAACACCAGGGATGCCACCCTGAAGTTCCTGTGGTTCAACCTCACGGCCCCGGGCTGGGTGTTCCTGTTCGTGCTGCTGGGCCTGGGGTTCCTGGCCGGCTGGCTGATCGCCCGCAGCCGCTACAAGCGCTGAGCGCCGGCAGTCGGTACGGCGGCCGCAGCCTCGGAGATCTCGCCGGACCACACCGACTTCGCCCCCGAGTCCCCCACCCGGTACATCCAGACCATGTTGCCCAGCGCCAGGGCCACCGCGGCCACGGCCACAAGGGTGCGCAGCAGTCCGCCGCGCCGAGGGCTTCCGTCAGGCCCCCGGTCCAGCAGCCACAGCACGATCGTCGCCGCCATCAGGAGGCTGGCCGCGATCGGCATGACGTCGCCGAGCTCCGCGTGGTCGAACCCGGGCTCGCCGACCCGGTCGGCCAGCGCCTCGCCGGCCTCCTTGGCCACGAAGCTGAACACGGCCCCACCGATGGAGGCCCACACCACCAACCATCCGTAGCGCCGGGAGAAGCGCGGCGAGAAGGCCATGACGATCAGGCCCAGGGCCGCCAGCGGCACGAGCACGACGGCCGCGTGGACGACGAGCGGGTGCACCGGCAGCCCGTTGATCACGTCGAACGGGCCGCCAGTCTCCGCCTCCTCGACGCGCACGAGCGAGGCAAGGGTGCTGCGGATCATGTCTCTCCTTGGTCCTGGTGCCGGATCGGCAGACCCAGTCAACACCCTGACCCCGGACTCGCACGGCGAGATCGAGTCACGCGGATGTCAAGTCCTCGTCAGGGTTCCGGCTCGCGTCGGTTCCGCCAGCAAGCAAGGGGAGCCTTGCCTGAGTATCCTTCGCGGGCACGGGCACCGCCCGTGGACCGGGGAGGGAAGGGGCTTCAGATGACTGTCAGACTCAGCACAGGTCTGCTGCGACGCGCGAGCGCGCTGCTCGGCACGTGCGCACTCGTGGCGACCGGCCTGGTGGCGCCGGCCAGCGCCGCCATCCGCCAGGAGCCGACCATCACCCTCGACTCGGTGAGCTGTGAGGAGGGTCGCGCCCTCGCCACGGTCCTCATCGAGACCAACGGCGTCACCGGGTCGCTGACCAGCCTCGTCGACGGCAACACCCGCGGCACCACCGCACTCACCGGAACCGTCGAGTCCACGTCGTGGGCCGTGTCGCTGCGCAACCTTCCGGCGAACAAGGCCGTGACCCTGTCGTTCAACCTGGACGCGATCCCCGTCGCCGGCGCCGCCTTCGCCGTGACCGTCCCCGAATGCGCCGACAACGCCGCCGAATGGCCGACCCTCACGTTCGTGGCCGCGAACTGCGATCTGGACACCGGCCGGTCCCTGGCGATCGTCGACGTCGACACCCAGGGCGCCTACGGTCAGTTCACGAGCCTCGTCAACGGCAAGGTCCGCGAGACCAAGCAGATCACTGCCAGGCAGCAGGGCTGGTGGTCCGTCGGGCTCGGCGGCTTCCCCGCGGGGCGGAGCGTGACCATCCAGTTCGCGGTCAACGGCCAGGTCGTCCCGGGCTGGTCGAAGAAGGTGACCATCGCGCCGTGCGCGGACAACGCGGCCGCCGTGGTCAAGGCCAGCACCCGCAGCCGTGCCTCGGTGATCCATGTGAACGTCAACCCCAACAAGGGACGCGGCTACTGGAAGTTCCGCGTCGAGCGCAAGAAGGCCGACGGCACGTGGGCCTCCAAGGGCACCTACCGCACCGTCGGCTCCAAGGAGACGCGCACGCTGAACTTCAAGAAGGGCGTCTACCGCGTGGTCGTGCTGCCCAAGTACGGGTACCGGGGCAGCACGTCCGCCCAGGTCACCCTCAAGCGCTAGCCCACCGCCGTGGTGGCGCCGCCTGCCGTGAGCGCGCGACGCCACCCGGCTGCACCTTGGCGTCGCGGATGGACTCCGGCGTCACCGCTGCGCCCTGGTATCGCGGCTGAACCCAGAGCGTCCGCGGGCACCTGCGGGGATCACCGTGCGGCGCGCAGGATCCCCGTGCCCACGATCCACGCGTGGTCCGCGCCCAGCTCCGCGCCGTTCAGCGGGCCCATGGGGGCGTGCTTCACGGTCCAGGTGACCCCGCCGTTCGAGGTGGTGGCGACCAGGGCGCTCGAGGTGCCCAGGTCGAAGCCGACCGCGAGGGCGTGGTCGGCGTCCCTCGCGGCGATCCCGTAGAAGTCCTGGTTGCCGTCGCCGAGATGCTGCTGGTGCCATGTGGCAGCGCCGTCGGTCGTGCGCACGATGGCCCCGCCGGCGCCGACCGCCCACCCGGTCGTGGCGGAGACGAAGTCGAGGGCGAACAGGCTGCGGTCAGCCAGACCCGTGTCGGTCGGCACCCAGGTGGCACCGGAGTCAGCGGAACGGAACACGACGCCATTGGTGGCCGCGATGTAGCCCACCGTGGCCGACGGGAAGTCCACGCCCTCCAGCCACTGGTCGGTGGTGAAGCTCAGGTCCGTCCAGGTGGCGCCACCGTCGGTCGTGCGGGCCACCTTGCCCCGATAGCCGACCACCCACGCGCTCGACGCGCCCCGGGCCGCGATGTCGCTGAGGCCGACCACCATCCCGAGGTGGCGCAGGCCGGTGTCGGTGCTCACCCACGTCGCTCCCCCGTCGGTGGTCCGCACCACGGAGCTGTCGCCCCCGGCGGCCCAGGCGCTCGTGCTGCTGACCGCCTCGACGCTGGTCAGGTCACTGAGGCCCACCGCGTCCTGGCGCTTCCACGACGCGCCGGCACTGCGTCGTGCGGTAGACGATCGCCGAGCCGCCCCGCTCGCCGACCGCCCAGCCCGTGGATCCCGTGGCGAAGTCCACGTCGCGCCAGGTCGAGGCGCTGCCTCCCCCGATGCGCGTCCAGGTGCGTCCGGTGGTGGTGGTGCGCCACGTGGCCCCGGCCCGGCCCACGCCGAGCGCGCGGGTCGTGCTGAGCCCGGCCACCGCGTACGGGGCGTTGGCCGTCGCTGTGCGCCGCCAGGTGCGCCCGCCATCGGTGGTGCGCACCAGGCTGGTGCCGCCCACCGCCCAGCCGACGGAGCTGGACTGCATGTGGATCGAGGACAGCCCGCCGCCGAAGCGGTCCTGCAGGCGCCACGTGCGCCCGCCGTTCGTGGTCCGCAGGATCTTGCCGTGGCTGGTGACCGCCCAGGCCGTCGAGGAGGAACGCCAGCTCAGGTCGGTGATGTGCTCGCCGTCGTCGTCCTCGTCGGACCCGGAGTACGGGTCCCGGGGCCAGGCCTGCACGGACCACGTGGACCCGCCGTTCGTGGTGCGCAGCAGCGCCCCACCCACCCCGGCGACCCAGCCCGTGGTGGTGCTGGGGAAGGCCAGCGCGGTGACCCCCTGCAGGTCCACCGGCAGGGGCAGCGTGCGCCAGCGGGCACCACGGTCTCTGGACTTGCGCAGCACGCCCATCGAGTCACCGACGTAGCCGGTGTAGCGGGTCGCGAAGTCGACCTCGGTCAGCTGGGTCCACCCCGGACCGACCACCGTCCGGGTCCAGTGGGCGCCCGCGTCGGTGGTGCGCAGCAGGGTCCCCCCGCTGCCCACGACCCACCCCCGGGTGGTGCCGACGAAGTCCACCGCCGCGAGATCCGCCGTGGTGTGGGAGCCCTGGCGTGCCCACGTGCGCCCGCCATCACGCGTGCGCAGGACCGTGCCGTACTCGCCGACGGCCCACGCCAGGGAGGTGGTCTTGGCGCGGAGGTCGTGCAGGCTGTTGCCCTGGGGCGTCGGGTACTGCCAGGTCCAGCCGGAGATCCCGGCGCCGACCGGCCCAGCGGCCGTGGGCCCGGTCACCGGTGGGGCGACGAGCAGACCTCCGGCGAGTGTCGCGGCGCTGGCGAGGACGAAGGCGTGACGTGGCCTCATGAACCGACCTCCACGGGGTCAGTCGCACCGCGGATCGGGACGGCTGGAGCCTCACCCTCAGGCTACGCCGGGCGGGGTGAGCGTCGCACGGGTCCGCACCCGGCACCCGAGGAGGGCACCGGGTGCGGACCGTACCGCTCTAGTCGGCGTGGTACTTGAACGAGACCGCCAGCTTGATCCGGAAGGTGATCTCGCCGTCGCCGAAGTCGATGTCCTGCTCGACGACCTCGGCCACGCGCAGGTCGCGGATCGTCTCCTGGGCGGTGGTGATGGCCGCGGTGGCCGCGTCCTCCCAGGACGAGCTGCTCGTGCCGATGATCTCGACGACCTTGTACACGCTCATGGGTGCCTCCTCGATCGGGGTGGACCGCCATCGTGGCACCGCGCGCAGGGGGGTTGCTGGCCGGGCCGCCGAGGTGGTCGACTCGCCGGTGGCCTTGGACCCCAGTGCCGCCGGCGCCTAGCCTCTCGGGATGGACCACCTGCAGCCCGGCCAGTCCCTGCTCCCCGGCCAGCACCTGACCTCGGTCAACGGGTGGCTGAGCCTGCAGCTGCAGGGCGACGGCAACCTGGTGCTCTACCGGACCCAGCCGATGACCCCACTGTGGGCCACCCACACCGACGGCCAGCCCATCGCGCAGGCCGTCCTGCAGGGCGACGGCAACCTCGTGCTCTACCGCACCGACGGCCAGCCCGCCTGGGACTCGGGCACCCACGGCCAGCCGGTGGCCACCCTCGTGCTCCAGGACGACGGCAACCTCGTGCTGTACCGCGCTGACGGCAGCGCCGCGTGGGCCTCGGGCACGGTGGTGGACTTCAGCTCACCGACGATCGCCAGCACCGACCCGCGCGGATTCACCTCGGTGGCGACCTCGGAGTCGTGGAAGCAGCTGTGCAGCGGGCTGCCCTGCTTCTGGGCCCTGCAGTGGCCCGGCTACGCGACTGACGTCGTGGAGACCCACATCGCCGGCGAGCCCGTGGTGATCCAGCTCTGGAAGGGCTGGTGCCAGAAGTTCCTCGGCATCGCGGCGTTCCCGGGCGGGATCGGCGCCGAGGTCGGCGTGTACCGCAGGATGCCGGGACGGCCCAAGCCCACGTCACTGTCCCACCTGCCGCCGGCGCTCGAGTCCGTGCTCCTGGCCGCGCTGGCCCCGATCCCCGACGACCAGCTCTGGTGGCCCGCACCCGACCTGCAGGCGCGGCTGACGTTCACGCTGACCAACCCGACGAACGGCGACGTGGTGCTGCGCGCCGGACCCGAGTCGTCGTACTGGCTGACGAAGTGGATGAACGAGTGGGAGTACGTGCGCTACCTGACCACCGTCGGCGGGCCGTGGGACCCAACGACCCACATCCTCGACTACACCATCAACGACACCCTGGTGGGCCGCTGGGAGGGCTCGGCGCCCGGGTCGACGCTGCACGCCATCGGGCAGGCCAGTGCCGTCTCGCGCAGCGCGGACCTGCTCGACGTCGTGCGCGTCGGTACCGACGGCCGCGCGCAGACCGCCGCCTGGGCGCCCACGAACACAGACGGCTGGCACGGCTGGTGGCCCATCGGCGACGCCCAGTTCCCACCCGGAGCACCCATCCACGCCGTCGTGCGCAGCCCCGACCACCTCGACGTCTTCGCCACCGGAACCGACGGCCTGATCCGCACCGCCGCCTGGCAACCGGCCTTCACCGACGGCTGGCACGGCTGGTGGACCCTCAACGACGGACGCGCCGCACCCGGCGCCCCGGTCACCGCCGTCTCCCGCCGACCCGACCTCCTCGACGTCTTCGTCACCGGCACCGACGGCCGCGCCTGGACCGCCGCCTGGGACCCCACCAACCCCGACGGCTGGCACGGCTGGTGGCCCATCGGCGACGCCCAGTTCCCACCCGGAGCACCCATCCACGCCGTCGTGCGCAGCCCCGACCACCTCGACGTCTTCGCCACCGGAACCGACGGCCTGATCCGCACCGCCGCCTGGCAACCGGCCTTCACCGACGGCTGGCACGGCTGGTGGACCCTCAACGACGGACGCGCCGCACCCGGCGCCCCGGTCACCGCCGTCTCCCGCCGACCCGACCTCCTCGACGTCTTCGTCACCGGCACCGACGGCCGCGCCTGGACCGCCGCCTGGGACCCCACCAACCCCGACGGCTGGCACGGCTGGTGGCCCATCGGCGACGCCCAGTTCCCACCCGGAGCACCCATCCACGCCGTCGTGCGCAGCCCCGACCACCTCGACGTCTTCGCCACCGGAACCGACGGCCTGATCCGCACCGCCGCCTGGCAACCGGCCTTCACCGACGGCTGGCACGGCTGGTGGACCCTCAACGACGGACGCGCCGCACCCGGCGCCCCGGTCACCGCCGTCTCCCGCCGACCCGACCTCCTCGACGTCGTCGTCACCGGCACCGACGGCCGCGCCTGGACCGCCGCCTGGGACCCCACCAACCCCGACGGCTGGCACGGCTGGTGGCCCATCGGGTGACGGCCACGAGCGCCTGACTTCTCCGCCGAATCGGCGGAGAAGTGCCGCGCGCTCCGCTTCTGCGAAGGCCCCGAGTCCGGGAAGGCGGATCGCGGGGGCTGCAGGCGGCGGGCCCGGGCGGAGGGTGGGGCGGGTGCGAGGGTGCGCAGGGTGGCGGGTGCAGCCCGCCGGGGGTCACATCCCGCCGGGGGGCAGGGCGGTGTCGAAGCGCAGGCCGCTGGCCCCCTCGCCCTGGCCGGTGCGCACCCGGCGACCGATCCACAGCACGCTGCCCCCGCCGACGGTGCGCGCGGCCTGGAAGGTGCGGGTGACGACCACCCCGTCCCGGGGCACCTCCTCCTCGGCGATCCGCAGCCGGTCGGTGGCTGGGTCGGCGTCGTCGGCGGTGAGCAGGATCGTGCCGAGCGGGTTGACCAGCTCGGCCGTGCCGTCCTCGCCGAACCTCAGCATCGGCCGGCGCTCGAGCACATGGTGGGCGCGGGTGGCCGCCGGGTCCTCGCGGAAGGCGACGAACGGGATCCAGTTCTCCGGCACGGGCGTCATGAGCCGGTAGACGAGCTGCGCGTCGGCCATGAGGTCCGGATCCGGGGCCGGCTGGCGCAGCGAGACGCGGGCGGCGGCCCGGGCCCGGTCCACCGGCTCCCCGGTGAGCCCGTCGGGCACGATCCGCTCGACGCCCCACACCAGGTTGGCCATCTCGTCGCGGAACAGCGCCACCTCCTCCAAGGGTGGACCCTCGAGCACGGTCGCGACCGTGGGGGCGAGCACGAACACGTCGGCCAGGCGCCCGGCGTCGGTCACCGGGGTGGACTGGAACGCGGTCCAGCCCGGCGAGGTGGACTCCTTGGAGGCCCGCACCTCGACGACGACGCCGAAGGTGTCGACCACGCGGACATGGTCGAACCGGGTGGCTGAGCCGTACGGCAGCACGATCGGCAGCTGGAACCAGTCGACGCCATAGGCCAGCGCGAACTCGGCCACCGCGAGGCGGGCCAGGTCGGTGCGCCCGGCCTCCACCCCGCCGAGGTACACCGCGGCGTCCTCGAAGGCGAACAGCCGGTCGCTGGGCATGCCCGCGAAGCGCACCGGGGTCGGCATGGTCGTGTCGGCCAGGGGGCGGGGATCGGCGTGGGCGGCTCCGGCCGGCCCGAGCCGCGGGGCCCCGGCCAGGTCACCGTGGAACCAGTCGAGCGTGCCGCCTGTGTACTCGGCCACGTCGAGCACGACCGGGCCGTCGGACAGCTCGGCCTGCACCTCGAAGGAGTACTCGAGGCGGTGCGGGTCCCAACTGCGCCCCGTGGGAGAGGCGAGCAGGTCCCGCGACCACGCCAGCCATGCGTCCACGACCTTCACCGCCTTGGCCGTGCGCCCGCCCGTCACCCCCGCCAGCGGGTCGGGCAGCGCGCCGAGGACCCCATCGGCCCCGACCAGCGCGGCGCACGCCTCCGCCGCGGCGGCGCCGTCCGGAACCCGGCCGGCCACCAGCCGCAGCCGGGCAGCGGAGGCGCCCTGTGCCCCGGCCTCCCGGGCCCCGCCGGGCGCCTCGGGGAAGCCGAACGCACCGGGGGCTGCATCGGCCAGGGCGGTCAGCCCGGCGCCGCGCAGCATGCGGACCAGCTGCGACCCCACCTGGGCACGCAGGCGCACCGGCAGCACGTGCGGCACCTCGGCCTCCACCTGCGCCTCGAGGGGGACAGAACCGGCCTGGTCGGGGGCGGGCAGCGCCACGGAGTCAGCGGCCGCCGAGGCCTCGGTGCGCGACTCGGCGGTCCCCGAGGCGTGGAACCGCGTGAACGGGGCCGACTCGCCCATCACCGTCGCCTGGATCGGAGAGCCGCCGTCCTCCCCGCGCAGCTCGTCGAACTGCCACTGCCGGCCCAGCATCCACAGGGGGTCGGCCACCAGTGCCTGCACCCCGGGGGTCAGGTCCCCGGTGGTCAGGCTCATCGGCTCCAGCCGCGACCAGGTCGGGATCGCCGGCTTGGCCTGCACCAGCTTCAGCTCGGCGGCCAGGGCCACCGCCATGACGGTCCAGTCAGGCATGGGCGCTTCCCTTCCCGAGCACGTGGTCACCGATCAGGCCACCGGCCCGCAGCGCGCGCACGTTGTCCAGCAGCTCGCGCAGGTGCAGGCCCGGGGTGTCGCGCGAGTAGGCGTCGGGCAGGTACAGCGCGGGCAGGAACGTGCTGAACGCCGCCAGCTCCTTGGGCCCGAGCGTGCGCAGCCGGGCGAGGTCCATCGCCTCGTGCACGCAGCCCACGAGCGCCTCGAAGTCCCAGGTGGCCGGGTCGGGGTCCGGGTGCACGGCCAGCAGCATCGTCTGCGGTGCGCGGGCGCCGGGCGCGTCGTAGTGGAAGGTCACGGCCGTGGTCTCACTGGCCTCCGGGACCGTCTCGGACCAGGCGTCGAGGACAACCCCGGAGCCGCCGGCGGCCGGGTCCAGCCCGTCGGGGGCGTGCAGGACGATGCCGACGGTGCCGGGCACCGGCGGGCCCTCGGACCCGAACGGCAGGGCGACCCAGGTGCGCCCGGCCTGGTGGGGCAGCTGGACGACTCGCAGCGCACCGGGCACGTCGGCACCGGCAGCCTCGGCGCCCATGAGCAGCGCTGAGAGCGGGTCGAGGCCAGGGCGGACCAGCGCCGCCCGGTGCAGCCAGGCCGCCACCGCTCCCGGGTCGCCCGCGGCACCGCCGAGCAGGGCCTCGCGGGCGCCCAGCGGCGCGGCCAGGCGCGCCGGGTCGGTCGGGCGCAGCACGGGCAGGAACGGCTGGGCGTTGCCGAGCAGCACGCGGACCACGGTGCGCGCCCGTACCAGCTCGGCGTCCTCCGCGGGCTGGTCGAGCACCGACTCGCTGGGGGCGCCCGCCCCGGGGGCGGGGGGCAGGGCCGTGACCGCCGCGATCCGCGAGGTGACCTGGGCCGACAGCGCGTCGGCCTGTGCCGCGAGGTCGAGCAGGTGCGGGGAGGGGATCGCGTCCAGGCCGGCGACGGGCGCCAGGGCGAGCATCGCCCCGGCGAGGGCCTCGGCCCGGTCGGGGTCGTCCGGGCGGGCGGTGAGCCGGGCTCGGGCTACGTCGAGGTCGCGCAGCAGGGTGCCGACGTCGTCTGCCACCGCGGCGGCTCGGGTGCGCACCTCGGCGACGGCGGTCGTCGCCGGACGCCTCGGGGCCCCCCCAAGGTCGGCGGAGTCCGTGAGGTCGGCCGCACCCAGCGGGGCGGCGCCCACGACCTCAGCGGCCCATCCGGCCAGGTCGCGCAACCCGTCCAGGTCCGCGTCCGCCAGCTCGATGCGCTCGTGGGCGCCGAACTCGGCCCCGCCGGCGCGCGCCGCGGCCGCGAACAGGACGGCCAGGCGCGCCTCGAGCTCGCTGGCCTGCCCGGTGCCCGGCCGACGGGCGGCCAGCACCACGCTCAGGGCTGACATCGCACCCGCGGCGCCGCTGGTGACCTTGCTCAGGTCGAGTGGGTCGAGGTCGACCTCGACCGGGGCCTGCGCCGGGACCGGCGGCACGGCACCCGGGTCGCCGGGGCGCTCGGTCACCAGCCGTGCGTGCACCGCCCACTGCCCCGGCTCGCCCAGGACCAGGCCCAGCCAGCGGTCCAGTCGGGGCTCGGCGGCGCTGCGCACGTCGGCGGCCCAGCCGGGTGCCGGGTCGGTCGCGTCGGCGGCCAGCCAGAGCCCGACGCGGTGGGCCAGGGTCTGCCCCGCGCGTGGGGTGCGCACGAACTGCGGGTCCGGCGGCGGGCCCTGCCGGTCGTGGGCGGCCAGCGCGGCGCCGGCCCGCTCGAGGTTGCCCGAGGTGGCCTGGTGGACGGCCTCGGAGACCAGCACGTCGCTGACGGCATCGGCGATCGAGGCCAGCGCGTCGAGCACCTGCCCGACTGCCGCACGGTCACCGGCCAGCACGCCGGCGGCCGCGAGCAGGCCGGGGCCGTCGGCGGCCCACCGGGCCAGCAGGGCAACCCCGTCCACCACGTCACGGGCGGCCACCGACTCGACCGGCTCGTCGGGACCGTTGCCCGCCCAGGGCTGGGTCGCCGGCGGTCGGTCGGTGCGCTCCGGGCGGTCGCTGCGCAGCGGGCACTGCAGGCGAAGCGGCAGGATCCAGCGGGCCAGCGTCAGGTCGCGGTCCTGGAGCATCCGTTCGAACCGGTACCCGAGCAGGGCGGCCAGCCGCTGGCCGGCGGCGACCCCCTCGAGGATCCGCAGGGCGTGGCGCACGCGGGCCGAGGTCAGGTCCAGGTCGAACACCGCGCCGTCGTCGCCGACGTGGCTCAGCCGCGCGCTGCGCAGCACGGCGACGCTCGCCGCCTGGGCCAACGAGGGGGCGTGGACGAAGCCCAGGCTCTCGGCGGCCGGACCGACGTCGGGGCGCAGGTCCTCCACGACGGCCCAGCCGCCGACGTGCAGGCCCTGGGGGGCCTTCCCGCGGTGCTGGGCCAGGCGGGCGGTGGCCAGCGAGGTGATCCACGCGTCGAGGCGGGTCGAGTACAGGTCGAGCGTGCCGCGGAAGGCCCACTCGAGCTGGTCGGCGGGGGCGCCGGCCAGCTCCTCCACGGCGGTCGTGAACGCCGCGAGCTGGGCCAGCGGGTCATCGGGCTGGTCGGCCAGCAGCCACAGGTCGGGGGTGCTGGCCAGTCGCTGGGAGACGGCCTGGGCCAACGTCGAGGCCCCGGTCAGCGCCGGTAGGACGGTCCGGGACAGCTCGGCCGGGGTCTGCGGCACGGGCACCGCTCCCCCGGCAGCACCGGCGGGTGCGGCCACCGCCGACTCCACCCGCAGCGAGTACGGCACGCGCTCGGAGGAGCGCGCCAGCATCGAGGTGAACTCCGGGGACAGCGACAGGATGGCCTGCACCTTCGTCGTCATCCCCTTGCCGGCCGCGTCGAGGTCGCGCACCGCGGCGCAGGCCAGCAGGGCCTCGAGCAGGGCGGTCGCGTCCTGGCGGCCGTCGAGGATCAGCCGGCCGTCGGATCGGGTCACCAGCTCGCGGATCTCGCCCAGGTAGCCGGTGCCCCAGCCCTGGCCCTCCGCGCGCAGGACGAGGGGCACATCCAGCGGGTGGTCGTGCGCGTCGTGCGTGAGCTCCGACAGCAGGGTCATGGTGTAGCAGCCGAGCTCGGCGAGCAGCGTGGCCGTGATGTCGCGCTGGAAGGCCGCGATCTTGTCCCAGTAGACGCTCATCGCGCGGCGCTGGACGGGCCCGACGAGCTGGCGGAAGGTCAGCGACCAGGCCACGGGGGTGCGGGCAAGCAGCGCCAGCAGCACGTCGTCGACGTCGCCGCGGCCGCGGACCTGGGCCAGCCGGGGCACCTGGGCGACCAGCGGCTCGGCCAACCGGCGCACCGCCTCGCCGACGCGTCGCACGTCGGCCTCGGCGCGCGTGCGCCCCGAGGGCGCGTAGCGGGCCCGGTCAGTCACCGGCAGCACCCCGTAGGGCTGGGCCCCGACGCGCAGTGTCGGCACCGGGCCGGAGGCGCGCAGGTCGGCGACCACGTGCCGGCGCAGGGCCGCGTTCGTCGCGGGGTCCTCGGCCACCGGGTCGAGCATCTCGGTCAGGTAGTACCCGCCGGTCGCGGGCCACAGGGCCTGCAGCAGTGCGCGCTGCCAGCGCTGCTCCAGCAGGTCGGCGCCGGGCACCTGGTCCAGGGCGTGCCCCGGCAGGCCGAGCGCCTGGCGGGTCACCGCCGAGGCGCTGCCGGTCGCCGGGGCGGGCGTGCGGTGCGGGGCGAGCACCTCGCGGGCCACCGCGGGGTCCGTGGAGAACGCACTGCGGGTGGTGCCGGTGGAGTTGGTCGGCACGCCCTGGGGCACGAACGCCAGGTGTCCCTCGTCGGCGTGCGACTGCAGGTGCGCCTCGACGGCGTCGGCGGCCTGTGCCGGGGGCAGCGTCCAGTCCACGCCGAGGGCGACCAGCCGGTCGACCCCGCGGGCCAGCTGGAACCCCGCCACGCAGTCGGCCTGGCGGACCGTGACCAGCATCCCCACCGCTGCGGCCGCGTCCGGGTCGCGCAGCCACAGCAGCTCCGGGTCGTCGGGCAGCCCACCGGCCGCGGCGGGCGCCCCGAGGGCGTTGCCCGGACCGGCGGCCAGGGCGTCGGGCACCGCCCGGCCCCAGACGCGGAACACCTCGCTGTGCCGACCCCCGCCGTCGAGCCGGAACCCCAGCACGCACCAACGGTCCGGCAGCAGGCCGGCTCGGGCGGCCGCACTCCACTGGCTGGCCCGCAACGGGGGGTCGGCGAACCGGGGCGACGCGCCCGCCCCGAGGTTGGTCGGTGGGTAGGCGCGGACCACGAACGCAGCCCGCCCGGGTCGGATCCGGGCGGTGAGCCCCGCCCAGGCCTCGTCGGCGCGCACAGCGCTGTCGGGCTCGGGCCAGCGGTGCTCCCAGTACCAGGTCAGCCCGGCGAGCTCGTCGGCGGTCAGGGCGGGGTCGTGGGCGGTCACGTGCACCTGGTCGGGGAACACGCGCACGTCGAGCTGCTGGCCGCCGGCCGAGAACCGCGTCTCCAGCCGGGCGGGCAGCATCAGCACCGGCACCTCGCCGGCCAGGGTGGCCACGAGCTGTTCCGGTGTGCGCCGCCCGAGCAGCTTGTCGGACAGGCCCAGCAGCTTCTCACGGTCGGCCCGCTCACCCTTGGCCACCTTGGCCTGCTCACGGGCCAGCTGGGCCAGTTCGGCGACCGCGTCGGAGAGCGCCGCCTCGTCGCCGCGGGCCATCGCCACGTCACGGCGGCGCTGGGCGTCCGCGGCGTCCAGGACCAGGCCGCGCAGCCGGTCCTGGCCGTCGGCCACGCTGGCCCGGGTGCGGGCCAGGCGGGTCAGGTCGAGGTCGGGCATCGGAATCCTCCGGGCCTACTTCTGCACCGGCAACGGGGTCACCAGGTGCTTGGCGTGGACGTACAGGGCGAACGGCCGCTGGAACAGGGCCTCGGCCACCGAGTCGGCGGCGGTCGGGGCCGGGGGAAGCGACAGCGCGGCCATCGCAGGGGCCCCGAGGTGGCCGCCGGGCTCGATCCCGGTGTCACCCCAGCCGACATCGGACCAGGAGCGCGGGCCGGGCACCGCCTTCGCGGCGGTCTCGTCGAGGCCGAACCGGGGCTCGGTCACCGGCTCCATGAGGGCGAAGAAGTAGCCGTCGCCGGCCTCGAGGTCGGTGTCCTGCAGCGGGAAGCCGAAGAAGCTCACATCCGGGTCGAAGCGCCCGGCGAAGATCGGGTGCACGAGGTCGGCGGGCTCGCGGCTGGGCCGTCCCGCCGGGGTCGAGCGCATCGCCAGCACGATCGTGTTCGGGTAGCGGCGCAGCAGGTCCCCGCGCAGCAGCAGCACGAGGTTGCCCTTCGGGTCGGTGGTCTGGTGCGCAAGGTCGCCCAGCCGCCACCCGTGGATGGGCTCGATGTCGGCACGGCCGTCCAGGCGGGACCAGAAGTGCCGGAACGGGGTGCCGCGACTGTCGGTCGGGTAGCCGCGCCACAGCAGCTCGCGGTTGGTCTCGTGGTTCAGCCCGACCATGAAGGAGGCGATGAACCGCGGGTTGGTCTCCAGCAGCGTGACCGAGTCCGGCGGGATCTCGTCGACCCCGGGGCAGAACCGGGTGCGGTCGTAGCGGGCCAGGTACTCGTAGGCGGCCACCGGGAAGGTCGGGTAGGCCATGATCCGGTCCACCTGGCTGGTGGCCCACCACCCGTCCACGCGGTGCTCGACGGGCAGCGCCCACCGGCCGACGACCCGGCCGCCGAGGGCGACCAGCGAGTCGCGGCGAAGCGCCTGGGCCAGGCCCGGCACGGTGCGCTCGCGCACGGTGGTCATCGACCCGGCGAGGTCGTAGGGCACGAGGGTGGCCACCGGCGTGGCCACTGCCAGCAGCGTCGCGCTCACATGGTCGGCCAGCGCCCCCTGCAGCCGGGCGATGGCGCCCGGGTCCCGGATCAGCGGGGGCATCACCAGGGTGGGCGGCTGCGGCCCGGCGGGCGGTGCGGGGACGACCACCGGCGGGGTGACGACAGGCTCGGGGATCACCACGGGGCCCACCACCGGGCCGCCGACCGGGCCGCCGACTGGGCGCCACTGGGCCGCCGGGGAGCCCACCGAGCCCGCCGGGGACAGGGCGGACCCCCGGCCGGATGCCGCCGACGCCCGGATCAAGGACCGGGCCCACCCCCCGACCGACCCCGCGCACGACGGCGCCCGGACCTGCCGCACCCCCGATCGGCCCGCGGACGGGGCTGACCCGGATCGGGTCGATCCGCACGGCGTTCACCGGGTTCAGCGCGGGTCCGGGCACCACCGCAGGGGCGGGGGCCGGGGCGGCGGGGGCCGCGAGCCCGGCCAGCGCGATCATCGGCAGGCCGAGCCCGACCGGCGCCCCGGCCACCGGCACGGCAGCCGCCGGATCCGGCCGGCGCAGCGTGCCCTGCGGCAGCCGGGTCAGCGTGGCCGCCAGGTCGACGCTCGACAGGCTCGGGTCGATCGTGGCGATCGGGAGGTTGGCGGCGCCGGGCTCCGTGCGCACCACGAGCTGGCCGCCGCGGTCCACGTCGAGGACGTCCACGGCCAGGGGCGCCCGATCGACCAGCGCCCCGTGCACCGGGTCCACCATCGGCCCCTCGACCAGCAACGCCAGCCCCGGCCCGGCGGCCGCGTGCTCGGCCGAGAGGGTGGCGATGCCGTCGAGCACCTCCGCGGTGCTGGTGACGGCCAGGGTGCGGAACTCGACGTGGGCCCCGGCATCCACGGCCGCGCGCACGTTGAGCGCGGCATCGGCCGAGAGCCGCCGCGCGGCCTCGACATGCACCTGGCCGACCATGCCCACGCTGGCGAGGTCGCCACGCGCGGCCAGCCGCTCGCCCAGGGCCGGCTCAGCCGTGCCGGCCAGCGCGGCCGCGCGGTCGGCGATCCGCTCGACCGACTCACGGGCGAACACCGCCGGCAGGCCCAGGGCGGCCAGGTCCCCCGCGCCGCGCAGGTCGGCCTCGGGCACGCCGGCCAGCGCGGGCCGGGCGAACCGGGTGGCGTCGACGCGCTCATCCCCGGCAGCCATCGTCGCGACCAGGCCCGCGCGCAGTGCCGGGGCAGCCACCCCGACCCGACGCGCCACCCGGGCCACAGCCCGACCGGCCGGGGCCAGCGCGCGGCGCAGGCCCGCGTCGAGCACCGCGTCGGGGAGGGAGGAGGCGTGCACGGCGGCGGTCATGCTCAGCGACGCGATCGGGGTCCGGGCCGCCATCGGCGCCACCAGCCCGAGCAGCCGGGCGTCGGGCATCGGCTGCACGTGCCTGCGGTGGAACGCCTGGGCGGCCCAGGTGGTCAGGGCGGCGCGCTGCAGCGCGGCCTCCGCGGCCAGGACGTCGCCGACCTGCTGCCAGGCGGCGTTGACGATGTCCTCCTGGTTCTCGCGGACCACCTCGGCGCCCAGGCCACCGGCCACCCGGGCGCGCGGGTCGAGGTTCACCTCGCGGAACCAGTCGGCGTCGTCGTCGCGGACCTGCCAGCGGCGCACGTGCGCCGAGCCCAGCACGGGCGGGCCCACCGGCTGGCGCGAGGCGTCCTCGAGCACCTGGCCGTCGAGCACGCCGTCGGCGGCGTCGGCCAGGGTGCGGGTGACCTCCTGCAGGCCGTCGGCCAGCGTGGCCGGCACGTCGGCCAGGCGCCCGTCGGAGCCGGCCGGCGCGCGCAGGGCACCGTCCATGTCCAGCACGTGGTCCTCGGCCGCGGCCAGCCGCAGCGGCGGTGCGGCGTCGCCGACGTACATCGGCACGATGCCCACCTGCAGCGACGCCTTGTGCGGGCGGATCCGCCGGGCCAGGGACTCGAAGTCGCCCTCAGGCCCGGTCTGGAACTCCCAGTGGTGGTAGATCGGCAGGGTGATCGCCTCAGGCGCCCCCCAGGCGGGGCCGACCACCACGTCGGCCGGCGGCTCGACACCCAGCCCGCGCATGACGCCCACGTTGAACGCGGGCACGACGGCCGCGATCCACTGCCGCCCCGGGACCAGGCGCCGGGGGCAGACCAGTCGCCCGACGTTGCGGTCCGGCGCGGCGGTCAGCGCCGCGGCGATCGCGGCCGGGTCACCGGCCCCGGCGTCGCTGTCGAGCAGCTGGGCGTGGGCCCAGGCCCACGAGTCGCTGAGGCTGGGCAGCTCCGCGGCCGCGCCGCTGTCGATGCGCAGCTGGGGCAGCGGCGCCCCGGTGGGCAGGCCGACCGAGACGCCGGGCCGGCGCTCGACGACGACGAGCACCAGCCACGGGGGCAGCCGCTGGTCACCGGGCACCCCGACCGGGGTGAACAGCCACGGCAGCTCAGGGGCGTCGAGGTCGACGCAGGCCAGGTAGTTGGGCTCGGCGTTGGTGGTGCCGGGCAACGGGTACATCCGGATCACCTGGGCGGGGTCCAGGCCGACCACGTCACCGGGGCCGTGCAGCAGCGCCTTCGTGGTCACCTCGCCGGCTCCGCCGCTGACCACGACCCGCACCGCCACCTCGGCGCGCACGGGCAGCGCCGGACCGGCCCCCGGCGGCGAGGCGGGCGCGGGCAGGGCGCCGGCCAGGCCGCGGCGGGCCCAGGGCAGGAATCGGTACGTGGTGGCCATCAGGGCGCCGCCAGCTCGAAGGCCTCGACCACGATGGCACCGGAGCGGGCCGCCTGCTGGGCGGCGACGGCACTCGAGCCCCGCGAGGGGCCGACCAGGCTGACCGAGGCCGCCAGCGAGTGCGGGTCCACGAGGGCCAGCTCCGGGTCGGCGGCGACCGCGACCGCCCCGGGACCCCCGGACTTCAGCGCGCCGGCCGCGGCGCGGGCCGAGCGGGCCGAGGCGCCGAGGGCCACGTGCAGGTCGACCATCGCCTCGTCGAGCACCCGCGGGCTCATCGCGACCAGCGCCCACGGGAACCGCGCGATGGCCGGCTCGGGCTCGAGGATCTTCTCCTCGTAGGTGGCGGCCACCGACCGAGACTGGCTCACCGAGTAGGTGTCGGTGCCGATCGTCACCCCGGCGGGCAGGCGGTCGAACGAGCGGCCGGCCAGCCGGTCGGCCTCGGTGAGCTCCATGAACTGGCCGCGGGCGAAGTGCTCGAGCACCGGCGCGCTGGCCGTGGCCGGCTTCCCGCCCACCTCCACGGTGGTGATCGTGAACTCGGCGGTGCCCTCGGTCAGGGTCTTCGTGCCCAGCCGGTCGATCCGCACGCCCAGCGGCACGGCCTTCTGGCGCACGGACAGCTGGCCCAGAGGGTGGGCCACGGGCAGCGTCGCGCCGCGCACCTCGGCGATGGTCACCAGCGCGTCGCCGCCCACCGGGCCCCCGGGCAGCAAGCCGGGTCGGGTCGCCGAGCTCGGCCATCAGCGCGGCGGCAGCGCTCGTGGTCTCGCCGCCGACGGCGGGTGCGCTGCCCCACGACTCGTCGAAGCCGACCTCGACGTCCCAGAACAGGATCGAGAAGCTGAACGAGCCGATCGCGTGCCACTCGCCGGGGCCTTCCAGCGACATGGACACCGAGATCGCGCACAGGGTGGCCCCGAACGCCTTGAGCGAGACCGAGAACCCGAGGCTCACGATGAAGTGCAGGTGCGGGGCCAGGTAGAGCAGCGCGTCGAAGCCCAGCCACCCCTCGATGCTGGCGGGGCCGAGCTTGGCGGTCAGGGAGACCTTGAACCCGCCCTGCACCGAGTTGGAGGTGATGGCGAAGTACTGCTCGGCCCGCAGCTGGATCGGACCGATGCCGAACGAGACCGCCAGCCGCTCGAGGGTGTTGGGCACGCCCTTGGGCAGGTCGCGGAACGCGGGGTGGAACCCGCCGGCCGAGAGCACGAAGGAGGGGCTGTCGCCGAAGCGCATGGCCAGCAGCAGCTCGCCGGAGAGGTTGAGCTGGGCGAACCCCTCGATGCCGACGAACGAGTCGCGCAGCCGGGCCCGGATCAGCAGGAACTTCTCCTGCGCGTCGTAGAAGCCGACCACGTCGATGAGCAGCTTGACGATCGCCGGCAGGCCCAGGGCGCGCTGGGGCATCTGGGCCAGCAGCTGGCCGAGCAGCACCACCTTGGTCAGGGCCACCGGGCGGTCCCCGCCGAGGGCGTTGCGCACCTCGAAGATCAGCCCGAGGCGCACGTAGACGATGGGCGGCTGGCTGAAGGCCAGCTCCAGCATGGGTCCCGAGCACCAGGCCGTCGGGCTCGATCGGGAACAACTGCTTGTACCGGTTGATCAGCCGCGGGGCGTCGGCCACGGGATTCTCGGGGAACAGGATGTCGTCGAGGGCACCGGTCTTCATGCCGGCGACCAGCGCGTCGGTGTCCACCCGGTGGTGCAGGCCGATCAGCCCGCCCACGCCGGTCAGGAAGATCCCGAAGGCGATGTGCACCGAGAACTGCCCGAAGATCAGCAGCATCAGCGACCAGCCCTCGGAGCCGTCCGGTCGCTTGGTCGTGATCAGCGCGATCGCCTTGACGCTGATGATCCCCGCGATGGTCAGCTCGAGGGCACCGGCGTACTCGCCGCGCTCGGCGTCGATGAACAGGTACCCGCCGCCCTTGACCACGCCGGCGTCCAGGCGCAGGCCGATGCCCTTGGGCGGCAGGAAGCGGATGACCTCGCCGAGCTCGGCGCCGGAGAACATCGCGGTCAGGTCGGTGCCGATGCCCAGCTGGTCGACGGAGGCCTGGAACGGCCCGAGCTTGACGGCGAACCCGCCGCGCAGGTCGAGCTCGACGCGCTGGCCGATCTCCAGCTCGAGCATCAGGTACTGGACCGTGAACACCCCGGCCAGGGAGGCCGCGACCGGGAGGTTGACCCGCAGGCCGGTGCCCCCGTCGAAGCGCACGCCGTTCTTGGTGTCGGCCAGCAGGCCCAGGTCGAAGGGCACCTCGATCGTGCCGCCGGGCAGGTTCTTCAGGAACCCGTCGCCCTGGCCCAGGCCGATGACGACCTTGCCGCGGCGGGCCGTGACCCGGGCCCCCGCGTGGTCGGCGCCGACCTCGATGCCGAACCCGAAGGCCCCCACCTCCAGGCGCGAGGAGTCGGAGAAGCCCACCACGATGGCCGGCGTGGCTGGCCGCGGCCGCCGGCCGGCACCGCCCCCACCGCCACCGCCGCCGCCCACCGCCGCCCCCGCCGGCCGCGGGGAGCTTCGCGGGGTCGGTGGGCTCCATGCGCAGCGCCAGCGACGGCGTGCCGCCCGCGAGCAGGGCGGGATCACCGGCGCCGAGGTAGGCGGTGAACGCCCCGTTGGCGCCGACCACCAGGTGGTAGGTGGCCCGGCCGACCGGGATCTCGACGTCCAGCAGGCCGCCGACCGAGATCACGATGCCCGGGCCTCCGTGGGCCTTCGGAACGGCGATCAGGGTGACCATCGGGTCCACCGAGACGCCGCCCTCGACGGGGATGTTGACCTTGATGCTCAGGGCGCGACCGGCCACCGCGACGGCATCCGGGGAGTCCCCGGGTGAGGGGTCCCAGCCGTAGCCGGCATCGATGGCGCCGTCGACGGCGCGGATCCCGGCCTCGAGGCCCACGAGCGTGCTGCCCACCACGAAGCTCAGCCGGTCCAGGAACGGCTCGGCGTCCCAGGTCCCGTCGAACACGTCAGCCAGCGGCCCGAGGTCCAGCTGGTTGAGGGTGTCCTCGTCCTCGAGGATCAGGCCCAGCAGCGCCATGAGCCCGTAGGCCGAGGGGTTGCGCACCCGCAGCCAGTCGTTGGCCCACAGCGTGAACAGCAGCCAGAACACGTCGGCGGCGTCCACCCCCTGGGCCTTCACGGCCTCGGCGAAGGTCATCCCGGTCTCGACCAGCGCGGTGACCTCCGCGACGGTGGCCGCGAAGGCCAGCGCATCGACGTCCTGCTTGGCGAGGAACTCGCGGATCGTGTTCTTGCTGGCCTCCGAGACCTTGCCGGGCTCCGACGTGGGCGGTGGCGTCCAGGCCGAGGTCGGCGCGGATGAGCAGCGCCATCTCGGGGTCGCCGAAGGTCTCCTCGCATCCAGTCGACGAGCTCCTTGGCCCAGCCGGCGAACTTCTGGAAGAGGTTGTCGGACTTCTTCTCGTCAGCCATCGCGGTCAACCTCCCGCGACCAGGGTCGGCGGGGCGCCCGCAGCCGGCCTGGTCAGATCGAGGGAATGGTGGGTGAAGTCACTGCCCGTGGTGCCGTCGCCCACGGGCGAGTAGACCGCGTGCGTGGCCGAGAACTCCCCCGCGCTGCTCGGGGTGAACGACACGACGCCGACGTTGCTGCCGAACACGAGCAGGCGCACGGCGTCCGACGGGGAGGCCAGCAGCTGCTGGTGGGCGGCGGCCACCGCCTGCGTAGCTGGCCAGGATCTGGTCGCGGCGACCCGGCGTTCCACGTCGTCAGCGCCGGCACGACCGGCGCGCCCGACCCCGAGGTCGGCGCGCTCGTCGCGCAGGGCGGCGATGCGCAGCTGCACGTCCATCGGCTTGGTGGGGTCCAGCGTGGTCCCGGGCGGCCAGCCGCCGGCGGCGACGTAGGTGGGCTTGTGGGCCAGCCGGGCGCGTCTGCCGGGCCGGATGCTCGCCGCCGGGGGCAGCACCCCCGTGGTCGCCGTCCCAGCCCAGGCGCTCCAGGGCTCGCCCTTGAGCAGCTTCTGGGCGCTGCGCTGGCCGCGGATGACCGCGCGCAGGGTGGCCGACCACTGGTTCTTCGCCGCGCTGGCCGTGCACTGCAGGATCCGGCTGGCGGCGGTGGCCCCGCCGGCCTTGGTCCACACGTCGCAGGCCATGCTCGAGGCGAAGTGCACGTCACCACCGATCGCCACGACCCGCGGGTAGGTGGCCAGGTGGCGCACGAACTCGTTGAACGCCGGCTCGTTGGCCCCCCAGCCCTCGAGGTCGTACTGCTCGCTGCCGATGATGCTCGGCGGCGTGGGGTCGCCCGGGTCGTAGCGCTCGGTGCCCAGGATGTGGGACTTCACGTCGAACACCGAGGCCAGCACCGGCTGCATGAAGGTGTCGAAGATCCGCGGGATCAGCAGCGGGGCCGGCGAGACCAGCACGAGCAGCTCGCGACCGTCGGTCAGCGGCCCGCCGGCAGCATGGTCTTCATCGAGTCGCCGAGCAGCTTCGGCGGGGCGTTGCGCGTGGCCGAGCGGTAGGTGCGCCGGGTGCGGGTGTCCAGCACGACGACGCGGTGGCGCGGCGCCGTCGAGGCTGTAGTGGAAGCTCACCTTGGGCGTGGCGGTGGGGCTGGTCAGCCCGAGCATCCGATCGAGCTCGTCGCAGTGCGCCTCGGTCGGAGTGCCGCGCCGTCGCCGACCAGCGTGGTGATCGCCGAGATCAGCGAGGGCCCGGCGATCAGCCGCCACGGCGCCCCGTCGGTGCCCGGGGCCTTGCCGTTGGCCGCGATCGACGACGGCGCGAAGTAGGTGTCGCCGCCGTGGTGGACCACGTCGCCCATCGCGTAGGCGGTGCCGGGCTGGTAGTCGGTGGCAGCGGCGGCGGGCTCGCGCCACTGCTGGGGATCGTTGCCCGTGGCCTGGAAGACCGTGTAGGCCATCAGGCCGTTGCGGATGATCGCCCGGCCGAGGGGCGCCACGAGCACCCGGGTGCGCCAGGGCGCGGAGATGTACCAGTCGTCGGTGATCTCGTGGTCGTCGAAGATCATCATCGTGGAGGTGTTGGCCAGCACCCGGGCGACCCGCGACACCCCGGCCCGGAACTCGGCGACGGCCGCGCGCTGCTCGTCGGTGCCCCCGTCCTTCCGGGCCGCTCAGCTGCGTCCGCCTTGTCCCACTTCCTGACCGCGTCCGCGTCGTCGGACGCCTGCTCGTGGGTGCGGTAGTACCCCTCGATGTCCGTGAGCAGCAGCCTGCTCGCGATCAGCCTCGGACGCGGTGCGGAACAGACGGCGCGCGTCGCCAGCGGCCGCCAGACGCGCGGGCTCCACGCGGCGAGGTACATCGCGGCGAACTCGCCGAAGCCCGAGCAGGTGGCTGCTGCCGTCGGTGGTGCTGAGCTTGGCGCCCTCGATGACGACGCGCGCCCGGCGCATCGCCGGCAGGTCCTTCACCGGC
Source organism: uncultured Actinomycetes bacterium (assembly GCA_963777855.1). Taxonomy (GTDB): domain Bacteria; phylum Actinomycetota; class Actinomycetes; order S36-B12; family CAIYMF01; genus Prado023. The sequence goes on along the minus strand of CAVZRW010000016.1, from coordinate 180,541 downwards.
GCCCGTTCGTCGACTGGCGGCGCTGGGCCGCCCGGCGGCGCAGCGGCCCTGCGGGCGGTCGCAGCCGGCACGGTCTCGTCGAAGCCGAGGAGGTCGCGGGCCAGGCCGGTGAGCATCGGCAGCAGGCAGGCGGCCACGTCGTCGGCGTAGATCTGGTCGCCGGTGAGGAACAGGTGCTGGGGCCGGTGCACGGGTCGAGGCGCTCGTCGTCGATCACGTCGTCGAGCCAGGCCAGGGCGTCGGGGCCGCTGCCGTGCGGCTTGCGGCACGAGGTGTGCGCGAAGCGCAGGTCGTCGAGGCGCCCCGCGGCGGTGACGAACGTCGGCAGCCGGTCGGTCAGGTAGCCCAGCGCCAGTCGCGCCGGGCGCGGACGGCGTCGATCCCTCCCGGGCGCCGAGGAGTCCTGCGAGCAGGCCGAGGGCCTTGAGCCCACCGGTGCCCTGCACGTCGATGTCGTAGGCGTGGATCGACGCCCGGCACGAGGAGCGAACCCGGCCCGGGGCGTCGCGGTGACGGTCACGACGTGCAGCTTCTCGCCGAAGCGCGCGGTCGGCCGTCGGCGTGCTCTCCGCGACGGTCGAAGGCGCCGGACTGCACCTGACCGGCGCCGGTGCTGACCTGGTCGCCCTGCCACACCGTCGCCGTCACGGTGACCCGACTCGGAGAAGGCGAGCCAGAAGGTCGCCCCGGACGAGTCCACCCGGCGGACGATGGGGCCCGCGAGGAGGAGGGGGAGGTCCATGCCGGCCTATCACCTCCGCAACGCTCCCGGGGCACGCGGTGCGCTCCGGGGGTGGGACTGCGCCGAACCCGGGGGCTCGGCGACGCACTCGACTCACGGGAGGGTCTACCTAGGCTTACCTAACTGTCAACGGTTCCGCGCGTTTCGCGACCCACCTGCGACACGGTGTGCGAGCGCCCCGCCCACACCCGGCCCACACCCGGCCCGCACCCGGAGCGACCCCGCCCGGAGCCCGCCGGGGCCTCGGCCGGGCCTTCGCCCGCACCCCGCCCGGAGCCCGCCCACCACCTCCCAGACCGATGATCGGTGTGGGTTGCACGAACTAGAAGGGGGGCAACCAACACCGATCATGGCCTCCACGCCCGCGGCCGCCCCCGAGGCCGCCGCGGCACGTCCACCGCACGCCCGGGGGCACGGCCCCCGCACTCCCCGCGGCCTGCGCCACGCCCGCGGCGCACCCGGCCCCACGCCCACCGCGCCCCCGTCACCGCCCCCGTCACCGCCCGCGGCTGGCCCGCCGCGACCCGAGTACGTTGGGGCGATCACGCTGGTGCCCCACGGGCTAGGAGGCCTTCCCATGTCGTCTGCCGATCCAGCCACCCTGCACACCTCGCCGACGGTCCCCCACCATCGTCGGACCGTGGTCGTCGAGGTGGCCGACGCCCCCGACGGCCTGATCGAGGTCGCCGGCCGGATGCGCGACGAGCGCCCATGGGCCACCGACCCGCTCGACCTGCCGGTCGTCCACGACCTGGCCCTGGCGGTCACCGTCAGCCTGGCCGACTTCGTGGTGCGGGCGGTCCGCGTCGACTTCGACACCTACCCCCACGCCGAGTGCGTCGACATCGCTGCGGCGCATCAGGCGCTGGTCGGGGTGACCCTCGGCCGGGGCTGGAACGCCGCCGTGCGCGAACGCCTCGGCGGCCCGGCCGGATGCACCCACCTGCGGGAGCTGGCCCGCGCCCTGGCGCCGACGCTGCTGCAAGCGGCCTTCTCCGCGCGGCTACGGGCCGACGGTCGCGAGGATCCCGAGTACCGGGAGGCCCGCGCGATGCTGCCGCTGATCGCCGACACCTGCCACGTCTGGGCGGTCGGAGGCGTGGCCGAGCAGAAGCTGGAGCGCGGCTGGCGACCGGGCAGCACGCTGACTCCGGTGCCCGCCCTGGCTCCGGAGCAGGAGCCGACCCGTGAACCGGACCGCGCCGGTACGCCGACCACCGACATGTGACGCGTGGCGCCGATGCCGACCGCACGGGCTGCCGTCCCCGTGCCGGTGGGCGGCGCCAGCGTCGCGGTCGTCGGTGCGTCGGGCCCGGCGGCGGGGAGGTCGAGACCGAGGGGTCAGGACCATGGGCGGGGCTACGCCACCCGGCGGGGATCCGTCAGCCGGGCGGGGATACGCCACCCGGGCGGGGATCCGTCAACCCGGGCGGGGATCCGTCACCCGGGCGGTGCCGTCGCCTGGGTGATCCGGACCACGACGAACTCGGCGGGCTTGATCGCCGCGAACCCGACCTCGACGGTGACGACACCCCGGTCGAGGTCGGCCTGTGGGGTCGTGTCCCGACCGCAGCGCACGAAGTAAGCCTCGCGGGCCGAGCGTCCATGGAAGGCGCCGGCGCGGTACAGGTCGTCGAGGAACGCCGCGACCCGGGCCCGGATCTGCGCCCACAGGGGCTCGCCGTTGGGCTCGAGCACTGCCCACGCCAGTCCCCGCGCCAGGCTCTGCTCGACGTGCAGGGTGGTGCGCCGCACGGGCAGGTAGCGGACCTCCGGCGCCGCCCCGCCGCCCGCCGCCCCGCCGCGCCCCGCCGCGCGCCCTGCCGGTCGCCGCCGCCCCGTCGCCGCCCGCGCAGGTGCGGGCGCCCCACACCACGACGCCGGACCCCGGAACGGCGCGCAGGCCGTTGACCCCGAGCGCCGCCAGCCGCGCCACATCATCGTCCGACACGTCGACGGCAAGGTCGCGGACGCCGACCAGCGCCGCCTCACGACCTGCCGGCGCCGACCAGACCCCGCGCTCGGCATCCGTGCGCGCGATCACCCCGGCCACGGCCCCTGCCACGCACCGAGCCACCGGGGCACCCACCCCACGTATCCGCGGGAAGTACAGCGCCGCGTTCGCCCCGACAGCGCCCACCTCGGCCGCGATCCGCGCGGGGGTCACGGTTCCCGCCGAGCGCCACGCCGCAGGGCAGTCGAGCACGAGGATCGCCTGGTGCTCCGCGCAGTACCGGTGAACGGCGCTGACGACCAGGGGATCCACGTCGCCGCCGGGCAGGTGGGCAGGGATCACCACGAGGTTGATCGGCCCGGCTCGGTCCAGGGCCGCGAGTGCGGGGGCCGGCTGGTCGGGCCCGGCGCCGAGGAAGTCCGATGCCAATCAACGGATCCCCGTCGGCGCCCGGATGCTGCGCGCCCGGGGCGACGCCGGTGCTGGTCGTGTCTGCCGACCACGGGCTTCCCCCGGCCCGTGGGTCCTCGTGCGCCCTCGGGCGGGGGGCCGTCGGTGCCGCCGGGCCCAGGCGGACCAGCCGGGACTCGTCTGCCAGCACCGCCCGCAGGTGGCGCGGACGGTCGGCGCGCGAGACCGTGACGTCGGCGTGGACCTCCTCGCGCCGACCGTCGGTGACGTGCAGGGTGAACAGGTCGTCGGGGCCCTCGCCCAGCTCGGCGCGCGGCGCCCGCGCGTCATGGGTGACCCGTACGCGCAGGCCTGCCCCCCACGAGCCCGGATCGGCGGCGACCAGTGTCAGTCCGTCCCAGTCGAGGGCGGACCGAGCGGCCTCGGGGTCCCCGGCGAACAGGCGCACGACCACCGCCGTGGACCCGCCGTTGGCGAAGAAGTCGTCCACGCAGCCCGGCAGGGCGCTGCCCGGCCAGGCGCCCCCGAAGTCACGCGCGAACTGCCCAGGGGAGGTGACCATCACGGGCTGGGCGACGGCGCCCCACCGGGTGCGACCGAGGAACGCCGTGACGGCGGTGGGCGCCGCCACGATGGCGCGGGGATCCTCGACCTCCTCGACGTACACGCGGGGGCTCAGCTCGACGGCGCCGTGACCGTGACCGAGCCGCCCTTCTCGGGGATCAGCCCGATCCAGGTGCGCCCCGGCGGGATCGTGAAGCCCTGCGGGTCCCCGGCCGACGCCGACGCTCCGGCGCCCGCGGCCGTGAAGGTCCACGGAGCGTCGTCGGAGGCCTTCTGCCACTGCAGGTCGTAGGCGCGCCCGCCGGTGACCAGGGTCGCCGGTCCAGCGCCCGTGGTCACCATCGTGGGCACGGGAGTCCCGGCGGCGTCGGTGCCCCCGGCGAACCGGACCGGCACCTGCAGGGCCAGCACGTTCGTGAACGAGTTCCCCGTCGGGTCGTCGAGGTCCGATCGGGTCCAGCGCTTGGCGGCCTTGTCGTAGGCGAACCGGCTGCGGGCTGCGGGCCAGGCCAGCGTGATGGCCGCGGCACGGGTGCCCGAGACCCCGTCCGGCACCGGTCCGAACGGGAGGTAGGCCCCCGGGGGTCGCGCAGCCGGCAGGCTCGAGGCCAGCTCGTCGACGTCGAGCATCAGGTTGTACGGGGCCCGGCGCTGCGACGTGCGGCTGAACCCCGGGGCACCCTCGAGCGCGGTGGGGACCCCGGCCGCCTCCACCGCCGTCAGCGTGCCACGCGCGCCGCCAGATGCCGCCAGGGTGCCGGCGGTGGGAAGCACGATGCCGATGTCGGTCTCGCGCAGGGAGCGCACCGGGCCGACCCGATCGGGGTAGGTGGAGTGGTACATCGCCGCGAGCCGGGTCAGGCCGCCCTCGACCATCTCCTGGACCACGAGGTCGGCAGAGCCGATGCCCAGCTGCGGCTGCGCGGCCGCGGTGTTGTCGACCTTCACCACGACGACCGGGGTCTGGCTGTCGTTCGGGTAGCCGGGCAGCCCGGTCAACGGCCACGGACCGTCGGCGGGGGTCGGCGGCTGGGCAGGTGCGCTGGAGTCCACGGTGGTGACACCCCCACCACCCGTGCACCCCGCGAGCAGGGCGGCGGCAGCGAGCAGGGCGGCGGCGATCGGACGGCGCGACATGCTCCGAAGTCTGGCACCGGCACGCATGCCGACGACCCCGACCCGCCCCCACCCCCCGCGCAGAATCTCCCGGACTTCGCCGACTCTCCGCGTGCTGCGCGGAGATCCTGTGAAGTCCGGGAGATTCTGCGGCCGCCGCTCGGGGAGGCGACGGCGGGCGGTCGACGGGTGACGCGGCCGTCAGCCGGTCGGGACCTCGACCCGGCGCGGGGGGTAGCGCCGGCGGAACAGGGCCTTGCCGCCCTCCACGAACAGGAACAGCACCACGGACAGCCCCAGCGGCAGCAGCCACCCCACCGCGTCGAGCGGGGCGGAGTTGAACCACGAGTTCATGAACGGCACGTACACGAACGCCACCTGAAGTGCGAGCATCGACCCGAGGGCGATCCACACCGCACGGTTGCCGGTGAGCATGTCGCGGCGCAGGCTGGACTCGCGCAGGGAGCGCGCGTTGAACAGGTAGGCCGCCTGGCCCAGGGCCAGCATCGTCACCGCCATCGTCTGGGCCTCTGCGCGCTCCCAGCCCCATGACCGCGCCGCGTAGAAGACCCCCAGCGTCGCACCGGCGATCAGCACCGACACGTAGCCCACGCGCAGCAGGTACTCGCGGGAGAGGATCGACGCCCGCGGATCGCGCGGTGGGCGGTCCATCAGGTCACTCTCCGCGGGCTCGTGGGCCAGCGCCAGCGAGAGCGTGATCGCGGTGATCATGTTGATCCACAGGATCTGCACGGGATCCAGGGGAAGCGTCAGGCCGAACAGCACAGCCACGAGGATCACCAGCGACTGGGCTCCGTTGGTGGGCAGCAGGAACACGATCGACTTCTGGATGTTGTCGTAGATCCGCCTGCCCTCCTCGATGGCCCGCTCGATGGAGGAGAAGTTGTCGTCGGCGAGCACCACGTCCGCGGCCTCCTTGGTGGCCTCGGTGCCCTTGATGCCCATCGCGACGCCGACGTCGGCGCGCTTGAGTGCCGGGGCGTCGTTGACCCCGTCCCCAGTCATCGCCACGACCTCACCGTTGGCCTGCAGCGCCTTCACCAGGCGCAGCTTGTGCTCCGGGCTCGTGCGGGCGAACGTGTCGCTGGACTCCACGATCCGGCGCAGCTGGTCGTTGCTGGCCCGCTCGAGCTCGGGACCGCTGATCGCCCCGGCCGATCCCGTGCCCACGATGCCCATCTCGCGGGAGATCGCCGTCGCGGTGCCCGCGTGGTCGCCGGTGATCATCTTCACGCGGATCCCCGCCCGGTGACAGGTGGCGATCGCCTCGATCGCGTCCGGCCGCGGCGGGTCGACGATGCCCACCAGGCCGACCATCATCATCCCGGCGAGGTCGTCGTGGTCGAGTGAACCCTGGCCCTCGGCGGCGGGGCGCAGTGCCGCGGCGAGCACCCGCAGGCCCTGAGCGCCGAGCCGCTCGATCTCGGCGTCCCAGAACCCCTCGTCCACGGGCTCCGAGCCCCCCGAGGCGGCCAGTTGCCGGCGGCAGCGCGCCAGCACGCGGTCGGGGGCCCCCTTGAGCAGGATCAGCCGGGAGCCGTCGGGCGAGCCGTTCAGGGTGGCCATGTACTTGTGCTCGGACTCGAAGGGCACCACGTCCAGCCGCGGGAACAGCTCCGGGTCGAAGCCGGCCTTGAGCCCGAGGGTGCGCAGCGCCCCTTCGGTGGGCTCCCCGAGAACCCGCCACTGGTCGCCCTCGGGCACCACCTGTGCGTCGTTGGCGACGGCCATGACGGTGACCAGGCCGCGCAGGTCGCGGTGGTCGGCCAGCCCCGCCGGGGCGCCGTCGCGCAGGATCCGACCCTCGGGCTGGTAGCCCAGGCCCTCGAGGTCGTAGATCCCGGCACGGGTGACCACGTGGCGCACGGTCATCTCGTTGCGGGTCAGCGTGCCTGTCTTGTCCGAGCAGACCGTGGTGACCGCCCCGAGGGTCTCCACGGCGGGGAGGTTGCGCATGATCGCGTTGCGCTTGGCCATCTGCTGCACGCCCAGGGCCAGGGTGATCGTCACCAGCGCGGGCAGGCCCTCGGGGATGGCGGCCACCGCGAAGCCGATGGCCGCGGCGATCAGCTCGTCGCCGGAGAAGTCGTGGATCACCGCACCGATGACGATCATCACCGCGGCCATGCCCAGGATCACCAGCGACAGCGCCTTGCCGAACTGGTTCATCTCGCGGGTCAGCGGGGTGTCGAACGGCTCGACCTCGGCGATCATGGCCTGGATCCGCCCGATCTCGGCGTCCGCGCCGGTGGCCGTGACCACGCCGACCCCCGTCCCCGCGGCCACGAGCGTGCCGGAGAGCAGCATGCTGTGCCGGTCGCCGACCCCCGCATCCGCGGGCACCGGGGCCAGCGACTTCTCCGTGGGCACCGCCTCTCCGGTGAGCGCGGACTCCTCGACGCGCAGGTTCACGGCCTCGACCAGGCGAAGGTCGGCGGGCACCTTGTCGCCGGAGCGGACCCGCACGATGTCACCGGGCACCAGCGTGTCGGCCGGCACGTCCCGCAGCTCGCCGTCGCGGACGACGTGTGCGTTGAGCGAGAGCATGTTCCTGATGCCCGCCAGGGCGTCCTCGGCACGGCCCTCCTGGATGAAGCCGATCATCACGCTGATCACGCGCCACGGCCAGGATCACGCCGAAGTCGACCCACTCCCCGAGGATCGCCTTGAGCACCGCGGCCGCGAGCAGGATGTAGATCAGGATGTCGTCGAAGTGGCGCAGCACGCGGCGCAGCAGCGACTCCTGATCGGGCTCGGGCAGGCGGTTGGGTCCCCACACTGCGGTGCGGTGGGCAACCTCGGCGGTGGTGAGGCCGCGCGGGGTGACGTCGAGCTCGGCCAGGACCTCGTCGGCGGTGCGGGCGAAGGGCTCGGCCACCGGGGCGGGCCGGGCGGAGGGGTCCTCCACCGGAACGGCTCCGGTGGTCGGCTCCGCGACCGGGGTGGGCCGGGCAGTGGGGGTCGGGTCTGGGGGCGGGGTGGTCACGGTGCCTCCGGGCTGCGGTTCACGTGGGCTCGGAACCAACCTATCCGCGCCCCGGGCGACACGCCGAAGCCCGCCGCCCCCGCCCCCACGGCCCCGGTGGGCCCGCCCCGCCCCCACCTCACAGAATCTCCCCGTCATGGCGGGATCTCCCCGTCCTACGAGGAGAATCGGGCAACTTCGGGAGATTCGCGCCGGCGGGCGCCGGTGGGCGCGGGGTGCCGCTGGGCGCGGGGTGCCGGTGGGCGCGGGGTGCCGGTGGGCGCGGGGTGCCGCTGGGGCGGCGGTGGGCGCGGCGGCGGGGACGTCAGAGCGCGGTGGCGACGGCGCCCGGGTCGTCAGAGCGCGGTGGCGACGAACCTCAGGCGGCAGTAGTCGGCGACCCAGCCGGTGTCGGTGCGCAGGCCCAAACCCGCGGCGTGCGCATCGATGGCGTGCGAAAGCTCCTCGTGGCGCTCGGCGGGGACAGCCGCCCACGTGGCCGCCCGGAACTGCCGGGTCCAGGTCGCGGCCGTGACCCCCCGATCCAGCGGCGTGGGCCGCGGGAACCAGTGCGCCCGGTCCACACGGAATCCCGCGAGCTCGAGCGCCGCGGCCTGCTGGCTGAGGGTCGGGAAGTAGTTGGTGGGCACCTCGACGTCGGCCAGGCCCAGCGCCGCCAGGCCCGCGCGCAGGGACGCATCGACGGCGGCGATGTTGCCGTGACCTCCCATCTCGGCGACGAACCGGCCGCCCGGGACGAGCACGGCACGAACGTTGCGCAGCACGGCGTCCTGCGGGGTCATCCAGTGCAGCGCGGCATTCGAGAAGCAGGCGTCGAAGGGCCGATCGCCACCGACGTCGGCCAGGGCGAAGCACGTTCCGTCGGCTGCGCGGAAGTCGATGCCCGGGTGGTCGGCCCGGGCCTTGGACAGCATCGCCTCGTCGAGGTCCATGCCCACCACGTGCGCGCCGCGGGCGGCGATGGCGGCCGCATGCCGTCCCGTGCCGCATCCGAGGTCGAGGATCCGCTGCCCGGGTCGCGGGTCCAGCTCGTCGATCTGGTCGTCGCCGTAGCTGGTCACGAAGCCGAAGCGGGCGTCGTAGTCGTGGGCATCCCAGGGGTTGTTCGCCATGGCTGCATCGAAGCATGGGACTGCGTGCTGCCCCGCTGCCCCTCGGCCTCGGCCCCGCCCTCCTCGACCTGCGCCGGCGCGACCCGCGCCCACCTCGACCCGCGCCCACCTCGACCTGCGCTGGCCCGACCTGCGCGGGCCCGACCGGTCGCCTCACGCCGACCCGGCCCGGACGTCGAGCCCGGGCGCCGGTCGCAGACCTCCGGGCCCGGGCGCCGGGCTCAGACCTCCGAACTCACACCTCCGGGCCAGCCGCGGGCCCAGCCGCGGGCCCAGACCTCGGGCTCAACCGGACGGCGCCCCGGCAAGGGCCGCCAGTTCGGCGATCGCGTCCCGGATCCCCAGCGCGAGCACGTCCACATCGGCGGCCACGGCCGGGTCGGCGGTGACCCCGATGTTGAGCGTGCCGTCGTAGCTGAAGATCCCGGTGGTCAGCGCTGTGTGCCCAGCCACGGGGATCACCGGGTACATCCCCCGAACCCGGCCCCCCATCAGGTAGACGGGGAAGCGGGGGCCGGGGACGTTGGTGGTCAGCGTGTCGAAGAACCAGGCCGGCGCCGTGCGACCGGCGGTTGCGACGGCCACGTCCTGCACGAACGCGGGCACGATCCGATCGACCGCCCCGAGCAGCAGCGACGCGGCCGCGGGCGTGCCGGCCGCCCGGGCGTGGCCGACGGCGTCGTGGACGGCGTGCAGGCGCGCGACCGGGTCCCCGATCCCGACCGGCAGGTGACCCAGCACCGCGCTGATCTCGTTGTTCGCCCGGGCGTCGCCGGCGGCCCGGGTGGAGACCGGCACGAGGTTGCGCACCACGGCGGATTCGGCCACGAGCTCCCCGCGGGAGGCAAGCAGCGACCGGAACCCTCCGGCCACCCCGGCCAGCACCACGTCGTTGACCGTTGCCCCGAACACCCGACCCGCCCGGCTCACCTCCTCGAACGGCACGTCGACCGATCGCCAGGCACGCCGGGCACCGACACGCCCGGTGATCCGGCTGGGAGGGTGCGGGACGAGGGCTCCGAGGGCGGGTGCCAGGTGGGGCACAGCAGCCCCCACCGCCGAGACGGCGCTGACCAGATGATCCAGTGGGCTCGCCGGGCTGGCGGGCGTCGCGGCAGCCGGAGCCGGGGCAGGCGCGGGGGGCCGGGCGTGGACACCAGCCTGGGCTCTCGCCGGGCCCCCCGACCCCGCTGCCGCACCCGACCTGCCCTGCTCGACCGGGGGCCGCGCGCCGGTGCGTATCGCGTCACCGAGGGTGGGCCCGCCGTCCGGGTGCAGGTCGAACCCCTCACCCAACAGCGCCAGAGCGGCCAGGCCGTCGGCGATCGCATGATGCACGCGCCAGACCAGCGCCCACTGGCCCGCCGGCAGCCGTACCACCCACGCGTCCCAGAGGGGCCGGTCGTGGGGCAGCGGCTGCTCCATGATCCGCCCGACGGCCTCGTCCAGGGGACTCGTGGATCCCGTGCGTCCGGGTGGGCACCGGTGGACGTGGGCTGCCAGGTCCACGTGCCCCGTCTCCTGCCAGGCCGGCCGTCGCATGCCCGCACGGGGGTGCGCGAGCACCTGGTGAAGGCGCGGCATGCGCGCCATCCGGCCCGCGAGGTGGGCCCGGACCTGAGCCACCGTCGGAGTCGGGCCTTCGACGACGGCCACCGTGCCGATGGCGATCGGCGCGCCGTCGCCCTCCATCTCGAGCCAGACGGCATCGAGGGCGTGCAGGCGATCCGGATGACCGGCCATGGGGCCATGCTCGGCGCACCGCGGGGCGTGGCGGTAGGGGCGTAGGGCCCGGGGTGCGGCTCGGCCGCGAATCGCGGTCACGATCCGACTGTCGGGCTCGACGGCGGCTACGGGTCGCTGTCGGGGTAGCAGCCGAGATCCGCCGATGCCGCATCGGCCGCGACGTAGGCCTCCTCGCGGGTGTGATGGCCGTACCCGTCGCGGCTGTCGTAGCGGGCGATGGCCCAGCCGTCCTCGATCAGTCGCAGCCCCGCATCCACGGACCCGACATCGACGTAGCGCAGCAATCGCCCGTACCGGTCGGCGGCGTCGGTCGCGCCGGGGACCAGGGTCACAGTCCGGCCGTCGACGAGGGCCGCCATCGCCAGGGTCGCGGACTCGTACCCGCAATCCCCGCGTTCCGGGGTATCGATCCCGATCACCCGGATGCGCCCCACTCCCGCGACGTCGATCGTGTCGCCGTCGACGACGTGGGTGACCGCACCGGACTCGGTCGCCGCGCCTGGAGCGGACGACGACGGCGGCGCTGACGTGGACGCCGGGCCGCCGTCCCCCGCGGATGAGGGCCCTCCCGCGGCACATCCGGCCAGCGCACCACTCCCGATCAACGCCATGACGAGCACGGCAGTCCCGCGGGCTGCTCCCGGTGAGCCCGGCCCGCTGCTTCCATCCTGTGAGCCCACCCCACTGCCTCCAACCGGTGAACCCACCCCACTTCGTCCATCCCCGGGCCGCCTCATGGGCTCCGCCTCCCCGCCCTGCGAGCCATGGCCCCGCCCCCTCGCCGTCACTCCACCCGTCCCTCGACCGGCGCACCAGCCCAGTCTGGCCCTCCCCTCCGACACGACCTGCCCCGCCGCGCCCCCCCACGGCCCCGACCTTCGGGCGGCCCGGGATTCGGGCCCCACTTCGACGACGATTTCCTTCGAAACGGGGCCCAACGGTCCCCGTGACCACTGAGACGGGGCCCCAACCGGGCCACGCCCCGTTACCCCACGCCCCGTTACCCCACGCCCCCCCGACCCCACGCCCCCTGCGCCCCCTGGCCCCCGCGCCCCGCGACCCCTGCGCCCCTCCTGGCCCCCGCGCCGCCTCCGCCCGTGCCGTGCCGCGGCGCCGCCCACCCCCGAGACATCCCGGACCCCCTTCTGCGATAGTCGGCCCATCCCCCGCAGGAGGCTCACCGATGACCACTCCGCCGGCACCTGGGGCCCGTTCGCCGGAGTCCGAGCGCCATCGCCTCGCGATGTTGATCAAGGTTGCCGCCGCCGCCGGCGACTTCTCCCCCAAGCTGGCCAAAGCCGTCGAGCACGCCACCGACGCCGAGGTCCGCGTCATGTCCGACCTGGTCGAGCACGGGATGTCGATCCCCGACCTCGTGAGCCTGCTTCAGGGCGCCCACGTGGTGGTCGGCGACGACGAGCTCTACGACCGCTGGATCTTCCCCAACAGTCGCCGCCGGCTCTCCAGCCACCACCGGACCGTCGACAAGAAGACCCACCCCGACTACGGCCTCGACGGCCCGCTGGTGCGCGAGTCGCTGCACGGCAAGGCCCTGTCCGGCACATGGGTCCAGCTCGAGCGCACCAAGGCGACGTTCCAGCCGGGCAAGCTGCCCACCTGGTCCGACGCGGTGCACATCCGTGACTACGTGATCTACCGGATCACCGGGAAGAACGTCGGGCCGTGGGGCCTGTCGGCGCACGTGGACACGCGGCCGATGCTGCTGCGCCCCCCGCAGACCACGCAGAGCCGGGCCGCCGGACGAGCGCTGGTTGAGCTGGCCCGCCGACGCACGGACCTGACCCTGACCTCCAGCCAGGAGCGCCGGTGGTCGGACGTGCTCACCCCGGAGGTCGCCCCGGTCGGCCCCGCGGGGGACCTGTTCGCGCCGCCCTCCCCGGAACACCCCCAGGACCTGCTGCCCGACGCCCCGTACAAGGACGAGCTCGGGCTGGGGCTGTTCGGCCCGCTGCCGATCGTGCGAGTGCCGGCCCCCTTGCGCCCAGGGGTCACCGCCGTGCTGGACGCGCCCCCCGCCACCCGCACGGCCGACGACCTGACGGGCGACCCCGAGGAGATCGCGCTGCCGATCGGTGGGCGGACCCTTGCCCTCAGTGGGGTCGTCCAGGACGCCGGGCCGCTGCGTGCCCGGTTCATGGGAATCGAGGAGGATGCCACATGACGGCCGCCGACACCCCGGATTCCGGGACGCTCGCCGACCAGCAGCTCGCCGACATCGCCGAGCTCGTGTCCACCGGCCCGGTGGACATGGGCGCGTTCACCCAGGCCGAGATGGCCGTCGTGCTCGGCGACGTACCCGCGCTGGCCGGCGTGGAGGACGCTGTGCTGGCCGAGGCCGTGCGCTCCCTGGCCGCCCGCGGCGTGCTCTACCGGGTGCCCGGCGAGGCCTCCGCGGAGGTGGTCGGCGACCTCGGGCTCGTCGTGGCACTGGTGGCCTCGAGCATCGGCACCCTCGACATCCGCCGCGGGCATGCCGGCGAGGCCGACGCGCCATGGCGCTGGCTGATCTCCCTGTTCGGCAACCAGGTCGTCGGCGTGGACCGGATCGACGCCCTGGGCCTGCACCGGATCTCGCTGTTCTCGGTCGGCGGGATCGCTGACGCGGTGGTCGAGCGCATGATCAACGGCAAGGCGAAGATCCCGGACGACGCCGGCGAGCCGGTCCCGATCAGCGACGCGGAGCTGCATCGCGTCGCCGAGCTCGCGCCGGAGCGCTGGCAGCTGATCCACCGGGTGCCCCGCCGGGAGACCGGCACCCGCCTCGTGGTCGACTCGATGGTGCTGCGCACGGGCGAGACCCGCGTGGACCTGGTCACCCACGGCCCCGAGGGCGAGGGCTACCAGCGCGTCGCCGTGGACGCCGAGACCCTGCGCGACTACCTGCGTGGCCTCTTCACCCTGCGGTGACGGATGGCCCCCACCCCGCCGGGCTCCACCCCGGCCGACTCCGTCCCCGCCGGCTCCACCCCGGCCGACTCCAGTCCCGCGGGCTCCACCTCGGCCGACTCCGTCCCCGCCCGCTCCACCCCAGCCGACTCCACCCCCGCCGGCTCCACCCCGGCCGAGCGGGCCCGGCGCGCCATCGAGGCCGCCGGCGTCGCGTTCGAGGTCACTGAGCACGGGCCCGTGTCCAGCCTCGCCGAGGCCGCGGCCGCCCGCGGGCTGACCCCGGATCGCGTGCTCAAGTCGATCGTCGTGCGTCGCGCCGACGACGACTTCCTGTTCGTGCTCGTCCCCGGCGGGCGGACGATCAGCTGGCCGAAGCTGCGTGCCCTGCTCGCAGTGAGTCGGCTGTCGATGCCCAGCGCCGAGGTCGCGCTGGCGGTCACCGGCTACCCGCGCGGCACGATCACGCCGTTCGGCTCGGTGACCGCGTGGCCGGTCATCGCGGACGCCGCGATCCCCGAGGGACCGGTGTCGATCGGCGGCGGGGGCCACGGCACCGCGTTCACCACGTCAGCCGACGCCCTCATCCACGCGCTCGGGGCAGCGGTGGCCGACGTCACGGACCGCGACCCGCAGTAGCGTCGGCGGCCCCGCGCCTCTGCCCACGCAGGATCTCCAGGTCGTGCTCGAATCCCCCGTTCAACCGGGAGATTCGAGCACGAACTGGAGAATGCGGCGGGCCGGCCGGGCGGCGGCCGGCGGCGGCGGGTTGGGCGGGGCGGCGGCCACGCGACGGTGCGCGGCGGCCCGGGTCCGGTTGGTGGCGCCCGGCGAGCTACCCGAGGTCGTGACGCACGACCGACCACGTGCCCATGTCGCGCGCGACCTCGAAGCCGGCCTTGCGGTACATGCTCAGGGGGCCCTTGTAGAAGGCCGAGCTCCAGGTCATGCCCTCGAGGTCGACGTCGGCCTTGGCCGGGTAGGCCTCCAACCAACCCACGCCCCACCGTCGGCTGGCCTCCACAGCGCCGCGGACCAGCGCACTGGCCACGCCCTGCCCGCGATAATCCGGGCGGATGACGAAGCACATGATGACCGCCGGCTCGTCGGCGGGATCCTCGATCGCGTCGGCGAACCGGCGCAGGTTCGGCACCTGGCTGCGCGGGGCCACATTGCACCAACCCACCGGTGCGCCCTCGATGTAGGCGAGGAGACCGTGCACCGCCCCCGAACGCAGCCGCTCCTGGCGGGTTGCGCGGTTGCGGGCCGCGTCGACCTCGGGGTCGAAGGGCTCCCCGGAGGTGTCGTCGTAGAAGGTGCAGAAGCAGCCGCCCCACTGCGGGTTGTCCGGGAAGGCGGCATCGAACAGCGCGAAGTAGTCCTCGACCAGGTCGGGGGTGAACTCGATGACGTCGATCTCAGCCACCTCGCGACGATAGCCCCGCCACGGGCCCGTACGCCGAGCCACCGGGTGCGTTCCCCCGCAGCAGGTCCCCCCTGCGAGCCCCCTCGCACGTTCTCCCCAAGATGCTCGATTCTCCGGTACCTGCGCGGAGAATCGAGCATCTTGGGGAGAATCTGGCGGAGTGGGGGCGGGGTGGGGTGGGGGCGGGGCGGGGTGGGGGCGGGGTGCGCGGAGTGGCCGGCGGCGGGGGCGCGGGCTGGTTCTCTACTCGGCGAGGATGCCGTGGAGCTCGCGGCGGGTGGCCTCGAGCTTCTCGGTGGCCTGGCGGCGCTGGTCGTCGGTGGCGAACCGGAACTGCTGCACGGTGCCCATCAACGCCATGACGGCGTCCCGCAGGGCGACGTGCGACGGGGCGCCGCGCGTTCCCTCGGCCCAGATCCGCTCGAGCAGCTCGGCGTTCTCGGCCACGTAGGCCCGACCCTCGTCGGTGAGGTCGAAGTCGGTGCCCTTGCCGGTGCCCGTGGCGACGATGAGCCCCTCGTCCACGAGCTGGGCCAACGTCGGGTACACCGACCCCGGGCTCGGCGCCCAGGTACCGTCGGTCCGCTCGGAGATCTGCTTCATGAGGCTGTAGCCGTTGGCAGGTCCGTCGGCGAGCAGCGAGAGCACGGCCTCGCGGACCGCGCCCTTGGGCCGCCGACGCCGGCCACGCGGGCCGAAGCCCCCGGGCCCGAACCCGTCGGGTCCGGGACCGCGACCGCCCGGGCCGAACCCGGGACCACCTGGGCCGAACCCTGGACCGCCGGCGAAGCCCCGGCCGCCGTGGCCGCCGCGGCGGTGACCCCGACCGCGGCCGGGACCCTCCTCATGGGGAACCCCGTCGCCGAAGGGCTCGGACTGTGCGGCCGGATCGTCGTGGTGGTGCCGGTGCTCGTGGCCCGGACCCTGGTGGTGGTGCTGGTGTGCTGTGTGGAATTCGCGGAACATCGCGAGTCCTCCTTCATGTGAGGTGCTGAGCCTGTGCTCAACGACATGGTAACGATATGTCGTTACGATTCATTCCGTCAACCCTCCCCCACTCAGCCCAGGGCCCCTGCGATGCCGCTGGTTCTGATACACCTGCACCAGGGCCCGCGGGCACCCAGCCGTGGGGCGACCGGCGAGAGGAGCACGTCGTGAAGGTGCGCGGCAAGGTGGTGGTCGTCACCGGGGCCGGCAGCGGCATGGGCCGCGAGCTGACCCTCGAACTGCTGCGGAGAGGGCGCGCGTGGCCGCGGTGGACGTGCGGCCCGAGGGCCTCGCGGAGACCGCCGCCCTGGCCGCGGCAGGGTCGCGGCTGTCCACCCACGTCGTGGACATCACCGACCGCGCGGCCACCGAGGCCCTGCCCGCGGCGGTGCAGGCCCACCACGGCGCCGTCGACGCGCTGATCAACAATGCCGGGATCATCCAGCCGTTCGTCACCGTCGAGGCGCTGGACTACCCCACGATCCAGCGGATCCTGGACGTCAACCTGATGGGCACGATCCACATGGTCAAGGCCTTCCTGCCGCACCTGAAGTCCCGGCCGGAGGCACACATCGCCAACGTCTCGAGCATGGGCGGGTTCCTGCCGGTGCCCGGTCAGGTGATGTACGGCGCGTCCAAGGCGGCGGTCAAGCTCCTGACCGAGGGCCTGTACGCCGAGCTGCTGGACACGGCCGTCGGGGTCTCGGTGATCTTGCCCGGCGCGGTGGCGACCAACATCGCGGGCAACTCGGGGGTGACCATCGCCGGCGCCGAGGACGCGGCCGCGGGTGCCCGGATGACCTCGGCCCCGGACGCCGCACGGATCATGTGCAACGGCATCGAGGCCGGGCGACTGCACATCTACGTGGGCCGGGATTCGACGCTGATGGGAGCCGCGACCCGGATCGCCCCGCGCCAGGCGACCAAGCTGATCCAGAAGCAGATGAAGAGGCTCATGCCGGACGTGCACTAGGACTGCGTCGGCGACCTCGCCCGGGTGACAGCGTCACCGGAGGACAACGGGGCCAGCAGGGCACCGGACGACAACGGGGCCAGTGGGGCAACGGGGGCAACCCGGCCAGCGGGGCCGGGGCCTCAGCCCGGCTCGACCCCCGGGTCCCGAGCGAGTGCGGCCACATCGCCGCGCGCCTTGTCCAGGCGCAGCCGCTCGGGCCAGGTCACGAGCTTCATGAGCGTGATGCCCACGTAGATCAGGGTGTTCACCGCGACGAAGGCCGCCAGCAGCTGGAACCACGGCGACTGGAGCACCGAGGACGGCAGCACGATGCCGTGCAGCACGGGGGCGAGGTGGAGCGCGCTCATGCCACTCGCTCCGGCTCCGCGGCGTGCTGCACGTGCGCCCACGTGGCCCGCCGGCCGGCGATGATGTCGATCAGTGCCCGGCCGAAGACCCGCTGCTGGAAGAAGTCGTAGAGGATCTCCGGCAGGAGCAGGGCCGCCAGGAGCCTGCCGCGTGCACCGCCGCGCCACACCGTGATCACACGCTCAGCCAGGAACACCAGACCGATCCCGATCCAGAACGGGAACCACACCCACTGGTCGGCGGCCAGCAGCGTGACGAGCATCAGCAGCAGGTAGGAGCCCAGCGCGATCGAGCCGTACGCGATGGCGATCTGCTGCGACCAGTACCGGGCCGTCGCGGTGGTCAGCCCGTAGGCGCCGATGTTCTCCAGGGCACCGCGCTGCCACCGCAGTCGCTGGCGCCACAGGTCCGACCAGGTGGGCATCAGCTCGGTGACCACGGCGCACTCGTACGGCGAGGTCATCGGCGCGCCCAGGGACTTCAGCGCGATGGTGAGCTCGTTGTCCTCGGTCAGTGCGCTGGTGTCGTAGACGTCGCCGGTCTGCCCGGGGATCGCCAGGCCGCGGGCTGCCGCCACGTTCTTCAGCGTCTGCGCCCGGAACACCGACGCCGTGCCGGTGAGCACGAAGACCCGGCCGCGCCGCCGGGAGATCTCCTGGGAGTAGCGCAGGTACTCGTTGCGCTGCAGCTGGCCGATCAGGCCGCGCCCGTCCTCGCCGAAGAACAGCCCGCCCACCGCCTCCAGCGTCGGATCGGTGTCCAGGTGGTGCGCGGCAGTCTCCAGGTAGCGCGGCCCGATGCTGGTGTCGGCGTCCATGACGAGCACGGCGTCGTCGGCGTCCATCGCGGGCAGCAGCCGGGCCAGCGCCTGGTTGAGGGCACCGCCCTTCTTGTGCGTGTTGTCGACCGTCTCGAACGCCTCGTGACCCAGGGCCCGCGCGATGGCGACGGTGTCGTCGGTGCAGTTGTCGGCAACGACCACGACGTGGTCCGGTGGGCGGGACTGCTCCGCCAGGGAGGCCAGGGTCACCGGCAGGGAGGCAGCCTCGTTGTGCGCCGGGATGAGCACGGTGATCCGCACCGGGTTCCCCGTGGGCACGCGCTCCACGGTGGTGACGATCTGGGCCAGGAGCTGGCGGTCGGGGCTGCGATAGGTGCGCAGCGCCGCGGCCGACTCGAGGATCAGGGCCCCCGCGATGATCACCACGATCGCCAGCGCCGCGGCCACGAACAGCGCCAGTGGTGGCCGGACCACCTGCACCAGGGTGTCGTTGCCCCAGACGGTCACCGAGACCGGCTGGGACGGGTCGTCCTCGCCCGCGATGAACGCCGCGACCGCACCGACGAGTGCCACGATGAACACCACGACCGCACCGACCAGCACGACGACGAGCCGCCCGAGGGGCCGCATCTTCGGGTTCGGGGTGACCGGCCGCTCGCGGGTGGCGCCCTCGTCAGACGCGCGCTCGGCGAGGACCGGCTGGGGGACGTGCACCGCGCTCTCAGAGCCACCGCGCGGCGCCGGCGCAGACTCGAGGCGTGCGGCAGTTGTCTCTGTCACCTTGTGCTTATCGTCACCTGAGGTGCGGAGGTTGAGCGCGGGGCGGGCGGGCTGCAGCGGAAGGGACCGCCCGCGGTCCGTGGCTGCCGCCGACGACGGCGACCTCCTCAGTGCACGTCCAGGGCGGCCTTGCGTCGCGAGACTGCGCCGCCGGTCACGTCCACCACGGGCCCACCCTCGCCCGCGTCGTCGGTGATGTCCACGACCGCTCGCGATGCGCCGCCCAGGGGCGACGCAGGTCCATCGGGTCGACGCGAGGCAGGCCGGGGTCGTCCTCCACGACCGCCCCCGCGTCCTCGACCCGCACCCACCGCTCCAGGTACGCCCGGCCCGCCCGGTGCGCCTGGACCCGGCCGACCAGGTCGTCCAGCAGGCCGAGCAGCCGATCGGGGTACTCCAGTGGAAGGCAGTGCGACCCGGGCAGCGAGTGCACGCTGGCGTGCCGGATCTGCCGCGCGTAGCCGACCACGTCGCCGTGCGAGGTCAGTGCGTCGAAGGTTCCGGCCACGATCGTGATCGGCACGTCGATGAACGACGGGTCGATCCGGCCGTGCTTCTCCAGGGCCACCGCGAGGTGGAAGTACCAGTCCCAGTCCTGGGCGAAGAACGCCTCGACCCACGGCTGCACGTCCTCGATCCGGGCGATCGGCAGCACGACCCCGCTGAACCGCACCATCTCGGCCATCGCCCGGCCACGGGGCAGCACGCGCGCGAGCTGGTTGAGCTGCGGGCCCAGCGCGCGCCCCGTGTAGGCGATGCCCAGGCCCAGCGGGCGGCGCAGCGGCCGGGGCACCAGCTGCGGGGCCAGGATCGTGTCGAAGGTGCCACCCGGCACTCCGGCCACCGACAGGATGCCCGACACCCGCTCGGGGTGGCGGTTGGCCAGCTCGAAGGCGACGTTCACCCCGAGCGACCAGGCCACGATGACGGCATCCGCCCAGCCGAGGGCGTCGAGCAGGGCGACGGCGTCGCCGACGTGGTCCTCGATCTCGATGCGCGCGGGGTCCGCGGGCCGGTCCGAGCCGAGCACCCCGCGCTGGTTCCAGCCCGCCACCTGGAACGCGCAGTCGTCGGCCACCAGCCGAGGCCACGCCTCAGGCGGCACGCCCATCCCGTTGCACACCAGCACGCGGGGCCCGCCCTCGTTGGCGTTGCGCCAGGCCACGAGCCGGGTCCCATCGTCGGCGACGAGGTCGAAATGGCGGTACATGCGCAGAATGTCGCACACGCGGTTTCGCCCACTGCATCGGGGATCCCCGCTGCAGCCCCACCTCAGGCCAGCGTCTGCTCGAGCCAGCTCCCGGCCGCACCGTGCACCAACCGCCCGAGCGCGCCGTTGACCAGGGGCAGGTACGGCGGCACGTGGCCGCACTCGACGTCGGCGACGATCGGCACGCCGAGGCCCCCGAGTGCGTCCAGGACGGCCTCGTGCTGGGTCAGGGTCGGCGCATCCGGGGCGCTGGTGCGGCCGACCATCACGGCCCTGGCCCCGGCGAAGAACCCGGCCAGGCGCATGCCGTGCAGGTTGCGGCAGATGGTCAATGCGTCGTCCTCGGCGGCCTCGACGTAGACGATCAGGCCCTCGGGGGCATGGGTGCGCCCGAACGCGGCCACGTCCCCGAACGGTGTCCCGGCGAGGTTGCACATCGTCTCGATGCAGCCCCCGACCAGCCGACCTGTGACGTCCACGTCGCCGGTGCCGGCGTCGAGACGCACCCACGCGCCCACCCCGGTCGTACGTGTGCTCACTGACCTGCGGGTCCACGGTCCAGTCGTCCCACGCGCCGACCCGGTGCACGCCCGGCGAGGCCTGCCTGAACGTGCTCCCCCGGGGCAGGCTGGCGATCTCCAGCCACGAGAGCAGGGGCGGGGGCACCCGGTAGGGGGTGTCCATCAGGTTGTTGCCGTGCAGGGTGGCCACCCCCGTGAGCAGCGTGAGCGGGGTGATCAGCGTAGAGATGTCCGAGAACCCGACGAACCAGGTCGGCTCCGCGGCCCCGATCTTCTCCCAGTCGAGCAGCGGCAGCAGGTCGATGGCCGTCTCCCCACCCCACGGCGGGATCACCGCCCGGACGGTGGGGTCGAGCAGGAACTCGGTGAGCTCGCAGGCCCGGTCGGCCGCGGGGGCGCTGATGTGGCTGGCGCCGTCCATGCATCGCCCGACCACCACCTCGTAGCCACGCTCCTGCAGCCACCCGACCGCGAAGTCCAGGCGCCCGCGCAGGGGTGCGGCGACTCCGCTGGAGGGCGAGGTGACGCCGATGCGGTCCCCGGGCTGCAGGGGTGCAGGGAAGCGGATGGCCATGCCGGCATGGTCCCAGACGACGAGGTGGCGTGTCGGCGGCCTCACCCACGGATGACCCGACCCCGCCCACCCAGCGTGCACTAGCCTGCGACAGCGGGGTGGAAGGGGTGGTGCGTCATGCTCGGCACGGTGCTCCCCCTGGCGCTGGTCGTGGGGCTCAGCCCGCTGCCGATCCTCCCGGCCCTGATCCTGCTGATGACCCCCCGGGCGCGCGCCAACGGCCCGGCGTACCTCGCGGCGTGGCTGGTGGTCCTGACCCTGCTGGTCGCGGTGGCAGTCTGGCTCGGGGGCCTCACCGATCCGGAGCCGGCCACCGAGGAGGGCATCGGCTGGGTCCAGGTCGCCACCGGCGTGGTCCTGCTGGCGATGGCGGCGGTGAAGTGGATGCGACGGCCTCGTCCGGGGGATCCGCCGAAGGCGCCGGGCCGGTTGGCTGCCCTCGACGGCTACGGACCCCGGCAGTCGGCGCGCCTCGGCGCCCTGCTCGCCGGCGCGAACCCGAAGAACCTCGCGATGGCCGTGACGGCCGGTGCCGAGATCGCGGTGCTCGCCGAGGGGACGGCACAGACGGTGGCGGGCGTGGCCGGGTTCGTCGCCGTCGGCTCGATCGGCGTGGCCGTGCCGATCCTCACCTATGCAGTCCTCGGCGAGCGGGCGAACCCGGCACTCCAGCGCGCTCGCGCGTGGCTGGACCGCAACGGCACCGCACTGTCGGTGGGCGTGCTCGCGCTCCTCGGCGCGCTGCTTCTCCTGCAGGGGCTGCCCCAGGCGCTGTGACGCTGGCGCGCGAGACGACAGACGGACCGCGACTCACAGCCCCCAGGGGATGCCGAGCAGGTACCAGCGCCAGGAAGAACGCGGTCCACACGACCGACAGGGCCACGAAGTAGGGCAGCATCAGCGCGATCACGGTGCCGATCCCGGAGCGCTTGTCGTAGCGGGCGGCGAAGACCACGATCAGCGGGAAGTAGGCCATGATCGGGGTGACGATGTTCATCGGCGAGTCGCCCACCCGGTAGGCCGCGAGCACCGCCTCCGGCTCGACGCCCAGCCGCAGGAACACCGGGATGAAGATCGGCGCCAGCAGCGCCCACTTGGCGATCGCCTGCGGCAGGATGATCCCGACCACCAACGTGATCAGGATCGCGATCGCCAGCAGCCAGCCGGAGCCGAGGTTCACCTGCTCGATCAGGTCGCCGAGCTTCACCGCCGCGACCTGCGGCATCTTCGAGTAGTTGAAGTACGCGATGAACTGGGCGATCAGCAGGAAGAGCAACAGCAGTCCGGCCAGGCCGGCCCAGGACTTGGTGATCGCGTCGATCACCTGGCTGTTGCCGCGGACGGTACCGGCACCCCGGCCGTAGCCGAGGCCGGCGGCCAGGAACAGCGCGGAGATGATCACGATCAGGCTGTTCATGAACGGCGAGGTCCCGATGATGCTGCCCGTCTCGGGGTTGCGCAGCGGGGCACCCGGGCGGCAGCGTCAGCAGCAGGATCACCGCCAGGCGCCAAGCGAGTACCACCCGGCCAGGCGCAGGCCCGCGACGCTCGGCATCGGGGTCGACGTCGGGGGCGTCATCGGCCGCCTGGATCTGGCCGCTGCTGGCATCCGGCGCGAGCGACGGGTCGTAGGCGCCCAGCCGCTTCTCGACCATCCGCGTGGTGACCACGCCCAGCAGCACGCGTGAGCATGATCGTCGAGCCGATCCCGAACCACAGGTTGGCGGTGAGGTCGATCGAGCCCGTGGGGTCGACCAGCTGGATCGACTCGTTGGTGATCTCGGTGAGCACGGCGTCGGTCGGGGTCACGAAGCAGGTTCACGCCGAACCCACCGGCGACGCCGGCGAACGCCGCGGCCATCCCGGCCAGTGGATGCCGCCCGACGCTGGCGAAGGCGGCGGCGCCCAGCGGGATCAGCACCAGGTAGCCGGCGTCCGAGGCGATGCTCGAGATGATCGCCGAGGAACACGATGATGTAGGTCAGCGCCCCCGCCGGCGAGGACGCGACCAGCTTGCGGATCAGCGAGGCGATCAGCCCCGACCGCTCGGAGACGCCGACGCCGATCATCACGATCAGGATGATCCCCATGGCGGTGAAGCCCATGAAGTTGGGCACGAACGAGGTGAACAGGAAGCGGATGCCGTCGGCGGTGAGCAGGCCCTCGATCTTCACGGTCTCGGTCACCACCTCGTAGTCCGAGGCGTCGGGCGGCTCCGGCGGGCATGCACCTCGCGGGCAGTGATCGAACCGCCGAGGTCGATCGACGTCACCGACCTGGCTCGGGCGGCTTGACGACCTCGTAGGTGGCGCCCGACCCCGGCCCAGGCCATCAGCTGGGACAGCACGATCACCCCGATGCACAGGGCCAGGAACATGCATGGCCGGGTGCGGCACCTTGTTGCCGACCCGCTCGATGACCGCGAGGCTGCGCGCCACGAACCCGTTGACGTCGGCCTGCTCGCCCGGGGTGGTCGGTTCGGTGATCTGGCTCATCGAGACCCTTCCTGCCGCTCGCGTGGGCACAAACTACGGCACACCGGACGCGGTCGCGACAGGGTGCGCGCGTGGCGGCGGACTGCCCGCAGGCGGGGGTTCGGGCTAGCGGGTGAGGGTGACGGCCGCCGAGGTGGCGCCCCGGAAGGTGTACTTGCTGGCGACCTTGACCCGGTACGTGCCCTTGGGCAGGTTGAGCGTCCTGGTCTCCGTCGAGCCGACGGTCCCGTAGACCGGGGGCAGCGTGGACCACGAACCTGTCGAAGTGCGCTTCTGCACCCGGAAGGCCCAGTAGCCGGTCCCCTTGTTCGGGTCGACATCCACGAACAACCTGTTCCGACCCGAGACGGCTGCCACCTTCACCCTCACCGTCGGCCTGGTCAACGTCACCGCCACCGATGTCGCTCCCCGATACCCTGACTTCCCGGCCACCGTCACCCGGAAGACTCCCGGCCCCAGAGTGAGCGTTCGCGTCTCCGCCCTGCCAGCGGTGCGGTACACACCCGGCAGTGTCGACCACGAACCGGTCGCACTGCGCTTCTGCACCCTGAACCTCCAGTATCCCGACGCCTGGTTCGGATTCACGTCCACGAACAGCTTGTTGCCGTACCCAGCCCTGGCCACCTTCACGGTCACCGACGGGAGCCCGGGAACGCTGACGGGGTCCGAGGTGGGGCCTTCGCTTCTCCCCTTGGCCGCGCTGATCGACACCCGGGTGACACCGGAGCGCGGGCGATCAACCGTGAGCTCGGTGGTGGTCAAGCAGTCCGACGTGGACGTCTCGCCCTCCGGGGGGGCCACGTAGCCGAAGTAGCAGGTGGCGCCGGGGATCGGCGCCCATCGGATCGACGCCGTCGTTCGCGAGATCTCGACGTTGGGGGTCGGGGCCTTCGGCCAGGGAACCTGCGGATCGGGCTCGATCATCTCCGACCCGATGCCCAAGGCGTGGAGGCCGGCCGCGAAGCTCCTGGCGATCTTGAACTCGCCGTGCGGGTTGGGGTGACCGCAGTCATACGAGTCCACCTCCAACTGGTACCCGGGGTCCATCGGAACGACGACGATCGGTGATTCCTGCGTCGACAGGACGTCGCCGTCTCGCGGAGTTCCCGGTTCGCTCCGACAAGGGCCCCGGCATAGCCCGGCGCACACGAGGGCGGCAGTTCTCCGAATACGAAGGAGAGGTCCTGGCGTGCCCCACGTGCGTTGCTGACCAGGTCGGCAAGGTTCGCCGGGCCCGCCCCGTTCTGCCAGTACCCGAAGGCAAGGTCGTTGACCCCGAGCAGCACGAGCAGAACAGTGGGATCGGCCGCCCGGACCTGGTCGGCTATGTACTCCTTCTCCTGCCAGAGGGCGAGCCCCCACGCGGCACTGTGGGCCTGCGGGAAGTCCGGATCAGCGTAGTTGTGGGAACCGCCCCAGAGGTCCGTTCGCGTGCCGACGAGGTCCGGGGGCGAGGCGGTCCGGCGCAGGTGCTGCCACAGCCAGTACCTCCACGTGTAGTCCCCCTCGCTCCCCTGGGAGATCGAGTCGCCCACCACCATCACCCGTGGGGTCGTCGCCCCTCGGGTCGCAGGTGTCAGGCTCACGACGAACAGGCACGTGAGCAGGAGCGCGCCGAGCACCCGCGGCCGCCTGATCCGCAGGAGTCGCGGGAGGTGACGCGCACCTGGACCCCGACCATGGCGACGCCCTCTGCCAACCAGCGGCTGTGAACCCCGCGCACCCAAGTCACGGAGCCTGACCAGCTCCCCAGGACGCCTCATCGTGGGTCGTCATCTCCCTGGACCGTCCCCGCCGCGCAAACGCACGACCGAGGTCATCGGCCCACACCCCTGTCTACCCGCCCGCGGGCTCGCCGATCAGAGGACGAGGTCCTCCGCGTGCCCGAGGTCAGTTCGCGGGGTGGTGCGCGTCGGCAGGCGATGGCATAGGAAGGCTGTGCGGGATCTTGCGGCGGACGACAGGATCACCGCGCCGCGCGTGAAGCGACGCACCACTGCCTGCTGCCCAGGAGGCTTCGACCGATGGTGGGTCGCCACGCAACGGCGCACCCGCGGGGCGGCCCTGGGGCCCGCCACCGCTAGCCTGCCGGCCATGCGCGTCATCACGATCGACCGCCCCGGCGGGCCGGAGGTGCTCCTCGAGGAGACCCGACCCGATCCGGTCCCCGGCCCCGGTGAGGTGCTCATCGACGTCGCGGCGGCAGGGGTGAACCGCGCCGACCTGCTGCAGCGCCAGGGCGCCTACCCCCCGCCACCGGGCGCCCCGGACACCCCCGGCCTCGAGTGCTCCGGGGTCATCGCCGCGCTCGGCCCCGAGGTGACCGGGTGGCAGGTGGGTGATCGCGTGGCGGCCCTGCTCGACGGCGGCGGGTACGCCGATCGGGCGCTCGCACCGGCCACCCAGCTCATGCGCGTGCCGCAGGAGCTCGACCTCATCGATGCGGCGGCACTGCCCGAGGCCCTGTGCACGGCGTGGTCCAACCTGGTGATGGTCGGACGCCTGGGGGCCGGGGAGACCGTGCTGATCCACGGGGGCAGCGGCGGCGTGGGGACGATCGCGATCCAGCTGGCCACCGCGCTGGGGGCGCGCGTGGCGGCGACCGCCGGCGGGCCCGAGCGAGTCGCGCGGTGTCGGGCGCTGGGCGCCGAGGTCGGCATCGACCACCGAGTCGACGATCTCGTGGGCGCCGTCACCGCAGCGACCTCCGGCCGTGGGGCCGACCTGATCCTCGACGTCCTCGGGGCGGGGGCGCTCGCGGCGAACCTCCGGGCCCTGGCCACCGGTGGTCGGCTGGTCATCATCGGGCTGCAGCAGGGCCGCCGCGCCGAGATCGACCTCGGCCTGCTGCTGGCCAGGCGGGCGAGCATCCACGGCACCACGCTGCGCTCACGGCCGGTGTCGGAGAAGGCCGCCATCGTCGCCGGGGTCGACGAGCACGCCTGGCCGCTGGTGGGCCCGGCCAGCGCCATCCGCCCGATCGTGCACGCGCGCCTGCCGCTGGCCGACGCGGGCCGGGCACACGAGATGCTCGCGGCCGGCGAGGTGTTCGGGAAGCTGCTGCTCGTCCCCTGAGCAGGGCGCGCGCCGGCGCGACCGGCGAGCGCGCCCCAGGTCAGCGCCGGCGCAGTGGCGCCACCTGACGACCCGCCGCGCTGTCGGCGATCAGCTGCTCCAGCCGCCGTTGGCGGGTCGGCTCCTGCTTGGCCGAGTGCAGCCAGTGCGCCACCGCCCGTCGATAGGTCCCAGGTTGTGCGCAGAAGTGCTCCCACGCCGCCGGCGAGGACCGCAGCCGCACCTCCTCGTCGTCGGTCAGGGTCAGCACGGCGTCGTCGCCCTGCTCGTGGGAGTAGACCCCGGTGCGCGCCTCGGTCCGGGCCGCGAAGGCGGCCAGCCCCGCCGGAGCCATCAGGCCAGCGGCAGTCAGCGCCTGCACCTTGGCGACGTTGACCGCCGACCAGATGCTGCCCCGACGGCGGGGGGTGAACCGGATCATGTAGCTCGCGTCGTCGCGGCGCCGACGGACGCCGTCGATCCAGCCGAAGCACAGCGCCTGATCGACCGACTGCGGCCAGGTCATCGACGTGTTCCCGGATCCCACCTTCCAGAACCCCACCACCAGCTCGGACGCGGTCTCGTGGTGCTCGCTGAGCCACGACCGGAACTCGGCGGCTGTCGGGAAGAAGAACGGATCGCCCGGGGACGGTGGCGCCGTGGGCCCACGGGTCCCCGCGCCACCACTACCCGAGGTGGGCACCCAGCGCCTCGACGACCAGTGCGTGGTCCTGCTCCTGCGGCAGCCCCGAGACGGTCACCGCGCCCACGACGCCGACGCCCTGCACCCGGATGGGGAAGCTGCCGCCGTGCGCCGCGTACCGATCGACGGGCAGGTCCGCGCGACCCACCTCGAAGGAGGACCCCTTGGCCCGGGCACGCAGGCCGACGAGGTAGGACGACGCCCGAAGGCTGCACCTCGGCGCCTTGCGCTGCTCCCAGGCGTCGTTGTCGGCGTCGTGCCCGGCATCGCGGCGTGGAACAGCTGCTGCGTGCCGCGCCGATGTCGATCGTGACCCCGAGCTGGCGCTGCCTGGCGAGTCCACGAGCAGGCTGCCCAGGCGCCAGGCATCGTCGTTGTCGAAGTGGTCGGACCCGCCGCGCCTCTGGCCGGGTCGCGTCGGGCTCGCTGGTCACGGGCTGATGCTCGGCGCCGCGCCCCACGCGGGCCACGGGCCGGTGCGGATCAGAGGTCGCGCAGGATGCTGCGCGCCTCGTCGATGCCCATCCGCACCGAGTCCAGCGACGCGGTGAGATCACCGACGATCCGGGAGGCCTCCTCGGTGTCCTCACCGGCCGGGCCGAGGGCGACCAGCTCGCCGCTGCGCGAGGCGAGTCCCTCGAGGCCCACCGTGGCGCCCTGCATCTGCGCGAGCAGCGTGTCACGGCGCCGCAGGAGGCGGTCGACCGAGTCCGCCTGCGCATCCAGGGCCGCCAGCGCCCGCTCCTGCTCCCGGCGCACGTCGGCGTCCGAGGTCAGCGCGATCCGGCCCTGCAGGGCCGCGATCTCCCCGGCCAGCGAGTCCGGACGGGCGGCGACGATGCTGGAGTCCACGATCGTGACCCGCCCCGCGAGCTCGCCGAGGGAGTCAGCCACCGGGCGGGCCTCGGTGAGCACCTGGCGCAGCTCGCCGGCGACCCACGGGTCCCCGGGTCGCGCGGCCAGGTCGGCGATCCGGTCGACGGCGGCCCGCGAGCGGTCCAGCAGGTCGGCCTGGATGCTGCCGCGGGGTGGCAGCGGGAGCCGGTCGCGCGGTCGCTGCGCGGGGTCGGCCGCGTCGTCGTCGCCCGAGCCGCGAGCGACCCCGACGGCCACCTTCGTGCCCAGGACGGCCGCGGCGATGCCGACGCCGGCGGCCACGGCCGCGCCGGGCACCAGCGCCGTGCCGGCCAGCACGGCCCAACCCACGCCGCCGGTCACCCCGGCAACCAGCCACCCCCAGGGGTCGCGGAGCTCGTCGGCGGCGGACATGGGGCCAGTGTGCACCGTCGGAGCGGCTGCGCGCCGCTGCAGCCCGGGCACCACCGCCGACGCGAGCGGGGGACCTCAGAAGTTGGACAGCACGCTGGCCAGCACCTTCTCGATGCTGGTCGGGTCGTTGGCCTCGTAGTAGGTGCCGCGCGAGGCCTGCGCGATCGCGGTGAGGGCCGCCGGGTCGGCACCCTCGCCGTAGCCGATGGTGAACACCCGCACGCTCGTGTCGACACTCTCGCCGCTGAGCTGCTCGAGCAGGCTGTCGAGGTCGGTGTCCGGCGGGTACTCGTTCTTGCCGTCGGAGAGCAGGACGATCGCGTTGATCCGCTTCGGGTCGAGGTCGCCGAGGACCTCGCGCTGGGCCTCACGCAGCGTGGCGTAGAGCGCGGTCCCCCCGTCGGCGACCATCGCAGCGACGTCGCGCTTCATCGGCGGCACCGCCGTGGCCGCCGGGGCCACGGGCTGCAGCTTCACCCAGGGCTCGCCGGAGGGTCCGCGATCCGTGGAGAACGCCCAGAGCCCGACCTCGTCATCGGCCGCGAAACCGTCGAAGGCGTCGCTCGCGGCGGCCTGCGCCAGCTGCAGCTTCGACTGGCCGGAGGCCGTGACCGTCTCCCCCATCGAGCCGGAGACGTCCATCACGAACAGCACGTGCGCGCGCTTGCGCAGCTCGGCCCAGGACTTCTGCACCTCGGCCAGCACCTTCGGACGCCGGCGGGTCCAGGACGGCCTTGGCGCCGGCGGCGAGCATCCCGTTGGCCGGCGTGATCACCTCGCCCGGCTTGCCCTCGAAGGTCCGGAAGCCCGCGGCCGTGAACGCCGCCTGCTGGTCGGGCTCGTGCAGCCAGGTGAGGAACTGCCCACCGGCCTGACGGTCGGCGTCGGTCACCCAGTCGGCGTCGAGCACCAGCCACGGGTTGTCCGAGACGAGGGTGCCGTCCGAGGGGTACACCGCGACCAGCGGGATCGAGGGCGGTGCACCGTCGCCGAGGGTCGCCGGATTGCCCGTCGGGTTGCCCAGGTTGTAGTCGAGCACCGACTTCTCCTCGACGGTCACCGCCGACACGTAGGTCAGGCCCTGCCCGGCCGCTGCCTCCCGGCTCATGTTCTCCAGGAAGGTCAGCGTGGTGTCGCCGTAGTGCACGACCGAGGACTCGAGGCCCTTGACGAACGCGCGGGTGTCGGGATCCTGCACCTGGGCCACGGTGAGGTCGCTGGAGACCCCGGTCGCGGCGAAGTACGAGGCGATCGTGGCGTTGAGCCCGGAGGTGGAGAACGACGGGTTGGTCTTCCCGAGCTTGAACCGACCCCACTCGGGGTGGCCCTGCGAGGCCCACCCGTCCTTGGCCCTGGCCAGCGCGGCGAGGTCCTTCCAGCCGATCTGCGCCTCCGGCCAGCCGAGGGCCTCGGCCATCGGCTTGGGCATCGCGATCACCAGGGGGGTCTGCACCAGCGACGGGCGCTCGGCCGGCATCGGCGTGGGCCGGTCGAGGTCGGCCGCACCCTGGTCGACGAGCACGGCCCACGAGCTCGAGGCGGGTGTCCAGATGTCCGGGCGCGGGCCGTCGGCGGCGTCGTCCCAGCCACGGGCCAGGGCGGTGGCCGCGGCGCCGCTGGCCTTGGTCGAGACCTCCATCCAGACGCACTGGCCGTCGACCTCGGGGGACGTCGCGTTGTAGCGGTCGGCCAGGGTGCGCAGCAGCGCGGCCTTCTCGCTGGAGGCCACGATCGTCACCGACTCGCACGCCTCGGGCTTGGCCGCCTGGGACGCACCCGGATCGGTCGATGCCTGCTCAGTCCCCGCGTCCTCGCCGCCTCCCCCGCTGACGAGCATCCGGACCACGGCGATGAGCAGGATCCCGAGCAGGCCGGCGACGACCAGCGGGAGGACGGACCCTCGTCGAGCGGCCATGCGGGCCTCCTGGGCGCACCGCGGTGACCCCTTCACCGACGGACCTGGCCCATCGAACCATAGGCCGTCCACATCGAGGCCACGTCCCAGGCCACCCGGACGGCGCAGCCCCACCCGGGGGCGCCGCGGCGCGCCGGGCCCGGCGGACGAACGGGGCCCGCTCGGCGCGGGCCGTGCCGAGGACAGCCTGGCCCCCAGCCGCCCGGTGGGGCGGGCTGGGGGCCAGGCGGCGTGCTCGGCTATCCCGTGACCGTGAACGACTGCGTCAGGGTCGCCGTCGAGCTGGTCGCCGGCGTACACGTCGATCTGCCCCGGCTCGACGACGAACTGGCCGCGGTTGTCGTAGAAGCCGAAGTCGCCGCGGTCCAGGGTGAACGTGCACCGTCGTCGACTCCCCCGGCTCGAGCGTCACCCGCTCGAACCCGCGCAGGCGGCGCACCGGCTGGGAGATGCTCGCCACCGGGTCGTGGAGGTAGAGCTGGGCGACCTCGTCGCCGGCGACGTCGCCGGTGTTGGTGACGTCGACCGAGGCCGTGACGCGTGCCGTTGCGCGGCACCGTGGTGCGGCTCAGCGCGCAGGTCCGAGACCTCGAACGTCGTGTAGCTCAGGCCGTAGCCGAACGGGTACAGCGGGTCGCAGCTGCGCAGGTCGCGGTAGCGCGAGTTGTACTTCGACGTCACGTCGCACGGGCGGCCGGTCGGCTCGTGGTTGTAGTAGATCGGCACCTGGCCGACGCGTGCGCGGGAACGATGACCGGCAGCTTGCCGCCGGGGTTGACCTTGCCGAAGAGCGACGTCGGCGACCGCGTTGCCGGCCTCGACGCCCGGGAACCACGCCTCGAGGATCGCCGGCGACGGACGCGACCACCCTCGACAGCGTCAGCGGGCGGCCGTTGAACAGCACGACCACGAACGGCTTGCCGGTCGCCTTGATCGCGTCGATCAGCTCCTGCTGCGCGCCCGGGCAGGTCGATGTCGCTGCGGGCCGCGGCCTCGCCGCTCATGCTCGCGGGTCTCGCCGAGCGGCGAGCACGACCTGGTCGGCGGCCTCGGCGGCCGCCACCGCGTCGGCGAAGCCCGGCGTCGGACGGCGCACTCGTCGGCCGGGGTCGTTGTCCGGCGGCTCGGCGTTGTCGTGATGCGTGCAGCCCTGGGCGAACGTCGTCGTCCGGGTTCTGCGGCCTTGATGCCGTCGAAGCACGGTGACCGCGTCCTCGTCCTCGGCCCTGGCCCCACCAGGGGCCGAGCATGTCGTGCTGGTCGTCGCCGAGCGGGCCGATCACCGCGGTCGTCTTGCGCGGGGTCGAGCGGCAGCGTCGCCGTCGTCGTTCTTCAGCAGCACCATCGACCGGCCGGCGGCCGTCGCGCGCGGCCGCGCGGTCAGCGGGCGTGCAGGAAGCTGGCCGGGTCGGCGGCCTTCGCCTGGTCGACGTACGGGTGCTCGAAGAGGCCGGCGCGGAACTTCACGCGCAGGATCCGGCGCACGGCGTCGTCGAGCCGGGCCATCGAGATCCGGCCGCTCGGCGAGCAGCTGCTTGCCGTAGTCGCGGATGTAGGTGCTGACCATCTCGGAGTCGGTGCCGGCATTGAGCGCCGGCGCGCCGCGTCCGGGCCGTCGGCGGCGATGCCGTGGCCGCACGAGCCCTCGTCCGGCGTCCTCGGCGGGCAGGCGCGCAGTCTCGGCGACGGCGGTGTAGTCGCTCTCGACGAAGCCGTCGAAGCCCCACTCCTTCTTCAGGATGTCGGTCTCGGTGTACGAGTTCGCGCAGCCCGGGGACGCCGTTGATCGAGTTGAACGAGCACATCACGGTGTCGGCGCCGGCGTCGATCGCGGCCTTGAACGGCGGCAGGTAGAGGTTGCGCAGCCGCTGCTCGGACAGGTCGGTGGTGTTGTAGTCGCGGCCGCCCTCGGGCTGGCCGTAGGCGGCGAAGTGCTTGACGCTCGTGACGACCTTGTCGGGCGCGCTGTAGTCGCTGCCCTGGGCGCCCTTGACCCGCGCGGCGGCAAGCACCGAGCCGAGGTACGGGTCCTCGCCGTTGCCCTCGACGATCCGGCCCCAGCGCGGCTCGTGCGAGACGTCGACCATCGGGCTGTAGATCTGCTTGATGCCCGACGGTCGGCCGACTCGCGCGCGCCGATCGTGGCGTCGGCGGCGCGCGACGTCGGGGTCGAAGCTGCTCGCCGCGCCGAGCGGCACCGGGAAGACCGTCCGGTAGCCGTGGATGGTGTCGTAGGCGAAGAGGATCGGGATGTGCAGCCGGGACTGCTCGACCGCGATGTGCTGGAAGTGGTTGATCTTCGCCGGGTCGATCAGGCTGAAGACCGACGCCGACGCCGGCCTTGGCGTCCGCGTCGGTGATCTGGCCGTCGGAGAGCAGCTGGACCTGCTGGAGCTTCTCCGCGAACGTCATCCGGGCCAGGAGGCTGTTCACCCGCCTCTCGACGCCGTCGCCCTGGCGGGCGGCCTGCTGGGCCCCCACCTCGCTGTCGGGGGCAGCGGCGACCCCGGTGCCCGCCACGGAGGCGGCCAGCGCCAGGGCCATCGCGCCGATGACCGTCCTGCTCGATGCTGGATGCATGAGCCCATCCCTTCTCGTCATGTGCCGAGCCCGAGCCCCGGACGGGGATCGCGCCATTGGGACGACGCCCCACCACGCGGCGCCGCGGACGGCCAGCCCTAGGTGCGGACCAGCCCAACCACGGTGAAGCCACCGGCCACGACGGTGACCAGGCCCCGACGGGCCGACTGGGTGCGGCCATCACTGCCGGCCACGAGCCTCCCGGTGGAGTCGTAGACCCGCTGCCGGAGCGTGAAGCCGCGGGGCACCGGGACCGTGCGGAGGATCGTGTGGTCGGCGGCGCTGACGTAGAGCGTCGACTCCCCATCCCGGCCCGTCACGGCGACCGAGGAGATCAGCGGCTGGACCAGCAGCGCGTCGAGGGCCACCGCGCCGTCGCTGCGACCGACGACGGCACTGGCGCCGCTGGGCAGGGGGCGTCCCACCGTCAGCGGGAGGAGCATCCCGGGCGCCTCGGTGATGCCCTGGTCACCGGCACCGCCGTTGGGGGTGCTGCCCAGTCGGGTCCTGCCGGCTGTCCAGGTGGTGCGCCCGGACGGCTCGACGCCCAGGTTCACGATCGGGTAGAGGTTGCGGGGCTGCTCGGAGGCCGGGATCGGGATCGTCACGCGGTCCCCCTCGGTGAGCGCGACGTAGGCGCCCCCGGACCACAGGGCCTCGCCGGTCCAGGCCGACGCGGGCGTGACCACAGTGCCGTCCCCGGTGAGGGCGCCCGATTCGGCCTCCACCACGCTGAGCCCCTCGATGGCCACGGTCCTGTCGATCCCCAGTGCCCTGGCCCGCAGGACCGGGTTGCGATCCAGCGTCAGCATGGCCAGCAGGGTGTGGATGGTGGATTCGGCACCGGAGTTGTGGTTGACCGCTCCGGACGGTTCGATGCCGTCGATGGCGACGCCCGTGGTTGGGTCGTAGGCCGGGGCACCGCTGGGGTTGGCGCCGAAGAACCAGCCTGCGGTGATGGCGGCCAGGTCCCACAGCCCCGGCGCGTTGGCCGCCTGCGCGGTGGCGACCAGGCTCTCCAGGCGACAGTCCACGCCGTAGGCGATCTGGGCATCACCCGGTGTCGGACCCCAGAGGTTGTCCGGCCCCCCTGCGGCGAGCAGCTGCGGCGTGAACTGGGCGGAGTCGGTGACCGCGGCCTCCAGCAGGCCCGGCCGGCCCAGCACGCCGGCGGCCCCGGCGAGCGCCCCGGGAGCGTAGCCACCCCACGCGTGCCAGAACGTCCGTGACGCGGTCCACGGCAGGATGGCGCCGAACGGCCACTGGTTCGTCGACCCCGAGGACATCAGGGCGATCCCCTGGCTCAGCTGGGCCAGCGCCGTGGCCGCGGCAGCGTCCGCGGGCTCTGCCCGGACGTAGGCGCTGAGCCCGAGCACGGCCTCGGAGGAGGCATCCGCCCCGCCGTTCACGAGCCAGCCCGGGACCCGGACGCCGTCGGCGACGTCGAAGGAGCCGTAGCGGCCCAGCGACTGCGCGGACAGCGAGCGCAGCGCCAGGTGCAGGCGGTCCTGCAGGAAGGAGGCGAACGCGGGGTCGACCTCCTCGAACAGGGCGTACCCCTCTCCCAGGGCCCAGACGGTGCGCGCCAGCCAGTAGGACTCGGCCGAGTCGCTCGGGTCGGGCAGCTCGGCGGGGGTGGCGCTGGGGTTCAGGGTGCCGTCCGCCTGCTGCCAGAGCACGACATTGCCCGCGTCGGGCCCGGTGGCGGTCTGCAGGTAGGTCAGGGCACGCAGCGTCTGGAACGCGTGCTCCCTGCTGGCCGCGCTCCCGGTCTGCTGCCAGTGCCGCAGGTAGACCACCGCGGTGCGCGCGATGTCGTCGCTGTTGAACGCGCCCTGCCCGTAGCGGCCCGTGGCGGGGTCGAGCGTGCCGCCACCGATGCGCCGGAAGGTGCCGTCAGGGTTCCGGTCCGCGTACGTCCAGGGTGCCAGGGCCGCCGGCATCGCGTCCATCATGTAGGTCGTGTGCCCGGCCACCGCCGTCAGCGGGACGCTGGCCAGCAGCCAGTCCAGGTGGGCCGTGTTGGTCAGCGACACGGAGGCCTGCCGCTCGGCGGGCCGGACCGGTGCGGCGAGCGCGGCTGGGGCAGCCCCGTCACCAGCATCGGGACCGCAACCGCGAGGGCCACGAACACGGACCTGGGGTTGCGTCGCGGACGAGCACCTGCATGCGCCATCGGTCTCTCCCGGTCGTTGGTGGTGCCAGAGGCTGCGTGAGGCCGGTGCACTGCACTGACCCTGTGGATCGGGCCAGGCGTGGCACCTGTTCCGCCCTCCCGGCACGCAGTCGCTGGACGTTATGGCGTAGGTCTACACCG
Source organism: uncultured Actinomycetes bacterium (assembly GCA_963777855.1). Taxonomy (GTDB): domain Bacteria; phylum Actinomycetota; class Actinomycetes; order S36-B12; family CAIYMF01; genus Prado023. The sequence goes on along the minus strand of CAVZRW010000016.1, from coordinate 145,046 downwards.
CATACCTACGCTTTGGCAATAGCCAGGGCCTCCGGCCGGCCCAGGAACCGACGAACCACCCGGGAGCCCGGCTCACCCCTGCGACGGCCGGATCCATGCACGCCCGACCCGCAGGGTCTAGGTTCAGGGCTGGCCCGACCCTCGGGTCCCTCAACACCGCCGGCGAAAGCGCGGACCCGGGCCCAGCAGAACCAGACGGCGTAGGTGTACGCCGTCTATCGACGATGTAGCGGTAGGCTGTGGTACGAGGCAGTCGAGCGTCGAGGAGGGACCCATGAGCACCGTGGTGGATCCAGGGTCAGGCAGCACGCCACCGGCCACGCCGCTGACCCGTGCCGTGGTCCTGCAGGCAGCGCTGGAGATCGTCGACCGCGACGGCGTGGCGGGCCTGTCGATGCGCCGCCTGGCCGGCGCGCTGGACCGCGACCCGATGACGCTCTACCGCTACGCGGCGAACAAGGCGGCCCTGCTCGACGGGGTGGCCGAGCTGGTGCTCGAGCAGCTGACGGTCGACACCACCGACGCCGACTGGGAGTCACAGCTGCGCGCGGTGGCGCGGACCTACCGGGATCTGGCCCTGGCCCACCCCCAGGTGGTGCCCCTGCTGGTGACCCGCCCGCTGGCCACGCCCCTGGCCCTGCGTCCGCTGGGCACGCTGCGGCCCCTGGAGTCGATCCTGGAGCTGCTCACCCACGCAGGCTTCAGCACCGCCGATGCGCTGCACGTCTACCGATCCCTCTTCGGGTTCCTGCACGGCCACGTGCTCAACGAGCTCCAGGAGCTGGTGGACAACCCCGAGGAGACCGACGACCTGCTGCGCCTGGGCCTGCACCGCCTCCCGCTGCACGAGTTCCCGCTGCTGCGCAGCCTCGCCGCCGACCTGGCCAACTACGACGGCGCCGCTGAGCTCGAGCGCGGCCTGGACATCCTGCTCTCCGGGCTGCACCTCTACCTGCCCGCCCCGACGGCGGCCACGGACTGAGCCCCCTGAGCCCTGCGCTCACCTGCCCGGCCGATCCCCCGAGCCCGGCGCTGGGCGGAGCCCGCGCAAGGGGCTGCGGATCGTCACCTGGTAGGCCTCGGCGTCCCCGGCCCCGCAGTACACCGTGACGTGTGCCCCATCCCAGGTCCACCCTCCCGGGAAGATGACGTCCACCAGGTCACGGCGCTTGGACACACCTGCCGGCAGGTCGCGGCGCTCGAACAGCAGTCGCTGGTCGGTCCAGGTCGAGTCGGCCGGGTCGAACACCAGGGACATCGGGAAGTAGTGCCGGATCCCCTCGTCGTCCAGGGTGGCCACGTGTCCGAGGACGCCCAGGCGGCCGTCCTCGAGCAGGGTGGCGTGGTTCACCCCGCCCCATTCCTCGGCCACGAACAGGTCCGCGAGCCTGGGCGCGGACTCCACCAGCTCCTCGGATAGCTCGGCCACCGAGTCGATGCGCGTGAACCCGACGCGGCCGCGGCCGTCGGCCCCGTGCCGCGGTCGGGTGAAGACCCCCAGGCGGCCGTCGCCGGTGTCGACCAGGCGGATGTCCTTCATCCCCCACGGCCCCGTGAAGATCCGTCGCGCCGAGCGCAGCGTCGGGCAGGCCATGATCACCGTCCGGTACCGGAAGGGGCTGCCCGGCAGGCCCTCGGGGTCCTCGAGGATCTCCACGCCGCCGAGGTGCAGCACCCCGCCCAGGTGCGTCACGAACGGATCCTGCAGGTCGAAGGTGGGCAGGCCCGGCACGAGCAGCCACTGGCCCGAGGGCGTCTCGGTGAAGAACCGGATGGTCGAGCGCTCGCTGTCGCGCGTCTCCACCCGGCCGGCGATCAGCACCTGGGCGGGGTTCTCGGGATTGCCGAAGGGAGCAGAGATGTTGTACACGTCCAGCCCGTCGACGCCGACGAAGGCCAGCTTGGTGGCCTCGACGCGGCGATCCGGGCGCCGGTACTCGGCCAGCAGCTCGCGGCACGTGCGGGGCGTCACGACGCCTGCCCGGCGGCGGGGACCGGATGCGCCAGGAGCTCGGTGATCAGCTCCGCCTGGTCGAACCGCGCCCCGGCGAAGCTGCGATCGGCCGCGCCGTAGTAGACCCACAGGTCGCCGTGGAACTGGGCGGCTCCGCACGAGAACACCACCTCGGAGAAGAATCCGTCGGTCTCATAGCTCGCCTCGGGCGCCAGGATCGGCACCGGCAGGCGATGGGAGATCCGCCGCGGATCGGCCAGGGGCAGCAGCATGGCCCCGAGGCAGTACCGGTTGTCGGCGTCGGCGGCGTGGTAGAGGCACAGCCACCCGGCCTCCGTCCAGATCGGCGGCGCGGCCGCGCCGATCCGCCCCGACTGCCACCCGGACCCCGACGTCGTCGTGATCAGGCCATGGGCCCCCCAGTGCAGCAGGTCCGGGGACTCGGCGATCCAGATCGCGGGATCGCCGACCATCTGCGGAACCGGCCGGTGCAGGGCGTAGTAGAGCCCAGCGATCCGGCGCGGGAAGATCGCCACGTTGCGGTTCTCCGGGGCGAACACCAGGCCCTGCCGGGTGAATGTCACCAGATCCGGGCTGGTGGCCATCATCGTGGCGATCCCGAGCCGGGAGACCGCCGAGTAGGTCACCACGTACTGGCCCTCGACCTCCACGATCCGCGGGTCCTCACACCCCCACTCCTCCAGGACCCCCTCGGGGACGAGGGCGGGAGCGGCGTCGACCTCGAAGGTCTCGCCGTCGCGGGAGCGGGCCAGGCGCAGGTGGGAGATCGAGGTCAGGTGCCGCACGGTCAGCACGCCGTCGCGCCCCGGGCCACGGACCACCCGCGAGTCGCTGAAGTCCCAGCCCCGGGCGCTCAGGGCCGCCCGATCCAGGCGCCGCAGGGTGGTCGTCCCGTCCACGGCATCCACCACGACCGGGTGCTCGGCGCTGCCCTCGGCCGCCGCCTCCGCCACGCGCAGCAGGGCCACCACCTGGTCGCCCTGCACCGCGATCCCGGCGTTGAACACCCCGACCACCCGTAGGTCGGGACGAGTGGGCGGCACATCCGCGGGCTGGATCAGGGGATTCCCGGCACTTCGGTGCGCGTGGATCGGCATCAGGGACCCCTTCGTCGGACGGCGAGTCTCGCGGAGCGCTGCGCCTGAGTCCTGTTCGCCGGCGACATGCCGCCAGCACGTGACATCAGGTTGACACTGACTATACAGTGCATATATCCGGTGTAGACCTACACAGCCGGGACGGACCTGGAGGTCCGACATGTCAGCAGTCAGAAGTCATCAGCTACTCTCCGCCGCCCTGGTCCTCGGCTTGGCCGGGGCCCTGGCCGGATGCGGCACGGACTCCGGTTCGGACCCCGCCACCGCGACAACCGGACCCATCACGATCTGGTACTCCAACAACCCCGAAGAGGTCGCCTGGGGCAAGGCGATGGTCGAGGCCTGGAACGCCGAGCACCCCGACCAGAAGGTCACCGCCCAGGAGATCCCGGCCGGCAAGACCTCCGAGGAGGTCATCGGCGCCGCGATCACCGCCGGCAACGCGCCGTGCCTGATCTTCAACACCGCGCCCGCCGCCGTCCCGCAGTTCCAGAGCAGGGCGGCCTGGTCGCGCTGGACGCCTTCGCCGACGGCGTCGCCTACATCGAGGACCGCGGCGGGGACCCAGGCGGAGCAGTACAAGTCGCCGGACGGGAAGTACTACCAGATCCCGTGGAAGTCGAACCCGGTCATGATCTTCTACAACAAGGACCTCTTCACGCAAGGCCGGCCTCGACCCGGACAACCCGCCGCTGGCGACCTACGACGAGTTCCTGGCCACCAGCGCAGAAGATCGTCGACTCCGGCGCGGCCAAGGCCGCGATCTACCCGGCGCCGACGCAGCGAGTTCTTCCAGTCCTGGTTCGACTTCTACCCGCTGTACGCCGCCGCAGACCGAGGCAAGCAGCTGGTCGAGGACGGCAAGGCGACGTTCAACTCCGCCGCAGGGCGAGGACGGTCGGCCAACTTCTGGAGCGACGATGTACGACGAGCGGCCTGGCCCCGCAGGAGAAGTACAACGGCGACTCGTTCGCCGACGGCAAGGCCGCGATGGCGATCGTCGGCCCGTGGGCGATCGCGGTCTACGGCGACAAGGTGGACTGGGGCGTCGGCGCCGGTCCCGACCTAGGACGGCAAGCCCGCCGAGGAGATCACACCTTCTCCGACGCGAAGAACGTCGGGCTGTACTCCGCCTGCAAGAACCAGCGGCACCGCGTGGGACGTTCCTGAAGTTCGCCACCAGCAAGGAGCAGGACGGCAAGCTGCTCGACGCCACCGGCCAGATGCCGCTGCGCAACGACCTGGCCGACCACCTACCCGGACTACTTCGCCGCGAACCCGGCGTACACGACCGTTCGCCGAGCAGGCCGCGCGCACCGTCGAGGTGCCGAACGTGGCCGAACTCGGTCGAGATCTGGCAGGCGTTCCGCGACGCGTACTCAAGTCGGTGATCTTCGGCGAGGGCGACCTGCAGCGACGGCCTTCGACAAGGCGGCCGAGGAGGTCGACCAGCTGGTCGCCAAGGGCTGACGGTGCGACGCGATGACCAGTGCGACCGCCACCGCCGACCCGGCCGAGGCCCGACGCCGCTCGGCCGACGCAACGGCTCGGGTTCCTGGGCAAGCATCCGCTGGCCTTCGTCCTGCTGGCGCCGTACGCTGATCTTCCTGCGCGGCGATCTTCGCCTACCCGCTGGTGCTCGCGGTCTGGATCTGCTTCCACGACTACTTCTTCGCCGCACCGGGGGCGCAGGTCGCCCGGCCGTTCGTCGGGCTCGACAACTACACGACGGTCGCTGCAGCGACCCGACGTTCCGGCGGTCGTTCGCTGCACGTCGGTCGAGTTCCTGGTCATCAACGTGCCGCTGACCGTGGTCGCTGGCCCTGGTCCTGGCCACCGCCCTGAACTCGGGTGATCCGCGGGCGGACCTTCCTCCGGGTCGTCGTACTACGTGCCCTACGTGACGGCCAGCGTCGCGCTGGTCGCCGTGTGGCTGTTCCTGTTCAGCCAGGACGGGCTGGTCAACCACGATCCTCGGCCCGCTGGCCCCGGACCCGTCGTGGCTGGTCAACAGCGACCTGGCGATGCCGATGATCGCGCTCTTCGTGACCTGGAAGCAGCTCGGCTTCTTCATCCTGCTCTACCTCGCCGCGCTGCAGAACGTCCCCAAGGAGCTCTACGAGTCGGCCGTCCGTCGACGGGGCCGAACGGGTGGAGCTCGTTCCGGCACGTGACCGTGCCCGGGGTGCGCCCGGCGACCGCGCTGGTCGTGATCCTGGCCACCATCACCGGCGCGAACCTGTTCACCGAGCCCTACCTGCTGACCAACGGCGGCGGGCCCGAACGGGGCCTCGACCTCGCCGGTGCTTCTCATGTACCAGAAGGGCATCGAGCAGGGGAACCCCGGCTTCGCGGCCGCCATCGGCGTGATCCTGTCGTGATCGCGCTCGCTGATCGCCCTGGTCAACCGCCGCTTCCTGGAGCGAGGACTGACCATGGCCGCCTCCGTCGCCGTCGCCGTGCCGGACCTGGACGCCACGCAGGAGCTCCGGCCCCACCAGGACACCGTGAAGCCCCAGCGGGGCCGGTTCCTGCTGCTGTGCCTCGGCGCGCTGGTGTTCCTGTTCCCCTTCTACTACATGGTCATCGGCTCGCTGCAGAAGAAGCCGGACACGTCGCTGCGCGGGGCGTCCCCGACCGGCGAACTGACCCTGCGACAACTACACGCAGATCAACGCGCGCGTCGACCTGCGCGCGGTCGCTGCTCAACTCCGGCATCTTCACCGGCGGCGTGCTGCTCGGCACCGTGGTCTTCGGCGTGCTCGCCGGCTACGCGCTGGCCCGGCTGCACTTCCGCGGCCGGGGCACGCTGTTCGCGCGATGCTGCTGGTGCAGATCGTGCCGTTCCAGCTGCTGATCGATCCCGATCTACGTGATGATCGTGCGCACCTACGGGCTGGCCGACTCCTACCTGGGGCATGATCCTGCCGTTCGCGATCAACTCCACGGCGGTGTTCATCTTCCGGCAGTTCTTCCTGCAGCTGCCCGAGGAGCTGTTCGACGCGGCGCGCATCGACGGTGCCGGCGAGCTGCGGATCCTGCTGGTCGGATCGCGCTGCCGCTGGTGCAAGCCCGGCCCTGCTGACCGCGCTGCTGCTCACCTTCATCGGGCCCGTGGAACGAGTTCCTCTGGCCGTTCCTGGTCACCAAGGAGCAGGAGCATGCAGCCGCTCGCGGTCTCGCTGGCCAACTACATCAGCAACATGGCCGGCCGGGCCGACAACCCCTACGGAGCGATCCTCGCCGGCGCCGTGCGTGCTGGCGGTCCCGGCGGTCGTGCTGTTCGTGGTCTTCCAGCGGCACTTCACCTCCGCGGACCTCGGCTCCGGGGTGAAGGGATAGGCCTCGGGGGCCCGGCGGGCCAGCCGGCTCGAGCCACGCCGTACAAGACCGCCGCGGATGACGCGGGACCTTCGGGGTAGTGACCACCCACCCGAACCCACAACGAGGGATGGAAACGATGCCCCACAGCCCCGAGCACACCCAGCACACCGAGCACACCGAGCCCCCGAGCGGCCGGAGCCCACCGCAGCCACCGAGCCACCCGCGGGGGCCGACCCCACCGCGATCACCGACCGGACGGCCACCACCGTCGAGGAGGCGATGGACGCCGAGCAGGAGGCCGATGGCCTGGTCCACGAGTCGGCCTACTCCCCCACCGACTCCTGACCCGAACCACCACCCCACCGGGCCACCGGGCCCGGCGGACCCCCACACGACCAGGAGAGCACCATGACCGAATCCGACTCCGACGCACAGTGGACCGCATCCCAGTGGTTGGGCAGGACGATCGTCGATCGGGACGGCCAGCGCATCGGCAAGCTCCAGGACGTCTACGTCGACGTCGAGACCGATGAGCCGCAGTTCGGCACCGTGAAGGAGGGGCTCGTCGGCCGCCACCTCACCTTCGTCCCCCTGGCCGGGGTCGAGGTCAGCCCCGACTCGCTGCGCGTCGCCGTGGCCAGGGAGCAGGTCCGCTCGGCGCCGGACCTCGAGAACGGCCAGGAGATGTCGCAGGCCGACGAGTCGGCGCTGTACCACCACTTCCAGATGAACTACGCGCCGATCCTCACCGAGAGCGGCCGACGCCTCGCACGACGGTGAGCGTGCACACCTGGCCGGCGCCGCGTCGCCGCGGCGATCTGGCCCTCGACGAAGAACCTTCAGGCACCCGTGCTCTGGCATGGGTGTCGCACGGACCGGATACTTCGGGGATGCCCCTGGAGGAGTACCGGCGCCGGCGTGACCCTGGCGCGGACCCCGGAGCCGGATGGGCATGAGGACACCGGGGCCGAGCCGCGAACCGGCCAGCTCCCCGGACCGGGGACGCCGCTTCGTCGTCCAGCGGCACCGGGCGCGACGGCTTCACTACGACCTGCGCCTGGAGGTGGCCGGCGTCCTGGTCAGCTGGGCCGTCCCCCGCGGGCCGAGCCTGGATGCCGGGGTGCGACGGATGGCAGTCCATGTCGAGGACCACCCGGTGGAGTACCTGGACTTCGAGGGCGTGATCCCGAGCGGCCAGTACGGAGCCGGTGACGTCATCGTCTGGGACTGGGGCACCTGGGAGCCCGAGGCCGAGACGCCCGACCCCCGTGCTGCCATCGAGGCCGGTGAGCTGAAGTTCGTGCTGCACGGGGAGAAGCTGCGCGGACGGTTCGTCCTGGTCCGGACCTCGCCGCGTCCCGGGACCACAGGCGCGCGGCCAGTCCGCGCCTCAGGGCAACGACCAGTGGCTGCTGATCCACAAGCACGACGCATTCGCCCAGGCCGGCTGGGACGCCGAGGACCACCCGCGCAGCGTGCGCAGCGGCCGGACGAATGACGAGGTGCGGGCCGATGCGCCCGCGCTGTGGGTGAGCGGTGCACCCGCGGCCGAGGCCGAGATCGACCTGTCCGCGGCGGTTCCCGCAAGCCCTTCCCACCTTCGTCCCGCCGATGCGGGTGACGCTGGTCTCCGACGCGTTCACCAACGAGTCCTGGCTCTTCGAGGTGAAGTGGGACGGCTACCGTGTCGAGGCCGTGGTCCGCGACGGCACCGTGCGCCTGTTCACGCGCAACGGCAACGACGCCGGCGACTACTTCCCGGGGCTGCTGGACCCACCGACCTGGATCGCGGCGCGCGAGGCGATCGTCGACGGGGAGGTCGTGGCGCTCGACACCAGGACGGCCGGCCCGACTTCGCGCTGCTCCAGGAGCGGATCTCCGCGGCCCGTGCCGGGCCAGCGCTGCTCCGGGCTGGTCTACGAGGTGTTCGACCTGCTGCACCTGGATGGCCGCTCGCTGCTCGGCGTCCCCCTGGAGGAGCGCAAGAAGCTGCTGCGCCTGGTCCTGCGCGAGGGGCCCGTGGTGCGCTACGCGGGGCATGTCGAGGCCGAGGGGGCTGACGTTCTTCGCCGCAGCCGCCAGCAGGGCATCGAGGGGATCGTGGCCAAGCACCGCACCTCGCCCTACCTGCCCGGCCAGCGGGCGCCGACCTGGCTGAAGGTCAAGATCCGACCCGAGCAGGAGCTCGTCGTGGGCGGCTGGACACCCGAGAAGGGCGGCCGGGACCTGGGCGCGCTCGTCGTGGGCGTGTACGAGGACGGTGCCCTGCGGTTCGCGGGCAAGGTGGGGTCCGGGTTCAGCGCGCGAACCCGGCCGGGACCTGCTGTCACGGCTCGACCCACTGCGCGTCGACGCGCCCCCGTTCGACCCGGCCCCGGACCCGGCGCACCGGGGTCGCTGGGGCGGGGACCTCGCCGGCGTCGTCTGGGTCCGCCCCGAGCTCGTGATCCGCGCGCACCTGGGCGGATGGTCCCGCGACGGGATGGTCCGCCAGGCCTCCTTCAAGGGCCTGGACCTCGGTCGCGACCCACGGGAGGTGGTCCGCGAGCACGCCGTCGACGTGGAGCCCGAGGCCGACGCCGCCGGTCTCCCCCACCGCCGCCGGCCCGCGCTCGTCCCCGGCCGCCGTGCCCGACTCCTGGACGGCGACCCAGGAGGAGCTCGGCGCCCTGGCGGCGCTGCCCGGCCACGGCGTCTGGGAGGTCGGCGGGCAGTCGGTGAAGCTGACCAACCTGGACAAGGCCCTGTTCCCCCCGCGGCCGGGGACCGACGAGGCAGCCGATCACCAAGCGCGAACTGATCGACTACTTCGTCCGGATCGCCCCCGCGATGCTGCCCCACCTGGCCGGTCGGCCCGCTGAACCTGCACCGCTTCCCCAACGGCATCGGCGCGGCCGGGTTCTGGCAGAAGGCCATCCCCACCTCCGCACCGGCGTGGCTGACCACCTGGCACGAGTCCGGCGTCGACGAACGGTCCGGCCGCACGGCCAACGACCACCTCGTCGCCGACAGCCTCGCGGCGCTGGCCTGGCTGGCCAACCAGGCCGCCTTCGAGGTGCACGCGTGGACCTCCACGTGCGCCGATCCCGGGCGCCCGACCTTCGCGCTGATCGACATCGACCCCGGCCCGGCAACCACCTGGGAGGACACCCTCACGCTGGCCCGGCTCTACCGCACCGCGCTCGAGCACCTCGGGGTCCAGGGCCTGCCGAAGACGACCGGCTCCCGGGGGATCCAGGTGTGGATCCCGACGACCCGCGGCCGCTACGACTTCGCCGCCACGTCCGCCTGGGTCGAGCGCTGTCCCGCGCGATCGGCGCCACCGTCCCGGACCTGGTGAGCTGGGAGTGGGCGACCAGGCAGCGTGGCGGCAGGGCCCGACTGGACTACACGCAGAACTCGCCCGATCAAGACCCTCGTCGCGCCCTACGCGGTCCGACCGCACCCCGGGGCACCGGTCTCGATGCCGATCACCTGGGACGAGCTCGACGACCCGGACCTGCGCAGCAACCGGTGGACCATCCGCGACGCCGTGCGACCGCGTGGCCGAACGCGGCGACCTCTTCGCCGCCGCCCAGACGCTCCAGCAGGACCTCCCCCGGCTGTAGGCCGCATCCAGCCCCCTCTGGGGCAGGCGCATAGACGGCGCTCAGCGGGTAGTGGTGACACGTCCGTCGGAACGCGTGGGCGCCACCCCAATCCGGCAGGCCATGGACGGCCATCTGGGCGTTGCACGCGGACAATACACTGTAGGCCGACATTGTAGTATGCTGTCCCCCTGCACCCGCACCGGCCGCATTCCGCGCAGCCGTGCGCCGCCGCCGGTTCCGGCGGCTCCCCCGTGACACCCCACACGCGTCCAGGTCCACAACCGAGAGGCCACACCATGAATCCCCAGACCGACCAGGTCCCGGGCCGCGCCCCGTCAGTCGGCACGATCGTCGCCGGCCATCCCGGCCGGTCGGCCGACCTCCCTGCGCACGTGGCGATCGCGGGAGTGCACAGCGTGCTGGCCCCGTTCGCCTACCCCCAGGAGCAGATCACCCGGGGGCTGGGGACGATGCTGTCGCCCGACGGTGCCCACGTCGCGCTGATCGAGAAGATCCACGCCGCCACGGGTGTGCGCAGCCGGAACCTGGCCCTCGAGCTGGCCGACTACCCCGGCCTCGACGACTTCGGGGCGTCGAACGACGTGTTCATCGGGGTGGGCCTCGACCTGGGTGAGCAGGCCATCCGTGGCGCCCTGGACAGGGCGGGACTGACCCCCGACGACGTCGACCTGGTGGTGTCCACCTCGGTGACCGGGATCGCGGCACCGTCCTTGGATGCCCGCCTGGTGCCGCGGCTGGGATTGCGCGCGGACGTCAAGCGGATGCCGATCTTCGGCCTCGGGTGCGTGGCCGGGGTGGCGGGGATCGCCCGGGTCCGTGACTACCTGCTGGGCGACCCGGACGGCGTGGCCGTGCTGCTGTCGGTCGAGCTGTGCTCGTTGACCCTGCAGCACGCGGATGTGTCGATGGCCAACGTCGTGGCCAGCGGCCTGTTCGGTGACGGGGCGGCCGCGGTCGTGATGGTGGGGGAGGAACGGGCCCAGCGGATGGGGATCACCGGGCCGCTGGTGCTCGCCACACGCGCCCGGATGTACCCCGACACCCAGCAGATGATGGGCTGGGACGTCGGCGCCAGCGGGTTCCGGATCGTGCTGTCGCCGACGGTCCCGGCGGTGGTGACCCAGTACCTGGAGGCCGACGTCCTCGACTTCCTCTCCGACCAGCACCTGAAGGTCGGCGACATCTCCCGGTGGGTCGCTCACCCCGGCGGCCCGAAGGTCCTCGAGGCCATGCAGGACGCCCTCGGTCTCGATGACGGTGAGCTCGCGGTCACGTGGCGGTCGTTGGCCCGGATCGGCAACCTGTCCTCGGCGTCGGTGCTCCACGTGCTGGCCGACACCATGGACGGCCGCGACGGCGCTCCGACACCCGAGCCGGGGACGCCGGGCCTGATGATGGCGATGGGCCCGGGGTTCTGTGCCGAACTCGTGCTGCTGAGCTGGTGACGGCGGTGAGTGGCAGCACGCTGTTCACGGTGCTGATCGTGCTGGTCGGCCTCGAGCGGGTCGCCGAGCTGATCGTCTCCCGACGCAACCTGCGCTGGAGCCGGGAACGCGGCGGGCAGGAGTACGGCCGGGGTCACTACCCGGTGATGGTCCTCCTGCACCTGGGCCTGCTCGTCGGAGCCCTGGTCGAGGTCCACCTGGCCGGGCGCCCGATGATCCCCGCGCTGGCGGTGCCGATGCTGCTCGTGGTGCTGGGCGCGCAGGCACTGCGCTGGTGGTGCATCACCTCACTCGGGCCACGGTGGAACACCCGGGTGGTGATCGTCCCCGGCCTGCCCCGGGTGACCGGCGGCCCCTACGCCCGGCTGTCGCACCCCAACTACGTGGCCGTCGTGGTCGAGGGGTTCGCCCTGCCGCTGGTCGGCTCGGCATGGGTCACGGCCCTGGTCTTCACCACGCTCAACGCCGCCCTGCTCGCCGTGCGGATCCGCACCGAGGATGCGGCGCTGAGCCTGCTGCCGGCCGGCGCGACGTGATCGACCTGATCGTGGCCGGCGGCGGGCCGGTCGGGCTGGCCACCGCGATCACCGCCGCCATGGCCGACCTCGAGGTGGTCATCGTGGAGCCGCGGGTCGGAGTCATCGACAAGGCGTGCGGGGAGGGCCTGATGCCCTCCGGGCTGGCCCGCCTCAACACCCTCGGCATCGACCCCGACGGTGTGGACCTCGCGGGGATCCGCTACCTGTCCGGCTCGCGGGTGGCCCAGGCCCACTTCAGCGCGGGGCCCGGGCGCGGGGTGCGCCGCACGGTCCTGCACGAAGCCATGCTGGGCCGCGCACTCGACGTCGGGGTCAGCATCCAGCCGGGTACCGTGACCGTGCTGACGCAGACCGCCGACCGGGTGCACGCCGCCGGGTTGGAGGCCCGCTACCTCGTCGGCGCTGATGGGCTGCATTCGGGGGTGCGGCGGACAGTCGGGCTGGCGGCCCGCTCCAGCGGGGTGCGCCGCTACGGCCTGCGCCAGCACTTCCGTGTTGCTCCCTGGTCGGACCTGGTCGAGGTGCACTGGCTGCCCGGCCAGGAGGTGTACGTCACGCCGGTGAGCCTCGACAGCGTCGGGGTCGCGGTGCTCGGCCCGAGACCACTGGACCTGCGGACGGCGATCGCGAGCCTCCCCACCCTCGCCGACCACCTCCGCGGGGCCGCCGACGCCAGCTCGCTGCGGGGGGCCGGGCCACTGCGTCAGTCCACCACCGCGCGGGTGGCGGGCCGGGTGCTGCTGGTCGGCGACGCCGCGGGCTACGTGGACGCCCTGACCGGGGAGGGACTGCGGGTCGGGTTCGCCCAGGCGCAGGCAGCCGTCGACGCGATCCTCGGCAACCAGCCCCAGGCCTACGAGGCTGCCTGGCGGCGAGTCACGCGCTCCTACCGGAACCTGACCAACTCCCTGCTCTGGGTCGGCGCCCACCCCCACCTGCGCCCGATGATCGTGCCCACCGCCCAGGCCCTGCCGCGCACCTTCACCCGCATCATCGACCAGATCGCCGGGTAGCCGCCGATGACTGCCCCATCAGCACGTGCCCGGGGGCTGGTCGCGGGCTGCCATCCCGGACCCACCCTCGTGGTCACCGCGGCCATCACGGGGCTGGCACTGGCCCTCGGTCGGGGACCGGTCGGGGGCCTGCTGGTGCTCCTGGCCGTCCTCACCGGGCAGGTGTCCGTCGGCTGGGCCAACGACGCCCGCGACGCTGATCGGGACCGCCGGGCCCAGCGGTGGGACAAGCCCGTGGTCCGGGGAGAGGTCAGCGAACGCGTGCTGTGGGTGGCCGCAGGCACGGCTGCCGCAGCGTGCATCCCGCTGTCGGTGCTCGCAGGTGGGGTCGTCGGCGGTGGCGCCCACCTGCTGGCCGTCGCATCCGCCTGGGCCTACGACCTGTGGCTGAAGACGACGATCTGGTCGTTCCTGCCCTACATGGTGTCCTTCGGCCTGGTCGTGCCGTTCCTCACCCGCGGCCTGACCCCGCCGCAGCCACCCGCCGGCTGGGCGGTCGCGGCCCTGTCCCTGCTCGGCCTGGGGGCCCACCTGGCCAACGGCATCCCCGACATCGACACCGACCGGCAGACCCGCAGCCACGGCCTCGTCGGGCGCCTCGGGGGTCGAGCATCGGCGACCCTGGCGGTGGTGGCCCTCCTGGCGGCCACGGCCCTGCTCCTGGGGCACCTGCCCCTGCCCCCCGGCGCCGCGATCGCCATCCTGTCCGGGTTGGCGGCGGTCTCGGCCCTGGCCGCCACGACGGCCGGCGGGCGGCAGCTGTTCACGGCCGTGATGCTCCTCGCGCTGCTCGATGCGCTCCTGCTCAGCCTGGACGCGAGCATCCTCATCGGCCGCTGAACCGGTGCACGTCATGGTGCCGGTGGCCGGGCTGTCTGATCGTGGCCGCCGCGGACCGAGCGAGGGTCCGGAGCCCGCCCGGATATGGCGTCCAGGTCGGGCCAGTGGGAAGGTGGGCCACAGCGGCTGCACCCTGCGCCGGGTCACGAGGGGACCACCATGAGAGCGATCGAGCAGCGGGGCTACGGCGCTGCGAACCAGGTCCTGCACCTGGTCGAGGTGCAGACCCCGGGCATCACATCCGATCAGGTGCTCGTGCGGGTGCACGCCAGCTCGGCCAATCCCTACGACTGGCACCTCATCTGTGGCGAGCCGACACTCATGCGGTCCCAGCTCGGCGGGATCCGTGGGCCGAGGCGCATCGTGGGTGCGGACTTCGCCGGGGTCGTCGAGCAGGTGGGCAGTGACGCCGGGGGCCTGAGGGTCGGCGACGAGGTCTTCGGGTTCGCCGACGGGGCCTTCGCGGAGTACCTCGCCGCCCCCGCGGGCCGGGTCGCGCGCAAGCCGGCGAACCTGACGTTCGCCGAGGCTGCCGCCGTTCCCCTGGCCGCCATCACGGCCCTGCAGGGGCTCCGCCACGGGGGGTTGGCCACCGGCCAGCACGTGCTCGTCCTCGGCGCCTCCGGGGGCGTGGGCACCTTCGCCGTGCAGATCGCCGCGAACGCGGGAGCCCACGTGACGGGCGTCTGCAGCACCGGCCGTCTCGAGCTGGTCCGAAGCCTCGGCGCGGACCACGTGATCGACTACACCGCGCAGGATCCGACCTCGGGTCCGCATCGCTACGACCTGATCCTCCAACTCGGCGGCACCTACTCGCCGCGAGCCCTGAGCAGGGTCCTCACCCCGCGCGGGACGCTGGTCCAGTCCTACGGTGACGGCAGTCGGTGGCTCGGACCGCTCGCCGGGATCGTCTCCGGCGCGCTGCGCAACCTCGTGTCGACCCAGCGGATCACCTCCTTCGTGGCCACCGAGGACACCGCGACGCTCGACGAGCTGCGCGCGCTGATCGAGGCGGGCCAGCTGCGACCCGTCATCGACTCCCAGTACCCACTGGAGCGGGCCGCAGACGCCGTCGCCCTGGTGAAGGACGGCCGACCCGCGGGCAAGGTCGTGGTGACCGTCTGAGACGCCGGCGGATCAGGTCTGCAAGTACTGCGGTCCGCCGCAGGTCCCCGCCGCCCATCCCCCCATCCCGCCCGGCGCGCCCCAGCCCCCGCCCGCCCCGGTCCCCGCCGCCCGGTCCCCACGCGGTCCGACGACGCCGAGCGGGCCCGGGTCACCACCGCTACATTGACGCCGTGATCGCCGCCCCCCTCCCCCACCGGGCACCACCCTGCCGAGCCCGGCCCGAGTAGCGCTATGGCCGGCCTGGGGCAGTTCGCGCGCCGCCGGCGCAGCATCGAGCAGCTCCTGGCCGACACCGGCCACGGCGAGGGCGGGGACCTCAGCCGGTCCCTGGGGTTCGGGGCCCTCACGCTGCTGTCGATCGGGGCCATGGTCGGCACCGGGATCTTCTTCGTGCTGGGCACGACCGTGGCCGATGCCGGGCCGGGCGTGCTCCTGGCGTTCACGATCGCGGGGCTGGTGAGCATCCTCTCGGCCCTGTCCTACGCCGAGCTGGCCAGCGCGATCCCGGTCTCGGGCAGCGCGTACTCCTACGCATACGCGCTGTTCGGTCACTTCGCGGCCTGGATGACCGGGGTGTTCCTCACCATGGAGTACGGGCTGTCGATCAGCGCCGTGGCGGTGGGGTGGGGTGCCTACATCAACGACTTCCTCGCCTCGTTCGGGCGGGCCCTGCCGGAGGCGATCACCGCGCCGCCCGGCCAGGGCGGCATCGTGAACGTCCCGGCGCTGGTGGTGGTGCTCCTGGCGGCCGTGCTCCTGCTGCGCGGCATGTCGGAGTCGGCGGCGGTGAACAACGTGATGGTCGTGCTCAAGTTCGTCATCCTCGGCGTGTTCGTCTGGGTGGCCTTCGGGGCCTTCGACGGGAGCAACTTCACGCCGTTCCTGCCCCACGGGATCTCCGGGGTCTGGGCGGCGGCGGGGGCGGCGTTCTTCGCGTTCATCGGCTTCGACACCGCGTCCACCGCCGCCGAGGAGGCCCGCAACCCGCAGCGCGACATGCCGCGCGCCATCGTGGTCGCGGTCCTGGCGGTGCTGGCGCTCTACCTCGCCGTGGCGATCGCCGCCGTCGGGGCCAAGCCGCCCTCGGAGTTCGAGCCCGACTCCCCGATCCTGTCGGTCATCGCGCGCGAGGTGACCGGCAGCGAGGCGGCCTCGAGGTTCATCTCCGCGGGGGCGGCCCTGAGCATCTTCACGGTGGTCCTGGCCGTCATGTACGGCCAGACCCGGGTCACCTTCGCCATGGGCCGTGACGGGTTCCTCCCCCGCGCGTTCGACCACGTGAACCGCCGCCACGTCCCGAACCGCAACATCGTCATGACCGCGCTGTTCTTCGGCGCCCTGTCGGCACTGGTCCCGATCGGCCCCCTGCTCGACGTGACGGTCGCCGGCACGTTCCTGGCGTGCATCGTGGTCCACGTCGGCGTTCTGGTGCGACGCCGGACCCGCCCGGACATCAACCCGCGCTTCGTCGCTCCCCTGGGCCCGGTGGTCCCTGTGCTGGGCATCGGGTTCTGCGGGTACCTGCTGTACTCGCTGGGCGGGACCACGCTGATGATCACGGCGGCGATCCTGGCGACGGCGGCCGTCGTCTACCTGGTCCGGTTCGGGTCGGCGCGCCGGCGGGGCGAGGTCCCGGGCTGACGCCGCGGCCACCTCGCGGTGGCCGCCGAGCCCACGAGAGTCGAGGCGGACCCGGGCGAGCCCACGAGAGTCGAGACGGACCCGGGGGTGCGGATGAGTCGGTCTGTAAGCCGGGTTCTGTCCATGGGGTCCGTTGCCGGAACACCCGTGCGCGGCCATCCATCTACGGCTGCCGTTGCCGACAGCCTCCTGCGGTCTACCCGTGAGCTCGGGCGGGCCGCCCTCGAACGCTCACGCAGTCCCGACGCGGACGCCGGTCCCTTGTGACCTTGCTCCCGGTGGGGTTTACCCAGCCGCCCCAGTCACCTGGGGCGCTGGTGGTCTCTTACACCACCGTTTCACCCTTACCTCACGCGCGGGGCGCGAGGCGGTCTTCTCTCTGTTGCACTTTCCCGCGGGTCACCCCGGGTGGGCGTTACCCACCACCGTGCCCTGTGGAGCCCGGACTTTCCTCGACGACCCCCGGTCTCCCGGTGCCGCCGCGGCCGCCCGACCGACTCATCCGCACCCGAAGGGTACCGCCCGCGGAGGTAGCCGGCCGACCACGGCATCCGACGACGATCTCGTGTGCGAGGTTCCCCAACGGGCGCGCGGTCTCTACGCGAAACAGCACAGTGATGCGCGAGGATCCCGGCGGCGGGTGAGACGGAGGAGCCCGTCAGCCCGACAGCCCGACAGCCCGGCTCAGCCGGCGATCTCCCACACGTGGCCGGCGGGGTCCCGGAAGCTCGCCGTGCGCACGCCCCACGGCCGGTCCTCGGGCCCGCGCAGCAGCACGACCCCACGCGCGACCAGCTCGGCCGCCACCGCGTCCACGTCGTCGACGGGCACAGTGATCATCATCCGTACGCCCGAGGCGACCGGGGCCACCGGAACCGGGTCCAGGAGCGCCGGGCCCTTGTCCGCGCGCAACAGGTTGACCATCAGCTCCCCCACCTTGAACACCGCCGAGTCCCCACTGAAGTAGTGCTCGGGCAGCCCGAACGCCCTGCCGTAGAACTCCCGCGCGGCGTCGAGGTCCTCGACCACCAGCGTGATCGCGTGCACCCGCCCAGCCCAGCTGCCCATCGCCTGCTCCTCACACCCGCTTCGACCGCGGGGTCACGTCGAACACAACCTTGCGTGTCTCGGGGTCGGCCTCCACGAGCCAGGCGTCGACCCACTCCCCCACCGGCAGGTCCTTGCCGCGGCAGCGCGCGATGATCGCCGGGTCCGCCAGCTGCACGACGCCGTCGTCCCGGCGCTGCTCGATGACCACACCGCGCAGCGCGACCCCCTCGCGACCCTTGAGCATGGCCGCCTCGAGGAAGTCCATCGAGGCGCGCTCCACCTTCTTCGACCGCCGGATCGCCTCGGTCATCAGCGCGGGCACCTCGGGCAGCGCGGCGCGCACGTGCTCCTCGACCCGTCGGCCCTCGACGTGCGCCAGGCAGGTGGCCAGGACGAACCGGTCGACAAGGCGGCGAAGAGGGGCTGTGGTGTGCGCATAGGCCCCAGCGATCGCCGAGTGGGTGGCCGGGTCCGGGTCAGCCCCGTCGAAGGCCGTGTAGCTGGCCCCGCGCATCAGCAGGGTCACGTTGTCCAGGAACGCCACGTGCTGGGGGTTGCGCGGGTCCAGCGTGCGGATGAGGTCCGGGTAGGACAGGCCGCGGGGCCATGCGATGCCCAGAGCGCGGGCGCTGGCACGCACCCGGTTCAGGTCGCGCTCGTCCGCGGCCGGCATCGTTCGCAGGATCCCCACGCCACCCTCGAGCATGACCTGCGCCGCGGCCATACCGGTCATCAGCGACAGTTGGGCGTTCCACTCCTCGACGGGCCCGGAGACCCGGTACACCAGGGAGATCCCGCCACCGTCGGACTCCCGCACCTCCTGCGAGGGCATCGGCAGGTTGACCCCGCCACGGGCGATCTCCTGGGCCACGCGCAGCTGGCCCACCTCCCGAAGGAGCGCCACCTGGGGGTGCGGCACTCCCGCGTCGAGGCGCTCCTGCTCGGCCTCGTAGCCCAGCTTGGCACGGCTGCGGATGGCAGCACGCTGGAGGCCCACGAGGGTCGAGGCGCCGGCGGAGTCCAGGTCGAAGGTCCACACGTAGGCGCCGCGCACCTGGTCGGGCAGCAGGCTGACCGCGTCGTCGGCGAGCAGCGGCGGATGCAGGGAGGCCTTGACGTCGGGACAGTAGACGGTCTCGCCCCGCGCGCGGGTCTCGGCGTCGAGGGCACCCCCGGGCCGGACGAACGCCGGCACGTCGGCGATCGCGTAGCGGACCCGGTAGCCGGATCCCCGCGGCTCGATGAGGAACGCCTGGTCGAGGTCGGTGGAGGAGGCCGGGTCCAGGGTCACGAACGGCAGGTCGGTCAGGTCGAGCCCGGGCGGCCGGTACTCGGCGACCGCGCTCTCGGCCTCGGCGAGCACGGCCCCGGGGAAGTCCAGGCGCACCCCGTTCTCCTCGCGCACGGCTGCCAGGCCCGCGCGCGCCTGCGCCATCGGGATCTCCGCCGACCACTTGCTCACCGCCATGGCGGCAACCTAGGCCACGACACCCCCGCCGGGCGCGCGCGGGCGGGGGCGGGCGGGCAGGCGCGTAGGCGGGACGCCGAGCGGGCGTGGGCGACGCTGCGGGACACCGAGCGCGGGCCGAGGCGGGCGGGCGGACGCCGAGCGGGCGCACGCAGGCGAGCCGCCGAGCGCCAACGCGGGCGGGACGCCGACCCCGTGCGGCGAGGGAGCCACGCGGCCGGGCACGCACGAGGCGCCGAGGAGGTCCCGCCCTGCGCCCGTGTTCAGGATCGGCCAGCTACTGTGCGGGATCGGCCACTATAGGCCGATCCCGCACCAAGATCGGCCGATCCTGGGTGAGGCCCCGGGACGGCGGCATCTGGAAAGGCGGGTGCGTGGCGCTGCGCTTCGGCACGCCGCGCGTGGGTGACGCCATGCGTGCGTGGGCCGGGCGAGCAGCACGCCGCGCGTGGGTGACGCCGTGCGTGCGTGGGCCGGGCAAGCGGCACGCCGCGCGTTCGCGCGTGCGTGGCCGGGCGAGCCGCACGCCGCGCGTGGGTGGACCCCGGCGCTGGCACCGGGTCGGGGCCCTCGCTCAGGTGGCCTCGACCCGCGCCGTCTCCGCGGCGATGTCGAAGTCCGCCGTCGGGTACTCGAGCTGCATCGCGCGCAGGGTCTCGACGAGCACGTTCGAGATGATCCAGTCCCGATGCCACTTGTGGTTGGCCGGCACGCAGTACCAGGGTGAGCCGACCGTGGAGCACGCGGTGAGCGCGTCACCGTAGGCGGCCTGGTAGTCATCCCACAGCGCCCGCTCGTTGACGTCGTTGGGGTTGTACTTCCAGTGCTTCGTCGGGTCGGCCAGCCGGTCGAGAAGGCGCTGCTTCTGCTCGTCGGCCGAGATGTGCAGCATGAACTTGATGACGGCGATGCCGCGGTCGTTGAGCTGGGACTCCCATGTGTTGATCTGCTCGTAGCGCGAGCGCCACGTCTCCTCGGGCACGAAGCCGCGCACCCGCTCGATCAGGACCGCCTCGTAGTGCGAGCGGTCCCACAGCCTCACCTTCCCGGCCTCGGGCAGCGCGCGGTCGTGACGCCAGAGGAAGTCGTGCTGCTTCTCCTCGTCGCTGGGCGGGCCGAATCCGGCCACGGAGAAGCCCAGGGGATCGAGCAGGCGATCCACGGCCTTGGTCGCCCCGCCCTTGCCGGAGGTGTCCATGCCCTGCAGGCAGATGAGCACCGCCCTGGTGCCGCCGCGCTTGGTCTCGGCCCAGAGCATCTCGTGGAGCGTGGCGGCCTCCTCCTCGAGGGCGGCGCAGGCCGCGCGCGCGGACTCGCGATCCTGCGGGCCGTGCAGCACGACCTCGGGATCGACGGACGAGAGGCCGAAACCGGGTCCCACGCGGTAGAGGTCGCGCACGGACTGCGTGGCCACCGTCGCGCTGGCGGCCCTGCCGTCGGCGGACCCGGAGGCCTTGACCTTCCCGCCCCCAGCCTCCGCGCGCTTGGCCTTCTCCCCCTTGGACCTGCCGTCCTTGTCCTTGCCCATGCTGCTGCACCCTCCCGGATCACGCGGACGCTGACGGGCCCTTCCTAGCAGGTGGCCGGCGCGGCACGCCTGCCCTGGCAGGCGCCCCCGGGATGCGACACAACCGGGAGGTGATTTTTCCCCGCAGGCCTTGCGTCGAGGCTGAGCCCGCCCTACATTGAATCCGTTCCGAACGAAGCACCAGCACAAGTCCGACCACAAGTGAACAGTCAGAAATCAACAGATCGTCTGAACGACCAGGAAAAACGACACCACGGTCGAGCCACCGACGGACATGGAACAGCACCACGGCTGACCACATCCCAAGGAAGCGAAAAACCTAGGAGACGTTCACACAAAAACGATCATGAAACGTTGACGAAGACAACACTGAACACGCGAAAGTGTGAAGGACGGACCGCCATCACGCTTTGAACGGAACAAATGGGGCTCCTCGATCTCAACCATCGAGGAGCCCCAACCTTTGCGGGGCACAGCGTCCCACGATTACTGAGAGTCTGTGGAGAGGCACGCCGCGTGACCTTGCTCACATCGCCCATGCGGTGGGCGATGTGAGCACGCCGAGGCCGCCGCGGTAGCCCGAAATGTCCGTATCCGGACGGCCAGACCGTCGTGTGATGCCCCCGCGCCACCTGGCCCCATAACCGCCCGGCCTCATGGGGTCCGGCCTCTTGGCGGCCCGGCCTCACGGCCGCCTACCCTCGTGGGGGCCGGGCCTCATGGGGGCCGCGTGGGCGGCGGATCAGGCGGTCTCGTGCAGGACGCCGTGCAGGTGGCCGCGCTCCCCCATGCCGAAGACCGTGCTCGGACCGTCGGCCCACCAGGCCAGCGTGGTCAGCGAGCAGGGCGCCAGCTCGAACCGGAAGGCGCTGGCAGCCGGCGCGTCGAGCACCATCTGGACCAGGACCTTGATCGGGGTCACGTGGCTGACGGCCAGGACCCTCTGGCGAGGGAAGCGCTCGAGCAGCTGCGCCCGGGCGGCATCCACGCGCCGGCGCACGGCGGCGAACGACTCCCCGCCCGGCGGCGCAACCTCGGTGGAGGCCAGCCACGCGGCGAGCTCCTCGGGCCAGCGCGCCTTCACCTCGGCGAAGGTCAGCGAGTCCCACTCCCCGAAGTCCGCCTCGGCCAGGCCCTCGATGACGACCGGGTCGGCCAGGCCCAGCCGCTCGGCGATGATGGCCGCGGTCTGGCGAGTGCGCTGCAGAGGCGAGCAGACCAGGACGTCGGCCCCGCCGCGGCGGGCGAGCTCCTCAGCCGCCGCCTCGGCCTGACGGTGGCCGAGCTCCACCAGCGGCGGGTCGAAACCGCCGAACCCGGAGAACCGGTGCTCGAGGCTCTGCTGAGTCACGCCGTGGCGGACCAGCACCAGCGTCGTGGGGGCGCCCAGGTCAGCCCGTGCCCAGCCGACGATCTTGTTCGCGGGGGCCGCGGGGATCGCAGGTGCCCCGGGAGCCGCAGGTGCCCCGGGAACCGCGGGTGCCCCGGGAACCGCGCCGGCAGGTACCGCTGGGCCCCCCGTACCCGTGGACCCGGCCCCGCGGAGGGCCTCGCGGACGGCCGCGGCCGCCGCCGAGGGGTCCGCCGCCGAGGGATCCGGCCGAACACCCCCACCACGCGCCGGAGCGCCACCACCGAGCACAGCGGCGGCCTCCACACCGGCGGCATCACCCTGCTTGCCGGCGGCTTCCACGTAGATGTCGTCGTCGCCGGCGCGCCGCCAGCGCTCGATCCGCGCCGGGCGCCCGGCCGCGGCGGCATCCAGGGACTCGTTGGCCAGCGCATCGGCGCGCTTGTTCTGCGCGCGCGGCACCCAGGTGAAGCTCACCAGCTCCGGCGGGGCCAGCGCCTTGGCCCGCAGCGCCAAGGTGCGCAGCCGCGCGTTCTTGATGGCCCACCCGCCGCTGAGCTGCTCGACCACCAGCTTCGAGTCCAGCCGCGCCTCGATCCGCGCCTCGGGATCGATCCGGCGGGCGGCAGCCAGCCCCGCCGTCACACCCTCGTACTCGGCGACGTTGTTGGTCTCGGTGCCCAGGTAGTCGCCGAGCTCGACGAGCACCTCGCCGGTCGCAGCGTCGACCACCACCGCGCCGTAGGCGGCCGGGCCCGGGTTGCCCCGCGATCCCCCATCGGCCTCGACGATCAGCCGCCTCACAGGCCCGACTCGTCGGTGCGCACGAGGATCCGGCGGCACTCCTCGCAGCGGACCACCTCGTCGGCGGGCAGACCACGGATCCGGCCGAGGTCCGCCGGCGTGAGGGTCAGCTGGCAGCCCTGGCACCGGCCCCGGTGCAGCGGCGCGGCGCCCATGCCCCCGGAGTCGGCACGCAGCTTGTCGTAGAGGACCAGCAGGTCGGCGGGGATGTCGGCCACGACGCGCGCCCGCTCGTGGTGCACGCGCTCGGCCTCGGCGTCCACGTCGGCGAACGCGGCATCGCGGGCGGCCTCGGCAGCGGCCCGGGTGGCGGCGAGATCAGTCGGCGTCCGCGGCCACGGCGGCGGCCTTGGCCTGGGCCTCTTCCAGCTTCTCCATCACCTCGAGCTCGGCGTCCTCGAGCGTGACGATCCGCCGGCGCAGGTTCTCGATCTCGCGCTGCAGGTCCTCGAGCTGGCGGGCCGAGGCGACCGACCCGGCGTCCAGCAGGGCCTGGTCACGCGCGATCCGGTCGCGCACCTGGGCCACGTCGGCGTCGGCGCGGGCCTGCTCGCGCTCGAGGTCCGAGACGGCCGTGCGCACGGCCACCTCGTGGTCGCGGATCGTCGCGGCGCGGGCGTCCAGCGCGACGAGCTCGGCCACCTGCGGCACGCCGCGCCGGCGGTGGGCCAGCTGGCCGAGCTTGGTGTCGAGGGCCTGCAGGTCGAGCAGGCGGAGCTGGCTGGACGGATCAGCGCGCATCGGTGGGCCTCCCCACGTGGAACGTCCACGGATCGGTGACGGTGGTGGACACGGTAGTGGCCAGTGCGAACCCGGCGGCGGCCGCGTCCTGCTCGAGCAGCCGGGCGGCCTGCGGCAACCACATCCACTCGGCCGCCCAGTGGGCGACGTCGACCAGGGCACACCCGCCGGACTCCAGGTGCTCGCCGGCGCGGTGGTGGCGCAGGTCGGAGGTCAGGTAGACGTCGGCTCCGCTGGCGTCGGCAGCGCCCAGCAGCGAGTCCCCGGCTCCCCCGCAGATGGCCACCCGGCGCACCGTCCGCGCAGGATCGCCGGCCACCCGGACCCCGTGCGCCGTGCTGGGCAGCGTGGCGGCGACGAGGTCGGCGAAGGCGGCCAGCGTCATCGGCTCGGGCAGGTCGCCGACCCGGCCGCCGCCCCGGCCGCTGGGCACCTCGGCCATCTCCAGCACGTCGAAGGCCGGCTCCTCGTAGGGGTGCGCCGCACGCAGGGCGGCGATCACGTCGGCCCGCGCGCGGCGGGGGGCGATCATCTGCACCATCGACTCGGGCACCTGCTCGACGCGGCCCACCGCGCCGATGGTCGGGTTGGCACCCTCCAGCGGGCGGAACGTGCCGGTGCCGGGCGCGGAGAACGCTGCGCGGTCGTAGTTGCCGATCCGCCCGGCCCCGGCCGCGGCCATCGCGTCGATGAGCGCCTCGGTGTCGGCCACGGGGACGAAGACGATGTACTTGTCGGTGGGCCCCGGCTCGACCTCGAGCGGCTCCAGCGGCGCGGTCTCGGCCAGGCCGAGGGCGGAGGCGATCGCATCGGAGACCCCGGGCCGGGCGTTGTCGGCGTTGGTGTGGGCGGCCAGCAGGCCGATGCCCGCGCGGACCAGGCGATGCACGACGCGACCCTTGGCGGTGTCGGCGGCCACCCCATGCACCCCGGACAGGAACAGCGGGTGGTGGGTGACCAGCAGGCCCACCCCATCGGCGATCGCCTCGTCGACGACGGCGGTCACCGGGTCGACGGCGAACATCACCTGCTCTACCGGCTCGTCGGGATCGCCGCAGGCGAGTCCGACGCGGTCCCAGGAGTCGGCGGTGCGGGGGTCGTAGCGGCCGTGCAGCAGGGCCACGACCTCACGCAGCGTCGGGGTCGAGGAGGGCGCGGGCACGATCGTGAGACTACCGGGGCACACGGCCCAGCGCGGCCCGCGGCCCGGGGGTGGTGCCAGCCCGGGACGTCAGGCCATTCGGGGTGCCAGATAGGCCACCGCGGAGTCGATCGTGTCGAGCTGTGGGTAGTCGTCCTCTGGGATGTCCGCGTGCAGGGCGTCCGCGAGCAGCGCGACGAGCTCGAGGAAGTCGATGGAGTCCAGTCCCGCCTGGTCGCGCAGGGACTCGCCCGGGTCCAGCCCGGCGGGCTCGACATCGGGGGCCACCAACCCGACTGCCTCGAGCAGGACGTGATGCGCACGGTCGGCGTTCATAGCTCCTCCGGGTTCTGCAGTGCGTGGGCGAATGCGGCCAGGAAGGCCGAGGCAGTACGCCCGTCGCTGGCCCGATGGTCGGCGGCCAGGGCGACGGTGACGGTCGGGCGGACGGTGAGCATCCCGTGGACCGCCCACGGGCGCTCCACGATCCCGCCGATCCCGACCAGGGCGACCTGCGGCGGGAAGATCACGCCGTACAGCGCGTCCGGCCCCGTCTCGCCGAGGCTGCTCACGGTGATGCTCGCGCCGGCCATCTCGGCCTGGCGAAGGTTGCCGCGCCGCGCGCGGACCACGAGGTCGGACATGGCGGCCATCAGGTCGTCGATCCGCAGCGGCCCGGCATCCGGGATGGCCGGCGTCACCAGCCCGCCGCCGCGGGTGGCGACGGCCACCCCGAGGTCGATCCGCTCAGCGGTGCGCAGGGCGCCGTCGACCCAGTGGCCGTTCAGGTCGGGGACCGCGGCCGCCGCGAGCACCGTCGCCCGCAGGAACAGCGCGGCGGGAAGGACCCGCCTGGCCACGGGCAGGGCAGCGTTGTGGGGGCGCAGCCACGCCAGGACGCCCGCGAGGTCGATCGTCTGCGTGACGTAGTAGTGCGGGATCTCGGCGTTCGAGCGCGACATCAGGTTCGCGATGGCCGTGCGCATCGCGGCCTTCTTGTCGCCGCCGGTCGACACGGGTGCCTTCGCGCCAGCTGGCGGCGTGGAACCCGCGGCCGCCGCGGCGCGCGCGGGCGCTGGCTTCGGGGCGCGAGCCCGGGCCTGCTCCCCTGCGTCGGCGGCGCGCTGCACGTCGGCGCCCGACACAGCCGCCGCGGAGCCGGCCGCGAGGTCCGTCAGGTCGATCCCGCGCTCGGCGGCGATCCGCCTGGCCCGCGGCGTCACCCGAAGCCGCTGCGCCGTGGGAGCACCCGTCCTCGGCGCGCCCGACGTTGCCTGCGGATGCGCGGAACCTGACTCACCCGAAGCCGGGGCGGCTCGCAGGACGTCGTCGTGGGTGATGTGCCCGTCCGGCCCCGTGCCTGCGATCGCGTCCAGGTCCACGCCCAGCTGGTGGGCCAGGTGCCGCACGGGTGGGGTGGCCCGCGGGTGCCCACCGGTCGGCTGGGAGTCGATTCCGACGGTTGGAGCGCCAGGAGCGGCTGCCGAGGGTTGGGCCGCAGCTGCCACCGCGGCAGCGTGGGCGGGGGTTCGCGCCGGTGCGGGGGCGGGGGTTGGGGGCCGTGCAGGGGTGGCTGACGCCGGGGCCGCCGCTGCGATCATCGCCAGGGGCGTCCCGACGGGGACCTGGACTCCGGTGCCGATCAGGATCTCCTCGAGCACGCCCTCCTCGAACGCCTCTATCTCGATGGCGGCCTTGGCGGTGTCGACGACGGCCACGATCTGGCCGCGGCGCACCGGGTCGCCGGGCTCGACCAGCCACTCGATGATCGTGCCGACATCCATGTCCGCCCCCAGCGAGGGCATCCGGAACTCGCCCATGGCTCAGACCTCCCCCCGCATCGCACGTTGGGCCGCGGTGACGATCCCCGCCAACGTCGGCAGCGCCGCCAGCTCGAGATGCCGGGCATAGGGCATCGGCACCTCGGCGCTGCACACGCGCCCGACGGGGGCGTCGAGGTCGTAGAACGCCCCCTCCGTGATCCGGGCGGAGATCTCCGCAGACAGGCTGCCGGAGCGCCATCCCTCGTCGACCACCACCGCGCGATGCGTCCGGCGCACCGAGCCCAGGATGGTGGCGTCGTCCAGCGGGCGCAGGGTGCGCAGGTCGATGACCTCGGCGTCGATCCCGTCGTCAGCCAGTGCCGACGCGGCCTCCAGCACGGTCGGGAGCGTCCCACCGTAGGTGATCAGCGTGACATCAGTTCCGGCCCGCCGGATCGCAGCGGTGTCGATGTCGACCGGTCCGGCGTCGGCGGGCAGCTCCCCCGAGGCGTTGTACAGCCCGCCGTGCTCGAACACCAGCACCGGATCCGGATCGGCCAGCGCCGTGGCCAACATCCCCCGGGCATCGGGGATCGTCGCCGGGGCAACGATCCGGATGCCCGGGATGTGGGCGTACCAGCCCTCGAGGCTGTGCGAGTGCTGGGCGGCCAACTGGCGCCCGGCGCCCGTCGTCATCCGGATCACCAGTGGCACCTGGAACTGCCCGCCGGACATGTGCTGGAGGGCTGCGGCGGTGTTCATGATCTGGTCGAGGGCCAGCAGGGAGAAGTTGACCGTCATGATCTCCACGATCGGGCGCATCCCGCCCAGCGCGGCCCCGATCCCGGCGCCGACGAACGCCGACTCCGACAAGGGCGTGTCGCGGATCCGGTCGGGCCCGAACTGCTCGAGCAGGCCCGTGCTCACGCCGAAGCAGCCGCCGTACATCCCGACGTCCTCACCCATGAGGAACACGCGATCGTCGGCGAGCATCGCCTCGCGGATGGCCTCGCGGATGGCCTCGCGGTAGGTGGTCGTCGCCCCCGAGGGCGGCGCCGTCGCCGCGGCGGGCGCGACGGGCTGCCCGGCCGTGGCCGGCGATCCGAGCGCCGTCGGGCGCTTCCGGGCGGTCATGTCGCCACCCCCTCCCGCTCGGCGGCCCGTTGGACCACGGAGCTGTCCGGACTGTGAACGAAGAGCTCGAGATCGGCGACGTCCTCCAGCGGCGAGGCCTCGGCGAACGCCGCAGCGTCGTCGACGATCGTCGCGATCTCGGCCTCCATCGCCTCGACGTCTGCGTCGGTGAGCACGTCCTCTGCGGTCATCCGGTCACGCAGCGACTGGATCGGGTCGCGCTCCTTCCAGAGGTCCACCTCGGCCCTCTCGCGGTAGCGCTCCGGGTCGAACATGGAGTGGGCCCGGAACCGGAACGTGCGGGCCTCGAGGAAGTGCGGGCCACCTCCGGCGCGGATCGCGTCGACTGCTCGGCGCGAGGTGGCCGCCACGGCACGCACGTCCATCCCGTCGACGGTCCATGCGGGTACCTCGTAGGCCGAGGCCTTGACCGCCAGGTTGGTCTCGGACTCCGAGCGCGCCAGCGCCGTGCCCATGGCGTAGAGGTTGTTCTCGCACACGAACAGGACGGGCAGGCCCCACAGTGCGGCGAGGTTCATGGACTCGTGGAACTCGCCCTCGGCCATGGCACCCTCGCCGAAGAAGCACGCGGTGACGCGGTCGCGACCGGCCATCCTGTCGGCCAGGGCCAGCCCGATCGCAAGGGGAAGTCCACCGCCCACGATCGCGTTGCCGCCGTAGAACCGCGTGGCTGCGTCGAACAGGTGCATCGAGCCGCCGCGGCCTCGCGCGCACCCGGTGACCCGGCCGAACATCTCGGCCATCACCGAACGCGCTGACATGCCCTTGAGCAGCGCATGGCCGTGCTCCCGGTACGTCGCGACGATCGCGTCGTCCGGGTCGAGCGCCGACATCACCCCGGTGGCCACCGCCTCCTCGCCGATGTAGACGTGGAGGAACCCGCGGATCGACCCCGCGCTGTACAGCTCCACGCAGCGCTCCTCGAAGCGGCGCACGAGCATCATCTGGCGCAGCAGTCGCATGTCGAGGGAATCGTCAGCGTTCATCGGGTGCTCCTTCCTGCCCGGCGGGCACCTCCAGGGTGCTCAGGTCTCCCTCTGCCAGGCCCAGCTCACGGGCCCGCAGCAGGCGGCGCATGATCTTGCCCGACCGGGTCTTGGGCAGGTTGTCGTCGAAGGCGATCTCACGAGGGGCGACCGCCGGGCCCAGCCGTCGACGGGCGTGGGCGGTGATCTCGCGACGCAGCACACTGAGGTCGGCGGGCTCCCGGCCGACCCCGGGCTTGAGCGCGACGAACGCCTTGATCTTCTCGCCCATGAGCGGATCCGGGATGCCGATGACCCCCGCCTCGGCCACGGCAGGGTGCTCCATGAGCACGCTCTCGACCTCGAAGGGCCCGATCAGGTGCCCGGCGGACTTGATCACGTCGTCGGCCCGCCCAACGAACCAGAACCAGCCGTCGCCGTCGCGGCGGGCGAGGTCACCCGACAGGTACCACCCGCCGGCGAAGCACTTCGCGTAGCGCTCACCGTCGTTGAGGTAACCGCGGAACATCGACGGCCAGCCCGGTCGGAGCGCGAGCTCCCCGACCTCGTCCGCGTCGGCCTCGGTGACCTCCCCGGCCACGTCGACCTCCGCGCGTCCCCCTTCGCCGCGGCGCAGGACGGTCGCGGTGATCCCCGGCATCGGACGGCCCATCGAGCCGGGGTGCACGTCGCACGCGGCGAAGTTGGCGATCATGATCCCGCCGGTCTCCGTCTGCCACCAGTTGTCGTGGATGGTCAGCCCGAGTGCGTCACGGCCCCAGATGACCGCCTCGGGGTTCAGCGGCTCGCCCACGCTGGCCACGAAGCGCAGAGCCGACAGGTCGTACTCCCCGGGCAGACCTGCGCCGGCGCGCATGAGCATCCGGATGGCCGTCGGCGCGGTGTACCAGATCGTCACGTGCTGCTCGGCGAGCGTGGCGTACCAGCGGCGGGCGTCGAACTCGCCCTCGTCGACCAGCGCAGTCAGCCCCACGGTCAGCGGGGCGATCACTCCATACGAGGTGCCGGTGACCCATCCGGGATCGGCAGTGCACCAGTAGACGTCCTCGGGGTGCAGGTCGAGGGCGAACCGGCCAGTGGCATGGTGGCCGATCACGGCCGAGTGCACGTGCATCGCGCCCTTCGGCATCCCCGTGGTCCCGCTGGTGAAGTGCAGCAGCGCCAGCTCCTCGGCACCCGTCGGCTCGATGTCGAACGACGTGGGCTGGCCGGCGAGCAGGTCCTCGAGGTGGACTGCACCCGGGATGTCGCCGACGTCCTGGCCGGGCGGGTCGACGAGCAGGACGTGGCGCAGGCCCGGCAGGTCGGCCCGCACGGGCGCGACCTTCTTCCGGTACAGGTCGATCGAGGTCAGCAGGGCCCGGCCGTCGCCCAGGGCGATCCGCTGGCTCACGGGCTCGGGGCCGAACGCGCTGAACAGGGGCGAGAACACGCAGCGCGCCTTGAACGTGCCGAGGATCCCCACGTAGAGCCAGGGCACGCGCCCGACCAGGCTGAAGACGCGATCGCCGGGCGCCAGCCCCAGCACGCGCAGGGCGTGGGCGAAGGCTGCGGTCCGACCGGCCAGGTCCGCGTACGTGATGTCCGACGTGGTGCCGTCCTTGGCAAGGCATCGCAGCGCGACGTGGTCGCCGTGACCGTGCGCCACGTGCCTGTCGACGGCCTCGTGGGCGATGTTCAGCCCCCCGCTGGGCAGCCCGTCGAGCCACTCACGCGCCTGATCCCAGGTGAACGACGCGCGAACGGCGTCGTAGTCCTCGAGATGAGGGTGCACGGGCAGGTCGGCGGCGCACTTGCGGATCACGCGCGCCTGGAGGTCGACAGAGTCCATGGATTCGACCTATCACCGCATCAGCCTCCGCGTAAGGGGCGGACGTCCCGGGCCGCTCCGCGGCCATCCGCCCTCCCTTCGCGACGACCGGCCCCGCGTGGAGCGAAGGGGCGTCGAGGGTGGGCCCGGCCGGGCTCGAACCGACGACCTACCCGGTGTAAGCGGGTTGCGCTACCAGCTGCGCCACGGGCCCGCGGCAAGGGTACGCAACGGGGCGCGTTCGTCAAAGCGCCCTCGCGGTGGGGCGTGGCGGGGCTGCGCGTCACCCGGCACTGGCCGTGAACCGTGACCCGAACGGGCTGAGCCGCCAGGTGGTGACCGGACGCGACCGCAGCCCGCCCGTCAGCCGAGTGCCTCCACGGCCACGCGGTAGTCGTCGGGGTCGCGGACCTCACCGGGACCGTTGATGACCGCCCAGCGCACCACGCCCTCCCGGTCGATCACGAACGTCGCACGGGTGGCCATCCCACGCTCCTCGAGGAACACCCCGTAGGCGCGCGCCACCTCGCCGTGCGGCCAGAAGTCGCTGAGCAGGTCGAAGCCCAGGCCCTCCTGCTCGGCGAACACCCGAAGTGCGTGCTTGGTGTCCACGGAGATCCCCAGAAGCACGGTGTCGTCGTCGAACTCCCCACGGCGATCGCGCAGGCTGCACAGCTCGCCGGTGCACAGCGACGAGAACGCGAAGGGGTAGAAGACCAGCACCACCTTCCGGCCCCTCAGGTCGGCCAGGCTCACTGCCTCGCCGCGCTGGTTGACCAGGCTGAACTCCGGGGCCGATTGGCCGATCGTGACCGACATCTCACATCCTCCGCGGGGGGCTCGACACACGTACCTGGGCAATCCTGCCCGGGGACGTGCAGGATTGGCCAATGGCCGATCCCCACCCCCTGCCGCCCGGACTCGAGCCCGAGGCGCACGAGCACGGCCTGGCCTCGGGCGACCTGACCGCGCTGGCCGCCTCGATGGACCGGGGCTGGGAGCTCTTCGAGCAGGTGGCCGCCGACTGTGACCTCTCGGCGCCTTCGCGCAAGCACGGGATGACCGGGCGGGCCATCGTGGCCCGGCTCGGCCGGTGGGAGTCGGGACGGTCGCTGGAGGACCTGTTGCGCGACGCCCATGACGGCGACGCGGGTCACTTCGACCCCGACGAGGTCGATTCTGCCGTCATCGACGCCACCAGCGACCTGCCCGACGAGGAGATCCTCGACGGCCTGTCCGCGGCGCGGGCCGCGAGTGCGGCCTGGATGGCCTCCGACGGCCCGGCGACCTGGGGCCTGGTGCACACCTCCTCGCCCCTGGGACCACTGCCACTGCTGACCGTCCTGAACGCGATGACCTACCAGCTGGCGGTGGCAAGCCTGGACCTCGAGCCGACCGGGGCCCGACCGCCCGACGAGCTGATGGTCATCGGCCTGCGTGCCCTCGTCGACACCACGGGTGCGCTGGCGGGGCGCGCGCACTTCACGGGGTCGTTCACCGCCGTGACCCCGGACCTCATCGTCGGCGTGGGTGCGCGCAACGGGTTCTGGCGCACGGCCGACCTCGACGTGGACCCCCATGCCGGCCCGGGGGTGGAGGCGGCGGCGCGGGTGGTGCTCGACGTCACCAGCGGGCGGGCCAACGTGCCGGGGCTCTACCGCTCCGGGGCGCTGCACGTGCGCGACCTGCCCGGCCTGGTGCGCCTGGCCCCGGTGCTCGAGGGAGTGCCCGGGATCCCGCCGCTGGGTGCGGTCGGCAAGGCGATGAGCGTGGTCGACGCGGTCGGCGGCCTGCTCGGCCGGCTGCGCCGCTGACCGCCCGACGCGGGGGTCCAACAGCGATCGACGGGGGCCAGCCCCTGGGCAACGGGCACAGGGGCTGGCGCGGGATCCCTGCGCCTACGCCGGGCGACCCGCGGCTCGATCGAATCCGCGCCACGCCCGTGCGAACGGCCCCCGGCCCCCGGAGGCCGGAGCGGTCGAACGCACCATGGCCAACCACCGGCGCCCGGCCGATGCCGCCTCCTCGAACACCAGCCGCGAGCACTCCGCCCGGTCCTCGGGGGTGCCGGCGACCGCCGCCATCGCGAGATCGTCGATCCGCCGCTGCACCTCGGCGCGCTCGGGCTCGATCAGGGCGCGCAGCCGCAGGTAGTCGCGAAGGACAGTGCGATGCAGGTCCTCGTTGTCCCACCACAGGGAACCGGGCCGGTAGGTCCCCGTGGGCGGCGAGCCCATCGGCGGCAGGCCCTCGATACCGATCGCGTCGAACCAGAGCGGCCGGCGAAGCGACAGGCACGGGGCCGCGGTACCGCTGACCCAGTGCGTGTCGGGGGCGCCGCCCCGCAGGTGCGAGACCCACGAGCCCGTGGTCTGCGAGACCCGCACCGGGCCGAACCCGGCATGGGCACACACGCTCTGGCCGAGCAGGCCGCCACCCGGATGCGCAGCGGGACCCCAGCCCGGGTCCAACTCGGCTCGCGCGCCGTGGTCGGCCAGCAGCGCCCACGCGCCGGCCACGTCCACCCCCGACCCGGCAGCGGCCAGCGCGTCAGCTGTCCTGCACTGGCGCACGCGCGCGTCGCTGAACCGCGTGTAGATCCGGTCGGAGTACTGCGCGGCGAAGTCGAACCGATCCGGCGCGGGGCACCAGCCCTTGGCCACCGCGTGCGCCACGAGCCCGTCTGAGGCCCGGTCGAAGTCCGCGCCGATCGTGATCGCGTTGGAGATCGACCCGTTCCGCGTCACCCGGCGCGCGGCCCAGTGCCGACCTGCGGTCTCGAGGACCCAGGCCTCGACACGGTCGGCCACGAGGAAGCTGTTGTGGTAGCGCATCGGATGGGTGTGCCCGCAGTCGCCCGACTGACCGAACTGGGCCAGCAGGTCGGTGATCACCTCCACGGCCCCCACCGCGCTGCTCGCCCGCTCGAGGCCCAGGCGCAGCAGGTCCATCCCGATCAGGCCAGGCTGCTCCTCGTGTGGCACCCGGGTGAACACAGCCTCGTTGCCGATCACGACGCCGTGCTCGTTGGCCCCCATCTCCGCCCCCCAGATCCAGAAGGGCTTTGCCAACAGCACGGCGTGGGTGTGCCCGACCTGCGGGATCGCGCGGTAGGTGCAGCGGACCTCCGCCTCGGCGTGCTCGGCAGCCGGGACGAACACCACACGGTGGGCCTCGTTCGGCTCACGGTCGCTGTTCTTGGCCAGGATCACCGATCCATCGGTGGTCGCCGGGGCCAGCGCCACCACTGTGTCGCACATGCCGCCATCATGCTCGGGCGGATCGAGGGGTGCGCGCCAACGGGCGGGACCATCGCCACTTGCCCGCCCCCCACTCCCGATCGATGCTGGAGATGGAACACAGGTTCCATGAATCGGATCGGGGACTCCGATGAGCACGTTACGCCAGTTGAGCGGCGGGGGTGGGCGGCACTTGGCAGCCCGGATGCCCCGGCCACGGCTCTCTGCCGATCGGGCGCCCCTGCTCCCGGCGGCCCAGCGCAGTGCCGAGGCACGCGCGGCGACCGCATCCCATCCATGAGAGGCGATGCGAGATGAGAAGGATCACTGCCCTGCTCGGCGGGGCGCTGTGCGCGATCGGGATGACGATCGGATCGGCGGTTCCGGCGATCGCCGGGACTGACGACGACATCGTGGCTGACGGATGGAGTGCCTCCGTCACGGTGAACGACTTCACGTGGAGCGGGTACCGGTGCAAGGAGTGGCCGATCATGGTGCACATGGAGGGCACCGTCGTGAATGGCTGGGGGATCAAGGCGGTCGCCGGCCCGGCGCAGGACTGGGTGCGTGACCACCACGTGGTCGCAGTCGGCCAGGGGGAGGGGATCGGTGACTTCACCCTCGACCAGGGCTTCCTGATGTGCCCGTGGAACGTGGCGCCTCATGCCGGCACCTACCACGTCGCCGGCAACCTGTGGGTCTTCAGGACTGACACACCGGACACGTACGACGTCTACCCGGTGCAGCTCTTCGCCGAGGTGCCCATGCCTCCGATGGGCGTCGCGGTCGCAACTGCCAGCTACCGCTCCAAGTTGTACGTGAACGTGAACCCCAACCAGGGTTCCGGCTACTACACGTTCAAGGTCCAGAAGAAGCGCGCTGACGGCACCTGGTACAGGGTCGGCACGTACCGGACCTACGGAACGGGCGAGACACGCACGCTGGACCTCTCCCGCGGGACCTACCGGGTCGTCGTGTACTCCAAGTACGGCTACGCCCAGACCACCTCGAAGGCGGTCTTCCTGAGCAGGTGACGCCATCCCAGCCGGCGCACCGGCCGCAGTGAGCCATCCCCCGGAGCCATCCCCCGCGGGACTCCGGCACCCACGTCGGCGGGGCGCGACACGCGTCGTGGCCGGTCGATACTGGGGCCATGGTCGCCATCGAGCCCGCGGGGTACCCCTCCCGGGAGGACGTCCTGGCCCTGGCCGAGCAGTACGTGTGCCCGGACCGGGTCCGGGCCTTCGCGGCGCTCGGCGCCGGCATCGTGATGGGCGCCCGGGAGGGCTACGTGATCCACGACGTGGACGGTCGGCAGTGGATCGACATCCACCTCAACGGCGGCGTGTTCAACCTCGGCCACCGCAACCCGGAGCTCGTGTCGGTCCTGGTCGATGCCCTCGACGAGGTGGACATCGGCAACCACCACTTCCCCAGCCCGGAGCGCGCGCTGCTCGCCGAGCGGCTGGTCGCGCTGACCCCGGGGATGCAGTACGTCGTGTTCGCCAGCGGCGGCGGCGAGGCCGTCGACCTGGCGCTGAAGTCGGCCCGGCGCGCGACGGGTCGCCGCCGCATCGTCTCGGTCACCGGCGCCTACCACGGGCATACGGGCCTCGCCCTGGCCGCCGGTGACCGGAAGGCCGCCCTGGGGTTCCTCTGCGATGGCCCGGCCGACGAGTTCACGCAGGTGCCCTTCGACGACCTGGCCGCCCTCGGGGCGGCGCTCGACGACGAGCCCGCGGCCGCGGTGATCCTCGAGTCGATCCCGGCCACGAGCGGGTTCCCCCTCCCGTCGCCGGGCTACATGGCACGGGTGCGTGAATTGTGCGACCGCACCGGCGCCCTGTTCGTCGCCGATGAGGTGCAGACCGGGCTCGGGCGCACGGGCAGGCTGTGGGCGATCACCGGCCACGGAGTGACACCGGACATCCTGGTCACCGGCAAGGGCCTCTCCGGCGGGCTCTACCCCATCGCGGCGACCCTGCTCTCGCAGCGAGCAGGTGGCTGGCTCGAGGACGACGGCTGGGCCAACATCTCCACCTTCGGCGGCTCCGAGCTCGGGTGCAGGGTGGCCCGAGCCGTGCTTGACATCACCACGCGTCCTTCGACCGTGGCCAACGTCGAGGAGCGAGGGGTTCAGTTCGCCGAGGGCCTGGCGGCGCTGGCGGCGCGATATCCGGACTGGCTCGTCGAGGTGCGCCAGTCGGGGCTGGTGATCGGGTTGCGCTTCGCCCACCCGCAGGGCGGGATGCTGATGACCCGCGCGTGCTACGCCGCCGGACTCTGGGCGATGTTCGCCGGCTTCGACACGTCGGTGCTGCAGGTCAAGCCGGGGCTGCTGATGGGCAGGGAGGAGGCGGCGGAGGTCCTGGCCCGGCTGGACAGGGCCATGGCCGGAGCGGTGGCCGGGCGGGCCACGGCGGCGGGGGGCCAGCGGTGAGCGGCGGGGCGCCGGACGTGGGCGGCGGGCCGCGGGAAGCGGGCGGGGCCGCACTTGTCGAGGTGCTCACGCGCACCGAGGCCCACCTGGATCCCGCCGACCCCGAGGCGGGCGGCCGCGTGCGGGTGCTCGGCTATGGGGAGGTGTCGGTCGCGCTGACGGTCGCCGAACTCCCGGGGCGTGTGTGCAAGAGGATGTCCGGCTTCGCCGGCGACGCCGCGGCGCAGTCCTACGTCCAGCTGGTGGAGGAGTACCTCGCCGAGCTGGGCGCCGGTGGCGTGCGCGTCGCGGCCACCGAGCCGGTCATCGTGCCGCGGGCCGGCGTGGCGCCGGTGGTGTACCTGGTCCAGCCCGAGCTGCCGCCCGCGAGCTTGGGCAGCGCGCTGCTGCACACGGCTACCGACAAGGGGTTCGTCGACGTGCTGCACCATGTGCTCGCCCAGGTGGCCGGCCTGGCCCGACACACCGCCGCACGCCGGGAGGGGGTCGAGGTGGCCCTCGACGGCCAACTGTCGAACTGGTCGTTCGGCGTCGCCGGGGACGTGGACGGCGGCGAGCCCGGCGAGCCGGACTCCGGGCCGGTGCTCATCGACGTGGGCACGCCGTTCATGCGCCGGTGGGGCCGGCACGCCATCGATCAGGAGTTCCTGCTCGCGCCGGTGCCCGCGGGCATCCGCGCGTACTACCGCCGGCGCAGGCTGATCGGGGCCTACCTCGACGACTACTTCGTCCCGCGGCTGGTGGCCGTCGACCTGCTCGGCAACTTCCACAAGGAGGGCCGACCTGACCGGGTGCCGATGGCCACCCGCGAGGTCAACGCCTGGCTGGACTCCGGCGAGGTGCCCGGGCCCCGGGACCGTGTGACGGTCGCCGAGGTCGAGCACTACTACCGCCAGGACGCCGACCTCCTGGCCTTGTACCTGCGCCTTCGCCGGATGGACCGGGTGCTGCGCACGCGCGTGCGCCGCGGCCGCTACGACTACGTCCTGCCCGGTGCCGTCCAGCGCTGACCGCACCCCGCGGACGTCGCGTCAGGGGCCCTCGACCCTGTGCAGCAGGAACGGGGCTCCGCGCGGAGGCGAGAGCGGGATCCCGAACGTGAGCCCGAGCAGCGTGCCCGTGCCGAAGGGGCGCAGCTCGTCGGTCACCCGCGGCCACGGGAAGCGGGCATCGGCCGGGTAGGTGACCAGCAGCGCCGGGCGGCCGTCCACGCGCGAGGGCCCGATCCGCGCGGTGATCGGGATCGAGTCGCGCACGACCCCGTGCACCCGGGTCCGGTTGACCCCGGCCAGGACCCCGTCGCCCCCGTGGTGGGCCGTGAACCGCTTGCCGCACCATCCGGGCATCCGCCCGAGCCGCACCGCGACCGGGCCGAGCGAGCGCAGCCACGCCGGCCCGATGAACTGGGCCTCGTGGGCGCCCCCGAGGTCGGCGAGGGTGGGCTGCGCCGCGGAGCGGAAGGCCGTGCGCAGCTGCTCCAGCGAGGCCAGGTCGACCAGGGCCGGGTCGCCCCGGCGCGGGTCCTCGCGGCTTCGGCGCACCTCGGCGGCGTCCGGGCTCGCCGGATCGGACCCGGTCGGCTCCACCGTGCCCACCTCAGTGCGCCGAGGGGAGAAGCACGCGGCCGAGCACCTCGACGAGCAGCCGCTCGACCAGGGCCGACGGGGCCTCGTCGATGATCGCGTTGAGCGTGGCGCGTCGCGTGGGAAGGCTGTCGCCCTCCAGCGAGATCCCGGCGGCCGCCAGCACCATGCCGACGGCCTCCGGGGGCAGCGTGGCCACGTCGATCGAGCGTGCGATCGCCAGCAGGTTGGGGTCCACCTGCACGCGGCCGAGGGCCCGCGCGGACTCCACCGATGCCGCGAGGTCGGCCAGGAACTGCTCCACCTGCGGCTCGTGGACGGCCATCACGCACATGTGCGCCGTGGGGGGCCCGCCGTGTGCCGGCTGCGAGCCGAGCAACCAGCCGCGCACGGCCATCTCGTCGACGACCACCCGGATGTCCGGGTCCTCGGCGCCGGAGTCGTCGGTGAAGGCCAGCATCGTCGACTGCGGGTCGCCGACCACGTGGATCCCGGGGATCTCCCCGATGCCGGCCCGGATGGCGCCGGTGGCCCGCCAGGCCGAGAGCGCCAGCTCGCGGTAGCCCGCGCGGCCGAGCTTGTGCAGGTAGGCCCAGGCGATCGCCGGGGCGCCCCCGCCGCGGGTGCTCAGCAGGGTCGGGTTCACCACCGGGTAGCCCGGCCAATCGGCGGTCACGAACCAGGTGAACCGGCGCAGCTCGGCGTCGCGGAACAGCAGCACGGACACGCCCTTGGGGGTGTAGGCGTACTTGTGCAGGTCCGCCGAGACGCTGGTGACCCCCGGGATCATCAGCCCGACAGGGGGCAGGCCCTCGGCCTCGCGGATGAACGGCACGGTCCAGCCGCCGATGCAGGAGTCCATGTGGCACAGCACGTCACGTTCGGCGGCGAGCGCGGCGATCTGCTCGATCGGGTCGATCACCCCGTGCGCGTACGAGGGGGCCGAGACCACCACCAGGGCGGTGCGCCCGTCGATCGCGGCCCGGGTGGCCTCGACGTCGGCGCGGAAGGTCGCGGGGTCCACGGGCACCCGAATCACGTCGCAGTCGAACAGGTGGGCGGCCTTCAGGAAGGCCGGGTGGACGGTGGACGGGACCACGATGGTGGGCCGGCCGTGCGGGTCGCCGGTCCGGGCCCGCCAGCGCTCGCGGGCGCCGAGCACCGCCAGCGCGCAGGACTCCGTGCCACCGCTGGTCATCGTGCCGACCTCGTCCGGGCTGCCCGAGCCGAGCAGGCTCAGGCCCGCGGCGACGATGTCGTTCTCGACCGCCGCGAAGCTGGGGAACGCCGTGGGGTCCAGGCCGTTGACGTGCTGGCTCAGGGCGAACGCGCGCACGCCGAACTCCTCGAGCTCCTCGATGCCGGAGTCGTACACGTAGGAGGTGGTCCGCCCGCCCTTGGTGGGCACGTCGAGCTGGCGCAGCGCGGCGAGCGTGGCCAGGATCTGCTCGTCGGGCAGGCCCGTCTCGGGAAGGGCGGGCGGCAGGGCGGCGGTCACGGGGAGCCTCCAGGTGTAGTCGAGGTCGGGCGGGGGTCGGGGCGGGGTTCGGGTCGGGTCGGGGTTCGAGCCGCGCGGGGTCGGGGCGGGGTTCGGGCGGGTCAGGCCGGGGCCGGTGCGGCCGGCACGGACTCGTGGGGGTCCGGGGCGATCCGGCCGTAGCGCAGGATGAACGGCAGGCTGATCGCCACGAGCAGGGCCGGCACCGCGGTGAACGCCAGCAGCACCCCGGTGATCGCCGAGTCGGGCTGGGTGACCTGCTCGTCGGCTCGGCTGGACACGAACCCGCTGAGTGCCAGGACCACCAGCACCAGCCCGGGGCCCAGGGCGAACCCGAGGGTCTCGCCGGCGGTCCAGACGCCGGTGAACACCCCTGCCCGCGCCTGGCCCGTGCGTGCGGTGTCGGCGGCCACGCAGTCCGGGAGCATCGCCAGCGGGAACATCTGCAGGCCCGCGTAGGCCATGCCGCACAGCGCGATCGCCAGGTACACCGGCGCCATGGCCATGTCCCGACCGCCGAGCAGGAGCACGAGGGCCCCGGCCAGGAACAGCAGGGTCGAGGCCACGAAGCCGGGCGCCTTGCCGAAGCGGTGGGCGATCCAGTTCCAGATCGGCATCACCAGCACGGCCGGGGCCACGAGGCAGACGAACAACGGGGTGATCGCCGTGGGCCGGTCGAGGATGTAGGTGGCGTAGTACTGCGCGCCGCCGAGCATCGCCGAGACGGCCAGGGCCTGGATCACGAAGGCCAACAGGAGCACGACGAACGCGCGGTTGTGGCGGACCTCGCGGATCTGGGCCAGGATCCCGCCCTCGGCAGCGGGAGTGATCCGGACCCGGGCCCGCGACAGGCCCGCGATGCACAGCCAGATGCCCGCCGCGATCAGCCCCGCCATGAACAGGGCCATGACGAAGTGCCCGAGGTAGGCCCCGCCGAGGGCGTCGCGGATGATCGGTGCGATGGCGCCGGCCAGCAGGATCGCCACGGTCAGGAACGCCACGCGCCAGGCCATCAGCGTGGAGCGCTCGCCGGGCGAGTCGGTCAGTTCAGCCGACAGGGCGATGTAGGGCACCTGGAACAGCG
Organism: uncultured Actinomycetes bacterium; assembly: GCA_963777855.1. Classification (GTDB taxonomy): domain Bacteria; phylum Actinomycetota; class Actinomycetes; order S36-B12; family CAIYMF01; genus Prado023. Next base: position 104,792 of record CAVZRW010000016.1, on the reverse strand, counting down.
CGAAGGCGGTCGATGCGGCCATGAACGCCAGGAACACCCAGGCGGCACCCAGCCCGGAGCTCAGCGCCGGGGGCACCGAGAAGATCAGCACGAACGCCAGCGGGAGCAGCACCCCGGCCAGCCGGAGGAACGGCAGACGGCTGCGCACCCGTGCGGCGGCCCGGTCCGACAGACGCCCGACCACCGGCAGCACCAGCACGTCCCATGCCTTCGGCAGCGCCACGACGAACGCCGCCGCCCCCGCGGCCACCCCCAGGGTGTTGGTCAGGTAGTAGGCCAGAACCAGTCCGGGCACGGTCGCGAACACCCCGGTGCCCACGGAGCCGAAGGCGTACGAGGTGATCGTGCGCCGGGTCAGGTGCAGGGGCTGGGTGTCGCCGGGCGGCACCGCGCCAGCCGTCGAGCCGGCGCCCGGGCCGACCGGGATCCCCGGCCCTGTCGAGGACGAGGACATGGCGCGACGCTACTCCGAGCACCGCCACGATGACCCGGCGATGGGCCCGGCACAACGACGCACCGGGTGGCGCTGCGCTCGGCAGCGGCCACCCGGTGCGGGGTCGGCGGGTCGGGCAGGTCAGTTGCGCACCTCGTTGATGACCTTCTTGGCCACCGTGATCTTGAGGATGAACGCCGCGATCATCGACGCGAGCCAGACGATCAGCGCTGCCGCCAGCCAGGTCTGCCAGCCACTGATGGACAGTCCGTCGGAGATGGCGTCGGTGATGATCAGCGCGATCAGCGCCGAGAACAGGCCCACCCCGCTGGCCAGCACCGGTGCGTTCTTCGACGCGATGCTCTCGAACAGCGGGGTGAGGATGGCCTGGATGAGGCCGAAGATCAGCGCGACGACGAAGAACGCCAGGCCGTCGATGCTCATGTTGTCGAGGACGAGGCTCGCCACGAGCAGGCCGATCGCAGCAGCAGCCATGTAGACCGCGGTGTTGACCAGGAATCGAATCATGCGCCGAAGGCTAGACCCCCGGTCGGGCTCGATGCGGAACAACGAGAGGTGCGCGCCGGGCGTGGCGCACTCGTGCGGCGCTCAGGGCACGGTCGCTGGGGTGCTCACGCGCCTGCCGTGGGTGGATGCCGGCAACGGCCGGGCCCTTCCCCCGGGGTCCGCCGGGTCCCCTGGCCGCGCGCGCCCACCGGGTGCGACCATTCCCCGGACCGCGCCGGTCGGTGACGGGGAAGGGAGCTTGGCCGTGTCGACCTCGGGTGCCCGTCGCGTCCTGCGCTGGATCGGGGTGGTGGCACTCGCCCTCGTGGCGGTGGCCGGGATCGGGCTGGCGGTTGCGTGGTCCCGGGTCCCGCGCGACCACGTCGAGGCCCTGACCGTGGGCTCGCTGGCGGTCGACCCTCGGGCCGAGGGCACGTATCGGGCCGGGCCGGTGACCGTCGGGGTCGACTCCACCGGGGTCTCGGTGACCGGCGGCGGGCTCACCCTCTGGCGCAGCGACCCGGGCCGCGCCTTCGTCGTGGCCGGCCGCGGCACCGTGGACTACCAGGAGTACCGCGGCTACTTCTGGCCCGACACCCAGCGCAGCGCCCTGCTGCCCGACCAGCAGCTGGCCTCAGCGCGCACGGTCGCTGACTCCGTGGTCCTGGCCGGCACGTTGACCGGCTCCGACGGGCCCGCGACCTGGGAGGTCACGATCACCCCTGATCGCACCGGCGGCGTCGTGCGGGCCGCCCTGGACCTGAGGGTCGCCGGGCAGGGCGGGCCGGACCCGTCAAGCGTCGCGCTGGTCTCCGGTCGGGGCTCCGGGGCGGGCGTCCACGGGTTCGGCGAGCAGTACACCGACTTCGACCTCTCCGGTCGGGTCCTGCCGCTGCTGGTCCGCGAGCAGGGCGTGGGTCGCGGCGAGCAGCCCATCACCGCCCTGGCGGACCTCACCAACCAGGGCGCCGGGGCTGACGAGACGTTCACCTACGCGGCCTGGCCGTCGTTCGTCACCGACGACCTGCGGGGGGTGACCCTGGACCCGGATGCCGACGCCTCGCACGCGTTCGGCGTGGCCGACACCACCGACCCCACGTCGGTGTCGCTGGAGTCCTGGTCGCCACGGATGCGGGTCGTGACCTTCGCAGGCGCCACGCCGCGCGAGCTGCTCGCCGCCCGCGCCCCCGGGGTCGCCCGCCCGGCCCTGGCGGAGTGGGCCCAGTCGGGGGCGATACTGGGCCTGCAGGGCGGCACCGACGAGGTCCGCGCCGAGCTCGCCACGATGCGGGCGGCGGGAGCGCCGGTCACCTCGGTGTGGATCCAGGACTGGACCGGCACCCGCGTGACCTCGTTCGGCGACCGGCTGTGGTGGACCTGGCAGCTGGACCGCCAGAGGTACCCCGGCTGGAAGCAACTGGTCGCCGACCTGCGCGCGCAGGGGATCCGCACCACCACCTACGTGAACGTGTGGCTGGTCGACGCCACCGCGAAGGGCGACCCGACGGTGCGCAACCTGTGGGCCGAGGCCCGCGACCGGGGGTTCCTGGTCACCCACTCCGACGGCCGCCCGTACCAGATGGACCAGGGTGGCTTCGCCGCCACGCTCGTCGACCTGACCAACCCGGCGGCGCGGGACTGGTACGCCGACGTGATCGCCGAACACGTGCTCGCTGACGGCGTCGAGGGGTTCATGGCCGACTTCGGCGAGGGCGCGCCCTTCGACGGGGTGTACCACGAGGGCAGCGGCGCGCTGGTGCACAACCGCTGGCCGGCCCTCTGGGCCCGCACGGTGGCCGACGCGTGCGCACGCGCCGGCACGCCGGACTGCCTGGTGTGGTTCCGCGCGGGTGCGCTGGGGCAGGAGCGCGACGCAGCCCTGGCGTGGAACGGCGACCAGCTGGTGACCTTCGCCGAGCAGGACGGCCTGGCCTCGGCCCTGCTCGGCACGTTCTCCGCGGGAGTCTCGGGCTGGCCGCTGGTGCACTCCGACGTCGGCGGGTACACGAGCGTCAACGCGGTGGTCAAGGACTACGTGCGCTCCCCCGAGCTGCTGGCCCGCTGGGGCGAGTACGAGGCGTTCGGGGTCGTCATGCGCACCCACGAGTCGAACCGGCCGGCAGCCAACCTGCAGGTGTTCGACACCCCGCAGGCCGCCACGAGGTTCGCGGCCATGGCCCGGGTGCACGAGGCGCTCGCTGGGTACCGCCGCGAGGTCGTGGATGAGGCGACGCGCACCGGCGTTCCCGCGATCCGCCACGCGTGGGTGGACTACCCCGGCAGCGCAGCGGCGGAGGTGGACACCCAGTTCCTGCTCGGCGACGCCGTGCTCGTGGCCCCGGTGCTGCGTGCGGGCGCCGACGACGTGGAGGTGACCTTCCCGCCGGGGACGTGGCGGCACCTGTTCACCGGCGAGGAGCACGCCGGCGAGACCGTCGCGCGGGTCGCCTGCGCCGATCGGGACGCCGGCGGCATTCGTCCGCGCGGACAGCCCGTGGGCGGCGCGGCTGGTGCCGGCGGTGCAGGCGGCGGTCGGGTAGCAGGCGGGCCGGTAGACGGCGGGGCGGGGCGCGGTGGTGGGCGGCGGGACTGGTGGCGGTGGGACTGGTGGCGGCTGGGGCTGGTGGCGGTGGGGTGGGGCAGCCGTCTGCCGGCCCGTCGGCGTGGCTCAGCCGAGGACGAGCAGGAGACCGGAGAGGCACAGCACCAGCACGCACGCGCCGGTCAGCAGCACCTGCTGGGCGGCGGGGACCACGCTGCGCTCATCGATCATCTCCGGCGTGGCACGCTGCCGCCGCACGGAGAGCGTGAGCAGGCCCAGCCCCAGCAGGCTCGCCACTGCCGCCGCGAGTGCGCCGACCAGGCTGTGCTTGGTCGACAATGCCAGCATGGCACTGGGGATCGCCAGCAGCGACATCCCCATGCGCGACCACGCCAGCGAGGTCCGCTCCCCGGCCAGGCCCGGATCGGAGGGTCCCGTCGGACGCGTCGGGGCCCTCATCAGCGGGTGAGCACGGCCAGCCCGGAGGCCAGCGAGAGCACCCCGATGGCCAGGGCCACCACCGGGATGGAGCTGGAGAGCACCAGACCCTCGTTGCGCCGCATCGCCCGTTCCAGGCGGAACCACCGCACCACCGCACGCAGGGCGGTCAGTGCGGCCAGCAGGATCCACAGGCTGGAGAGCACGCGCTGGCCCGCGGACCCCTGGGGCAGCAGCGTGGCCAGGGCCAGCCCGACGCCGAGCAGACCCAGCGATGTGGTCATCCAGGCCAGGAACGTGCGCTCGTTGGCCATCGTGAACCGCGGGTCAGGATCCTCGCCCACGGCACGCACCCACTGGTCGAACTGCCGCATGCCGACCTCCCACGAACGTGCGCCCGTCGAGCGGCCCACGCCGCCCGGACGGGCGCCACCCTAGCGGCGAGGGGTCAGCGAACCGCCGACGATGCCGCCCGCCGGGCGCTGCCGCCGGGCGCTACAACCGGGCGCTGCCCCAGCGCGGGCTCACCGCCCGCCGGGCGCTGCCCCAGCGCGGGCTCTCCGCCCGCCGGGCGCGGCTGGCAGCTCGGGCGCTCCCCTCGCCGGGCGCCTGACGCCCGCGCGTCTCAGGCGCGCGGGGATCCGCCAGCCTGGCCCGCCGGCCGCGTGGCGCGCCGCGGCCCGCGACGCGCCGGAGTCGAGGCCGACCCGCCAGTACCGGCCAGCGACCCCGTGCCTGCGGGCTGACCCGTGGTCGAGCTCCACACGGGCGCCGACGCCGCACCGCCCGACGAGCGGGAGCTGCGCGACGCGCCGCCCTCGGCAGCAGACCGGGATCCAGTGCTGGAGGTCGAACGGCTCGAACCGGAGCCCGACCCGCCGCGCGAGCCACCCCCGGCGCGCCCTGCGGCGGCGGAGCCCCGACCCGCTTTCCCGGACCCCTGCGACGACTGGCTGCGCCCGGAACCCGTGCGACCGGAAGCCGTGCGGCCGGAACCCGACCCGCCCGATCCCGAGCGCCCGCCTCGGGCATCGTCAGCCGACGCGGCCGGGGCCACCACGACGCGCGGCGCGCTCGGCCCGACGAGCTCGGCGATCAACGGGTCGCCCGAGCGCACGGTGCGCAGGGCGGGGCTGATCGCGGCGCGACGCATGAGGTCGGCCACGTCGCGACGCTGGTCCGGGGTGGCGATGGTGACCACGACACCCGAGGCGCCGGCGCGGGCGGTGCGACCGGAGCGGTGCAGGTAGGCCTTGTGCTCGGCCGGCGGGTCGATGTGGACCACGAGGGCCACGTCGTCGACGTGGATGCCGCGGGCGGCGATGTCGGTGGCCACCAGCACGCGGGCATGCCCGTCGGAGAACGCGCTGAGGTTGCGCTGGCGGGCGGCCTGGCTGAGGTTGCCGTGCAGGTCGACCGCGGAGATCCCGGCGGCCGAGAGGGTGCGGGCCCAGCGGCGCGCCTGGTGCTTGGTCCGCGCGAAGGCGAGGCTGCGGCCGTGGCCGGAGAGCAGCTCCTCGACGATACGGCCACGCTCGGCGGCGTCCACGGTCAGCACGTGGTGGGTCATGTCCGGCACCGGCGACTCGGCTGAGTCGACCTGGTGGGTCACGGGCTTGTGCAGGTAGCGCTTGGCCAGCACGTCCACCCCGGAGTCCAGGGTCGCGGAGAACAGCAGGCGCTGGCCCTCGGCGGGCGTGCGGTCGAGCAGGCGGCGCACCTCGGGCAGGAATCCGAGGTCGGCCATGTGGTCGGCCTCGTCGATCACCGTGACCGCGATGGCCCCGAGGTTGACGTGGCCCTGGTTGATCAGGTCGGCCAGGCGCCCGGGCGTCGCCACGATGATGTCGACCCCGGCCCGCAGCGCGGTCACCTGGGGGTTCTGGCCAACGCCGCCGAAGATGGTGCGCGTGCGCAGCCCGGCGGCTGTGGCCAGCGGGGCGATCGTCGCGTCGACCTGCAGCGCGAGCTCGCGGGTGGGCACGAGCACCAGGCCACGCGGGCTGCGCGGCTGCGAGCGTGCCCCGGTCAGCGCGGCAACCAGCGGGATGGCGAACGCCAGCGTCTTGCCGCTGCCCGTTCGACCGCGGCCGAGCACGTCGCGACCGGCCAGCGAGTCGGGCAGGGTGGCCACCTGGATCGGGAAGGGCGAGTCGATGCCCTGGCCGGCGAGGATCGCGACGAGGGCCGCCGGCACGCCCAGGGCGTCGAAGGTGGTGGGGGTGGGCGACTGGGCTGCGATTGGCTGCGGCGATTGGGCTGCGGGCGCTTGGGCTGACGCCGGGCGCGAGACGGCCCGGCCGGATGACGCCGGGCGGGCGGAGGTGGACGTGGAGCGCGCGGGGTTGGCCGCGCGAGGCGAAGAGGGCACAGGAGTCCGATTCGTCGGAGGAGTGGCCGCAGATGCCGGCCCCGACTCTCGACGGGAGGGGACGCAGCGCGTCCCGCAGCAAACGACCTCGTCAGCGGCGGTTGCCGCGAACAGTGCGCCGCACAGCGGCACAGGTGCAGCCTACCCGCGATCCACAGCCGACAAACCCTATGACCCGGACGCGCCTTCACGGGGCGTCCGCCCGCCCGCTGGCGCGATGCACGCGTCACTGGCAGTGTGACCGACGTGGAGGCTCAGTTGCACGAGATCGTGGCCCACGGGGCGCGTGCCCAATCGGTGGAGGCTGCGCGCCTGCTCGCCCGGCTGGCCGCCGACCCCGATGACCCCGACACCCGATCCCTGGCCGGCGCCCTGGTCGAGGCCTACCTGCACGACCCCGACCTCACCCGCTGACCGGGACCCGTCCCCGCCTCTGGGGCGCAGGGGCGGACAGGCACCACGGGGCGCCCTGGGTCGGGGCCGACCGTCCGGCGGGGTGCCGGTCGCAAGTCGGGCCGGCGGGGCACCCGGTCGCGGGGGCGGACAAACCGGGCGCCTCGCACGTGGGCCGACTAGGATCGGGGCCCCGAACCCGAGGAAGAGCACGCGATGCCGGTCAAGATCCGCCAGGGACTCCCCGCCGAGGAGGTGCTGGCTGCCGAGAACGTGTTCGTGATGACCGAGAACCGTGCGGCCAGCCAGGACATCCGTCCGCTGAGCATCGCCGTGCTGAACCTGATGCCCACCAAGGTGACAACCGAGACCCAGCTGCTGCGCCTGCTCGGCAACTCCCCGCTCCAGGTCGACGTGACCTTCCTGCACACCGCCACGCACCAGTCGCGCAACAGCCCCCAGCAGCACCTCGACGTGTACTACGAGACGTTCGACGAGGTGCGCGACCGCAACTTCGACGGGTTGATCATCACCGGCGCACCGGTCGAGCTGCTGCATTTCGAGGACGTCGACTACTGGGACGAGCTCGTGGAGATCATGCGGTGGGCTGATGACCACGTGTACTCGACCCTGGCGATCTGCTGGGCCGCGCAGGCCGAGCTCTACTTCCACTACGGCATCGGCAAGCACACGGTGGACAAGAAGGTGTTCGGAGTCTTCTCCCACGCGATCACTGACCCGAAGAACAAGGTCACCCGTGGCTTCGACGACGTCTTCCTCGCTCCGCACTCACGACACACCACGGTCCTGGCCGAGGATGTCCTCGACGAGCCCGACCTCGAACTGCTCGCCACCTCCGAGGAGGCCGGGGTGTACCTGGCAGCGTCGGTGGACGGCCGGCGCGTGCTGGTCACCGGCCACCCCGAGTACGACGCCGGCACGCTGGACGCGGAGTACCGCCGCGACCTCGCCGCCGGCATGCCGATCGAGATGCCGCGCAACTACTACCGCGACGACGACCCGACCCAGGTGCCCGTCGTCGGGTGGCGCGCACACGGAGACCTTCTGTTCACCAACTGGCTGAACTACTGCGTCTACCAGGAGACGCCCTACGACCTGCACGAGTTGACCGCCCGGCGCGACTGAGCGTTGCTCACGGCCGGCTGGCTGCCCTCGGCTCGGAATCGCAATGCCGGCCTACCGGCACGCTCGCTGCCGCCAGCGTGACCGGGGTGTGCGGGTGATGATCCACGGTGCACCGTTGTTGGCGGGCCATGGGGTTCCCGGTGGCGCGCCGGCGTCGGGTCGTGGAACCTGCTCCTTCTCCGAGGCGGGGACGATCGTCCACATCCCGAGGTCGACCTGGCGGTGGTGCGCCCAGCACAGCAGCGCCAGGTTCGGCAGGTCGGTGGCACCCTCGGCCGCCCAGTCGGTCACGTGATGGGTCTGGCACGCCTCGGCCGGGATGGCACAGCCCGGGATGATGCAGCCACGGTCACGAACAGCCAACGCACGGCGCTGCGCCGGGGTCGCGGTTCGGGCGCTCCGCCCGACAGCCAGCGGGATCCGGGTGCCCAGCAGGGTTGCGGCCAGGGCCGCGATTCGCCCGGAGACAGGCAGACGCCGAACGATCCCCGCCGACGCAGCGGCGGCCATCGGCGCCACCCCCTGGGCGGTGAGCGCCTGCGGACAGTGCCCGGAGTCGATCAGGATCGGAGTCACGAGCGCGTCGCAGGAGGCGAAGCGCGCCTCTCCCGCGCTGAGGGCGTGACCGCGGGAGGTGGTCCAGACCTGGTCGCCCAGTGCGGTGGATTCCAGGGTGACTGACAGGCTCACCGGAAGCCCACCCCGTGTCGGGATCGACCCGGTGGAATGTGCGGCATTCACCAACGCCACCAGCCCGTCGGCGCGACGGGCGGATGCGGGCACGTGATCCGCCTCCGAGCGCAACCGCTCGGCGAAGGCGTCGATCGCCGCGATCACGGCCTCCCCCTCCAGCCGCGGCAGGACACCGGAGAGGACCACGGAGTCGGCGGTCAGCGCGAACGACACCGACCGAGCCTCGTAGTCGCCAGCCTCCTGTGGGTCGGGATCAGGGGGTGGGTTGAGGACCCGGATGACCCGGGCCACGAACTGCGCCACCGCCATCGGTGACAGCTCACCCCACCAGGGGGACAGCTCGGAGATCACCTCCGCCATCTGATCGGGCTGCAGGTCCTGCGCGCGGCGGGCCAACGCGTGGACGTGCTCGCTGGTGATGACCCCAGATGCCCACACCGCACCCAACTGCGGGTGATCCTCGACGAACGCCCCCGCGGCGGCCAGCCGCCGGGACCACCCCGCCGACCATCCGCGGGCCAGCGGCAGCGCGCCATCCCCGACCAGCGGCAGGCTCCCTGACCGGGCGGCCGCGGACATCCGGCGCGCCAGCTCGAACTCCACGCAGGCCACGGCGGAGCACAGCACCTCCACGTCCGCCGCCGGACGCTCCCCCGCCGAGAGGCCCATCATCGGCAGCTCCCCCGCGGCCACGGCCGACGACCGGGACCACAGCTCGCCGACCTCCGGTGAGGCGACCGCCACGGCAGCTGCCGCCCGCAGGTCGGCCACCACCGGCGGGCCGCACACCCCCCGAACCCCCATCACGAACCCCCGTCGAAATCTCGAAGCACCCGAACACGTGTTCGATTGATGCCACGACCCTACCGCGCCCCACTGACATCGCAACCCTGGCCCGCGGCCCCCTGTGAGCCGCTGTCACTGCCCGGTGACCAGCCACCGCATCCGCTCGACGATCTTGTCCGGGTCGCCCATGTGGCCCTGCTCCTCCTCGACCACCACCACCGCACCGGGGACCATGCGCCCCAACCACGCGCCGTGCGCGGCCGGGACCAGCACGTCCCGGGCCCCGTAGCGGACCTCGACCGGCACCGCGATCTCGGTCAGGTCGAACCCCCACGGCCGCGTGAACGCGAGGTCGTCGTCGACCCAGCCCCACGGACCGGCGGCGACGTTGTCCTCGGTCGCCTCGCGCAGCACCGAGGCCATCTCCGGCCGGGCCATCACGGCGCGGTCGGCCTCGTCGAGATCCCAGTCATCCCCCAGCAGCGTGGCCGGGTCCTGGGCCACCCGCTCGCCCATCTCGCGCAGCTCACGGGTGAGCTCCCTGACCAGTCGATCCTCACCCTCGAGGGCCCACCCGAACTCCGTGACGTTCATCGGGTCCATGCCGGCGAAGAAGTCGAGGTCCTCGACCCCGTAGGGGGCGACGCCCACCACGCAGCGCGCGCGCACCACGCGCGCGCCCAGCCGGGCCGCCACCGCAAGGCAGTGCGGCCCTCCACCGGACCCGCCGACGACGGAGAACCGCGCGATGCCCAGGTGGTCGGCCAGGGCCGCCACATCACCGACGCAGTCGACCACCGCCCGCCCGGGCAGGCGGTCGGAGCGCCCGTAGCCGGGGCGGTCGTAGGTGATGACCCGGGCGCCCGCCTCGGCGTAGCGCGACTCGTCCGGGTGGCGGTTCAGCCGCCCACCGGGCGTGCCGTGCAGTGAGAGGACGGGGAAGCCCTGCGGGTCGCCCCACTGGGCGAAGCACAGGGCTCGGCCGTCGGGGAGGACCAGGGATTCACCGCGCGGGGTCGAGTCGCTCATGCCCGGGATCGTGCCAGCCCGGGAATGGCACGGCAACGCCGCCGGATCGCCCACCAGCAGGTCGCCCACCCGGTGGTCGCCCACCAGGGGGTCGCCCACCCGGGAGTCGCCCACCCATGCACGCCGCCACCGTCAGGCGCCGAACCACTCCCGCACGCGCGCGACGATCGCGCGGTCGAACTGGTCGTCGTCGTGACGCGCCCCCAGCCAGGCGACGAAGTCGCCGCCCGCGGCGGCGTCCAGCTCGCGGCGGCACGCCTCGGTCTCCGTGACCGCCCGGTAGAGCATCGACTCGGCCTCGGCCGGCGTTCGGTAGAAGAACGGGTAGCGCTCGGGCAGGATCGCCCGTGCCCAGGGCCGGTCCGGGAACACCCCGACAGCCCCGGCGACCAGCGCCTCCACGTACTCCAAGCCGTAGGACTCGTCACGCGCGGTGGCCAGGAACGCCGTCGTGCGCGCCAGCGCCTGCCAGTAGTCCTCGCGGGTGGCGGTCAGCGGCCCGACCCAGGCCCAGTCCTTGCGCGAGAGGCGCATCGCCCGCTCGCTGATCAGGTGCGACTCGTGCAGCCGGGCCTCCACCCGGATCGGGGTGCGCCGATGCAACTTCTCCACCGTGTCCAGGAACAGCTGGGGCTGCTTGCGCTCCGAGAGGTAGATGGCCGGGTAGAGCACCACCGGCACAGAGGTCTCCCGGCGCGGCTGCACGTGCTCCAGGCGGATGCCCAGGTTGACCCACGCGATCCGCGACTGCTCCCAGATCGGCTTGATGGTCCAGCCGGAGACGATCTCGCGGATCTCGTTGGCCGTGCGCTCGGAGTTCGCGAAGGTGGGGAACAGCCCGCACGACAGGCCCAGCGCCGAGCGCTGCACGCGGTGGTCGTACTTGGCGGTGTTGAACCACACGAAGTTCATCAGCTTCGGCTCGTCGCAGTGCTCCTTGAGCGTCTGCCACACCCCCAGCGAGTCGATCACGTCCATGTTGATCACGACCGTGTCCGCGCCGTCGACGAACTCCAGCGGGATCACCTCGAACCCCGCCCCCTGCCGTGGCCCCGGACCGATCAGGCGGGCCTCGGGGAAGACGCGCAGCAGCCGCCGGACCAGCGTCGCCCCCGCGTCGTGCCCACTGACGTGACCGTCCCCGTCGACGATCGCCGCGCCATACCGGATGGCGATGTTCATCGTGCCCCACCTGCTCCCTCGTACGTCCACGTCGACGAGTCCTCGGTCCGGGACCCGCCACCCCCGGGTCCGGAGGCGCCGTCGGGCTCCTCCGGGTACTCCTCGTCGTCGACCAGCGGCACCTCGATGCGCATGCCGTAGAACGACCGGTGCACGAAGTACACCGACACCGCGAAGAACACCGCGGCGAGCACCAGCACGAGCACGTGCCGGCCCTGGTCCTCGAGGCTGACGGCCAGCTCCACCGCCAGGAGGCCGAACAGGGTCGTGAACTTGATGACCGGGTTCAGCGCCACCGACGAGGTGTCCTTGTAGGGGTCACCCACGGTGTCGCCGACGATGGTCGCGTCGTGCAGCGCGGTGCCCTTGGCGTGCAGGTCGATCTCCACGATCTTCTTCGCGTTGTCCCAGGCGCCGCCCGCGTTGGCCATGAAGATCGCCTGGTAGAGGCCGAACGCGGCGATCGAGATCAGGTACCCGATGAACAGGTACGGCTCGACGAACGCGAACGCCAGCGTGGCGAAGAACACCCCGAGGAACATGTTGATCATGCCCTGCTGGGCGTACTGGGTGCAGATCTCGACCACCCGCCGGGAGTCGGCCTCCGAGGCCTTGGTGACGCCGTCGAGCTTGATCGTGCCCTTGATGAACTCCACCGCCCGGTAGGCACCGGTGGTCACGGCCTGGATGGAGGCGCCGGTGAACCAGTAGATGATCGCGCCACCGCTGATCAGTCCGAGCAGGAACGGCGGGTAGAGCAGCGAGAGGTTGTCCATGCCCTCGGTCAGGCCCCGGGTCAGGCTCATGATGATCGAGAAGATCATGGTCGTGGAGCCCACCACCGCCGTACCGATGAGCACGGGCTTGGCCGTGGCCTTGAACGTGTTGCCGGCGCCGTCGTTCTCCTCGAGCATCTGCTTGGCGCGGTCCCACTGCGGGGTGAACCCGAAGTCGCGATCGATCTCGGCGTCGATCGCCGGGATGTCCTCGATCATGGACAGCTCGTACACGCTCTGGGCGTTGTCGGTGACGGGGCCGTAGGAGTCGACGGCGATCGTGACCGGGCCCATCCCGAGGAACCCGAAGGCCAGCAGGCCGAACGCGAACACCGCCGGGGCGATCATGATGAGGTCCAGCCCGAGGTCGCTGATCAGGTACGCGCAGCCCATCAGGCCGACGATCGCCATCCCGAGCCAGTAGGCCGAGAAGTTGCCGGCGACCAGGCCGGAGAGGATGTTCAGCGAGGCACCGCCCTCCCGCGAGCTCTTCACGACCTCCTTGACGTGCTTGCTGTTGGTGGAGGTGAAGACCTTCACCAGCTCGGGGATCAGGGCCCCCGCCAGGGTGCCCAGCGAGATGATCGCGGCCAGCTTCCACCACAGTCCGCTGGTGGCGCCCACGCCGAGGACCAGGTACGTCGTGAGGAACGTCGCCGCGATGCACACGACGGAGGTGACCCACACCAGCGAGCTCAACGGAGCCTCGAAGTTCATCCGGTCCGCGGTCGCGTAGCGGCGCCGGGCCCAGGCGTCGTTGATCAGGTACGAGGCTCCCGAGGCGATCACCATCACCGCGCGCACGACGAACAGCCACACGAGCAGGCTGGCCTGGACCCCGGGGTCGTCGACCGCGAGCAGGATGAACGTGATCAGCGCGACGCCGGTGACGCCGTACGTCTCGAACCCGTCGGCGCTGGGGCCGACCGAGTCGCCGGCGTTGTCGCCGGTGCAGTCGGCGATCACGCCCGGGTTGCGCGCGTCGTCCTCCTTGATCTTGAACGCGATCTTCATCAGGTCCGAGCCGATGTCGGCGATCTTGGTGAAGATGCCGCCGGCGATCCGCAGCGCCGCCGCGCCCAGCGACTCGCCGATCGCGAAGCCGATGAAGCACGCCCCGGCGATCTCCGGGGGCAGGAACAGCAGGATGGTGAGCATCATGAGCAGCTCGAGGCTGATCAGCACCATGCCGATCGACATGCCGGACTTCAGCGGGATGCGGTGCAGCGCCAGTGGCATGCCGCGCAGCGAGACGAACGCCGTGCGCGAGTTGGCGAAGGTGTTCACGCGGATGCCGAACCAGGCCACGGCGTAGGAGCCGGCCATGCCCAGCAGGCTGAACCCGAGGATGATCGCCACGCGCTGCCAGGAGAACCCGACCAGCACGCCGTAGTACACGATGATGACCGCAGCGATGAAGGCCCAGAGGATCAGCAGGAACCGGCCCTGCTTGAGCAGGTAGGCCTTGCAGGTGGAGTAGATCAGCTCGGAGATCTCGCGCATCGAGGCGTGAACGGGCAGCGCCTTGAGCTGGCGGTAGGCCAGGGCCCCGAAGCCCAGGCCGAGAAGGCAGACGACCAGGCCGACCAGGAGCAGGGTGCGCCCCGAGGCGCCCCCCATCACCGTGACGGCGCCCAGGTCGGGCAGCACGAGGCTTGCCTCGCCGCCGCCGGGGGCCTCGCCGCCGCCGGAGTCGGTGGCCGCGCAGCCGGAGAGGGCCAGCGCGCTGGCGGCGAGCAGGGTCCCGCGCATGGTCCGCGCCCCGGCGCGCACGCGAGCCGGGGCCGCGGCGGCGGGGGCCGCGGGCGCGAGAGCCGGGCGAGTGGGGGCTGGGGGTGCGAGGTGGGTGAGGCTCGTGGCGGTCGGGTTCGGTCTGTCAGCCGGGCCGCTGGCGGTGGCCGCCGGGCCCGTGGTCGTGGCCATCGTGAGGGGACTCCCTTGTCGACGGGTGCCGATCGACGCGGCACCACTGCGTGGTCAACGTAGCGGCGGCGAGGCCGCAGCGGTCCTGTCGAAGGTCCCTGACCCGGGGCCGGGCGACCCGGACAACGGCCCCCGTCGCACGGCCGAAATGCCCGACCCGCCGGTAACCCCAGCCGACCGGGGGCGGGTGCCTCAGATCCGGTAGGCGGCGCGGGTGGCACCCACGCAGAGGACCTGGTCCCCGATGCCGGTCAGGTCCATCCCCCACCGCGCCACGTCCAGGCGGTGCACCCCGTTGTTGCCCAGGCCTCCGTTGCCGAAGTCGGTGAACCAGTGCCAGTCGGGCTCGACGCCGGATCCGGGGAGCCCCCGCCCACCGTGCAGGCCGCCAGCGCCCCGGTGAGCAGTGGCCGCCGAGGAAACGTCGCCGACCGATCTCGCCTGCGGACGCTGGGCCGTCGCCGCGCTCTGAGCCGCCGCCTACCTCGCCGGACGCTGACCCGTCGCCTGCCCCACCCATGCGCGCACGGTACGGCCGGGGGGCGGGGCGTCCGCCACAGGATGCATCCATCAACGTATCTTGATATATTGATGCCATGCCCACCGCTGCACATCCCACCCTCGACCTGGACGAGCACGCCCGCCTGTTCCACGCCCTGTCCGACGCCCGCCGACTGCGCATCCTTGCTGCACTGGGCGAGGGCGAGCTCTGCGTGTGCGACCTCCAGGAGCGCCTCGGCATGGCCCAGTCACTGCTCTCGTTCCACCTGAGGACGCTTCGTGAGGTCGGGATGGTCAGCGTGCGCCGGGAGGGCCGGTGGGCGCACTACCGCCTGGTCCAGGCCGGCCTGGACCACGCCGGGGCCGCCCTGGGCGACCTGTCGGGAATCGCCGAGCCCAGCCCCGCCCCTGCCTGCTGCACCTGAGCCAGACCGAGCCACCACGCACGACCTGCCCCGCACGACTTGCCCCACACGACTTGCCCGGACAGACCTGCCCCGACCGACAACCCGACCCCCACCACCGACGAGGAGCACCAGTGAGCACCCAGCCCGAGATCCACCAGATCGTTCGCGACCACTACGCGGCAGCCGCGATCCGCGCGACCGCCGGCGAGCGGGGCTGCTGCGGTGACGGCGGGTGCGGGTCCGCATCGACCGACCCGATCAGCGCGGACCTCTACCGCCCCGACCAGACAGCCGATCTCCCGCAGGACGCGGTGCTCGCCTCCCTGGGGTGCGGCAACCCGACGGCCCTGGCCGACCTGCGACCCGGCGAGGTCGTGCTCGACCTCGGATCCGGCGGCGGCATCGACGTGCTGCTCTCCGCCCAGCGGGTCGGCCCCACCGGCTTCGCCTACGGGCTGGACATGACCGAGGAGATGCTCGCGCTCGCCGAGCGCAACCGGCAGGCCGCCGGCGCGACGAACGTGCAGTTCCTGCACGGGGCGATCGAGGCGGTGCCCCTGCCTGAGGCGTCCGTCGACGTGATCATCTCCAACTGCGTGGTCAACCTCGCGGCCGACAAGTCCGCCGTGCTCCGCGAGGCGTTCCGCGTCCTTCGCCCGGGGGGCCGGTTCGCCGTCTCGGACATCGTGGTCCGCGGGGCCCTTCCCGAGCCCGTGCGCCGCTCGATGGAGCTGTGGGCCGGGTGCCTGTCCGGCGCCCTGCACGAGGAGGAGTTCCTGGGCCTGCTCGCCGCGGCCGGGTTCGTCGACGCCTCCATCGAGGTCACGCGGGTGTACACGGCCGAGGACGCACGGGACCTGCTCGAGGCCGCGACGCAGGCCGACCCGAGCCTCGCCACCGCGGCAGCGGACCTGGCCGGGGGCACGTTCGTCTCGGCCTTCGTCCGCGCGACCAAGCCCGCGGGGAACTAGCGCGCACGAGGGCGCGATCGTCAGCGCGGCCCAGCAGGCGCAGGGTCGCGATCGTCAGCGCAGGCCTAGGCGAGCCCCAGCCGCGCAGGGGCGCGATCGTCAGCGCAGGCCCAGCAGGCGCAGGGTCGCAGCGTTCGCGGTGCCGTTGGCGTGCGACCCGCTCCACCCCTGGGCGCGTTGGAAGGACCGGACCACCACGACGGTGCGCGGGCCGTAGAAGCCGGTGGCCCCCTCTTGGAAGGTGTAGCCCCGCGCGATGAGGGCGCGCTGCATGGCGCGCACGTGCGCGTTGCGGGCGCCCGGCCGGTACGCGGCCAGACCGGATGCCGCGCGGGCGCGGGCCTTGGCCTTGGCACGGGCCTTGGCCTTCGCTCGGGCCTTGGCCTTGGCCTTGGCCTTCGCCTTGCGGCCTTGGCCTTGGCCTTGGCCTTCGCCTTGGCCTTCGCCTTGGCCTTCGCCTTCGCCTTCGCCTTCGCCTTCGCCTTCGCCTTCGCCTTCGCCTTCGCCTTCGCCTTCGCCTTCGCCTTCGCCTTCGCCTTCGCCTTCGCCTTCGCCTTGGCCTTGGCCTTCGCCTTGGCCTTGGCCTTGGCCTTCGCCTTGGCCGACGCCGACGCGGTCGACCCCTGGGCCAAGCCGAGCCTGCGCAGGGTCTCCGCTCCGGGCACCCCGTTGGCCTGCGACCCTGACCAGCCCTGCGCACGCTGGAACGACTTGACCACCGCGAGGGTCCTCGGGCCGAAGTACCCCGTGGCACCTTCGGGGAACGCGTAGCCGCGGGCGATGAGCGCCCGCTGCATCTGACGCACGCACGCATTGCGCGCCCCGGGCCGGCAGGCCGAGGCCTTCGCCGCGAGCGTGCGACGCGCTGCGGCACGCCGCTTCGCCGCCGCCCTCGCCTTCGCCGCCCTCGCCTTCGCCGCCCGGGCCTTCGCCGCCCTCGCCTTCGCCGCCCTCGCCTTCGCCGACGACGTCCCGGCCGCGTACGAGGCCAGCCCCAGCCGTCTCAGGGTCTCGGGTCCGGCCACTCCGTCGGCCTGTGACCCGCGCCATCCCTGCGCCCGCTGGAAGGCCGCCACAGCGGCCCGTGTCTGGCCGCCGTACGTGCCCGTCGCGCCAGCCGGGATCGGGAACCCGCGTGCGATCAGCGCCCGCTGGATGCGCCGGGTCAGCGCGGCAGAGCCACCACGGGCGGCGGCCGCCGCCGGCCTCGCGAACCAGGATCGGGTCGAGCGCTCGGCACGGACGGCCGCGGCCTGGCTGTCCTCGCGCAGGCTGATGTGGATGTGCAGCCGATGCGGGTCCCCGCGCTGGACCGAGGCCGCCCACCCGGTGGTGCGGCTCCAGATCCGCCCGTCGTGGATCACGTACCAGACCCGCGAGTCGCCGACCACCGCCTGCAGCAGCGCCCGCACGTCGATGCCCGCGGCGGTGATGTCCATCCCATGGACCGCTCCACGGGTGCCGACGCTGGGGCCATGGCCGGTGCCCACCGGGTTGTGACTGCCGCCGCGGGCCTGGTGGCGGGCGTCGCCGACCGCGCCGTCGCTGACGCGGCTGCGGTTGGGCCACCGGGCGTCGACCTCGGCCCGCAGCGCCAGCAACGACGGTGAGATGAACCACGGCAC
The DNA here is from genome assembly GCA_963777855.1 of uncultured Actinomycetes bacterium. GTDB lineage: Bacteria > Actinomycetota > Actinomycetes > S36-B12 > CAIYMF01 > Prado023. Next base: position 87,069 of record CAVZRW010000016.1, on the reverse strand, counting down.
CGAGTAGCTGCCGGCGCCCATCGCCTGCATCGGGGGGTCGGGAGTCTCGGGCTTGCCCACAGCCGGAGCCCCGCCCAGGGCGCCCACCATCAGCGCGCTGGCCGCGACGATCGTGACCGTGCGGCGGGCCAATGCGGCGGCGGCGTGCATGATCGATCCCCTCACCCCGGTGCTGTTCCCCGACTTCATCGGCACCCTGCCCCGCCCGCCTGAGCGGCGTCGAGGGGCATCCGGGGCTTGAGGGGGGTGCGCAACGATCCCTTATCCCTGCCCGGTGATCCCCGCAGCCTCCGTCGCCTGCGCGGAAGCTGGGGCGTCGGCAGCCGGACCGCCACCCCTGCACGTCGGCCAGACCTCGCGCATCGTTGCGTCATTTCCCCGCCAGACGCAGGCGCCGGGTCAGAACCTCGCACACGGATTCGTCGTTCGGACACCCCGGCGGGCCGCGGTCAACAGCCGTTTCGTGTGCGAGGTTCGCCGGCCACCCGGCTCACCGCCGACGAAACAGCAGATCCGCGCGCGTGGATGGGCCCATCGAGCCGGGCCGTGCCCTGAGGCGACCGACTCGCTTCCGGACCGATGTCCCGCAGCGCCGTTCCCTCAGGAGCGCACCAGCACCTCGCGGGCGCGCTGGAGGGTGGCCAGTGCGGCCAGGGTGGACTCGGCACCGCGGTTGAGGTTGACCCGGTCGGCGTGCAGCCCGTCGGCACAGCCCCCGGTCGTGAGGTCGTAGAGCACGAGTCCGGCGTCGTTGGCGCCCAGGAACCAGGCCACGCACTGCTCGAGGGCATCGCTCCAGCGCGGTTCGCCGGTCAGCGCCAGCGCCTGGTGGCAGGCCTCGGCCAGGGCCGTGACCTCGATCGGCTGCTGGTCGAAGAGCACGCGCTCCTCGCCCGGGCCCCAGCCGCCGGCCGGGATCACCGACAGGTGACCGTCACGCTGCTGCAGGTCGACCAGCCAGCCCAGCAGGGCCAGGCCGCGACGCGTGGCCCACTCGTCGTCCAGTGCCCAGCCGATCGCCAGCAGCGCCTCGGGGATCACGGCGTTGGCGTAGCTCAGGCGCGCCTCGGGCCACGGCCAGCTTCGGTCGCGGCGATCGCGGGCGGGGGTCGCCAGGCGACTGCGCGGCGTCGGTGAGCAGGGCCAGGGCCACCGGGTCGCCGGGGGTGACCCGCAGCACCTCGGCGGCGCCGAGGGCTGCGTAGGCCGTCGCGCGCGCCCAGGGCGAGCGCGCGCGCATCGCCACGGCGGCGCCGGCCAGGGCGTCCTGGCGCTCGCGGCCGTGCTGGAATGCCGCGGTCACGCCCAGGGCCCACACACCGCGTCCCCAGTGGTCGTGCGTGGTCGGGGTGTCGGTCCACTCGCCCAGCACCGAGCGGCGGTTGTGCGCGGCCCCGCTCGGGTCGAGGCTGGCCGTGACGAAGTCCAGGTAGGTGCGCAGCAGTCCGCGCACCTGCAGGGTGGGGCCCGGTTCACGGGCCACCACGACCAGGCCGCGGGCCACGTCGTCGAGGCAGTACCCGTGCTCGGGCCGGGGCATGTCGTGCAGGGCGTGCTCGAACAGCCCGTCGGCGGTGGTCATGGCGGCAAGGTGGTCGAACCGCGGGGAGACAGCCATCAGGCCACCGAGGCCTCGTGGTCGGCCACGGATTGGTGACCCAGGGCGATGTACTGCTCGGCCACGGCCGGCCAGAGCAGCGCCGGGGCCAGGGCGCGCGCCTCAGCGGCCATGCCGTCGGCCAGCCCGGGCTCGGTCAGGACCCGGCGCAGGGCCTCGGCCATCGCCTCGGAGTCCTGCTGCTCCACGAGCAGCCCCGCCCCGGAGGAGAGCAGTTCCTCGGCGTGCGGGAACCGAGTGGAGACCACCGGGCGTCCGGCGACCACGGCCTCCACGAGCACGCCGGAGGTGACCTGCTCGCGGGAGTCGTAGGGCAGCAGCACGAGGTCGGCGGCGTGCACCTGGGCACGCAGCGCGGGCCCCGCCAGGTAGCGGCCGTCGAAGTGCACCGACTCACCCAGGCCCAGGTCCGCGGCCATCGCCTGCAGGCCCAGCCGGTAGGCCTCCCCGTTGCGCTCGAGCACCCGCGGGTGGGTCTGGCCGAGCACCCGGTAGACCGGGCGTGGCTCGAGGTCGGCCAGGCCGACCATCGCCTCGAGTGCCCACTCGATGCCCTTGCCCGGGCCGATCAGGCCCCAGGTGATGATCGTCGGGCGGTGCGGCTGGGCGGGGCTCATCGTGCGGGCGGGGTTCGCCGTGGGCGCGGGCATGGTGCTGCGCGCCGTGCCCGCGGCGGGAGCGGGACTCGCGATCCGGCCAGGGTTCGCCGCCGGCATGGGGCGCACCACTGGGGCAGCGGCCCCGCCGGATCGGTGCGTGCGGCGGTGGGTCACGTTCCCGCCCGGCCGCCGACCCGGCACCACGCCCATGAGCGGTGCGGGCCTGGTCCAGGCCGAGGTCGCCGCAGGGCGGCGGGAGAGATCCTGGGTGCCGGGATCCTCGGCGCCGTGCGCGATGACCACGACCTTGTCCGGGGCGACGCCCCAGCCGTCGATGAGGCGCTCGCGGGCGGTGCGGGTCATGGTCACCACGACGCTGGAGGCCGCGACCACGCGGGCCAGCACCACGCGCTGGTGCGGGCTGGGCTCGGTCAGGACCGTGTGCAGCACGGTGATGATCGGGACCCGGATGCCGGCCAGCACCGCGAGCACGTCCGCACCGTCCCGGCCGCCGAAGATCCCGTACTCGTGCTGGACCACGACGACGTCGAACCCGTTGAGGGCCTCGGCGGCCCGCGCGGGAGCGCCCTGCTCGGCCATGACCAGCTGATGGGTCACGAGCGGGACGTGCGGGGCAACCGCGTCGACGACGCGAACGATGCCGACCTCGGCCCCGCCCGCGGTGAGGTGGGTGACCAGGGCCTGGGAGAAGGTGGCCAGGCCACACGGGGTGGGCGGGTAGGTGCTGAGCATGCCGATGCTGAGGGCCATCAGTGGGCCTTCCGCTGGGGTCGAACTGGTGCAGCGGGAGCGCTACCGAGCCTGACGGGGTCTGGTGTCCATCCCCGGGGCCATACCCGACCGGGTATGCCACGTGCCAGCATCACACTGGCTGTCTGCTACCTGCGACCGTACCACGGGCCGCCCCCACGCCCCGCCCGCCGGAGCGGCCCCCGGATCAGGCGGTGACCTCCCCGGGACCACCGGTCAGCGCCGATTCCCGGCGATCAGGCCGGCGGCCGATGAGCACCGCGATGCCGACCATCATGATCAGGTTCACGAGGCCGAACACCAGGGCCGGCCCCAGGATCTCCGGTGCCCCGTCGAGCTGCGTGCCGATGATGATCAGCCCCAGCGCGGCGAACCGTACGCCGGTGACCAGCGCGGTGGTGACGCGCACCTGCCGACCTCGCGGGGCGCCCAGGGCCAGGCCGCACAGGGAGCACGCGGCCACGATCGCCAGGCAGACCAGGAAGGTGGGCGACCACAGCAGCTCCACGAGGGTGGATCGGTTGTCGATGATCCCGGCCAGCAGGGCCACACCCAGCGCCACGTTCGACACCGCGACCAGAGGCTGGCGCCAGCCGGGGGCACGCTCGGGCAGCAGCGCCCGCAGCACAAGCCCGACGGCGAGCGGGATCAGGATCAGCATCGCCAGGTTGAGCAGGATCGCGCCCCGGTCCAGCGTGGCCCCCTCGACCACCGCCCCCGCCCACAGCGGGACGGTGACCAGGTTCACCAGCTGCAGCACGACGACCAGCGAGACGGCCAGGGCGGCATCGGCCTGCCCGGAGAGCTGGACCGCCTTGAGCCCCGCGGCACCGGCGGCCCCGACCGTGGCCAAGGTGACGCCCGTGAGGGCTCCACCGTCCAGGCCCCCGGCCGCCGCGATGCCCCACGCCACCGCCGGAAGGACCCCGCAGTTGAGCACCACCATCCCGATCGGCAGCAGCGGCCTGGCCAGCGGGGCCACCAGCTCGCGCACGGTCAGGGCGATGCCCAGCGAGACCACCGTGATCACGATCGCCAGCGCGAGCCCCACGTTGAACACCGCATCGAACACGAGACTCCTCCGCCCACCGCCGAGTGCGTCATCATGGCACCGCGCCCGCCCCCACGCAGCCCCTCGTCGGCCCAGCGGCGGGCGGCGCGCCCGCGGGACCGCCGCCGTGGGGCAGCCCCGCGCCCGTTCCCGCGGGCCAGGGCGCGGCGCCCTGCGCGAATGGCGTCCCCGGGGGCCGGGATGGGATCGTCGGGACCGGAGGCCGACATGGCAGAGCTGATCGTCGGGGTGCCTGCCACCTCGACCAAGGAGAACGAGTCCCGTCTACCGATCCACCCGCAGCACGTCGAGCGGATCGACGCGGATCTGCGCGCCCGGATCCTGCTGGAGCACGGCTACGGCGAGCGCTTCGGCGTCTCCGACGCGCACCTGGCGCCCCTCGTGGCCGGGATGGGGACCCGCGAGGAGATCATCGCCGGCGCTGACATCCTGCTGCTGCCCAAGCCGACGCAGGCCGACCTGCTCGCCATGCGCCCGGGCCAGGTGCTCTGGGGCTGGCCGCACGCGGTGCAGGACCCGGATCTGACGCAGATCTCGATCGACAAGCACCTGACCCTGATCGCGTGGGAGGCGATGAACCACTGGAGCCGGTCCGGGGACTTCCAGGTGCACGTGTTCCACATGAACAACGAGATGGCCGGCTACTGCTCGGTGCTGCACGCGATGACCCTGGTCGGCTCCACTGGCCACTACGGCCGGCACCTGACGGCGGTCGTGATCGGGTTCGGCAACACCGCGCGCGGGGCGATCACCGCCCTGCACGCCCTCGGCGTCCACGACGTGACCGTCCTGACGATGCGCGACGTCACCGCGGTGGCCTCCCCGATCCCGTCGGTCGTCATCGACCACCTCGAGCGGGTGCCCGACGAGCCGGGGCGCACGGTGGTGCACACCGAGGAGGGGCCGGTCCCCGCCGCCCAGTTCCTGGCCGCCCACGACATCGTGGTCAACTGCGTGCTGCAGGACACCGACCGGCCGCTGATGTTCATCTCCGACGACGAGCTGGCCCTGCTTCCGCCCGGCCGGCTGCTCGTCGACGTCTCGTGCGACACGGGGATGGGGTTCAGCTTCTCGCGGCCCACCACCTTCGAGGAGCCGATGCTGATGGTCGGCGACGGGGTCGCCTACTACGGCGTGGACCACAGCCCGTCGTTCCTGTGGAACAGCGCCACCTGGGGCATCAGCGAGGCCCTGATCCCGTTCCTTCGCCCGGTCATGGAGGGCCCCGTCGGCTGGGACGCCGAGCGCACCATCCGGGCGGCCATCGAGATGCGCGAGGGCGTGATCGTGAACCCCAAGATCCTGTCGTTCCAGGGCCGCTCCGACGCCCACCCGCACGCGCGGACCTGAGTCGACCGGGCGCCCGCTGGGTGCCGTGGTGCCGTGGGTGGCGTCGGTCAGGCTCCGACGGTGCCGATCATCCGGCCGACCACATAGGTGACGCCCATCGCCAGGGCGCCGCCGACCAGCAGGCGCGTCACCGCACGGGCCCGGCCGGCTCCGCCGATCTGGGCGCTCACCGTGCCGGTGATGGCCAGGGCGACCAGCACGAGGGCGAAGGTGACCTGCACCCGCAGGTCGGCCGGCGCCAGGACGATCGCCAGCAGGGGCAGGATCGAGCCGAGGGTGAAGGCGATCGCCGAGGAGATCGCCGCGTGCCACGGGTTGGTCAGCCCATCGGGATCCAGGCCCAGCTCGGCGTCGACGTGGGCGGCGAACACGTCGTGGGCGGTGAGCTCCTCGGCCACCGTGCGCGCGGTCTGCGCCGAGAGGCCCTTGGCCCGGTAGAGCCCGACGAGCTCCTCGAACTCCGCCTCGGGCTCGTCTGCCAGCTCAGAACGCTCCCGGTCCAGGGTCGCGCGCTCGCTGTCGCGCTGGCTGCTCACCGAGACGTACTCGCCGAGGGCCATCGACACCGCGCCCGCGACGAGGCCGGCCACGCCTGCGGTGAGGATCGGCCCGCGTTCGCTGGTGGCCCCGGCCACGCCGACCACCAGGCCGGCGGTCGACACGATGCCGTCGTTGGCGCCGAGCACCCCGGCCCGCAGCCAGTTCAGCCGGCTCGCGGTCCCGGGCCCGTGCGTCTCGCCCGGATGCGGCTCGGGCGGCCCGGCTGATCCTGCGCCCGAGGCAACCTCGGAGTCGTGTGCCACACCCGCAGGGTAGCCCGGTTACCGGACTCGGCCCGCCTCCGTGGCCGCCGGCACCTCGACCAACAGGCCGGTGGTGACGTCGTAGATGAACCCGTGGATGGGGATCGAGCCCGGCACCAGGGGGTGGTTGCGGATCCGCGCCACGTCCTCGGCGACGCTCGCCGCGTTGTCGCTGATCGTCAGCCAGTCGATGTACTTGGCCTCGGCCGACCCCGGCCCCGTGCCCACGTCGGTGAACCCCTCCGGGCCCAGCGCGGCGGTCTCCAGGGAGTTGGCGAGCAGGCCGCGCATGACCTCGTCGGTGAAGAACTCCATGCCGCAGTTCGAGTGGTGGATCACGAACCACTCTCGGGTGCCGAGCAGCTTGTAGCTGATGACCAGCGAGCGGATCGCGTCGTCACTGGCGCGGCCGCCTGCGTTGCGGATCACGTGGGCGTCACCCTCGGCCAGGCCCGCGTACTTGGCCGGGTCGAGCCGGGCGTCCATGCAGGTCAGGATCGCGAAGCTGCGGGCGGGCGGCAGGGCGAGCGTGGACTTCTCGCCGAAGGTGGCGGCGTAGGCGGCGTTGGCCGCCAGCACCTCGTCAAGCACGGACACGGGCGTTCCTCTCGGTCGGGTGGATCGAGGCCCCCTGGCCGGCGAGGCAGGCCCATGGGGCGAGGGTGGCCTTACCGTACTTGGCCGATGGGCTTTGTGCATTTCAGCTCCGGCCACGCAGCACGGTCCAGCTCCGGCCCTCGCCCCTGGGGGCCATGAGCCTCAGGCGTCCCGGCGCAGCAGCGCGAGCGCGGCCCCGCCGACGGCGAGCAGCACCCACGCGGCCAGGACCGCCATGCCCGCACCCGGGGTGAGCAACGAGTCGCCGGGCTCCACCGAGGTGAAGGCCATCCCGGCGTTGGAGGGCAGGTACTTCAGCACCCCGTCCCAGCTGTCGGGCAGCAGCGCCGAGGCCAGCGTGGGCACGAACAGCACGGCCCCGATCACGGTGCCGATCGCCGCGGCCGTGCCCCGCAGCAGGATGCCCAGCGCAACCCCGATCACGCCCAGGGCCACCAGGTAGACCGCCGTGCCCAGTACCGCGCGGGCAACACCGTCGTCGGACCACGCGAGGGTGGCCGCTCCCCCGGCGTCGAGGATCGCCATCCCCGCCACGAACGACACCAGCACCCCGAGGATCACCGTGGGGGTCAGCACACCGACGAACGTCACGAGCTTGCCCCACAGCACGGGCAGCCTGCGCGGCACGGCGGCCAGGGTGGTGCGGATCATCCCGGTGGTGTACTCGCGGGCCCCGACGATGGCCCCGAGCACCGCGACGATCAGCACCGCGAAGTTCGCCCCGGAGAGCACGGTGGAGACGGGGTCGGAGCCCGCGAACCCGGGCGGGCCGCCCTGGGCGTCGGAGACCTCGACCTGGCCGCTGGCGGTCAACGCAGAGATCAGGCCGAAGGCGACCATGGCCAACAGGATCGACCCGATGGTCAGCCAGGTGGAGCGCAGGGTGCGCAGCTTGATCCACTCGCTGAGCACGACGCGGGCGGTGGTGGTGCGGGCCGGGGCCGGCGCATCGGTGCGCGCGGGCGGGGCGTCGAGGGTGGTGGCGCTCATCAGGCTGCCGTCCTTCCGGTGGTGGGGGTCGAGGGGGTCGGGTCGGTCGAGCCGTGGTACTCCACGGCGTCGCGGGTCAGCTCCATGAACGCCTCCTCCAGCGAGGGGGCCGGGTCGACGAGCTCGTGGAGGACGATGCCCTCGCCGGGCGGCGAGCTCGCCGACGCGCGAGGCGCGGCACCCCGGTGATCTCCAGCTGGCCCGGGCTCCGCGAGGTGACCGTGACGCCGGCGGCCGGCGAGCAGCTGCGCGCAGCCGCGCGGCGTCCGGGGAGACGACCCGCACGGCGTTGCTGCGCCGAGGCGGCGATGAAGTCGGCCATCGAGACGTCGGCGAGCACCCGGCCGCGGCCGACGACGACCAGGTGGTCGGCGGTCAGCTCCATCTCGCTCATCAGGTGCGAGGAGACGAAGACGGTGCGGCCCTCGGCGGCCAGCTCCTTGAGCAGGCGCGCGGATCCACGTGGATGCCGTCGGGGTCGAGGCCGTTGACCGGCTCGTCGAGCATGACGGTCTGCGGGTCGCCGAGCAGCGCGGTGGCGATGCCGAGCCGCTGGCCCATGCCGAGGGAGAACCCGCCCGCGCCGCTTGCTGGCGACGTCGGCCAGGCCGACGACCTCGAGCACCTCGTCGACGCGCGCGCGGCCGACGCCGATCGTGGCCCCCAGGGCGCAGCAGGTGGTTGCGCGCCGAGCGGCCCGTGTCGAACGCCTTGGCCTCGAGCAGGGCACCGACCTCGGCCAGCGGTGCGCGGCGCCTCGGCGTAGGGCCGGCCGTTGACGGTGGCCGGCCCGAGGTGGGCCGGTCCAGGCCGAGGATCATGCGCATCGTCGTGGACTTGCCGGCGCCGTTGGGGCCGAGGAAGCCGGTCACGATCCCGGGCTGGACGGTGAAGCGTCATGTCGTCGACGGCGGTCACGTCGCCGTACCGCTTGGTGAGGTAGCTGACCTCGATCATGGTGGCTCCGGCGGGCTGGCCGGGACCTCCGGCGAGCACTGCTCGCGGCTGCTCCCGCGGGCTGCGTCGTCGCGTCCATCGCATGCGGGCGCTTCGGCCTACTGCGGCCGCGGTACGTCGTCACGCGCCAGCGGGTGCGGGGGCCTGCGCGGTGCGGTAGCCGCCTCAGTCCTCGCCCGGCGCGCACCAGGCCGCTCTGGTAGGCCAGCACGACCAGCTGGGCCCGGTCGCGGGCGCCGAGCTTGGCCATGGCCCGGTTCACGTGCGTCTTGACGGTCAGCGGCGAGAGCAACAGCTCCGCCGCGATCTGCTCGTTGCTCATGCCGCGCCCGACGAGCGCCACGACCTCCCGCTCGCGCTCGGTGAGCACCGCCAGCGCGCCGTCGCCGAGGTCGCGTCAGCGGCGCCATCGGCGGCTGGGCGAGGTAGCCGGGCGATGAGGGCGCGCGTGGCCCGCGGCGACAGCAGCGACTCCCCGGCGGCGACGACCCGGATCGCCGTCGAGGAGCTCGGCTGGGGCTCGACGTCCTTGCCCAGGAACCCGGACGCCCCGGCGCGCAGCGCGGCCAGCACGTAGTCGTCGGCCTCGAACGTGGTCAGCACCAGGACGCGCACCCCGTCCAGCTCCGGATCGCGCGGTGATCTGCTCGGTGGCGCTGCAGGCCGTCGAGCGTCGGGCATCCGGATGTCCATGAGCACGACGTCCGGGCGCAGCGTCGCGGCACTGGCGCACGGCGTCCGCGCCGTCGACGGCCTCGCCGACCACCTCGCAGGTCGGCGCGCGGACCCGACCAGTGCCGCGAACCCCGCCCGGATCAGCGCCTGGTCGTCGGCGAGCAGCACGCGGATCACCAGCCACCTCCGATGGGGATCTCGGCGTGCACCACGAACTCCGGGCCGGCCGTCAGCCTGAGGGTGCCGCCCGCCGCCTCGACCCGCTCGCGCATCCCGACCAGGCCGTGGCCGGCGGCCGGGAGCGCCGAGGTACCGGTCCCACTCACGCCCGCGGTCGCCCGCTCGCCCGGGGTCGCATGCCCGCCCGGGGTGGCGTGCCCACCCGGGGTCGTCTTCCCGCCCACGCCGCTGGGCACCGGAGCCGCCGCACGATTGCGCACCTCGATGACCACACCCGTCGGCGCACGATCGATGATGACCAGGGCCCGACCGCGGCCGTGCTTGGCCGCGTTGGTCAGTGCCTCCTGCAGCACCCGGTAGGCGGTCAGCCCCACGGTGGTCGGCAGCTCGGCGCGTGCCCCGCGCTCGATCAGCTCGACGTCGAGGCCGGCCGCCCGGGTCCGGGCGATCAACTCGTCGACCTGCTCGAGGCCGGGCACCGGCGCCACCTCCACGCCCTGCTCACCGTTGCGCAGCAGGCCCACCATCGCGCGCATCTCGCCGATCACCTCCTGGCCGGCCGTGCGCACCACGCCCAGCGCCGCCCTGGCCGCCGCCGGGTCGGTGTCCATCAGGTGTGCGGCCACGCCGGCCTGCACGTTGATCACCGACACGTGGTGGGCCACCGCGTCGTGCAGCTCGCGCGCGATCCGCAACCGCTCCTCGGCCACCCGGCGCAGGGCCTCCTCCTCGCGGCTCTCCTCGGCCGCGCGGGCGCGCTCCTGCGCCGCGGCCACGACCGCCCGCGCGTTCTGCACCGCGATCCCGATGGCCACGGCCAGGGCGCTCCACGCGAACACGACGTACGTGGTCGGGGTCTGCCAGCCGTCCACCACGCCCAGGGCGCCGATCACCAGGACGGCGGTCAGCGCGCCTGCCCGGACCGCGGGGCCCCGCCGGGCTGTCACCGCGTACGTGTAGAGGGCCACGAGGACCGGGAAGATCGTGCCGGAGGGGCCATCGGTGACCGCGATGGTGACCAGGCAGATCCCCAGCGTGACCACCCACACCGCGAGGGGGTGATCACGCCGCACGACGAGCGCCGCGCACGCGGCGAGGATCAGCGCCCCCGTCAGCGGCGTCGATGTGGCCAGCCCGGAGGGAGCGTCCGCCGGGACGAGCAGGGCCGGCAGGGCCACGAGCACCGCCACCAGCACGTCAGCCACGCGGGGATGGGCATGCGCCCACCCGCGCACGTCAGCCGACCAGGTCATGGCCCAGACTTTAGGTCGCCGTGGCCCGGGCCCGCGTCCCCCACGTGCGGTACCTGCCGCGGCGGCGTACTGCACCGGCGGTATCCGGGGCCTGCGGCGCTGCACCGCTCCCGCGGCACCCGGCCGCTGCTGCCCCCTCGCCCCGTCCGCGCCCGCCTCGCCCCGCCCGCGCCCGCCCCTCCCGCGCCCGCCCCGCCCGCGCCCGCCCCGCCCTGGCCCCGCCCCGCCCGCACCCGCCCCGCCTGGGCCTCTGCGGCCCCAGTCCTCCTTCTTCGCGGCGCCTCACCCCGGTGCGATCCGCATTTCCGGCCCGCCTTTCGAGCAGAATGCGGATGAGTCGGACGACAGCAGCCAACGGGGCCGGACCGCCGCAGCCCACGTGCAGCGGCCCGGCGTGGACAGGGTCGCGCCACGGCCGAGGGCACGGTGGCCGACCGGCGGAGCGCCCGCGGCCGAGGCGCGGCGGGAATGGGCGCACGCGCGCCGTGGTTCGAGTCGACGACATCACCCGAGGAGGGCCATGGACGCGCACACCACCACGGCCGCGGACGTGGCCGCGCACGCCGACCCCACGGCCGACCCACTCACCACGGACCCCACCGCCTACCCAACAGGCCCACGCGACGCCGACCCCACCGGCCAGGCAACCCCCGCGCACGCGGACCCCACCGCCGACCCCACAGCGGCGACCCCCGTACCCGCCCCAACGCACTCCACCGCAGACGCCCCCGCCGCCAACTCCACCCCCGAGCACTCCGACGCGCTCGTGCTGTTCGGGGCCACCGGCGACCTGGCCCGCAAGAAGCTCTTCTCCGCGATCTACCAGATGCTCGCCCGCGGCAACCTCGAGATCCCGGTCGTGGGCATCGCCCGCTCGGGTTGGGACGACGAGCGCTTCCGGGCCCACGTCCGCGAGGCCGTGGCCGCGACCGTGCCGGACGCCGACCCGGCCATCGTCGATGACCTGGCTTCGCGGATCAGCCTCGTCGGCGGGGACTACTCCGACGAGGCCACCTTCGCCCGCCTGCGCGCCGAGCTCGCGCGCCTCGGCGCCACCCGGCCCGCGTTCTACCTGGCGATCCCGCCGACCCTGTTCCCCACCGTGATCGAGGGCCTGTCCCGCGAGGGCCTGAACCAGGGCTCGCGGATCATCGTGGAGAAGCCGTTCGGCCGCAACCTGGACTCCGCAGTCGCGCTGAACCAGCTGCTGCACCAGCACTTCGACGAGGCGCACATCTTCCGCATCGACCACTACCTGGGCAAGGAGTCGGTCGAGGACCTGCTGGTCTTCCGGTTCGCCAACACGTTCCTCGAGCCGATCTGGAACCGCAACTACGTGCGCAGCGTGCAGGTCACCATGGCCGAGCCGTTCGGCGTCGAGGGCCGCGGTGCGTTCTACGAGGGCGTGGGCGCGCTGCGCGATGTCGTCCAGAACCACCTGCTGCAGGTGATCGCGATCCTGGCCATGGAACCCCCGGTGAGCCCCGAGGCCGACTCCATGCGCGACGAGAAGGTCAAGGTGTTCCGCGCCATGCGACCGCTGGACGCCGCCTCGGTCGTACGCGGCCAGTACGACGGGTACCTCGACGAGCGCGGTGTCGCCGCGGACTCCACCGTGGAGACCTACGTCGCCTGCCGCTTCGAGATCGACTCGTGGCGCTGGTCCGGAGTGCCGTTCTTCGTCCGCGCGGGCAAGTCCCTGGGCGGGGCCGCGCTCGAGGCCGTGGTCGAGCTGCGCGAGCCGCCTCGGATGCTCTTCGCCGAACCGGACCTGCCAGGCCCGCACGCGAACCTGATCCGCTTCCGGTTGGGCAACGACGACGGCGTGACGATGACGGTGCAGGCCAAGAAGCCCGGCCCGGAGCTGATCGCCCAGCCGGTGGACCTCTCCGTCGACTTCAGCCGCAGCCTGGGCACCCGCCGCCAGCCCTACGAGCGGCTGCTCGGCGACGCGATCGCCGGCGACGCGCGCCGGTTCGCCCGTCAGGACGCCGTCGAGTGCACCTGGCGGGTGGTGCAACCGGCCCTGGACCAGCCCGGCCCGGTGTACCGCTACGAGCCCGGCTCGTGGGGCCCGGCCGAGGCCGACGCGCTGACCGGTGACGACCACTGGCACGATCCGGAGCAGCCCACGCCGTAGGCCGCGTCGGAGCCGGCTCGCCCACCGACCACCCCGCCGGTTCCCGCCGAAGCCCCGCCACCCGCACCACCCCCTCCAAGGAGCGCCGATGACCACGCAGCAGCCGATGACCCTCGGGATGGTCGGCCTCGGCCGGATGGGCGCGAACCTGGTGCGCCGGCTGCTCGCCGACGGCCACAGCGCAGTGGTGCACGACATCGACCCGGCGGCGATCGACGCGCTCGTGGCCGAGGGGGCCACTGGCGCTGCGACGCTGGCCGAGCTCGCCGCGACCCTGCCCGCCCCGCGCGCGGTCTGGGTGATGGTCCCGGCCGGGCGGATCACCGATGCGACGATCGCCGCCCTGGCCGAGGTCCTCGAACCCGGCGACGTGATCATCGACGGGGGCAACACCCACTACACCGACGACCTGCGCCACGCCTCCGCGCTGCGCGAGCGCGGCATCCACCACATCGACTGCGGCACCAGCGGCGGGGTCTGGGGCGCCGAGCGCGGCTACTGCCTGATGATCGGCGGAGAGCCGGAGCCGGTGGGGCGCGCTGGAGCCGATCTGGGCCTCGCTGGCCCCCGGGGTCGCGGCGGCACCGCGCACCCGCGGTCGCACCGGCGAGCCCGAGCCCGGTGAGGCCGGCTGGCTGCACTGCGGCCCGAACGGGGCCGGGCACTTCGTGAAGATGGTGCACAACGGCATCGAGTACGGCCTCATGGCCGCCTACGCCGAGGGCCTGAACATCCTCGCGAACGCCGACGCCGGGGCCCGCCCACGCGCCGCCGACGCCGAGACCGCACCCCTCGAGCACCCCGAGCACTACCAGTACACCCTCGACCTGCCGGCGATCACCGAGCTGTGGCGGCGCGGGTCGGTGGTCGGCTCCTGGTTGCTGGACCTGACCGCCTCCGCGCTGCACGCGTCCCCCGAGCTGGCCGAGCTCTCCGGCCGGGTGTCGGACTCCGGCGAGGGCCGGTGGACCGCCGTGGCCGCCATCGACGAGGGGGTGCCCGCGCCGGTGCTGACGGCGGCGCTGCAGTCCCGCTTCGACTCCCAGGGCTCGGCCGCCTTCGCCAACAAGGTGCTGTCGGCGATGCGCCGCGAGTTCGGCGGCCACGTCGAGAAGCCGCACGGCCCGACGCCGTGAGCGCCCTGCGGGTGACCGTCGCCCCCACCGCCGAGCAGGCCGCCGAGTCCGCCGCCGCCGAGCTCGCCGACCGGGCGCGCGCAGCCGTGGCCGACCACGGCTCGTTCACGCTCGCCGTCTCCGGCGGGCGCAGCCCGTGGCGGATGCTCGCCGCCCTCGGGGGGCTCGACATGCCATGGGCTGACACCACGATCCTGCAGGTCGACGAGCGGATCGGCCCCGCCGACGACCCCGCTGCGCAACCTCGCCGGCCTGCGCGCCTCCCTGCCGCCGGGGTGCCCCGCGCGGGTGCTGGCCCATGCCCGTCGAGGCCCCCGACCTCGACTCCGCGGCGGTCGCCTACGCGGCCGCGCTGCCGGCGGTGATCGACCTGGTGCACCTCGGCCTCGGCGCCGACGGCCACACCGCCTCGCTCATCCCCGGCGACCCGGTGCTGGCCGTCAACGACGCCGACGTGGCCCTGACCGGCGAGTACCAGGGCCGCCGCCGGATGACCCTGACCTACCCGGGTATCGCACGGGCCAGCGCAGTGCTGTGGCTGGTCACCGGCTCGGACAAGGGCCAGTCGCTGCGCCAGCTGCGGGCCGGGGACCCCGCGATCCCCGCCTCCCGGATCGGCCAGCCCGACCAGACGCTGTACTGCGACGAGGCGGCTGCCAACCCCGCGTAGGGCCCCCACTGCCTACAGGTCCACCTGGGTACCCAGGGTGACCACCCGCTCGGTGGGCAGGTTGAAGTACGCCGTCGGGCTGGCGGCGTTGCGATGCAGAACTGCGAACAGCCGCTCGGTGAGCGTGGACATGCTCCCCCTGCCGGTGGAGACGAACGTCCGGTTGCTGGTCACGTAGATCGCGTCGTCGGGCAGCACCGCCATGCTGGGCAGGCCGCCCTCGGGGGTGTAGTCCGGCTCGCCGCGCACCGCGAGGATGTCCATCAGCAGCGGCACGTGCGGGGTCTCCATGAAGCCCGAGTGCACCAGCACCTGTTCGATGCCGTTGTAGTGGTCGGCGATCTCGAACTTGTGCGGCTCGTGGACCACGGGCACGGTCTCGGTGAGAATGCTGACCACCCGCACGTGCTCGGGCAGGCTGTGCAGCAGCTGCACGTGGCTGCTCAGGCTCTGGGGCACGTCGTCGGGGTTCGAGGCGAGGAACACCCCGGTGCCCGGCGTTCGGGCGATCGTGCCGTCCTCGATGCCCCCGTGCACCTCGGCCCAGGTCAGCAGGTTGGCGCCGACGTGGTTGTGCAGCAGGTTCAGCCCGTAGTGCCAGACGAACATGACCACGACCACCGCGGCACCGATGCCGATGGGCACGTAGCCGCCCTGCATGAACTTCGGCAGGGTGGCCAGCAGGAAGGACAGGTCGATCAGCAGGAACGCCCCCGCCAGCGCCCCGGCCCGAGCCCGGGACCAGCCCCAGGTGTGCGTGGCCACCAGGTAGAACGCGATCGAGGTGATCGCCATCGTCCCGGAGACGGCCACCCCGTACGCCGCGGCCAGGCGGGCGGAGGACTGGAAGACCAGCACGAGCGTGATGCAGGCGACCATCAGCATCCAGTTGATCGCCGGGATGTAGATCTGGCCCTCGGCCTGGCCTGAGGTGTGGCTGATCCGCACGCGCGGGAAGTAGCCGAGCTGCACCGCCTGGCGGGTCAGCGAGTAGACGCCGGTGATCAGGGCCTGGGAGGCGATGATCGTGGCCATCGTCGCCAGCGCGAGCATGATCAGGGTCCACGTCCGGTTCGGGGCCAGCGCGTAGAGCGGGTTGGCGGCGGCCGCGGGGTTGCTGATCACCATGGCCGCCTGGCCGAGGTAGGCCAGGACCAGCGCCGGCATCACCAGGCACAGCCACGCCAACCGGATGGGCCGTGCCCCGAAGTGGCCCATGTCGGCGTAGAGCGCCTCCGCCGCCGGTCACCGCCAGGATGATCGAGCCCAGCAGCAGGAACCCGTGCACCCCGTTGCCGGTGAGCGTGGCCAGCGCGTAGCTCGGCGAGAGGGCGCGCACCACGGAGGGGTCCTTGACGACCTCGACGAGGCCGAGGCCGCCGATCAGGGCGAACCACGCGATCATCACCGGGCCGAAAACGCGGCCCAGCATCTGGGTGCCCCGCGACTGCACCAGGAACAGCATCAGCAGGATCACGCACGTCACCGGCACGGCCAGGTGCTCCAGGCTCGGGCTGAGCACCCCGATGCCCTCGACGGCGCTGAGCACCGAGATCGCCGGGGTCAGCGCCCCGTCGCCGTAGAGCAGGCCGGCGCCGACCAGGATCAGCACGGCCGGGACAGTCGCCTTCCCGCTGGCCCCACGGCGCAGGACGTCGGGCAGCAGCGCGAGCAGCGCCAGCACCCCGCCCTCGCCGTGGTTGTCGGCGCGCATGATGAACGTGAGGTACTTGACCGTCACCACGAGGGTCAGCGCCCAGAACACCAGCGACGCGATGCCCAGGACCGTGTCGACGTCGCGCACCAGCCCGCCGGCGGCCAGGGACTCCTTCATCGCGTACAGCGGCGAAGTCCCGATGTCGCCGAACACGACCCCGGTGGCACCCACCACGAGCGCCGCGGTACTCGCGCGGTGTCCGGCGCCGGAGGCCGCCAGGGACTGGCTGGTCGACTCGCGGGCCGCTTGGCGCCGCAACTGCCTGTCGCGCGCTCGACCGCTGGGCATGCCCGGGACGATACTCCCGCGGCCGTGGGGGACACCGGTCACGGCGGTCCCAGCGCCTGCTGCGTGGTGGCGGCGCGTGCCGCTGGCGCCTGGGCATCGGTCGGGCGGGTCCTCACCCGGCACCGTCGACCCCTGCGCTGGGCCCGACCGGCTCGCTACGCTGCCGGGGTGCTGGCGTCGTTCCGAGACGAGTTCCGCCTTCCGGCGGCAGCTGCGACCTGGTTCAGCGCGACGGGCCCGACCCGGTTCGAGGTGGTCGGGGTCCGCCGGGCCGGGAGCACCGAGGCGGCCGCACTCGATGACCTCTGGCATTTCGGCAGCATCGGCAAGTCGCTGACGACGACCGCGATCGCCCGCGAGGGCGTCGCAACGGCGCGCTTCGACTGGTCGCGGCCCGTGCGCGAACTGGCACCCGGCTTCGTCCCCCCCGAATCGGTCTACGCCGGCGTTGAGCCTGTCGACCTTCCTGGCCCACCGGACCGGGCTGCCGGTCAACCCTCCGGCGGGTGCCGTGGTGCGCTACCTGCTCCTCGGCGGTGACCCCGAGGAGGTGTCACGGCGCCTGGTCAGCGCCGGCTGGGCGGCCCGGCCCCGGTTCGCTGCCGGCTCGGACTTCCTCTACTCGAACCTCGGGTACGGGCTGGCCGGCCTGGCGGCAGCTCGGGCCCTGGACGTCGGGTTCCGCCACCTGATCACCACCGCAGCGCTGGAGCAGGCCGGGATGCCCGGCGCCGCGTTCGGCGTACCGGGGCCGGCCGCACCACGGGAGCATCGCTGGTCGAGGGCGCGGCGCCGGTTCATCGCGGTGGCACCACGTTCGCGCGCGGTGGACGACCTGGCCGTGTTCGAGCCCTCGGGGTGCGTGCACGGCACCATCGCCGACCTCGCGGCCCACGGCGTGGCGCAGTTGCGGGCGCTGCTCGGCTCAGGCGCCGTGGACCGGGCCGTGGCCAGCACCCACGAGCCGGTCGGCCCCCCGCCGCAGCCGGGGCGCACCTGGCGCTACGCACTGGGGTGGACCATCGACACCTGGCCCGAACGGCCATCGCCCATCTCCTGGCACGCCGGATCCACCGGCGGGACCTACGCCTTCATCGGCCTGGATCGCGCCAGCGACTCGGGCTTCGCCCTGGTGGCGAACGCATTCCGCCACGACTGGGGCCTGCCGGACTCACCCCTGCGACCCCACCTGGCACGCCTGTGGGCCGGCGGCGCCTGACCGGAAAGCGGTCCCCGCCCACATCCAGGCCCGCCGGACGCGCCTCACATGCCGTCGGTGGCAGCCCGTCCGTCGCGTCGCAGTGGCTGCCCGGCCCCGGCGTTGGCCGTCGCGATGATCTCCACCGCCTCACGCGGGTCGTCGGTGACGTGAACGAGGTCGAGGTCGGCCATCGAGATCCGCCCGCTGACCGCCATCGTCGACCACAGCCAGGCCAGCAGGCCCGACCAGTACTCGCGACCCATCAGCACCACGGGGAACCTCGTGACCTTGGAGGTCTGCACGAGGGTCAGGGCCTCGAAGAGCTCGTCGAGGGTGCCGAAGCCGCCGGGCATCACGACGAAGCCCTGCGAGTACTTGACGAACATGGTCTTGCGGGCGAAGAAGTAGCGGAAGTTGATGCCGAGGTCGACCCATTCGTTGAGGCCCTGCTCGAAGGGCAGCTCGATGCCCAGGCCGACCGACACCCCGCCGGCCCGGCAGGCGCCCCTGTTGGCCGCCTCCATGATCCCGGGGCCGCCGCCGGTGATCACCGCGTAGCCGACCCCGACGAGCTCGGCGGCCACCTGCTCGGCCAGTGCGTAGTGCGGGTCGGACGGGTCGGTCCGGGCCGAGCCGAAGACGCTGACCGCCGGGCCGAGCGTGGCCAGCGCACCGAAGCCCTCGACGAACTCGGCCTGGATGCGCAGGACACGCCACGGGTCGGTGTGCACCCATTCCCCGGACTCCAGTGTGTCGAGCAGGCGCTGGTCGGTGGTCGTCGGCTGCACCTGGCTGCGTCGCAGCAGCACCGGGCCCTTGTGCTTGATGATCCCGGGATCGGCCGGAGCCGGCTCGCGCCCAGCTGCCCCGCGCTCAGCCGGCTCGGCCTCGGCCGGCGGGAGCAGGTCATGCACCTGAGCGCCGCCCGGCGCCGCCACGGCCTCCTCGAGCACCTCGTCCGGCGATCCCGGGACCGGCGCGGCCGGATCCAGCTGGGGGTCGTTGTCGATCATCTGTGTGGTCATGGCCCGCACCGTGACCGGCGCGGATGCCCGCAGGGCGGACCACCGGCAACGCGTCGACCAACCCTGGGCGAAGTCTGGACGTCGCCCGGCGCGATCATCCACGCAGTGCCCGTCGTGGGCCCGGGGCCCGACCCCGAGGCTTCACCCGGCCTTCCCACGGCACTTGCCGAGCCGCAGCGAGCCGTCCACCCACGGCGGCGATGGTCCAGCCATGACGACCAACACCGAACCGCTGCCCACGGGCACCACCGACCCCGCGGTGGACCTCACCGCCGACCTCGTCCCCCGGCCCCGGGTCCGCCCCACCCTGCTGCACATCGTCACCGAGGAGTCCGAGCACCCCCTGCCCCGCCGGCGGCCGCGCGAGCGGCCGGTCGTGGTCTGCTCGTTCCACACGCCCGACGCCTACTACTCCGACCACGCCGACCAGTTGCGCGAGCAGCTGACCGCCCAGGGCCTGACCCACGAGGTGGCGCAGGTGGAGCCCGGCGAGGGCGAGGACTGGGCCGACGTCACCCGACGCAAGCTCGCATTCATCCGCTCCGCGGCCATCGGCCACCCCGACTCCCTGGTGCTGTGGATGGACGTGGACTGCCGGATCACCCACCTGCCGGACTACGTGCGCGACTCGACCGCCGACGTCATCGGCTTCCAGCGCAGCTTCCGCTCGCCGCTGCACATCGGGTACCAGAACCGCGCACGCTTCTGGGAGCCCTGCTTCTGGGGGATCAACACCGCCAGCCCGGCGGGTCGCCGCCTCGTCGAGGACGCGTTCGCCCTCGAGCAGCGCTCGACCCTCAAGGCCACCGACGACTACTTCCTCGAGGAGGCCTGGCGCGCCAACGCCGGGAGCCTGACCTTCCAGATGCTGCCCGCCAGCGCCGTGGTCCGCCCGGGTCGGGCGAGCGATCCGGGTGCCGGTCCCGCGTTCTTCGTGCCCGGGTCCAGCGGCAACGTGAAGAGCTTCAAGGACCGCGTCGTCCAGCACGAGCGCGGCCGCGCCGGGGGCACCCGTCGCACCCTGCTGCGCCAGGCCAAGCGGGTCGAGCGGGCCCTGCCCGACGGCGCCCGCCGGCCGCTGCGCCGCATGGTCGACACCGTCGGGGTCACCGGGGCGCTGACTGACGAGGCGCAGGCGGGCCTGGACACCGCCCGCACGCAGGCGATCACCACGATGCTGAGCGCCGGCATGTCCGGCGATGTCGCCACCTACGAGGCGGTGCGCTCCGACTTCGCCAACCGGTACGTGGCCACCCGCACCGAGGCCGGCACCCGCGAGGTCGCTGCCTCCTTCCTGGAGTACGCCGTCCGCGGGCCCGGCCCCACCGTCGCGCTGGCATGGTGGGCCAAGCCGTACCCGGGCAACTTCGGCGACTGGATCAGCCCGATGGCCGTGGCCCACGTCAGCGACGTCAACATCCGCCTGCAGCCGGTCACCCGGGCCACGACCGCGGCGCACCTGGTCGGCCTCGGGTCGATCGGACGGTTCATCCGGCCCAGCTCGGTCGTGGTCGGCACGGGCATCTCCAGCGACGACGTGCAACTGGCGCCCAGCGCCCACTACGTGTCCGTGCGCGGCCCGCTGACCGCTGCCGCGCTGCGCCGCTCCGGCGGGCCGCGGGTCGAGGCGTTCGGCGATCCGGGAGTGCTGCTCTCGCGGATCATCCCGATCGAGCGCGGGCGCACCAACGGCCGCCTGGCCCTCGTGCGCCACCACTCCCACCGGGACCTCCCGGTGACCCTGCCCGACCACGTCGACGAGCTGTCGGTGCTGATGAGCCGGCGCGAGGACATCGAGGCGTTCCTGCGCACCCTTGCCGGCTACGACGCGGTGATCACCAGCGCGATGCACGTGATGACGGCCTGCCAGAGCTACGGGATCCCGTGCGGGCTGGTGACCTTCGAGGGCTTCGAGGACCGCGTGCACGGCACCGGACTGAAGTACGAGGACTACGCACTGGGCGCCGGGGTCGAGGTGATGATGCCGGTGCCGGTCGGCCTGGACCTGGGCTCGCGGGACCTCGACCGGCTGATCGGGGATATCCGGGTCAGCGAGGCGACGAAGGACGAGGTGGAGGCCCACCTGCGGGTCGCCGTGGCCCGCGTGCAGGCTGCCGGGACCGGCACCCGGCGCCGACGCAGCAGGTGAGCCATCTCCTGGCCGCCCTGCTGCGCGCCGGGCGGGCGATCCTCCCCGAGGGCCGGCAGCGGGTGCAGCTGCTGGCGCTGGTCCTCGTGGGCGCGGCCATCCCCCTGGCCGAGCTCATGGTCACCAAGCTGTTCACGGACGTGGTCACCGCCGAGAGCAGCGCGACGCTGGGGCAGCTGGCGCCGCAGCTGGCGGTGTTCCTGGGCCTGTTCCTGGCCACGCGCTGCGCCCACTTCACCCAGCGCGTGGCACGGGTGCGCTTCTTCGAGCACGTCTTCCGCGGCGGCACCCCGGGCTGGGGGCCGGCGCAGGAGAGCTGGCGCTGGGCCCTCGGCCTCGAGCTGGTGAACATCCTCACGTTCGCCACCCAGGTGGTGGCGATGCTGGCCTTCTTCACCGTCCTGTCGCCCCCGTTCGGGGCCGCGGACCTCGTGCTCGTCGTGGTCCTGCTCGAGATGGTCGGGCGGTTGTACGCGCGCCTGGTGGCCACCCAGCATGGCTTCGCCGAGCGCCAGCGCGCGGGCCAGCCGGTCGGCTCGCACGAGCGGGTCCGCTCCCGGATCCTGTCCACCGAGCTGGCCGGGCTGGGGTCGTCGGTCGGCGTCCTGGTGCTGCTCGTGGGGCTGGTGGCCATGGGGGTGGCTGGCGTGGTGAGCACCAGCGACACCATCGTGCTGTTCCTGGGCCTGCGCATGCAGAACAGCACCATCAGCGCCCTGTCCGGCTCGGTGATGCGCTTCGCCCGGGCCGAGGCCAAGGCGCTGCCCAGCGCCGCCATGGTCCCCGGCCCGGCGCGGGAGCCAGGACCACGCGTGTGAGCCCCAGCCCTCCGACCTGGGCAGCTGTGCAGGTGTCCGGTTTGGGCCGTTGACATCGGCCGTGTGGTCGGGCCACTGTGCCACGGGGCGAGCATCACCCGGGGGGGCAGTCGGATCACGAGCGAAGGAGACACCGATGCCCAAGTACCTGTTGGCCTACCACGGCGGCGGAATGCCCGAGACCCCCGAGGAGGGCGCCGCGGTGATGGCCGCCTGGGGAGCGTGGATGGGCGGCCTCGGCGAGGCGCTCCTCGACCCGGGCAACCCGACCGGTCCCGCCGTGACCATCGCCGCGGACGGGTCAGCCTTCCCCGGGCGGCGGGGCCAACCCGGTGACCGGCTACAGCCTGCTGGACGCCGAGAGCCTGGATGCCGCCGCGGCGCTCGCCGCAGGATGCCCGATCCTGGCCTCGGGCGGCAGCGTCGAGGTCTGCCAGACGCTGGAGATGTAGCCGGTCACCAGGAGCGCACGCCCTGGGCGATGAGCGCCAGGCCGAAGGCGAGGAACAGCACCGCTGCCCCGATGCGCACGACGCGCTCGGGCAGGGTGCGCCCGAGTAGGGCCCCGACCCCGATGGCCAGCGCGTCGGCGGCCACCATCCCCAGTGTCGAGCCGAGCCACGTGCCCAGCCACGCCTCGGTGGTGGCCAGCGTGACGGTGGCCAACATCGTCTTGTCGCCGAGCTCGGCGAGGAAGAAGGCGGTGGCCACCGCCCAGAAGGCCGAGCGGGCTGCGCGCTCGGCCTTGGCCTGCTCGTCGTCGCTGAGCCCGTCGCCACGCAGGGTCCAGGCCGCGAACGCGAGGAACGCCACGCCGGCGACCACGTTCACCAGCGGCGTGGGCAGCGCGGTGCCGAACGCCGCGCCGAGCGCCACCGACATGAGGTGGACCACCGCCGTGGCGGCCGTGATCGCGCCCAGCACGGTCCAGAACCGGTAGCGCGTGGCGAAGGTCATCGCCATGAGCTGCGACTTGTCTCCGAGCTCCGCCACGAAGATGACCCCGAAGCTGAGCAGGAAGGCGTGCACGAGGTCCTCTCGACTGACCGGCAGCGTCCGCCGAGCATACGTCGCAGATCGATCAGGCCCCTCGCGTCACCTCGCGTCACCTCGCGTCACCTCGCTCCTCCCCGCCCCCGCCCGCACGCCCAGCCCCGGCGTTCCCCAGCCCCGCCTCGCTCCGGCACGCCGGACCGTGGCCGGCGAACCCGACAATCCCGACCGGGGTCGGTGAAGCCGATAGCATGCGCAGCAGAAGAACGCGTCGACGGCGGGTCAACCGCGAGCGGGAGGGTGATAGTGCCGGCATCGGCCAAGGGGCCGAGCCGCCCCAACCTGGAGGACGTGGCGGCTCGGGCAGGCGTGTCCCGGGCGACCGTCTCACGTGTCGTCAACGCCCAGTCCAGCGTGGCCGCCCCCCTGCGCGAGCGTGTCGAGCGCGCCATCGACGAGCTGGGCTACGTGCCCAACCAGGCGGCCCGTTCGCTGATGACCCGCCGCACCGACGCCATCGCACTGCTGGCCTCCGAGCCTGACGCCCGGGTGTTCGGCGACCCCTTCTTCAGCGGGATCGTGCGTGGGATCAGCCAGGAGACCAACCGGGTGGGCCTGCAGCTCGTGCTGCTCATGGCCCAGACGGTCGAGGACCTCGATCGCGTGAAGCGCTACCTGCGCGCCGGCCCGGTGGACGGCGTGCTGCTGATCTCGGAGCATGCCGGCGACGACTCACTGCTCGAGATGCTCGACGAGGCCGGGATCCCGCTGGTGTTCGGGGGCCGGCCCCTGCATGGCGACGCTGCCGCGGCCTACGTCGACAACGCCAACCAGCTCGGCGCCGCCGCGGCCGCCGAGCACCTCCTGGCGATCGGTCGGCGCCGCATCGGCACCATCACCGGCCCCCAGGACATGACCGCCGGGATGGACCGGCTCGAGGGCTTCCGCTCCGGCCTCGGACAAGTCTTCGACGAGCGACTCGTCGAGCACGGGGACTTCACCCAACTCGGCGGCGAGGCGGCGACCGCGCGACTGCTGCAGCGTGCGCCCGACCTCGACGGGCTGTTCGCCGCCTCGGACCTCACCGCCCTCGGAGCGCTCAGCACGCTGCGCCAGGCCGGGCGGCGGGTGCCCGAGGACGTCGCCCTCGTGGGCTTCGACGACAACGAATGTCGCGACAGCGACCGAGCCGCCCCTGACCACGGTGCGTCAGGACCCCGTGCTGCAGGGCCGGGCGATGGTCCGGCTGTACCTGGCCCGGCACCGCGCCGACCTCGAGGTGGCCAGCGACCCCGACATCCCGGACCTGACGGACGTGGACCACCTGATCCTGCCGGTCCGCCTGGTGGTGCGCGAGTCGGCCTGATCCGCGCCCGTGCCCGCCCCCCGAGGTTCCATCGGGGGGCGGGCACGGGCGCGGGGATCGGCCGTGGCATCGTCTGCCCCATGAGGACACGCATCACGGAACTGCTCGGCATCGAGCACCCCATCATCCAGGGCGGCATGCACTACGTCGGGTTCGCCGAGCTCGCCGCGGCGGTCTCCAACGCCGGCGGGCTGGGCATCATCACGGGCCTCACCCAGCGCACCCCTCAGGCCCTGGCCGCCGAGATCGCCCGCTGCCGGGAGATGACCGACAAGCCGTTCGGCGTGAACCTCACGTTCCTGCCCACCGTCGCCTCGCCGGACTACCCCGGCTACGTCCGGGCGATCATCGAGGGCGGGGTGCCCGTGGTCGAGACCGCCGGGCGCAACCCCGAGGCTGTGCTGCCCTACCTCAAGGGCGCCGGGGTGACGGTGATCCACAAGTGCACCTCGGTTCGCCACGCGCTCAAGGCCCAGTCGATCGGCTGCGACGCCGTCTCGGTC
Source organism: uncultured Actinomycetes bacterium (assembly GCA_963777855.1). Classification (GTDB taxonomy): domain Bacteria; phylum Actinomycetota; class Actinomycetes; order S36-B12; family CAIYMF01; genus Prado023. The sequence continues at coordinate 62,177 of CAVZRW010000016.1, read as the reverse complement.
GACGGGTTCGAGTGCGGCGGGCACCCGGGCGAGGACGACGTGCCCAACATGATCCTGCTGCCCCGCGCCGCCGACGAGCTCGAGATCCCGTTCGTCGCCTCCGGCGGTCAGGCCGACGGGCGCAGCCTGGTGGCCTCGCTGGCGATGGGCGCCGACGGGATCAACATGGGCACGCGCTTCATCGCCACCCAGGAGGCGCCGGTCCACCAGCGAGTCAAGGACGCGATCGTGGCCGCCTCCGAGCTCGACACCCGACTGGTCATGCGCCCGCTGCGCAACACCGAGCGGGTCATGGTCAACGCCGCCGTCGAGCAGCTGCTCGCCAAGGAGAAGGAGCTGGGGTCGAGCCTGGCCTTCGAGGACATCATCGAGCAGGTCGCCGGGGTCTACCCGCGGATCATGATCGAGGGTGACATGGACGCCGGCGCCTGGTCGTGCGGCATGGTCGCCGGGCTGATCCACGACATCCCGACGTGCAAGGAGCTGATCGACCGGATCATGGCCGAGGCTGAGGAGATCATCCGGGGCCGGCTCGGCGGGATGCTCGACCAGGACGCTGCTGGCTGACCGGCACCGCGCGGCCGGATTCCCGTCGGCGGGGTTGGCGGCGATCCTGGCCGTCCTTCGCGCTCGAGCTCCTCACCCGACGGCGACTGCGCTCGGGACTGACACCCGCCGGGGATGCCACCACGTCAGGCCGGCGACGAACAGGACGGGCAGGACGAGGGCGCTGGCCACATTGGCCGCGGGCAGGTCCCCGGTCATCAGGTAGCCGACGGTGGCGACCCAGTCGATGACCTGGATGACGATCATGGCGTTGATCCAGGACTCGTGGGCCACGGGGTTCCGTGCCGCTGCGAGCATCCCGTACGCGTATCCCAGGAAGCGGGCACCCATCATCACGAACAGCCATTGGACCCACCCCGGGACCTCGGGGCCCAGCCCGAGCAGATCGCCCGCCCGAGCAGGGAGGCTGTGACCCGAACGGGAGGGTCGCGTGAGGGGGAGGCTGCGCGGGGGGAGGCTGCGCGCCGCGGCGAGCTACAGGGCGTGGAGCTTGTCCTCCTCGATGGCCGCGTCGAGGGTCTCGAGGAATGCCCTGCGCGCCTTCACCTTGGTGTTCGCGTGCGCGGTCATGCTCAGCTTCTTCATCTGCTCGGCCACCGCGATGGCAGCCGGCATCAGCTCCTCGGGGGCCACGACGGCGTCGAGGAACCCGGCCCGAACCGCCTCGGCGGGCTCGAACATCTCGGCGTTGATCACCGCGCGGTTGAAGTAGGAGCGATTGAGCCGGTCGCGGGCGAGCTCGATGCCCACGTGGTGCATGGTCATCCCGATCTGCACCTCGTTGAGGCCGATCCGGAACGGGCCGTCGGCGCCCACGCGGTAGTCAGCCGAGAGCAGCAGGAACGCCCCCTTGGCCACGGCGTGCCCCGGGCAGGCCACCACGATCGGGAACGGGTGGGCCAGCATCCGCCTGGCCAGGCCCGAGCCGGCGGCGACCAGGTCGATCGCGTTCTGCGGCCCGGACCTCATGACGGTGAGGTCGTACCCCCCGGACAGGATCCCCGGCTGGCCGGTCAGGACCACGACGGCCGCGTCGGCCTGGGCCCGGTCGAGCGCGCGGTGGAAGGCGGCGATGACCTCGGGCGAGACGGCGTTCACCTTGCCGTTGCTCAGGGTGAGGGTCGCGATGCCCTCGTCGAACTGGTAGGTGATCAGGTCGGTCATGGGCAGTCCTCACGGGCGCGTCGGGTCGGGATCGGCCCCGACAGTAGCCCGGCGCCCGAAGGCCGCCACCACCGGCTCATCCCGCGTGCGCAGGGCCGCGCCGCCTCGGGCTCAGCCACCCCCGCGGAGCGCGGTCCCGCCACCCCCGCACCCCGCCACGAGGTCAGCGCACCTCGACGACCTGGCGACCCTCCCAGATGCCGCCGCCGGGGAGCGTGACCGGCGTGACGGCCGCCGGCTCGATGCACACGAACCCTGCCTCGCCGCCAGCAGGCACGTCGGGCAGGTGGTGGCCCGCACCGGGGTTCCACACCACCCGGTTGCTGAACCCGTCGGCGTGCACCCGCAGCTCGCCGAGCACCGCGTCGTGCAGGACGATCGGGGCCAGCGCTCCGTGAATCACCCGGTCCTGCTCGTCGAGGGCCCGGATGCTCCCACCGAGGTCGAGGGTGAAACGGGGGTGCTCGGTGGAGATCCCGTCCCACTGGCGGCAGCCCGCGAGCCCGGAGATCCAGGGCCTCGGGATCGGCGATCGCGAAGTAGCCGTGCAGGCCACCGGTGAACCGGATCGTCTCGTGCCCCGTGTTCGTCACGGTCAGCGTCATCCGCAGCTCGGTCGGCGGAGGCGGAGGCGACCAGCCGCGCGTGGAACCCGTGATCCCAGACCGCGCGAGTGCTCGGGGAGTCCTTCAGCTCGAAACCGAGCACCGCCCGGCCCTGCTCCGCGGGCGGCTCGACCTGCTGCCACAGCTCGGTCCGGGCGAAGCCGTGCTTGGCCAGCGGGCCGAACGTGCCGAACTGGGGGAAGAGCACCGGGACCCCGCCGCGGATCGCCTGCGCCCCACCGCACCCGGACAGCGGCGACATCCACAGCCGCTCCACGCCGTCGGTGGTCCAGGTCATCAGGTGGGCCCCGCGCGGGCAGGCCGTGATCCGCACGCCTGGGGCCTCGGCGGCCACCGGCGCCGGGGAATCGATCATGGCCACGACACTACGCCAGCCCCCCGCCCCCATCCCCCCGCCAAAGCCCTCCTCGCGGGGCAGGATCCTCCCCGGCGATGCGGAGGATCTCGCCCGAGCGCGGAGGGTCTGCCGAGGGGGAGGCGTCGATCATGCGCGCCCTCCACGACCCCGGTCCCGCACGCGCATGGCGGCCCGCACGACCCCGGTCCGCACGACCCCGGCGGCCCGCGGATCAGCGCAGGGCGCACCCCTCGTCGGCGGAGAATGATCCGTCGGGGAAGCAGCCCGCCAGCGCGTCCACGGCCACCAGGTACGTGGTGTCAGGAACCACGCGGACCTGGCCGTCGCGCACCTCGCAGGGCCGGCCGACCGCACAGTCGGCCTGCGGCGGGGCCCCGATCGTCGTGGTCGTCACCATCGCGACGGCCTCGCCGGCCGGGGAGAACGCGGGTGAGCCCGCCGAGCCGCCGAGGATCCCGCCGCAGTCCGAGGCGCGCAGCCGGGGCCACGACCAGCGGCCCTCGCGCACGTCGACCGCACTGCCCAGGGTGCACGTGGCACCGCGCAGGAACTGCTCCTCGGGCGCGATTCCTGCGATGGGCACCCCCGCCACCAGGGTCCGGGTGCCCTCGACCGGCGCGGCCACCGGGCGGATCGGGTCGACGCCGGCCGCGGCCAGCTCGGCGTAGGTGGCCCCCAGGCGCAGCACCGCCAGGTCGGTCGACCCCGAGGTGGCCCACACCACCTCGTCCACGGGCACCGGGAGCAGCGTCGGCTCGGCCGCCTTCGTCAGCGGGGCGAACGCCCGGAACCCGGCCGTGACCCCCTCGACAGCCCGTCCGACGACCGGCGTCGCGGGATCCAGCGCGCCCACGCACCTCCCGCTGGTGACGGCGTACGCCTGAGCCCGGGCTGCTGCCCCGGTCTCGAGCAGCCACGCGGTGCAGTGCTCGTCGAAGCCCGTGACGCGGGCCACCGAGGCCAGCGAGGTGCCCGAGGCCTGCGAGGCCAGGAACAGACCCGAGGGGGCATCGGCCTGCGTCGCCGCCTGTGAGTCGGCGTTCTCGCGGTTCCACAGCCCGAAGAGGGCCAGGAAGGTGACGGCGGCCGCAGAGCCGCAAGCCAGACGGGCCGCCGGCCCGAACGGGGTCCCGGACGGCGGCCCCGGGGGCGAAGGATCGGGCGGGTCGGTCACCGGCACAGCCGCCACCGTACGCGATCAGCCGGCGCGACATCCGGCACCCGCCGCTCGCCGATCGAACCCTGCAGGGCGCGGCGCCGTTGCACCGGAGAACTTGTTCACTCTCAGTGCATGTGTCAGCAGGATTGGCGACCGCCGCGGGAGTACGTTGCCCACTGCGCACGGTAGCGCCGAGAGACACTCGGGGCGGGAAGGGCCACATGAGTAGTTCTTCAGTCAACACCAAGAGCGCAGGCAGCAGCGTCTTCGCCGTCCTGCAACGCATCGGCAAGAGCCTGATGCTGCCCATCGCCGTCCTGCCGGCCGCGGGCCTGCTCCTGCGGCTCGGGCAGGACGATCTCCTCGGCGGTGTCTGGCCGCCGTTCCAGATCCTGAGCCTGGCCGGTGGGGCGATCTTCGACAACCTCGCGATGCTCTTCGCGGTGGGCGTCGCGGTCGGGTTCGCGAAGAAGTCCGACGGGTCCACGGCTGTGGCCGGCCTCGTCGGGTATCTGGTGTTCAAGAACGTCCTGACCTACTTCGCCACCCCCGACGAGGCCCTGCAGGAGGCCATCGCCAACTCCGACTTCGCCGACAAGGTCAAGATCCCGCCGGCCGAGACGGTGGATCCGGGCGTGTTCGGCGGCATCGTGATCGGCATCACCGCCGCCCTGCTGTGGCAGCGGTACCACCGCACGAAGCTGCCCCAGGCCCTGGCCTTCTTCAGCGGCCGCCGTCTGGTTCCGATGCTGGCCGCCGTCGCCGCCATCGCGTGGGCCATCCTGTTCGGCTTCATGTGGCCGCCGATCGGCGACGCGCTGAACAGCGCCGCCGAATGGATGTACGACAACGGGCCCCTGGGTGCCGGCGTCTACGGCGTGGTCAACCGGTTGCTGATCCCGACGGGCCTGCACCACATCATCAACTCGTTCGTGTGGTTCCAGGCCCCGGAGTGCCCGACGGCCACCGGGACCACCGGCCGGTGACCTGAACTGCTTCTTCAACGCCACCGTCGACCACGAGAAGTACGGCCTGTTCATGACCGGCTTCTTCCCCATCATGATGTTCGCGCTCCCAGCCGCGGCGTTCGCCATGGTGCACGAGGCCAAGGACAAGGTCGCCGCCAGCGTGCTGCCGGCCGCCGCCCTGACCGCGTTCCTCACCGGCGTCACCGAGCCGCTGGAGTTCTCGTTCATGTTCGTCGCACCGCTGCTCTACGTGATGCACGCACTGTTCACGGGCCTGTCGATGGCCGTCAGCTACGGGTTGGGGGCCCGCAGCGGGTTCACCTTCTCCGCCGGCGCCTTCGACTACGTCCTGAACTTCGGCAAGGCGACCAAGCCGTTGTTCCTGTTGCTGATCGGGGCAGTGTTCGCAGTGATCTACTACTTCGTGTTCCGCTTCGCGATCCGCAAGTGGGACCTGAAGACCCCGGGCCGCGAGGACGACGCGGCCGCCGTGGACGAGGCGATGACAGCCGCCTAGTCCGCCGTCACCTGCACACGACATCGGAAGGGCCGTCCCCCCGGGGGGCGGCCCTTCCGATGTCCCTGCTCCGGAGGTCGATCCTTCGATGAGCATCGGTCTGCTTGGACAGTGGACCGGTCGCGTACGTGGCCAGGAGCAACGGGACGGCCGGGGGCGCACAGACCGTGAGCCCCGCCACCGCCGCCCCGCAGTCAGCCCCCGATCCGGAAGCCCGCCCTGAGGAGGCCAGGGTTCGCAGCGGCCCCGACCAGCAGTTCGAACTCACCCGCCTCGACGACGCGCCTGCCGTCGGCGGTGACCAGCGAGCACGCCCGAGCAGGCACTTCCAGCGCGATCCGTACAGACTCGCCGGGTGGCACCTGGACCTGCTGCCAGGCCTTGAGCTCCTTCTCGGCCCACGTCACGCTGGTCACCAGGTCGCTGACGTAGGCCTGGACGGTCTCCAGCGCCGGTCGCGGGCCGACGTTGCTCAGCGTCACGTGGGCGCGGACGACCCCGGCTGACGGCACGACCGCATCAGCCACCTCCAGGTCCGAGTACTCGACCGTCGAGTACGCTCAGACCCTCCCCGAACACGAACAACGGCTCCTGGGTGAGGTCGGCGTAGCGCTCCCCGTGCTGGCCGCGGATCTGGTTGTAGTAGACGGGTTGCTGGCCCACGTGGCGCGGCACGGACAGGGGCATGCGCCCGGTGGGCTCGATCACGCCCAGGATCAGCTCCGCGATCGCCTGCCTCCGCGCATCCCGGGGTTGAACGCCTCGATGAGCGCGGCCGCCCCCATCGCCGAGGGTGGGAGCACCGCCGGCTTGGAGTGCAGCAGCACGACGATCACGGGCGTGCCGGTGGCTGCGAGCGCATCGAGCAGGGCGACCTGGCCGCCCTGCAGCTCCAGGGTCGCCGTCGAACGGGCTCTCGCCGATCAGAGCCGATCGTGTCGCCGACCACCACCACCGCCCAGTCCGCAGCCTCGGCAGCGGCGACGGCCTCGGCGAGCAGCGCCTGAGTCGATGGCGGGCCGGGGAGAACACCGGTGCGCGCGCCCCACCGTCGGGACAGGACGCGCCCGCGGGGTCGGGGACGAGGATCTGGATGTCGGCTCCGCGTGCGTAGCCTGACGTCCCAGTCCTCGGGGACGCACGGCGCGGAACCCGTCGAGCACGGTCTGCACCATCTCGCGGGGGTGGCCGTCCGGCATCCAGTCGATCTGGCCGGAGTCGCCGGCCCAGTCGCCGAGCACGGCTGCGGCATCGTCGGCGTTGGGCCCGATGACCGCGATCGTCCGGGCCCTGCCGGGAGCCGTGGCACGTCCGCCGGGGTCGGCCGACAGCCCGCCCTCGAGCGGCAGCGTCCCGTCGTTGCGGAGCAGGACCAGCGAGCGCCTGGCCACCTCGAGGTTCAGGGCGGCGTGCTCGGCGCTGCCGATCACCGCTGCCCGACGCGCCGGGTCCGCCGGCGCGCGCGGGTCCTCGAACAGGCCGAAGCTCGAACTTCAGCCGCAGGATCCGTCGGACCGCCGCGTCGATCTCGTCCTCGGCAAGCAGGCCCTGGGCGACCGCCTCCTGGGCGCCCTCGAAGAACTCGGGCGTGGTCATCACCAGGTCGTTGCCCGCGCGCACCGCCACGGCCGCGGCCTCGGTGTGGTCGGGGCACACCCTCTGCTCCCACACCATGCGCCCGACGTCGTCCCAGTCGGTCACCAGCATCCCCGTGAAGCCCCACTCGCCCTTGAGGACGTCATTGAGCAGCCACCGGTTCGCGGTGATCGGGACCCCGTCCATCGCCTGGTAGCCGAGCATGAACGTCCGGGCGCCCTCGCGAACCGCCCGCTCGAACGGCGGCAGGAACCATGAGCGCAACTTGCGCGGGCTGATGTCAGCCTCGCTGGCGTCGCGCCCGCCCTGGGTCTCCGAGTACCCGGCGAAGTGCTTGGCGCAGGCAAGGACCGCCGTGGGGTCGTCCAGGCCGGCTCCCTGGTACCCGCGCACCATGGCGGCCCCGAGCTCCGCGATCAGGACCGGGTCCTCCCCGAAGGTCTCGCCAACCCGTCCCCAGCGGAGGTCCCGAGCGATGCACAGGACCGGGGAGAACGTCCAGTGCAGCCCTGTCGCCGACACCTCGATGGCGGTCGCCCGGGCCATGCGCTCGACCAGCCCGGCATCCCACGAGCACGCCATCGCCAGCTGGGTCGGGAAGATCGTGGCGCCCGGCCAGAACGAGTGCCCGTGGATGGCGTCGTCGGCCGTCAGGAGGGGGATGCCCAGCCGGGTCCGCGCCGCCAGCTCGATGGCCCGGACCATCGCCTCGGGCGACGCGTGCAGGATCGAGCCGGCCAACTTGGTCGAGACGATGTCGTCCAGGTCCCCCTGGGCGTTGAGCTGCAGCATCTGCCCGACCTTCTCGGGCAGGGTCATGCGACCCAGCAGGTCCTCGACCCGCTCGTCGACGGGCAGCAGGGCATCCCGGTAGGCAGGTGTCACGATGGCCTCCTTCGCCGTCTCGCCCTCGGCCGGAGGCGTCCCGGTCGAGGGCGCTGGGATGCGCCGGCTAGGAACAGCCGACCTCGGTCCTGACCGTCGCGATCGACGCGTTGTAGGCATCGATCGCCGCCTTGTACTGGGGGGCGGCCTCGGCCGGAGGAGTGCCTTCGGGGATCGCTGCGACGGCGCCGGTGAGGGCATCGTCTGCTGCCGCGATGTCCTCCTGGACCGACTTGGCCAGTTGGGAGAGCGGAACCGAGTTCGCCTCGATGGCCGCCTGGACTGCGCCCCACTGGGCCTTGACCAGCTCGGCGGGGCTGCCGTCCTTGATCAGGCCCGCCATCTTGTCCACCTCGGTCTGCACCTTGGCCGCGCCGTCGCAGTAGGCGGCGTTCGCATCTGACGTGCCGCCCGACGACGAGCACCCCGACAGGGACAGGGCCAGGGCGATCCCGGCAAGGGCGGCCGTGGTGCGCGTGATCTTCATCGTGCGGCTCCTCAGGAGGTGGGACACCTGCCGATCCCTCCGTGCCGGGCACGGATCGCCGGACGGGCCTCCGGATGTCGATGGTTGCTCCAGTAAATCAGGGAGAGCGCTCTCCTGTCTTGCCGGGTGCTGCAGCAGTGACGGTGGGGCAAGCCCGGCCCACCGGCGCCACCCCCGGCACGAACTGCTTGGATGCGGGGATGCGCAGCGCCCACGCACTGTCCCGCAGCTGCGGCCCGACCGAGGTCGAGTTCCTCCCCTCCGCGGGCGGGCGCCTTGCCAGCGTCCGCTACCACGGGGTGGAGCTCGTCCTCCCGCCCGGCCGGGTGCCGGGTTTCCACGGCGACACCTTCTGGCCCAGCCCCCAGGCCCGCTTCGACTGGCCGCCCCCGCCCATCCTCGACGCGGGGGCCTACGAGGTCGTGGCCGAGTCGGCGCTTGGCCTCACCCTGCGCAGCCCGCCTGACCCCGACTTCGGGCTCCAGGTCGAGAAGCGCTTCGCCCTGTCCGAGCACGGGGTGGCGATCGAGTTCACGCTGACGAACGTCTGGCCACATCCGCAGGACGTCGCCCCGTGGCAGGTGACCCGGGCACCCCGCACGGGGATCCTCGTCTGGGCCACCGGCCAGCCCTTCCACGACGCCGACCGCCTGCAGAAGCAGGCCGAGGATCCCGGCTGCTGGTACTTGCACTCCGACTCGAAAGCGAGGTTCGGGGGGCTGGAGGCCGGCGAGCGCCACTCGTGCATCGCGGTGAAGGCGGTGACGGCGACGTCGAAGTACTTCACCGACGCCCGGGGATGGCTGGCCCATGCCCACGACGCGACCCTCTTCCTGAGGATCTTCCCCGACCTGACCCCCGACCAGGCCGCACCGCGCCAGGCCGAGGTCGAGATGTACTTCGATGCCGAGCGCGACTACATCGAGCTCGAGAACCAGGGGGCCTACGTGACCCTCGCGCCGGGGCAGAGCCTGACCTATCCCGTCGAATGGCACTTCCGGACGCTCGACCCGGGGCTGCCCACCGATCGGGTCACCCCCGAGCTGCTGGCCGCGATCCACTCCCGGGTCGGCCCGGACCGCACCCCTGTCGAGGCGCCCGCGTAGGCCCGGGGCAGCAGGAGGCCGGACGGGACCGCGACAGGGTTGACAACGCCCGGCATCGCCCCGCTCACCGGACAGGGACCTGGGGGTGTCAGAGGGCCCCGGGAGTGCGCACCTCGATGCGGTGGACCTCGCCCCGTCGCTCGAAGATGCTCGCACTGACCTCGGCGGGGATCCGACCAGCCGCGCAGTCGACCGAAGTCCCGTCAGCCCAGACGACCCGGACCCCCAGCGCGTCGGCGCGCAGGTACACCACCGGAACCTGGCAGAACGTGAACGCCAGGGAGTCGACGGGCAGATCGACCGCGGCGTCGTCGCCGAGCACGTCTACGTACTCGAAGGTCCCGGGCCGCTGACGCCACTCGGTCTCGCGCAATTGGATGGGCCGGAACACGATCTGGCCACCCTCCACCCGAAGCCCCAGCTCGCCGAGCCGGGTCAGCACCTCCTCCTTCACCTGGCCTGTCATGCCGGGCTGGCGGGCGCCGTGGCCGGCGGGCGTGTGCGAGTAGGGGTCAGCCGGGAAGGCCCCGTAGACCTCGGCCGGCTTGCTGTAGCCGAGCCCTGCGCGAACGTCCTCGTAGGCGTCGAGGAGGGCTCGCACCGTGGCACTCGGCTCGTTGTCGGCGACAGCGCGCTCCACGGTCTCCTGCACCGCGAGCAGCAGCTTGGACACCATGTGCCAGTAGATGCTCCCGAGTCCCTCGTAGGCGAAGAACGACCCGGAGCGCCCGGTGAACTTGGCGTGGGTGAACACCTCCTCGAAGATGTCCAGCAGCTCGGCACGACTGTCCCTGGCCACCTCGCCGAGGTCGGGATCGGCCGCGAGCCGGTCGAGGCCCTCCTCCACATCGCGGGCGTTCCGGACGCCGGAGGCGAAGTGCAGGGCGCCGTGACCGTCGGCGACGACGAGGCTGCGGTCCCCGCCCCCACCAGGGCGGCGACGAGGGGGCAGGACTGTGCCCGGTCGGGCGTGAACGTGTTCCGATCGAGGAATCCGGGCAGGTCCTTGTCCGGGTACAGCATGTAGCTGTGCTGGTCCGCGCGGTAGAGGGCGCTGGCACGCAGCCCGGAGAGCAGGGCGAGGGACTCCTGCGCCCCCAGCTCCCCGCTGGACAGCATCGCGACCTGGCCCTCGAGCATCTCGGGCAGTCGCCGGATCCGGGCCGCACCGTCGGAGAGGTCGAGGATGTTGTAGGAGTGGAACAGGGCGTCGTCGCGCCGGTTCGCCGTCAGGCTGGCATCGACGTAGGCCAGGGCCGCGTCGAGCGTCGACTGCACCCGCTCGCCGGTGACCACGGTGCGCCTGCCGGAGAACCCGGCGTAGACCCGCTCGCGGTAGGCGCAGCCGAGCCTCCCCAGGTCGTCCATGAATGTCCGGCGCGTGGCGTCCGTGAAGCCCTCGTCGAGGTGTGCTCGATGGGCCTCCAGTGCCTGCGAGATCGTCGCCGAGCAGATCGGCGAACTCCTCGGTCACGTGCGTGTCGGAGGTGATGAGACCCCGGACGAACTCCACGTACCGGCGCAGCTGGGCCAGGGTCACGACCGACAGGCCACGACCGACGAGTGCGTTGTTGGCGTCGTTCCACTCGGGGCGCTGGGTGTTCATCCAGATCCCGCCGTCGGGCACGAGGTTGACCACCTTGGCCAGCAGCAGGAGCAGCAGCTTCTCGGCCAGGGTGACCCGCACCAGCTCGCCGTCCAGCCCGTGCACCAGGCGCCCGTCCGCGCCGCGCACGGCAACCCGTTCGTCGATGAGTTCGGCGTGGGCCTCGTCGAAGGTGATGGTCTCGAACGGATCCACCAGGATCTGGTCGTACTGCGCGATCCGGTACGGGACGTCCGCGTGGGTGAAGATGGCGGAGTCGAGCATGCCCTGCAGCCGACCGGGGTGGAAGCGGGCTGAGGTCTCCAGCAGCCTGAGCAGGTAGATGATCTGGTGGTCGCTCCAGTAGCCGATGTTGGCCCACGGGTTGTCCGGCTCCGGGATCTCCCAGTCGACGCCCGAGCGGGAGATCCGGTAGGGGTTGTACCCGTCGGCGGTGGTCGCGTCGAGGAACACGGCGACCATCGACTCCAGGTACTCCGGGAACGACCACGCCAGGGCCTCCCAGTTCTGGAAGATGTCGCGCCAGTTGCCCTGGAAGCTCAGCTGCGGCTCGCCGTTCTCGTCGCGCAGCGCGATCTCGAACCTGTTCCAGGGTCGGGACGGATCCCCATGCCGTCGGCTGAACGTGAGCGGCAGGTACTCCCGCGCCAGGCGGTCCAGGTCCGGGTTCCGGCTCGCCCGGGCCCCGTCGAGCAGCTGGCCGATCGTCAGCCGGGCAGGCATATCGGCCAGCAGGGGGGCGCAGTGCTCGGCCGTGGCCGGACTGCGCTCCGGATGAAGGCGCACACATCGCGGGCCTCGACCCGGTACCCGTCTGCCGGGATCCCGCCGCGCATCACGTTGAACAGCACGTTGGCAGCGTGGTGGGCCGTGGCCAGCTCCTCGGCTGTGGACTGCAGCCCGTCGGCAGCCGCCAGGATCCGCTCCAGGTCGACACGATTGGCCCGCACGTCGGCTTCCAGCAGCCCGGCCAGCTCCTCGGGGCGGGTGAGGAGGTCGCGCAGGGCGACGACGTCGGCAGCGTCTCGCTCGACGTCGCCGACGATGCTCCAGGTCCGCTGCTCCCCTGGCTCGAGGCCGAGTCGAGCGTGCACGAGGTAGGCCCCCCGCTGGCCGCGGATGTCGCACTCGGCCGCGACGGGGGCGCCGCGGCGGAACGAGGCCAGCTGCCGGCTCGAGACCAGGTGATCGACCTCTGCGAGCCCGACTTGCCACGCGACGTTCGCGTACAGGGATTCGCTCGGCTCGGCCAGGTCGGTCAGCCGGGAGCTCAGCCAGAACATCCCCAGCCCGGTGCGCTGGTCGGACTCAGCACGCTTGTACGCATCGAGGAGGTTGCTCAACCTGTTCTGTGTGTCCACGTCCACACCCGCCGGGAGGATGTTCACGAACCCGTCGAGGAGCTCGACCTCACACGCCGCCTCACCTACGTTCGCCAGCTCACTGGTGCGCACGATGCCGAACCGGCTGCCCGTCTGCCAGGTGACCCGCATCCGGAGACCCAGGTCGGCACGGATCTCCTCGAACACCACCGCGGCGCCCGCCACGTCCTTGTACAGGTGCCGCCGCACGCCCTCCCCCGCCACCTGGCCCGAGGTGAACGGCTCCCACAGCACCGTTTCGAATCCCCCGCTCACCCGCAGCAGGCTCACGCCCCCCGTGCGACCGGCGCTCTCGGCCACCTTGTCGTCGGTGTAGTACGGGAAGAGCGCCGAATCGGGCCGCACCCGACCGGCGGTCAGCCCGCCGGTGCTCGAGATGAACAGCCACGCGTCTCCCGCGCCGACGATCGTCATGAAGAACGGGTCGAGCCGGTCGAAGTCGCTGATCCGGTAGAACCTGCGCCCGAGGAGGTCCACGAACCCGTCGGCGTCATCGGGGCCCTGGGCAACGTCAGTGCGGTCGAGGACATGGCCAAGCATGCAGACCTCCTACGGCTCGGATCACAGGGATCATCAGGAAGCGACAGAGAGCGCTCTCACTCGAGAGTGTCACGATCTGATAACCGGCGCAAGACCCCCCTTGACACGGGGTTCGGAAGGAGAGGATGCTCTGAGAGCGCTCTCCCAGAGAGCCCTCTCTCAGGGAGTCGGGCGCAGACCGCGAGCCCTCGACGAGGCCGCGGACGGCGCCTCATCACGGCCGAGGCCGCGGGACCCCGCGGCCTCGCAGAGCGCACGGCGGCGCGGTCGCCGTGCGATGGACACAGGGAGTGGATGTGCGAACAAACAGGAGGTCGTGGGTAGCCCTCACGGCGGCGTTTGCCGGTCTCGCGCTGGTCGCGTCCGGCTGCTCGAGCGGCAGTGACGGAGCGGCGACCGACACGGTGCCCTCGCCGACCAGCACAGAGCCGGTGACCCTGAAGCTGGCGACGTTCAACGAGTTCGGGTACGAGGACCTGATCAAGGAGTACATGACGCTGTACCCGAACGTCACGATCGAGGCCGTGAAGGCCGCGCAGTCCGGTGATGCGCGCACGACCCTAACGACGGCCTTGGCTGCCGGCTCCGGCGCATCGGACATCGAGGCGATCGAGGTCGACTGGCTGCCCGAGCTGTCGCAGTACGCCGACAAGTTCGTCGACCTCAACGATCCGGCAGTCGAGGGCCGCTGGCTGGACTGGAAGGCCGCGCAGGCGACCACGGCCGACGGCAAGCTCCTCGGCTACGGCACCGACATCGGCCCGGAGGGCATCTGCTACCGCGCCGACCTGTTCGAGAAGGCGGGTCTGCCCACCGATCGTGAAGAGGTCGCCGCCCTGCTCGGTGGCGCGGACGCCACCTGGGACAAGTACTTCGAGGTCGGCAAGCAGTTCATGGCCGCTGACACCGGCGCTGCGTTCTTCGACACCGCGCGGTGGCACCTACCAGGCGATGATCAACCAGGTCCAGAACGCCTACGAGAAGAACGACGGCACGATCATCGCGTTGGAGAACCCCGAGGTGAAGAAGATCTACGACCAGGTCCTCGCCGCTGCGGTGGGCGACCACAGTCGTCGCACACCGGCCAGTGGACTGAGGACTGGACGGCTGCCTTCCAGAAGGACGGCTTCGCCACGATGGCCTGCCCGGGCTGGATGCTCGGTGTCATCGAGGGCAACGCGGCCGGTGTCGAGGGCTGGGACATCGCCAACGTGTTCCCCGGCGGCGGCGGCAACTGGGGCGGCTCGTTCCTGACCGTTCCCGCGATGGGCGAGCACCCGGCCGAGGCCAAGGCGCTGGCAGCATGGCTGACGGCCCCGGAGCAGCAGATCAAGGCGTTCAAGGCCAAGGGCACGTTCCCGAGCCAGGTGCGAGGCGCTGAGCGACCCGGCCCTGCTGTCGCAGACGAACGCGTTCTTCAACGACGCACCGACCGGCCAGATCCTGGCCGACCGGGCCAAGGCCGTGACGGTCTCCCCGTTCAAGGGCCCGAACTACTTCGCGATCAACGCCGAGATGCGGCTCGCCCTGAACCGCGTGGACGTCGAGAAGACTGACGACGCCGCGTCCTCGTGGGCGAAGTTCGAAGAGGCCGTGAAGCAGCTCGGCTGATCACGCCTGCGGACCGCCCGGTCCGTACCCGCGCTCCAGGGCGGGCACGGACCGGGCGGGCGGAGCCCGCGGCGGTTCGCCACTCGGCGATGACCTCGGCGCAACCCTCCCGGACCCCCCATCGACCCCGTCCTTCCCTTGCGACCCCCTCCGGTGCGGAGCGCATCGGCTGGTGGCTGAAGACCGTGAGCGAGGACGAACATGGCTGTGATCACCCCCCCGCAGCGCGCGCCGCAGGCCGCGCTGACTGACAAGCAGCTCGCCCGGCGGCAGCGACGCAACGCCTGGGACGTGAAGCTCTCCCCGTACCTGTACATCTCCCCGTTCTTCATCCTCTTCGCCATCGTCGGCCTGTTCCCGTTGGTGTACACGGCGTGGGTGTCGCTGCACAAGTGGAACCTGATCGGCGGCAAGGGCGCGTTCGTCGGGCTCGCAGAACTACCAGGACGTCGTGACCGCGCCCCTGTTCTGGACCGGGCTGCGCAACACGTTCAGCATCTTCCTGCTCTCCTCCGTGCCCCAGGTCATCGCCGCCCTGGCCCTGGCCGCGGTGCTGGACCAGAACCTGCGCTCCAAGACCTTCTGGCGCATGGGCGTCCTGCTGCCCTTCGTGGTGGCCCCGGTGGCCGTGGGCCTGATCTTCTCCAAGCTGTTCGCCGACCAGTCCGGGCTCGATCAACGCACTGCTCGCCGAGGTTCGGCTCGGCCCGGTCGCCTGGCACGCGGACGTGCTTGCCAGCCACATCGCGATCGCCACCATGGTCGACTTCCGCTGGACCGGCTACAACACCCTGATCTTCCTGGCCGCCATGCAGGCCGTTCCCCGCGACCTCTACGAGGCGGCCGTGGTCGACGGCGCCAACCGCTGGCGACAGTTCCGCTACATCACCATCCCCTCGCTGCGCCCCACCATCATCTTCGTGGTGATCGTCTCGACCATCGGCGGGCTGCAGATCTTCGACGAGCCCCGCATGTTCAACCAGACCGGCAACGGCGGCTCGCGACCGACAGTGGATGACCATGACCATGTACATCTACGAGCTCGGCTGGGGCGCGCAGAAGAGCTTCGGCAGAGCCGCGGCCGTGGCCTGGATCCTGTTCCTGATCATCATCATCATCGGAATGGTCAACTTCATGATCACCCGGCGCATCTCCGACACCGGCAGCAAGGGAGACCCGTCATGAGCTCCATCGGCATGATCGAGCAGACCTCGGGCAGACGAGCCGCCCGCTCCGCCCAGCGGCGCCGGAACCGCGGGGTCGGGTCGAACCGTCGCCCCGGCTGGGTCACCTACCTGATCCTCGGAGTTGTGCTGCTGATCTCCTTCGCCCCCATCTACTACTCGTTCCTGCTGGCTTCCTCCGACGCGATCACGATCGCGCAGAACCCGATCCCGTCGTTGATCCCCCAAGGGAACTTCCTCAACAACGTCAAGAGGGTCCTCGGGTCGGACATCGGGTTCTGGCAGGCCGTCCTCAACTCCGTCATCGTCGCGGTCATCACCTCGATCAGCGTCGTGTTCTTCGCCACGCTGGCCGGCTTCTCGTTCGCGAAGCTGCGCTTCCGGGGCCGGAACGCCCTGCTGGTGTTCGTGATCGCCACGATGGCCGTGCCGACCCAGCTGGGCGTCGTCCCCCTGTTCATCGTGATGTCCGAGCTCGGTTGGACGGGGAAGCTCATCGCCGTCATCGTCCCCGGCATGGTGACCGCGTTCGGGGTGTTCTGGATGACCCAGTACTTCGAGGAGTCGCTGCCCTACGAGCTCATCGAGGCCGCACGCGTCGACGGATGCTCGATGATCCGAACGTTCTGGCACGTCGCCCTGCCGGCAGCGCGCCCCGCAGCGGCGATGCTCGCGCTGTTCACCTTCGTCGCGTCGTGGACCAACTTCTTCTGGCCGTTCGTCGTCCTCGGCTCGACCAACCCGACCCTCCCAGTCGCCCTCCAGCTGCTCCAGGCCTCCTACTTCAAGGACATGGCGTTGATCATGGCCGGCGTGACCTTGGCCACCATCCCGCTCATCGTGCTGTTCTTCGTCGCAGGCAAGCACCTCGTCTCCGGGATCATGGCCGGAGCCGTCAAGGGATGATCGGGGGGCACGGGCTCCCGGGAGGATCCACGAGTCCTCCTGCCCGGATCGAGCAGCCCGAGCGCCAACCCGCGAAGGGCCAGGATGGGAGGGGTCGGCGGTGACGACACACAGCAGAAGCGTGCCCGTGCGCCCCAACCTGGAGGACGTTGCCGCCCACGCTGGAGTCTCCCGAGCGACCGTCTCCCGGGTGGTCAACGGCCAGTCCACCGTGGCCGAGGACCTCCGGAAGCGGGTCGTGAGATCGATCGACAAGCTCGGGTACGTCCCCAACCAAGCGGCGCGGAAGCTGATGAGCAAGCGGTCCGAGACTCTAGCCCTGGTGGCCTCCGAGCCCGACACGCGGGTCTTCGGGGATCCCTTCTTCGGCGGCATCGTCCGCGGGATCAGCAGGGAGGCCAACCGCGCAGGCCTGCAGCTGGTGCTGCTCATGGCGCAGGACTTCGATGACCTCGAACGGGTGAAGAGGTTCCTGAAGGCATCACCAGTGGACGGGGCCATGCTGATCTCCAGCCATGCCGACGACGGGCTCGCCGAGGAGCTGCAGCGGTTGGCCACGCCGTACGTGATCGGTGGGCGCCCCATCGATCCGAGCCTGGGAGCCCCCTATATCGACAACGAGAACCTCCTGGGGGCCGAGATCGCCACGAGTCACCTCCTTGCGAAGGGGCGCGGAACCATCGCAACCGTGACAGGTCCGCTTGACATGTCGGCCGGCGTGGACCGGCTGGCCGGCTACCGGCGCGCCCTGGGGTCGTCCTTCCGGGAGGACCTGGTCGAGACCGGCGACTTCACCCAGCGCGGCGGCGAGATCGCCACAGAGCGCCTGCTCGAGCGAGTCCCAGATCTCGACGCGCTGTTCACCGCGTCCGACCTGATGGCGCTCGGCGCCCTCGCGGCGCTGCGTCGATCCGGCCGACGTGTGCCCGATGACGTCGCCCTCGTCGGGTTCGATGACAACCAGTTCGCCATCGCCGCCGACCCCCCACTGACCACGATCCGACAGGACCCATTCGTGCAGGGCCGCGCCATGGTGAGGCTCTACCTGGCGCTGCACCGCCCTGACATCACGCTGGACCAAGATGACGGGATGCCGGACATGCATGGCGCCGCTCACATCATCCTGCCCGTCTCCCTCGTGGTGCGTGAATCCGCCTGATGGGCTGAACGACCCCGCGCTGTTCGCCAGGGCACGGCTCACCCACACGATCCGTGACGGTCGTCCGCGACGAGCCCAGACCCGACCGTGACGCCAGTGCCGACACGACCAGCTGCCTGCGAACCCGGCCCACGGAGGCGCTGCTTCCGCGCACCTGCCCCAGCTGGAGAACCGCGCCGGGGTCGTCGCGCGAATTGCTTGGGCCTCGATCGGGACGGGCGGCTGTCATGAGGGCATCGGGATGGAGCCCGGCCGGGTGGAGTCCGCCGCCTCCGGCCAGCAAGATGGGGGCGCGGTCGGGCAACGGGTCCAACCGGAACGAAAGGACCTCGAACATGGGCAAGGCGGAGGACATCATCGCGGGGCTGGGCGGCGCGGAGAACATCGAGGAGATCGAGGCTTGCGCCACACGCCTGCGGACCGTCGTCGTGGATCCCGGGCTGGTCGATGAGCCCGCCCTGAAGAAGGCCGGTGCCTTCGGGGTGCTGAAGTCCGGCTCGGTCCTTCAGGTGATCGTCGGCGGCGAGGCCGACGGCTTGGCCATGGACATCAACGACATCATCGAGTGAGCCCCTCGGGGCAGCCCGGGACCCACGTGGCCGCCCCCGCCCCGGCAGCACCGCCCAAGCCCTTCCGACGCTGCCCTCGGGCGCACCCTCGTGCGCAGGTGCACGCACCGTCGCAACGCCCAGGAGTCGAACGTGGAAGTCATCGTCGTCCGCAAGCCCGAGCAGGCCTCGCCCATTGTGGCCGACGCCTACACAGCCCTGCTCACCCGCAAGCCCGCCGCAGTCCTGGGCCTGGCCACCGGCTCGACCCCGCTGGGCGTCTACCGGGAGCTGATCCGACGCCACCAGGAGGAGGGCCTGAGCTTCGCGCAGGCGCAGGCGTTCAACCTCGACGAGTACGTGGGCCTGCCCGCAGGGCATCCCGAGCTGTACCGGACCTTCATCGAGCGCGAGTTCACCGGCCAGGTCGACTTCGCCCCCGGTGCGGTCCATGGCCCCGACGGCCTGGCCGAGGACCTGGTGGCCGCGGGCGCTGCCTACGAGCAGGCCATCGCCGACGCCGGCGGGATCGACATCCAGATCCTGGGCATCGGCTCCGACGGCCATCTGGCCTTCAACATGCCCGGCTCGTCACTGGTCTCGCGCACGCGGCTCAAGACGCTGACCTCCAAGACCCGCGAGGACAACGCGCGGTTCTTCGACGGCGACATCGAGCAGGTGCCCATGCACTGCCTGACCCAGGGCCTGGGCACGATCATGGAGAGCCGCCACGCGATCATGCTGGGCTTCGGCAAGGGCAAGGCCCAAGCCGTGGCCGAGTGCGTCGAGGGCGCTGTCTCCGCACGCTGGCCGGCCTCGATCCTGCAGATGCATCCGCACGCCACGATCGTGATCGACGAGGACGCCGCCAGCCAGCTGCGACTGACCAGCTACTACGTCGACACCTACAACGGCAAGCCCGACTGGCAGGGCATCTGAGGCGCCGGGCCATGGGCACCGCAGGGCGGGGGCGGGCCTCGTGGGTGGGCAGCGCTGGGCGGGGGCGGGCGTGCACCCAGGGCCGTCCTTCGCGGACGTCGACCCCGGGCCGTCCCTCGCGGACGTGCGCCGGGGCGCCCCTCCCGCGGGCGCGCGGGCGATGAGCGCCGGTCAGGTCCAGATCGAGGTCCTCGCGACCTCAGTCGGCGCCGCGGCGCGCGCGCTGGCCGGAGGGGCCCACCGCATCGAGCTGTGCGAGAACGATCCGCAAGGGGGCACAACGCCCTCCGCCGGCACGATCGAGACCGTGCTCGAGCTGACCGCACCCCTCGGCGTACCGGTCCACGTGATGATCCGTCCACGCGGCGGCGGGTTCGTCTACGACCGCGACGAGATGGCAGTGATGTCCCGCGACCTCGCCACCGCGGCACGCCTCGGCGCCCACGGCGCCGTGCTCGGGGTCCTGACTGCGGACGGGGAGGTGGACACGGCGCTGCTCGAGCGGCTGATGGACGCCGCCTCCGGCCTGAGCGTGACCTTCCACCGCGCCGTCGACGTGGCCCGCGACCTCGATGCCGCCGTGACCGCTGCCTGGGCCGCGGGCTGCGACCGGGTGCTGACCAGCGGTGGAGCACCGACCGCGCGCGAGGGGGCAGCGGCACTGGCCCGCCTTGTCGCCCACGCTCCTCGTGACCGGGCCGTGCTCGCGGGCGGGGGGATCACCCCCGCCACCGTGCGCGGCCTGGTGGACGCGACCGGAGTGCGCGAGATCCACGTGGCCGCACGCAGCTACCCGACCTCGGGGGCCTCGCCGAGCCCGCCCGGGATGCTCGGCGTGACCGCGGGACCGGGTCCGAACTGGCCGACCAACGGCTGGCCAGCTCCCGACCCCGGGATCCTGGCGCAGTTGCGCGCCGCCCTCGCCACCCCCGACACCCCGACCACCTGACGTCGACACCACGAGCCCCCCCGGCGCAGCCCGTGGACCTGGTGGTGCGCGAGTCGGCGTGAGCGCGAGCCATGCGGCCTCGAGCGGCCGGGCAGCACGTGGGTTGGCTGACCAGGAGGCTGGCAGGCCTCGGGCTCGCCCAGGGCGCTCTCTCCCCCGTCCGGCTGAGCCGTCCCGGGATCGCGTGGAAGGACGGTCCCACGGTCCTACTCTGCGGACATGCAGGCGTCGCGTCGGCGGATCGTCCGCTGGGTCCTCGGCGGAGTGCTCGCCGTGGTGCTTGCCATGGCCCTCTTCGTGGCCACCCTCGCCGCCCAGATGTCCGGGGGCTGGGACGAGGTCCTCGACTTCAGCCACCCTCAGCCGAGCGACCCCGAGGTCGTGTCCGCCCGGGAGTCGGGTGCCCGGCAGGTGGACGACGAGATCGAGCGCGTGGTGCACACCGTGGTGGTCCCCGCGCTGGCTGCGGGGCGGGTGGCGCAACCCGCGCCGGTGGGCCCCCAGCCCGACCTCGGCCCAGGGATCGGCTCGGCCTGTGAGGTCGGCAGCCACAACTGGAAGCGCGACGACGGCTACGACCTGCTGTGCGTCGAGATCCGCCGGGCCGTGGTCGCCGCAGGGGCGCCGACCTTGGCCACCGACTTCGCTGTCCTGCACCGCGCGCTTCTCGCCGACGGGTGGACCCCGACCGACGAACAGTCCGGGCTGCTCGCAGCCCTGGAGCGGGCGCAGGCGGTCGGGCCGGAACCAGCGGGAGGGCTCCGCATCGCTTCGGCGTCCTACCGGTCGGCTGACGCAGGATTCAGGCTGGAGCTCGGGTTCGGGGACCCCCAGCCCTACACAGGTCAGCCCGCTCCCCCACTGGCCGAACACGAGTACGCGATGATGGTCAGCGTGAGCCGCGAGTCGTTCCTCGCGTAGGGCAGCCTCGGTTCGGAGTACGCGGGCCCGATATCCAGCGGGGCGGACCGAAGGGCGGCGGCGCGGGCTCCGGGGATCAACGGGGAGGGACGCTGAACAGGTCCCCGGGCTGGCATCCGAGGGCATCGCACAGGGCAGTCAGCGTGGAGAACCGGATCGCCCGGGCCCGGTTGTTCTTCAGGATCGACAGGTTCACCAGGCTCAGGCCCATCCGCTCGGCGAGCTCGGTCTGGGTCATCCCGCGCGCGGCGAGCAGGGTGTCGATATGGCAGACGACGCGATGGGCGTCGAAGTCGGCAGGAGACACTCAGACCAAGCCCTCGACGTCCTCGGTGAGCGCCCGCCCACGGGCGAACGCCTGTGCCATCACCAGGACGACTCCGCCGAGCAGGAACCAGCTCAGGTTGAGGCTGGCCGAGATCTCCAACGGACTGGCGGGCGCGTCGGCGGCACCCGTGTGATCCAGCAGCGCGACCCGCGTGAACGCCTCGAGGAACTGGCTGCCGATCCCGCCGACCAGCACCAATGCGGCGATGACCTGCAGTCGCCGCGGGTTGGCGGCGTCGAACGGCTGCCCGGCGCTGACACTGGCGATCACGCGGGCCAGCAGGAACCCGGCGACGGCCAGGCAGCCCAGCAGCAGGCTGCCGCTGGCCTCGGTGAGCAGGCGCAACGGCCAGGGCAGGGGGAGCACGTGCCACTGCAGCGGGAAGCCCGCGGAGTCGAACTCCAGCCAGGTGCCCGCCGGCAGTCCCGTGACTGCACCCAGCGCCTGCCCCTCGGCGGTCTCGGTCAGGGCGACAGCGACCTGCCCGCCCGGCTGGGTGAGCTGGTTGACCGGTCGGACGATGGCGGCGATCGCCGCCCCCGTCGCCCCGATCAGGATCAGCGCCGAGAGCAGGTCGTACCCGACCCGGTTGTAGGACGTGCGGACGGTGGCCATGAACTCCCCTCTGCTTCGTGTTATCGATAATCGTATACATCGATACTCGATAAGTCGACCCAGGAGGAGCAGCGGAGTGCTCGGGGCATACTGGGCTGTGGACGGGGTACGGCGACTGGAGGGGGCGAGCGCCATGATCGGGGCCTTCCCAGGGGACTCAGCAGGAAGCCGGGACGTCCCGGCTCGCGAGCGCCGCGCACACGCAGGGGCCCCGCGCCTGCGGGCCACGGCCGCCGCCCTGCTCCTGACAACCGGCGTGGCCCTGACCTCGGGGTGCACAGGCGGGGTAGCCGACGATGGCCCACGGAGCGGGAGCGGCTCGCCCACCCCGACCGAGTCGCCCTCGGCCCCGGGCCCGTCCCCGAGGGCGACCGAGACCCCAGCCCCTGCTCCGAGCGCGTCGGGCACCGTGGTGCCACTGCCCATCTACCCCAGCGAGTCGGGATCGCTGACCACCGCCGACCCGAACGCCCCCGACGTGACCCCACCGGCGCCGACGGCCCGGATCACTCCCGTCGATCCCAGCCCGACCCGGTGAACCGACCTCACCCCCCCGAAAGGCGTCCCACATGAGCTACCCGCCACCCGGACCCCCTCCGCCGCCCGAGTCGCCGCCCCCGCCCGGACCCCCGCCCGGCTACGCCGGCCCGCCCTCCTACCCGCCGCCGCCCGGCCCCCCGGGATACGGTCCGGCGCCGATGGCCCCCTCGGAGGAGACGACCTGGTCGGCTCTGTCCCACGCCAGCGCGCTGGTCCTGGCCATCATCGGACCCCTGCTGATCATGGTCACGCTCGGCGCACGCAGCCCCCGAGTCAAGGCCGCCGCCACCGAGGCGCTGAACTTCCAGATCACCTACACGATCGCCTTCCTCGTCTCGGTCCCCCTGTTCTTCGTCGTCGTCGGCTTCGTCACCTTCCTGGTCGCGATCATCGCGTACTACGTGCTGGCCATCGTGGCCACGGTCAACGCCTCGCGTGGGCTCGAGTACCGCTACCCGGCCATCCTGCGGTTCGTGCACTGACGCCGGGCGGAGTCATCGAGGTCGCCCTCCCCGGCCGCGATCCCGGCGACACTGCGCCTCACCGCCGAGTCCGGGCAGTCACGCGTGCCTCTCAGCCGCGAGGCCCGGTGCCGCCTCAGCCGACAGGGCCGACCTTGCCTGCGTGCAGCTCGCGCGCGAGACCGATCCACGCCCCGTCATGACCCGCTCGGCTGAAGCGCTGGACGACCTCACGGGCGGCCGAGGACATCTGCAGGTTCAGGGTGGGATCGATCAGGAGCCTCACGACGGCACGGCCGGCCGCCTCGATGTCGCGGTCGGCAATGAGGAAGCCGTCCACCCCGTCTCGGATGATCTCCCTCGGCCCGTAGCGGACGTCGCAGGCCACGACGGGGGTCCCCGCGGCCATCGCCTCCAGCGGGGTCAGGGGATGGGCCCGGCGTAGGCCCGACCGGCATCCTCCCGGCCCCGCCGTGGGCCTGGACAGCGGTCGGGCCAGCTCGGCCGCGTGCCTGGAATGCCACCGCAACCCCGACCAATCCGGACCCGTGAGGGCTGCGAACCTCATCCGACGACCCGCGACCGGGGTCCCATCCCGACGAGAGGCACCACACGATGAACCGGACCATCCCCGCAGCCCTCGCCCTCCTGCTCGGCCTCACCCTCTCCGGGTGCGCCTCCGACGGCACGGCCACCGAGCAAGCGCCCACGTCGCAGTCGGCCTCGGCCCAGGAACCCAGCGCCTCAGCCACGGCCACGGCGCCGGGCCAGTCGGCGACGGCCGAGGATGACGCGGCCACGTCCCAGGGCGCGTGGATCGACCAGGCAGCCTACGAGGCTGACGTCGCTGCGTTCCACGGGGCCGGTGACGTCGTGCTGTTCTTCAACGCCTCCTGGTGCCCGACCTGCAAGGCGACCGTGGAGAGCCTGGATGCCGATGGGGTGCCGGCCGGGCTGACCGTCGTGAGCGTGGACTACGACGCCGCCACCGACCTGAAGAAGCAGTACGGGGTCACCGTGCAGCACACGTTCGTCCAGGTCGACGAGCAGGGCAACGCGCTGGCGAAGTTCAGCGGATCCCCGTCCGGGCAGGCCATCGCGGCCCAGACGGTCTGACCCATCCGCGCACCTGACTCCACCGACGAGGAAGAGGGACCATGATCGAGCTGTTCGGGGCGCTGATCGCCGGGGTGCTGACCACCCTGGCACCCTGCGTGCTGCCCCTGCTGCCGATCATCGTCGGGGGCTCGATGGCCGGCGCGCTGGCCGCGGAGCAGGCCGAGTCGGCCTCGAGCGGCACCGGAGCCGGCACCGCCACGGCCCAGGCGCTGAAGGAACGCTCGGCGGTCACCCGCGCCCTGGTCATCACGGCCTCGCTGGGCGCGTCCATCCTGGTGTTCACCCTCGCGCTGAAGGCCACGACCGCCCTGATCGGCATCCCCTCCCAGACGTGGCAGTGGGTCTCGGGTGGGGTGCTCATCGCGCTGGGCGTGGTGGGCGCGTTCCCCGACCTGTGGGAGCGGCTGTCGGCACGCCTCGGACTGCAGTCCCGCTCGGCCACGAGGCTGGGGGCGGCTCGACGCCGCGACGGGCTGTCCGGCGAGATCCTCACCGGCGCGGCCCTCGGTCCGGTCTTCACGTCCTGCTCGCCGCTCTACGGGTACGTCATCGTCACCGTGCTCCCGGCCGAACCGGTGCGCGGGCTGGTCCTGCTCGGGGTCTACATCGTCGGGCTGTGCGCCACGCTGCTGCTGATCGCCCTGGCCGGGCAGCGGGTCGTGGCGCGCTTCGGCTGGGCCGCGGACTCCCACGGGTGGTTCCGCCGGGGCCTGGGCGTCGTGTTCATCGTGGTCGGGCTGCTCGTCGCCACGGGCGCGATGAAGTCGATCGAGACCTGGCTGGTGGTCAACGCCCCGTTCGCCCCGTGGAACCTCGACTCGCAGTTCATCGGCTGATGCGACGATGAACCTCATGACCGCGCGCGCTGCCGACCCCTCACCCAGCGAGCTCGTCGCGCGCGTCGCGCTGGGCGACGAGGACGCCTTCCGGCTGCTGTACCGGGCGCACGCGGCGGCCGCCTACGGCCTCGCGCTGCGGGTCACCCGCGACGAGCACCTGGCCCAGGACGTCCTGCAGGAGGCCTTCGCCGACCTGTGGGCGCAGGCCGACCGCTTCGACCCGCAGACCTCCTCGGTGCGGTCCTGGGTCACGATGCTCACCCATCGCCGGGCAGTCGACCGGGTTCGCCGCGAGCAGGGGGACCGCGAGCGGGTCTCCCGCTGGGCCAGTTCCACGCGCCAGCGCGACCACGACTCGGTCGCCGAGGTCGTCGAGCTGCGCGCCGAGCACCGCCGCGTGCGCCAGGCGATGGAGGGCCTGACGCGCCTGCAGCGCGAATCCCTGGAGCTGGCGTTCCTCGGTGGCCTGACCCACACCGAGGTGGCCGAGCGCCTGGACATCCCCCTGGGCACCGCCAAGACCCGCATCCGCGACGCGCTGCGCTGCCTGCGCACAGAGCTGGAGGGTGACCTGTGAACGACATCCACGACCTGCTCGGCGCCTACTGCACCGACGCCCTCGACGCCGAGGAGCGCGCCGTCTTCGAGGGGCACCTCGCCGCCTGCGTCGAGTGCCGCGACGAGGCTGGCGACTTCCGAGAGGTGCTCGCCGCCCTGGCCGACGCCCACCCCGTCCACCCACCGCGCTCGCTCGAGGACGCGGTCGTGGCCGGCGTCAGCACCGGGGGACGCCGGCCCAGCGCAGCCGCCGACCCCAGCGACCCCATGAGCGCCACCACATCCGCGGCCCCCGGCGCCCCGGCAGCGACCGTCGCCCCACGCGTCCCACCCCTGCGCCGCGCAGCCCCGTGGATGGCCGCCGCCGCCGCGGGAGCCGTGCTCTTCGCCGGCGGGGTCGGCCTCGGACGCGCCCAGGCGCCGGCGGAGTCGGCCACCCCGGACGACGCGGTGGCCGCGGTTGTGGCCGTTGCTTCGGCCCCCGATGCCCACGTGCTCCCGGTGAGCATCATGGGCACCACATCCCGGGTCGTCATGAGCGAGGAGATGGACAAGGCCGTCTTCCTGGCCTCTGAGCTGCCGATGCCGGCCAAGGAGATGGTCTACCAGGTGTGGAGGGTTGCCGAGGACGGCCAGATGGCCTCCGCCGGGTGCTTCACGCCGGACGAGGACGGGCTCATGGCGGTCGTTCTCGAGGGAGGCGCGGCGGGGGTCGACACGTTCATGATCACCATGGAGCCCCCCGGCGGCTCGGCCCACCCGAGCGGGGAGATGCTCGCCGAGATCCACACCTGACCCACCACGAGCACACCCTCCCCGGGGTCGGGTTCGCCCCGCGGCTGCAGGTCCACCTGCGGAGGTTCGCCGAAGTCAGCGCCCAGAACGCCTGGCACCTGTCAGGGCACCCACACCGCCGCGTCGTGGGCGAAGTGGACTCGTCGGGGATCGAAGGCCAGCAGCCTGTCGAGCCAGGGGCTGGCCTGGGGCAGCGGGGGTTCATGGCCGCGGTCGCGGGCGTGGGCTGCCAGGACGTCGGCCGACCACTGCGAGGCAGTGTCATGGGCTTGGCCGGCCAGGACGATCGACCCGTCCTCACACTGAAGGACCACCGACTGGTGCCCGTCGACATGGCCGGGGGTGGGGATGACGTGGACGCCCGGGGCGAGCTCGGCCTCGCCGTCGAGCAGCTCGTAGCGGGCGCGCGGGAAGTCGACCAGCTCCACGAACGTGTAGTTGCGGCTCGTGGGCGGCCTGCCACTCACGACGCTGGCAGTGGATCGGTCGGCCCGCGAAGAGCCGGTTGCCACCGATGTGGTCGAAGTGCAGGTGGCAGTTGACGACCACGTCGATGTCGGCGATGGCGACCCCCACCTTGCCCAGTGCCACCTCGAGAGGGATCCGCCGCGGCCGGTACCACGCCTCAGTCTCCGCATCGGTCGCCCCGAGGCCGGTGTCCATCAGCAGCGTCCCG
Organism: uncultured Actinomycetes bacterium; assembly: GCA_963777855.1. Taxonomy (GTDB): domain Bacteria; phylum Actinomycetota; class Actinomycetes; order S36-B12; family CAIYMF01; genus Prado023. The sequence goes on along the minus strand of CAVZRW010000016.1, from coordinate 35,068 downwards.
GCAGGAGTGCGAGCCACGTACGCCAGCAGCTGCTCCACCCGGGAGTGCCCGGAGGCCGTCTCGGAACCGGGCCGGATGAAGGTGCCCAGATCGAGTCGAGCGACGTCCTCGATCCGCATGGCCCGGATGCTAGGTGCAGGGGCCACCAGACGCACACGAGGGGCGCGCCTCGATGGGGAGTACGTCTCCAGCCGGCTCAGTGCCAGACCACCGCAGTCGGCCATCGGTCGTCACGGCCCAGGCTGGGGTTGCCCCTCCCGGGCCCCGGACCGACGAGGTGCGGTCCGAGGTCGCCGCGCAGATGGGCCGCGATCAGGGCGGTCACCGTGGCCCGGGCGCGCTGCGGGTCCGGGCCCCCCTGGCACAGCGTCCGACCCCAGAGCAGCGCCCGACCCGACAGCACATCGGCATGCCCACACCCCGGGACCGTGGCGTGGATCCGGCGCGGCGCTGCGGCGGCGAACCGCTGGTGGTTCACCCCCACGGGGGCACACCGGGAGCCGATCCCGGCGCCGATCACCAGGCATTCCAGGGAGAACCGGGGAGGCCGCGCCGCCACCGATCCGGAACCTGCGGTGTCCACCGGGTCGATCAGGACCAGGCCCGCGGGCCGGGCGCGCTCCTCGAGGGCCTCGGCTGCCAGCCACGCCGCCTGCCCGCCCCGCGAGTGGCCGGCCACCCACACCGGCACCCCCGACCGGGCGAGCTCGGCGACCAGGTCCGCAGCCTCCAGTGCCTCCTGGGCCACCGAGTAGCGACCCGTGAGCACCCCGGGGCCGATGCCGTACAACTGGGGGACGACCACGCGCAACCCGGGATCGGATGCGACCAGGGGGCTGACCAAGCCCGTGTAGGAACGCGCCGCTGTGACGAATCCCGGCAGGAGCACCAGCACCCGCTCTCCCCCGGTCCCCACTTCCAGGCCACGCGGCATCGGGCACCTCCAGAACCATCATGCCCAACCGGCGGCAGCCGAGTGTCACGGTGCCTGGAACACCGGCAAGTCCGGGGGCGCGATCGTCAGCAGGGCCCCAGCTGCCAACAGCCCGACGACCAGGACGATGCCCAGCCACGTGGGCACCGCGGGACCCACCTGCTCGAGGAGGTCGAACGTCCGGACCGCCACCCACACCGAAACGAGGAACAGCGCGATGTCCACCGCCAACTGGTGCGCGCCCAACACGCCCACGTAGGCGTAGAACCCCAGGACCATGACCACCGAGCCTGCGAGTGCTGCTGCCACGGCCGCCAACGGTGCCGGTGAACGACCGACCATCCTGCCTCGGCCGGGGTGACGGGCGGACCACACCGCCCAGCCAAGGATCGGGACCGAGACCAGTTTCGTGTGCTCCCACACGCTCTCGTTGATCGGGGCCACCAGCCCGACCAGCCAGGAGCCTCCCGAGAGGTCGTAGACGTAGTGCCACACCGTGCCGACGACAGCCACGAGGACGAAGCCCACGCGCCACGAGCGCGCATGGGCTTCCTGCACGTCGGACCCGACTGCCCTCGATGTGCTCATGTCGCACTCCCACAGCCATCGTGGCCCACCCGCCAAGGCCGGCGCAACAGCCCAGGACCTCCCGCCCTCGGGACCTCCCCGGCCCGCGCCGGGGCGAGCGCCTCGGCTGGTCCGTGGTTGTCCTGCGGCACTACTGCGTTGCGTCCATCCGGGTGGGTTCTGCGGCGCCCCCGCGTGGTAGACGTTGGTGTGTGGCTGTCATCCGGACCGAGCGCCTGACCAAGCACTACGGCGGGTCGCCCGCCCTGGTGGACCTCGACCTGGAGGTCGAGGCGGGTGAGGTGTTCGGCTACCTGGGCCCCAACGGGTCGGGCAAGACGACGACGATCCGCCTGCTGCTGGGCCTGATCCGTCCAACCGCCGGGCGGGCCGAGGTCCTCGGCGGTGATGCCCAGCGCGACACCGTGGCGATCCACCGCCGCCTGGCGTACGTCCCCGGCGATGCCGCGCTCTGGCCGGCGCTGACCGGTGCCGAGACGCTGCACCTGCTGGGCCGGATCCACGGCACCGTGGACACTGGCCTACCGCGACGAGCTGGTGGAACGCTTCGAGCTGGATCCCGGCAAGCGGGTGCGGGCCTATTCCAAGGGCAACCGGCAGAAGCTGTCGCCTGATCGCCGCGCTGATGACCCGCGCCGAGCTGCTCGTCCTCGATGAGCCCACGGCGGGGCTGGACCCGTTGATGGAGCAGGTGTTCCGGGGCTGCATCCGCGATGCCCAGGCCGCGGGGCAGACGGTGTTCCTGTCCTCGCACGTGCTGGCCGAGGTGGAGGCCCTGTGCGGCCGGGTGGGGATCCTGCGCTCCGGGCGGCTGGTCGAGGTCGGCTCGTTGGACTCGATGCGCCTGCGCTCCGCGCTGAGCGTCGAGGCCTCCTTCGACGGGCGGCCGGTGCCCGATGTCCGTGCGGTGCCCGGGGTGTGGGACGTCGCCGTGGAGGCCGGGACGCTGCGCTGCCAGGTCGACGGGCCCGTGGCTCCCCTGCTGCAGGTCCTCGCCGAGGCCGGCGCCTCCCGCCTGATCAGCCGGGAGCCCTCGCTGGAGGAGCTGTTCCTGACCCACTACGGGTCGGCGCCGTGACGGCGGGCACGGCCCCCGCCGTGGCTGGCACCCCGAGGCGGACCGGCGCCGGGTCGATGGTGTCCCGGCTTGCGCTGCGCCGGACGTGGAAGGGTGCCGTCGCGGTCGCCGTGGCGAACGTCCTGGTCACCGTCACCGCGGTGATCGGGTACGTGGCGGCCTACCCGGACCCGGCGGACCGGGTGACCCTGGCGCGCAGCATCGGGTCCAACCCCGGGCTCACGGCGCTGTTCGGGGAGACCCGGTCGTTGGAGACCGTCGCCGGCTTCACCGAGTGGCGGGTCGTCCTCGTGCTGGCCCTCGTCGGGGCGGTATGGGCGATCTTCGCGGTGACCCGGATCCTGCGCGGCGAGGAGGACGAGGGGCGGGCCGAGGTGGTGCTGGCCGGACCGATCACGCGGCCGGGGGCCACACGCGCCAGCCTGCTCGGGGTCGCTGCATCGACGGGGCTGCTGCTCCTGGTCACCGTGGTCGGCATGGCGCTCGGCGCCGGGGGGGACCTCGGAACGGATCGGGCTGTCCTGCTCGCGGTCACCGTGGTGAGCACCCCGGCGGTCATGGTCGGGGTCGGCGCGGTGACCTCGCAGCTGGCCGACACCCGCCGCCGGGCGGCGGGGATGGCCGCCGCCGTCCTCGGGGCGAGCTACCTGCTTCGGGTGGTCGCCGACTCCTCGGAGGGCCTGCGATGGCTGCGCTGGGCCACCCCCCTGGGCTGGCTGGAACTGGCCCACCCGTTGACCGAGCCGCACCTGGTGCCGATCCTGTTGCCCTACTGCAGTGGCCCTCGCCCTCGGGACGCTCGCGTGGAGGCTGGTGGGCGCCCGCGACACCGGGGCGGGCCTGTTGGCCGAGGCAGGTGCCCGACGGGCCCGGACCGGCCTCCTGGGCAGCCCGCTGGGGCTCGCCGTCCGACTGGCCCAGGGCCCAGCGCTGGCCTGGGCGCTGGGCCTGGGGCTGTTCGGGATGCTGATCGGGTTGGTGGCGCGGACCGCGGCGCAGGCCATGGCGGACTCCACCGGCGGGGACCTGCTGGGACAGCTGGGGATCGAGGAGTCCGGGACCCGGGCCTACGTCGGGGTCTCCTTCGTCTTCATCACCCTCGCGCTGGCCACGGCCGCGGCGGGCCAGGTCGCGGCCACGCGGGAGGAGGAGGCGGCCAGCAGGCTGGACAACCTCCTGGTCCGCCCGGTGGGCCGCGGACGCTGGCTGGCCGGGAGGTTGACGGCGTCAGTCGGCGTGCTCGTGCTGGCGGCCGCGGCCGCGGTGCTGGGCGCCTGGGCGGCTGGGAACGCCGGTGGCCTGGGCCTCGGGGTGGGCGACCTCGCCGCGGCCGGCGTCAACACGATCCCCGCCGCGGTGTTCGTCCTCGGCGCGGGGACCCTGGCCCACGGTGTGCTCCCCCGGATGGCGGTGACGCTGACCTACACCCTGGTCGCGGCGTCCTTCCTGCTCGAGGTGGTGGGCGCCGCGGTGGCCCTGCCCTCGTGGCTGCTGAACCTGTCCGTGCTGCACCACGTGGCACCAGCGCCCGCTGTCAGCCCCGACTGGTCGTCAGCCGCCGTGCTCGTCGCCCTCGGGGTCCTGCTCGCCGTCGGCGGAGCCGCCGCCCTGTCCCGCCGCGACGTCGAATCCGCCTGAGTTCACCGGACGGCCGACGCTGAGGATGGAGCGCAGGCCCCGGCGCAGCTCGGGGACCAGCCGGACCCAGTAGGCGATGTTGGCCGCGACCCCGAAGGCGAGGATGTCGCCCCGGCCCCGGGCTGCCCCCCACAGCGGGACGGTCACCGGCCAGAGCATCATCAGCCGCCGGTCGTGGCTGACCAGGATCACCGAGCTGAGCCCTGCTGTGGTGATCACGAGCCCGGCCGGGTCCAGGACCAGGAACCCTCCGATCATCGGCGACATCCCGTAGCCGCCGCGCCACCCGCTCCACATCGGGAAGATGTGGCCGATCACGGCGCCGGTCGCCGCAGCGGGGGCCGCCGGGGTTCCCGGCAGGAGGACCCGGGCAGCAAGGGTGGGGATCGCAGCCTTGGCCGCCTCCATCGCGATGCTCAGCATCATCGCCCGGTTGCCGGCATGCTCCTTGACGCTGGTCGGGGTGATCCCGTGGAACTCCACCGTCGTGCCGGTCTCAGCCACATCGATCAGGGTGACATTCAGGTCCTGGCCCGGGGCCGCCCGCTCCCCGACCAGCCGGGAGAAGGAGACCGACCCGACCAGGTAGCCGGCCGCGGCGCCGGCGAGCGCGGCGGTCGACCCGGTCATCCGGCGGTCGGTGCTCACGAGTCCACCATCCCCTCGGCCCCAACCGGCAGGTCGGGCCCCTCGGGCGGGTCGGGTTCGCCGGGCAGGCCCAGCACGAGGACCTCGCCCGAGGCGCCATCGACACAGACCATCGCCCCCTCGGCGATGTCGGTTGCGCCCTCCACCGAGGCCACGCAGGGAAGACCCAGCTCCCGGGCAACGATCGAGGCATGCGACAGCATCCCGCCGGTCTCAGTCACCACCGCTCCGGCCCGCAGGAGCAGCGGGGTCCACGTGACGTCCGCGGCCACCAGGACCAGCACATCGTCAGGCCCGATGTCCCCCGCCCTGGCCAGCGACGTGACGACCCGGGCCGGGCCGGTGTGCCGGCCCCTGGACGTGGGGACCCCGGTGAGGACGCGCGCGCCCGCGCGGCCGGCGATCGGCAGGGGGTCATCGCCCACGATGGTCTCCGGCCAGTGCAGATCGGCGGCCTCAGCCATCTCCGCGCGCCGAGAGGCCACCAGCCGGGGAGCATCCGGCAGGTTGCCGTGGAGGGCGGCGCGCACCTCCTCCAGGGTCAGCAGGAACACGTCGTCGACCTCGCCGAGGACACCTCGTGAGGCCAGCCGGCGGCCGACCTCGAGGAACGTCGGGCGGAACAGGGCGTACACCCGCGCGTAGCTGTAGCCGGCCTTCTCGCGGGCCAGCCGCAGCCGAGCCGCCCGCGACCACCGACGGGCGACGAAGGGGCGTCGCACCGGCGACGTGGCGGCAAGGAGCTCCGCCCGCGAGCCGCTCCCCGTCGCCCCGTCCGGTACCCGACCGAGCCGGGTGCTGCCCTGGCCGACCAATCGGCGCACCGCTTCCGGGGCCTCAGCCCAGGTGGGCTGCGAACAGTCGTTCGGGCTGTCCGACAGATGGCCGAAGCGGTCGAGCAACTCCTGCCAGGCCTGCTCATCGTCGGCCTCGATCCCGGACATGAGGTGCGCCGGGTCGAGAGCCTGCACGGCTGGGGACTCCTGCCCCGGATCGATCGTCCCCGGGTCGAGTCCGAGGCCCGCGGCGGTCCGGCGGACCGAGGCTGCCCACGCATCGGCCAGCAGGGGCGTCACGATGTTCAGCCGCCCGGCACGCCCCAGCAGGAGACGCAGCCGCTCCACACGTGCGAGCAGGTCCTCATCTGAGAGGTCCGCCACGACGGAGGCCTGTTCGATCCGCCGCGAGCGGTCCACCTCGGCGAGCAGGGGCCGGGTCCTGCGCTCCCAGGTCCCCAGGGTGGCTGCGAACCGGACCAGCCGGGGGGTCCGTCGCAGCAGCACCGAGGTGGGAGGCCGGCATCGCCGAACGGCTGGTTCCCTCACGCATCCGCTCCAAGGCATCCGCGGGCATTCCCAGCGTGGCGAACACCGACCCGAACGCACTGGCGTTGAAGTAGGCGCGATACCCGAACGAGCGAACAAGGTCATCCGGGTCCAACCCAGTCCGGCCCAGGGCTTCCTCGATCAGGTCGACCCAGGTGCGGCTGAGCACCGGGACGTTGACCGACCAGACCAAGGGCGGGATCAGCCCGGGAAGCATGTCCCTGGCCATCCGCGAGGACCAGACCCTGGGCGCCTCGAGGATGCCGGTCATGGGCCGCCACTGAACCAGGTGCAGCTGGGTCCCGTCCCATACCCACTCGACATCCACCGGCTCGCCGCTGGCTTCCGCGATCCCCAGGACGGAGTCCACGATCTGGGCCACGGCCGGGGGCGCCAACATCGCAGCCGGGGGCGCCTCGAGCACCCCCGCCCGTCCACTCACCCACCGCTGGGGGGTCAGCCCCCGGCCCATCAGCAGGTCCCCGCCGCCCTTCACCGCCTCGATCACCACCTGGTCGAACCCGGTCACCGGATCCCGGCTGAATGCGACGCCGGACACCACCGGGGCCACCATCTCCTGCACGATCACGGCCATCCGCAGAAGCGCGGGGTCCACCCCGACGCGCGTGGCGTACTCGCGGACCTGTTCGGAACGCCCCGATTCCACGACCTCGCAGATCGCGGCCACGATGTCGTCCACGCCGATGACGCCCGAGATGCTGGTGAACTGGCCGGCGAAGGAACGCGCACCGTGGTCCTCGACGTTGGCCGACGATCGGATCACGTACCGCAGCGTCGGGTCCACATGCTCGTCGAGCCCTGTCCGGACAGCCTCGGCCCCAGGGGTGCCACCACCGTCGGTGAGCGCGTGGGCGTCATCGAACGGGGCCACGACTCCACGTGGGACCGGCCATCCCCGGTCGATCAGCCAGCCCAGGCGCGCGGCCTTGGCCCCGACGAGCAGAGCCGGGGGCTGCGCGGACAGGTCGATCAGCATGGTCGCACCTCTGCGACCAATGTAGGGCTCCCGACCGTGGGGCCGCGCGCAGGAAGCCCCTGTCACCCTCGCCGCACGCCGTGCCTGGCCCCCCGGTCAGGTGCCTGGAACCAGGTCGACGAGGTTGACGGTGGGGTCGGCCAGGCGCTCGGGGCTGGGGGTCGCTCGGATCGCAGCAGGGCCTGGTACCCCTTGGACAGGCCAGGGCGCGCAGCGGGCGGGCGTCACGAGTCCTCAAGCCGCCCGTCGCGGGCTCCTCCGCTGACCCCCAGGGCCTCGGTGAGGGCCTGGAGGATCGGCACCTGCCCAGGCACCAGCGTGTGCCTGGCATCGACCAGGGGGAACCACTCGGCGCGGTCGATCTCCGGGAAGCTCCGCACGATCCCGGAGTGCGGAGGCCATTCCAGGGTGAACTCGTTGCTGGCCACGTAGCGCACGGACTCCGGGGCGGCCACAGCGAAGCACCGGATGCGCTTCCCGCTCGGTTGCACATGGACCCCGAGGTCGATCAGGTCCCCGTCTGGAGCGGGCACACCGATCTCCTCGGCGAACTCCCGGCGCGCCGCCTCCATCGGATCCTCGGCGTCAGCGTCGTACTCACCTTTCGGGATCGACCACCCGCCGTCGTCCTTCGACTCCCAGAACGGGCCGCCCATGTGCCCCAGGAACACGCGCACCTCACCTGCGTCCGAAACGTTGAACACGAGCAGGGCGGCGCTGGTCCGGGCGGGCACAGCCCCACCAAACACCAGCAGGCCCCGGTCGCGCATCCCGACCTCGTCTGGCCGGGCTGGCGACAGCCCTCGCCTGCGACAGGCAACGAATCCTCCGAGAGCGCAGGCCCACCGAGCGGGGGCGTGCTGGCCTGGTCTCGGAACAGGCCGAGTGGCAGAAGTTGCACCTGCACGGTCGCAGGTGTGCTCATGGGAGGTGCGCCATGGCCGAACCCGAGCTGATCTCCACCTACGTGATCCAACCGCACGGGACGGCGGCTGATCACCCCGGCGAACACGCTCCCGCTGCGGGGCGCGCACCCATCTCAGGTTCCCTGACCGCCAGCGACGCCGCCCGGTGCTTCTGATGGTGCCGGCGGGGTGAATCCCCTCACGATCAACCACACGGCCAGGGCCATCTCCTGAAGGGCGATCGGGACCGCCAGCAGCTGCAGCGGGATCGCCGATTCGAGGCCGAGCAGCTCGGCGCCGGCATAGGCCAGCAGCAGCAGGCCTCCGGCAAGGCCCCACAGCGACAACCAGGACGGGACCAGCCGGGAGCGGTGCAACAGGGTGTTGAGGATCACCGCGCTCACTGCGAACAGGGGCATCGTCCCGACGAAGTAGGTCCACTCCCGCGCCGAGAGCAGCGCGCTGCCCACCGATTGCCCCCCGACCGCCGCGGCACTGCCCCCGTCCTGACCCAGCGCAAGCACCAGCAGGGCGGTGGTTGTGGCCATCAGGATGAACGCGGCCTCCAGCGTGCGCACGGCGACGTAGCCGACCGCCATCCCCTCCCCGTACGCCCGCAGGACCGGCAGCAGCAGGGCGGCGATCCCGATGACCGACAGCGCGAGGATGAACTCCAGCACCACCCCCACCAGGACCTGGCCGTCGTGGGCCGCCACCGCGACGAGGTAGTCCGGGGCGTCGAGTGACTGCATGACCAGCCCGCCACCGAGGATCGCGGTGACGGTGGCCACGATGAACAGGACCCCGACAGCTCGGGCGGTCGCCCGGTGCTGCACCCCCTCGACCGGGGTCCTACCGGTCGTGCTCAGCGTCGATGTCGCCATGTCGATCCTCTCCCCTCATGTTCGTCCCGTGGTCGGGCTCTGCTGCGGCGTGCACTTGATTGATCGAGACGAGCGTCACGCCCAGATCGCGGATCTTGCGCAGCAGCCCGTGCAGCGCGGGCTGGTCGGCGACCGGCCCGGTCAGCAGGGTGTCGCCGCTGTCGTCCCAGGAGATCGCCAGCCCGTCGAACCAGTCCGACCACACGGGGGCCAGCTGCCCGCGGAGCCTGATCTGGTAGACGGCGGCTCCGATCGGGTCCGCGCCGGGATCTGCCTGTCGCGCCACGTCGTCACGCTCTCGTCCTGGCCGCCCGATCTCGCAGGGCGGCTCCACGACCAGCGTGTCAGCGAGCGGGTGCCCGGTCATCGTTCCGGGGGACTAATCGAGGGACGACTGCACCGACCCTGCGCCCGGTCGAGTCACCCCGGGGGCAGGATCCCCCGCTGTCGGGCCCTGGCCACAGCCGCCGTACGGCTGTGCGCATCGAGCTTGTCGTAGATGCTGCGGGCATGGGCCTTGACCGTGTACTTCGAGACGAACAGGCGGGTGGCGATCTCCTGGTTGGACAACCCCGATGCGATGAGTCGCAGCACCTCGACCTCGCGGGCGCTCAAGGCCGGGGATGCCTCGACGGCCCCCGCCGTGGACAGGCGCTCACCGGGCCCGGATCCCGGGAACGCAGCCAGCACGCGTGCCGCGCTGTCCGGCGTCGAGCCGCGGGCGACCACCTCGCGGAGCAGGCCAGCCACGGGCCGGCCCTGGTCGACGAAGACCTGGACGTAGCCCTCCGCCTCGCCGAGGGCCAGGGCCCGCTCCAGTGCCGCCACCGCCTGCGACCCACTGCCGCGCGCCTCGTGGGCGAGCGCCTGGGCCACCAGGATCTCGATGGCACTGCCCACCCGTGCGCCCTCCAGCGCCGCCGGCAGGAGCCGGTCGAGCAGTCCCACCGCATCGTCAGCCGCTGAGGGCACATCCCCACGCCCCGCGTCAGCGATCAGGATCCAGGCCAACGTGAGGTGCTCGTACTCGTGCAGGAGATCGAGGTCATCGTCGACGGCGAGCCCCCGCTCCCGCGCCCAGGCCAGCGCGTCACCCACCCTGCCCTGGCCGGCCCAGATGCGGGCCCGCATCGCCGCGACCGGCCGCAGGTCCGGCATCGGCGTCCTGATGAACAGCCGCTCCGCCTCGTCCAGCAGACCCAGCGCACCCCGCGGATCGCCCTGCGCCCACCGCAGCCGCGCCCGGGCAACCGGCCAGCGGTACCGCCAGACCGGCATCGGGCGCAGCTGCCCGAACTGCCTGCTCTGCGCCAGGTGCTCGGCCGCCGCCGCCAGGTCACCGCGGGCCAGGTCCAGCTCAGCCCACGCCCGATAGAGCTCCGCCATCTCCGGCGGTGGGGAGTCGCCCAGCTCCGCCACGACGGCCCCCAGCTGCTCCACGGACTCCTGCGCCCGACGCAGATGACCGAGGGTGGTTCTGACCTCGGCCAGAAGGCACACGGTGTCGATGGCATCCGCGATGTCCCCGGCCTGCAGAAGCCGGGTGGTGACCGCCGAGAAGACGCGGTCAACCTCCTCGAGGTCCCCACGAGCCAGGGACGCCATGCCCAGCAGGGCCGTCGCCTGGGCGCGGCGCGCAGGCTCTGCGTCCGCCACCAGCTCGAGGGCGCGGCGCGCCTGGCTGACCGTCGCGGCCGTGTCGCCCTGGGCCTGGGCCAGGTAGCCCCGGGCCACCGCGATCCTGGCCAGCAACGACCGACTCCCCACTGCGTCCAGAGGCCCGGAGCCGGACAGCGCCTGGCCCGCCGGCGACGATGCCGTGGGCAGCATCCGCTCGGCGTCGGCCAGGTAGGTACCGGCGGCCTCGAGGTCACCTCGGCCCAGCAGGGCGTAGGCGAACCACACGGCCAGCACGGGCCGCGCCCGGATCAGCCCGTCGGGCAGGGCCTGCGCGTGGGTGAGCCACGCCCCGGCGCGGGAGCCATCCTCGACGGCGTCCCCTGCCCGCTCGAGCAGCTCAGCCGCCCGCTGCCAGTCCTGCGCGGACAGGGCGTGCCCCACCGCCTCGGAGTACAACCCGTTCGCCGCGAACCAGTCACTGGCCCTCCGGTGCAGCGCGCCCACCTGATCGGGGTGCTCGGCATGCAGGCGCACCCGCAGGACATCAGCGAAGAGGTGGTGGTAGCGATACCAGTGCCGCCGATCATCAAGGGCGACGACGAACAGGTTGGCCCGCTCGAGGCGCTCGAGCATGGCGCCGCTTCCCTGCTGACCTGTGACCACCTCGCACAGGCCAGGACACATCCGCTCCAGGATGGCTGTCTGCACCAGGAATGCCCGCTCCGGCTCAGTCAGGTCTGCCAGGACCTCCTGGACCAGGTAGTCGAACACGAACCTGTGACTCCCGGCGAAGCTGCGGACCGCCTCACGCGGGTCTGCCTGCCCCTGCAGATGCAGCCCGGCCAGCTGCAGCCCGGCGATCCACCCCTCCGTGCGTGCCTCCAACGACGCGACATCCTCCGGGGCCAGGTCCAGACCCATCACCGCGCGCAGGAACTCCGCCGCCTCGCCCCGAGTGAAGCGCAGGTCCGCGGCACGAAGCTCGGTCAACACACCCCGGGCACGCCAGCGGGCAAGGGGCATCTGCGGGTCCTCCCGGGTGGCGATCACCACGTGCAGCTGCCGCGGCAGGTGCTCGATGAGGAGCACCATGGCCTGTTCCACCTCCTCGGAGTCGATGACGTGGAAGTCATCGAGCACGAGGACGACGTCCTGCGGGAGCGCGGCGACCTCGTCGAGCAGGGTTGTCAGCACCTCGTCGCAGGTCACCTGCTCGGAGCGGAGCCGGGCCAGCATCTGCTCACCGACCTGCGACGCCGTCGTGCGCACCGCGAGCAGCAGGGAGGTCAGGAACCGCGCGAGGTCGTTGTGACCCTCATCCAGGGACAGCCACGCAACGCCCGGGTCCGCGTCACCGCGGGGGCGGGCCACGACCCAGTCACAGATCACCGTGGTCTTGCCGAACCCGGCTGGCGCCGTGACAAGGACAAGGCCACCCCGGCACCCCTCGTCCAACCGGGCAGTCAGCCGGGGCCGCGTGACCACGTCGGATCGAAGTCGTGGCACGTGCAGCGTGGTGTCGAGCACCAGCGAGTCCCCTCGATCCGTGCATCCCGACCCGTGCCGGGCCATCCGATCATGCCACCCGGATGGGGATCGCCGGCGGTCCAGGGTCATCCACGCACCAGCCCCCGGCGCCTCGATGGGCCCACGCGGCACCATCGCGGCCGTGGCACACCAGCCCCCGGAGTCGTCGGGGATTGTTGGCTGCCCCTGCACCGCTGGTGGCGTCAACCATGGTTGACGGCAACGGACTCGGTCAACTAGAGTTGACGCCATGTCCCGCGAGTTCGACGTTCCCAGTCCGGACGACCCGGTCGCGGCGTTGGCGGCCGTGGTGGCGCTGCGTCGCCTGGCCGACCAGCTCGAACAGGCCGCCGTCGGGCGCGCGATCGAGCAGGGCTGGACCTGGAGCCAAGTGGCTCAAGCCCTGGGCGTGACCAAGCAGGCGGTGCACAAGAAGTTCGCCCACCGGATCGGGCGAGAGTAGGAGCCCTGATGTTCCAGACCCTGGCCGACATGGCCACCATCCGCGCCCTGCTGGAGGCCGCCGAGCGCGAGTCCGCTGCCATGGGTGAGGCCGACCCCGGCGCCGAGCACGTCGTGCTGGCCGCCCTCGGCCTGCCGGATCAGACTGCGGCCGAGGCCCTGGCCGAGCTCGGAGTCGACGCGGCACGGCTGCGCCAGGCGATCGAGCAGGTCCACGCCGAGGCGCTGGCCGCGGTCGGGATCGCCGAGCCCCCGACGCCGACCCCGCTGCCCACACCCAGCAAACGCGGGGTCTACCGCGCGAAGGGATCCACCAGGGACCTGCTCACCGCAACCGCCGAGGCCAGGAAGGCCCTGCGCGCCACGCGCTTCACCAGCGCCCACGTCCTGATCGGCGCCAGCACTCTCGAGCACGGCACGCTGCCCGCTGCCCTGCGTCGGGTGGGCATCGACTCCGCCACCCTGCACACCACCGCCGTTCACCACAGCCAACGGGACCGATGACGCCTCGTCTCTCACAGGATCCGCGCCGCTCCGGGCAGGTAGCGCACCAGGAGTCCGGAGAGTCCGAAGGAACCCGTCACTGCGCCCGTGGCGAGCAGCCGGGCTGGTCCTGCCTGTCCGGGTGACCGATCACGGTCATCGCGTCCTAGGCTGCCCGCATGGCGGTGGGCGGCAGTCGCAAGGTCCGGGCCGCCCGACGCCGAAAGCAACGCATGACGCGCGTCGCCCACGACTTGACCGGCTCCCAGTGGGCGGCGTTGCGGGATGCGTGGGGAGGGTGCGCCTACTGCGGCGCTACCGGAGTGCCGCTCCAACGCGATTGCATCCTGCCCATCTCCCGGGGCGGGCAGTACACCCTCGCCAATGTGGTCCCCGCCTGTCGGTCGTGCAACACCAGCAAGTGCAACGACGAGGTCACCGCATGGCTGCGGCGCAAGCGCTTCGATGAGCCGACGTTCCTGCTGCGGCACGCGCAGATCCGAGCCGATCTCGAACTCCACCTCGCCACGTCGTGACTCGAGCGCGTTGGCGTGGGCTGTCAGTGCAGTGTGACACGCGCCTCGGCGGGAACCTGGCCCGCAGCCCGAACAGTCGGGCGATCAGCTCGGAGAGGACCGCGGACTGCGGCGCGGCACCGCTGCGAACGTGAACACCATCCCGATCGCGATCTCAACCACTGGTGCGCCCATCTGCGCTCTGCCTTCGTCTCGGGTGCGATGCCCCCTGCCCGGTGACCGACCGAGGCCGTGCGGCGTCACGTGGGCTTGATCCCGGGGCAGTAGAGGACGTCGCCGGGCGTGAGGACACGCTTCGGGTCGCCGCCGTTCCAGCTGATGATCTGGTCGACCAGCGCCGCGGTGGCGGTTGCGTACGCGGCGCGGGCTGCCGCCCAGAACGTGCCCCCCGCGGGGACTCGGTACACGATCTCCCCGGCCGGCCAGGGGATGGCGATCACGTCGCCCGGGTGCAGTTGCCCGGCTGCCGGGTTGCCGGCGGCCAGCGTCTTCCACTTCGTGCCGTCGCCGAGCAGGCGTTGGGCGATGCCCCACCAGGTGTCGCCGACCCGGACCCGGTAGCGGCAGCTCTTCTTGGCCGGGGCCGGGGCCGGGGTGGGGGCCGGAGCGGGGCCGGGTCCAGGGGGAGGGCCGGGTGCCGGGGCAGGGCCGGGTGCGGGGGCAGGGCCGGGCGTCGCCGGAGGTGCGGGGGTTGGTGAGGCCGGCACGGGGAGGCTGCACGAGGACCTCGGTGGTCTTGGGGTTCGTCGGCAAGCGGGACCGTGAGCGACTTGCCGCCGTCGATCCAGCGGTCCAGGACCCGCTCGGGCAGGGCGTGGACGTAGCGCAGGGTGGGGCCGCGTCGGAAGGCCACGACACCGAGGCTGTGCACGCGCCATTCGGCGAGGTAGGCCCGGCCCACCGCGTCGAGGAAGCGGCTGCGTTCGTTGACCGTGCTCCGGTCCAGCCCGGTGGCGAACGTCCGGGCGATCTCCCCGCGGTCGAAGGCGCTCTCCCAGTCGCTCTCCCAGGCCTGGACGGCCGTGATGAACCCGCCGTGGCGGGGGACGTCGACAGTCAGCATCGGCATCCTGACGAGGATCTGGTCACGCCCGAGCCCGGCGAAGTCGCCGACCAGGATGTCCCGGTCAGGACGGGTCAGCTCGCCCAGACCTCCCCATGCCGGCAATCCAGTCACGATCAGCTTGTCCGCCACCATCTCGGCGACGTACCAGCGGTGCGCGTAGGCGTTGTAGAACAGCAGTTGAGCGTGCCCCGTGCCCCGCACGTCTCCGGTCAGGAACCGGATCGACGGCCGGGTCAGGTCGCCGAGTTCCTTGTAGTCCCCGCAGAAGGACCACTGCAGGGCAGCGCCGTCGTGGCTGGCGATCATCCAGCCCCCCACCTTGTTGGCGCAGTAGAGCAGCACCTGCGTGCGCCCAGCGCCGGTGAAGTCCCCGGTGAACAGCCGGATCGCCGGGCGGGTCAGGTCACCGAGGCCCTTGGTGTTGCCGGCGACGGACCACTCCAGGTGGGTGCCATCGTCGCGGGCCAGCCACCAGTTGCCGTCGTTGGCGCAGTAGAACAACACCTCGGTGCGCCCACCGCCGGTGAAGTCGCCGGTGAAGAACCGGATCGCCGGACGGGTCAGGTTCCCGAACGCCGCACTGTTGCCGTGGTGGCTCCACTGAAGTTGGGTGCCATCGTCGCGGGCCAGCCACCAGTTGCCGTCGTTGGCGCAGTAGAACAACACCTCGGTGCGCCCACCGCCGGTGAAGTCGCCGGTGAAGAACCGGATCGCCGGACGGGTCAGGTTCCCGAACGCCGCACTGTTGCCGTGGTGGCTCCACTGCAGCATGACCCCGTCATCCTTGGCCAGCCACCAGTTGCCATCGTCGGCGCAGTAGAACAACACCTCGGTGCGCCCACCGCCGGTGAAGTCGCCGGTGAAGAACCGGATCGCCGGACGAGTCAGGTCCCGAACGCCGAGGTCTTCCCGCGCCAGCTCCAGTTCAATGCCGTCCCGTCGAATCGGCCGACCCACCAGTTGTCGTCGGCATCGCTGTAGCACAGCACCTCGGTTCTGTTGGGCGCGGTGCCGGTGAAGTTGCCGGTGAAGGTTCGGCTGGCTCGTCTCACCCCGCTGACCTGCGCCGAGTCTCCCAGGGCTTTCACCTGCTGGCCGCTGCCCTTGGGCTGGACGAGCCACCAGTGATCGTGGCCGTAGCTGGTCGACGTCGCGGTGCTCACCGGAATCGACGTCGTTCAGCGGCCCGATCGCAGACCAGCCGGTCTGGGATGCAGCCGGTGAGTGCGCGCTCAGCACGAAGAACGGCTCATCGGAGTCCGATCCACGATCAGCCCCGCTCTCCCGCAGGCAGTCGTGCTCGGTGATCGCCACGCCGACCCGCAGCCCGTCGCCCCGTGGAACGGCGTCCAGCACCCCACGCAGGCGGTGCACGCCCTCCCCTCCCCCGTCGATTCGCAGGTCCACGGTCGTCGGGCCGCCGCCGGCGGCCATGCCTGACAGCGTTGCCCAGTCCCAGCTGCACGACTTCCAGCCGATGTAGTCGGCGTGCCCGGCGACCAGGGTGAGCACCGCGTCCACCAGGGTCTGGTTCAGGCTCTCGACCGCGCCGCACAGGTCCGACCACGCGCCGTGCAGGATGTCGCCCACTCCGGCGTCGTCGTTGACCAGCGTCAGGCTCGTCGGCACCGCGTCCAGCGGCCCCACCAGGTAGCTGTCCCGGTCCCCGGGCTGGAAGTCGTCGTACTCGAAGATCCGATGCTCCCCGAGGTCGCCGTCCGGGGTGCGTTCGTGCATGTGGTCCAGCAGGTAGCGGGTCCCGGCGATCTCGGCGTAGATATCGGCATTCGTGCCCGAGACCGGGCCGGGCGCGGTGGCGATCTCCAGGCGCAGGAACCAGCCCTCGTCGGAGGCGTCCGGCTTCGGCGGGTAGGACCCGGCGGTCAGGAACCCGAACGGGGTCTTGCCCCGCACCTCGTACTGCAGCCGATCCTGGTCGGCGTCCCGCGGCTGGGTCTTCACCCGCGACCAGAACGCGCCGATCCCGGCCGCGGTCGTGATCGCGTCCAACTGGCGCAGCCACTGGGCGCTGTGCGCCACCGCCAGGTCCCGCGTCAGGTGGAAGAACGCGACGGGTCGATCGATGTCGCGGTCCGGCAGGTCCCGGGGTCCCTTCACCGCCAGCGCGGTCAGCCAGGTGTTGTCCAGGGCGATCCCGATCGGCTGCACCAGGGCCACGTTCTTCGGCAGCTTCACGCCCAGCACCTCGGGTGCCGGCGGGGCCACCGCCGTCTTGCACTCCCGCCAGCGGCGCATCACCGACGTGTTGGACAGGGGAGAGCCCGGGCTGGCCAGGATGTCCATCAGCTGAGCGGGCAGCAGGTTGCGCATCGCCGCACAGTCCAACGCGATCTTGCCGTGCGGCTTGAACGCCAGCTGCTCGGCGGTCTCGTAGCAGCCGGTGTACAGGTGCAGGGCCGGGCGGGGGTCCGTCGGCCCGCTGCCCCGCGCCGTCCACCAGGTCTGCCCGCGTCGTTCCGGGGCGTCCATCCAGTTCGAGTGCGAGTAGAAGTCCTGCAGCGCGTGCAGCCCCGCACCGGTGATGTTGCGGGCCGCCGGCACGTCGTCGCGGCCCGCAGCCCACAGGATGCCGGCCACCGTGCCCGCCAGGTAGCGATCCCAGGCGAGCAGGATCTGGCGGGTGGAGTTCAGGTCGTCGAAGTGCAGCTTCACCAGCTCGTCGTGGTGGAACAGCGCGACCTTGAACCGATCCAGGCCACCGCCCGCCCACCACAAGGGGTTGTACAAGTAGCTGTCCACGTAGTCGGCGTGCCACGCCAACGACGCACCTGCCGAATTCTCGTCTTCCTCGGCCGCAGCCCGGAGGTGGTCCACCCTGCTGCACGGGCGGCCCGCCAGGTGATCACCTGGTGATGCCAGTCCCGGCCCAGGATCGGATCCTCACCACCGAACGCGGGCGTGACCACCGGCCACAGCCCCACCAGTCCCAGCACGCCCATGTCGTGGCTCCCTCACGAACGGTGTGTGAACAGCACTTCATCGCACACCGCGCCGCATGACACGCGGTAGTGGCCAAGGTCCCGAGGCCGCCATGTGTCCAAACCCGACCTGTCCCTCAGGGCGGTCGGAGCGGGTGTCGGTGCGCTCGCTGGGGGCTACGCCGGCGGTGCCGCAGGTGCTGCCCTCGGTGGAGCCGCCTGCGGGGCGCTGGCCGGCACCACGTTCGGGCTCGGCGCGGCGACGTGCCCGGTCCTCATCGGCGGTGGCGCGGTCCTCGGCGGTGGCGTGGGCAGCTGGATCGGGGAGAATGTCGGCGGGTGGGTAGGAGGATGGTTTGACTGAGGCAGGTCCGCTACGGCTCGCGGCGGCCGCGCTGCTGCTGGTCGCGTGCGTGCTCATGGCCACTCAACTTCCTCGGTGGTGGAACGGCACCTCGAACGTGAGTCCCGATGAGCCCCCTCCGGGGTGGCCGTTCAAACCGTCGACGTGGCGGCACCTCGCCTGGGGTCTTCCGTTGAGCAGCCCGATGCTTGGCACCGCGTCTATCGCAGCGCTGTTCTCACCGTTCAACGAGACTGTCTCGTGGGTGTTCATCGGGATCAGCGGAGTGTTCTTCGTACTGTGGCTGCCCGTCGTGCTCTTCGGCCGGCCGAAGGGGCGCATCCCTCCTGCGTGGCGGACTGGCACCACGCCCAGGTAGCCCGCACACCACCGACCCCGGCTGGGAGCAGGTCCACTGGTCCGCGCGTGGGGAACTCGGAGAGGCAGCGATGCGGTTGTCCGACCTCCGAATCTGGGCTGCGGGAAACGGGCGCACGTCGCGAGCCGCGTAGACCATCCGGCTCACGGGTGGGGTGGGGTGGCAGGTCGATGGCGCTGGACTTCAGGCAGGCGTTCGCCGGATGTAGAGGCGCGGCTCCTTCTTGACCGGCAGCAGGTGACACAGGGGAGCCAGCGCCCGGGGCTGGTGGACCTTGCCGTCGAGATCCCGCTGCACGACGAGTTCGCCCGACGCGCCCTGCTGGGCCTGTACGCCCGGGACCTCCCGGTACCCCGGGAAGCCCTGGACGCCGCCGCCGACGCCGAACGTCCGGTCGACGACCAGGTACTCGCCGATGCCGTAACCGAGATTGCTCAGTGACACCGAGCAGCGCCCTCCCCCTGAGGCCACGTTCCCGAGATGAACGCCTCATGTGCCCAGGACCTGGCTGCCTGCCGCTTCAGGGGACGCTTCGTACCAGAGGGTGTGCAACTCCCGTTGGCTCACGCCGTGCGGTGGGGCGCCTCCTCGGCGGGCGCCGCCTGGTCGGTCCACGCCGTGCCGTCCCAGAACCGACGTCGCCCGGCATCGCCGGGATCCGGGTACCACCCGGGCGCGGCGGTCACGGCTGGCTTGTTGCCCTCCCGCAGGAGCACCCAGATGACCAGCGCCGGGACCACGTAGATCCCCGAGGCCAGGAGGCTGAGCGCCGCCATCACCAGGAACGGGTACTGCTCCCCGAACTCGTCGATGGCCCCCTCGCCGAAGGCGTACAGAGACGCGGTGAAGGCCAGGAAGGCGAACGGTGCGACGACAGCGCTGGCCAACACGGTCCGCGCGCCCCACCGCGGCGATGCGGCCACGACGACCGCGACCAGGGCTGCGACCAGTCCCACGAGCCACGCCGCCTCGGGACCGCCGTCCGGTACGCCGGCGTAGTACCACCAGAAGCCCGCCATCCCGACCATCCCCAGCAGCCCCAGCAGATACATGCCTGTCATGCGCTCGCCCCGTCGGCGCCTGACCAGTACAACCACGCCGCACACCAGCAGCGGCAGACTGATGAGCAAGGCTTCCAGCGCGCGCGTCATCCCGACCACCTCCTCCCTCCAGCCTCACAGGAATCCGTTCCCCACGGACAGTGCAGAAGGTCCCGCTTTCGGGGTTCTGTGGTGAGCCCGCTCGATGGGCTATGCCTACCGCGACATCGAGTCGAACGAGTGCGTCATCGTCCCGCTGAGCAAGCGTCCTACTGAGCGCTGCCAGTCGATAGTCGAACTTGCGGGATCTCGCGGCGCTATGACGCGGTTCGCGGGTGGGCCGTGGCCAGTAGCTATGGCACGAATTGACCATCCGTGGCATCCTTGCCTCATGAATGCCACATTGGTACTGGGCCAGCAAGGGCGACTGGTCATCCCGGCAGAGGTTCGGCGCGCCTTGGGACTCGCCCCCGGAGACCAGTTGCACCTGAGCCTGGTCGGCCACAGCCTCGTGCTGGAACGGCCGCAGGACGCAGCCTCCGAGCTCCGCGGCCTGACCGCGCAGGTGCCCAGGACGCGGTCGCTGGTCGACGAGTTGCTCAGCGAGCGTCGCCGCGCAGCCGAAGTCGGCGAATGACCGTCCTCGACGCGTCGGCGGTGCTGGCCCTCGTACACGACGAACCAGGCGCGTCGGTCGTCGCTGACGCGCTTGGGTCCGCGCGCCTGGGAGCGGCGAACCTCGCCGAGGTGATCGGCAAGCTGGTCGACGCAAAGGTCGACGTCAGCCGTGTTCGGGGGCTTCTCACCGCCGCCGGCGTGGTCATCGAACCCGTCACCGAAGCCGACGCCGAGCTCGCCGGCGCGATGCGATCGCTCGACGGCGGCACACGGCTGTCGCTGGGCGATCGATGCTGCTTGGCCCTGACAGTCCGAAGCAACCCGCCCGAGGTGCTGACTGCCGACCGCGCATGGGCCGCCCTCGACCTACCCATCCGAGTGCGCCTGCTCCGGTAGCCGACCCCCGCCGCGACATCCCGCGGGGAACCAGCCCGATCTGGGCGGGCGGCAGTGCAACCTGGACCTTGATACTGGCGGGTCAGGGTTCGGATCCCCTCGACCCATGCTCGGTTGTTGGGGGTCCTGCCGCCGACGATGCTGCCGAGCGACAAGACCCTCGCAACGGCCCCGCACCGCCGCCGTTGCGAGGCGCGCTGTTCGCGGCGGTGTGGGGCAGCCGCCTCAGACCGGGACGGTACGTGGCGAAGTGGGACCGGGTACGACTGGACCGAAAGGGGTCCGGTTGTGGCCCAGACAGGCACTCCACGGTGCTGCCGGCTGGGGGCCGCAGCCTCCGGTTGAACGAGAGCATCACCTCCCACTGAACAAGCGTGCTACTGGGTCAGCCGTGCACTCGCTCTGAGGTGACGGGCATCCCCGGCGGGCCGATCGGCTCTACCGAGCCGGTGGGGATCGAGCCAGTCTCGGATGTGGGAGGTGGGTCCGATGACGGTCAGGAAGGTGGATCCGAGGCGCGGGTGTGGACGGCGTCGGTGAACGGCGCTGAGTTGACGGTTGAGGAGGTCGGCGCAGGATCCGAGACGGTGGTGTTCTCCCCGGCCCTATTCACGAACCGGGAGTTGTTCGACCCGCCAGTGGCCGCGCTGCGCGGTGATCACCGGTGCATCCGCTATGACCACCGGGGGCAGGGCGACAGCGGGTTCGGGATGCCGCAACCCGATCCGCAGCGGATGGGGGTCGAGGGTCTGTACGAGGATGCGGTCGCGCTGCTGGACCAGTTGGAGGTCGACCCGTTCCACTGGGTCGGGGTGTCGATCGGCGCGATGGTCGGGATGCGGGTCGCTGCGCGTCACCCGGATCGGGTCCGGTCGTTGACCATGATCGGCGTGACGGTGCGGCCGCTGACCCGCGTGGAGATGCTGCCGTTCAACCTGTCCGTGGGGCTGATCCGCCTCACGAACCCCCTGGGCCCGGTCGGCACCGCGGTTCGGCAGCAGGTCGCAGGTTTGACCATGCGGACGATGTTCGGGTCGACCTTCGCGGCCGATCCGACCCGGGCGGCGGACCGCGCGTACTGGCGGCAGCGGTTCGCCGAGCAGTTCGTGCCCGAGGCGGTGCCGATGCTGCGCGCCGTGTTCGGCTTCCCCGGGTAGCCCGGTCGAGATGTTGGCCCAGATCCAGGCGCCCACCCTGGCCATCTACGGCGCGGAGGATCCCGAGGCCGACGTCGAGGCCGAGAAGGCCGAGCGGGCCATCCCTGGCGCCCGCGTTCTGGCGATCCCCGGTGCCGGGCACTTCGTGCTGGTGGAGCAGCCCGAGGTGGGCACGGCCGCGATCACCGAGTTCATCCGGGAGGCCGAGGCCGCGTAGCCGCCCCGGCCCGTGGCCGACGTGTACCGCGCGGCCGGGACGGACTCGCGCGCGGCTCTGGTCAGACCAGCGCCTCAGCGGTGCGGGTGATGAACTGGCTGGCGGGCCGCGGGTCGATGCCCGCGTCACGCAGCGCCGCGTCGTCCCACGCCGAGGGATGGCCGTCGAAGAACAACTCCATGCCAAACCCCGTGGCGATGTCCGGTTGCACCCGCGACATCAGCAGATGCCCGACCGACAGCATCGCGCGGGGCACGTGGCGGACCTTGAACGTCTTGCCCGTGGCCGCCTCGTAGGCCGCCACGACCTGCATCGGAGTCAGTGCCTCGGGCCCGCCGAACTCGACCACATCGGGTGGGTCGGGCGTGCCGGCCAGATGGGCGCACAGGGCGGCGACGTCATCGATCGCCACATAGCGGTGCGGCGTCTCGCCGCGCCCGGTGACCATGGCAGTCGCCTTCTGGGGGTTGAAGAGCGGCGGGCCCAGCCACGACTCCTGGAACATGTCGGGGCGCACGATCACGAAGGGCAGCGAGGACGCCCGCAGGACCTTCTCGGTCTGCCACTTGCCCGCCATCAACGGGCCGGTCCGGGCGAACTCCTCGCCCATGTATGCCGCGGACACGTACACGAAGCGGCGCACCCCTGCCTGCTGCGCGGCGTCGATCAGGTTCCGGTTGCCGGCGACGTCCACCGCGGCGCGGTTCGCATTTGCGGTGGTGATGACCGTGTCGACCCCGGACACCGCCGGTTCCAGGGTCGCGGGCTCCCGCAGGTCTCCCCGGACCACCTCGGCCCCTGCCTCCAGCAACGCCGCGGCGTCCGATCCCGGACGCACCAGCGACCGGACGCGCTGCCCACTGCCCAACAGCAACCGAACGATCCGGCCGCCCAAGTCACCTGTCGCACCACATACCAGGATCATCGCTGCCACACTCCCTGCCACGACTAATGCTTGGTTCCGCGGACCAGGAACAGACCCAGCTTGCTGGGCAGCGCGCTGCCACGGACGTCGCTGAAGCCCGCGTCCTCCAGCAGGTGCCGGATGTCGGTGTCGGTCCACTGCCACTGGCCGAACGCGTCCGCCTCACCCGAGCGTTCCGTACCGCCCCACGACTGCTTGGAGAAGTCATCGATCGTGATCACGATCCGCCCACCCCCGCGCAGCACGCGAGCCATCTCCTGCAACGCCCCCGGGGGATCCGGGGCGAACTTCAGCACGTTGACCGCGGCCACAGCACTGAACCGGCCGTCCTCCCATGGCAGCGAACCCATATCGCCCTTGACCAGCTCCGCCGACCCGGCCGCCAGCCGGTCCGCGAGCCGGGAGCGAGCCTTCCCCAGCTGGATCCCAGACGCATCCAGCCCCGCGACATAGCGAACCTTGGCGGCGTGGTCGGCGAGCAGGACCGCCGCACCACAGCCCACGTCGAGCACGTCGTCGTCGCCCTGCAGCCCCAGCTCGTCAGCCACCTGCCGGTAGGTGTCCCCGTTGATAGATGGCATCAGCCGCGCACCCAACTCCCCGAGCGGCCCACTCGGCTTCCCGAAGAACGGCCACCACAACATCCTGCGGACGTCCATCCCACAGCCTCCTTCGCTCTCCATATCTAGACCTACTCCCCCCAGGGGCGCGGGTGAAGGGCCATTGGCCTGCCGGTGGCCCGGGCGAGAACGACCAGGACCACGACCACGCTGAGTGCGAGCAGCCCGGTCGCACCGGCCAGCGCGATCGAGACCCGAGAGGCCAGGTCCGCCGCACCCGCGGACACGGCGACCCAGTCCGGAGGCCACGCCCAGCTGGTGGGCGGTGCAGACCAGCCGCTGGCCGCGCCCGCTTCGGCGGCGGTTCATCAGCCGGTGTCACTGCGCTCCCAGGGACCGCCGCGCAGCAGCAGTGGGCCCGCTGGCCTCTGAGTGAAGCGCCTTCAGGTTCGATGCGCATCCTTCTGGGCCGGTATGGGCCACGGCAGTCAGCTGCCCGCGGCCCGTTGAGAGATCGGTCGCCAAGATGTTCGCCGCCTTCAACCCCCAGCGGGTAACGACCACCCCAACCGATGCCCGCCCCGCCGCGGGCAGCTCGCGCGGCTGTTTGACCCATCCCCAGCTCCACAGCGCGGCCACGCCCCCGTTACGTGTCGGCACCCCACCCAGAGGTCGCCCGTCGTCCACCGGTCCGTCGTTGGGCAGATGTTGGCAGCATTCTGCCAACATCCACGCAGGAGGCCAGTCCCCGGTCTCCCGGGAACTGGCCTCTGACCTGCTACGACACTGGTAGCGGGGGCAGGATTTGAACCTGCGACCTCTGGGTTATGAGAGATTCACTTGCGCGGCTGCGGCCTCTCCCCCGTGTGGGAATGACATCATCGTCGCAGGTCAGGGCCCGGTTAGACGTTCGCGACCGTCCGCAGGAATACGCAGCAGTTCGGCGCGTCCTGCCAACATTCTGCCGACATTCCGAGGGGTCCCGATGGGGTGGGTGATCCAGCGGCAGGCCGCCGGGCGCATCCGCTTCCAGGGCATGTACCGCGATCCCACCGGTCGACAGCGTTCCGCTGGGAGCTTCTCGACCGCTCGGTAGGCACTGCGTGCCGCGACAAAGGCCGAGGCGGCTCGATGGCGATCCGCATCGAATCAGCGTCGGGCCAGCGCGGCTCGGGGAGGGGGTAGCCGTCCTCGAGCGACCTCGGGAACCGCCTTTGGATCATGCCGCCACGGATTAGGTCCTGCATCGGAGGAGACAACGGTGCGAGATACCGCTCAATCCCTGACGCCCATCGAGTAGGTCACCGGGCGCTTCAGCAGTCCTCCTCGGGATCGGCTGGACAGTACGACCCCGGAGGCACCAGGACCAGAGGTGTCGACCACGTCCGCGGGGTGGCCGCCCGCCCGCCCCGAGCTGGACCAGTCGTGCGACGCGCGACAGGGCCGGCCCTGCCTTGGTCTGCCACGCGGGAACGGGAGGCCGCCCTTGACTGCCTGCGGGGAGCGGAGGAAGGTGGTACGCACTGACGCTGGGCTCCCACGTGCTGAGGAGGCAGGGATGCCGGCTCCTGTTGCGGGGCGGGACCCCGGGCCAGATCCCGGGCGGGAGACAGGGCGCGCCAGTGGGCAGGCACCGAGTTGGTCCACCCCACCGGCGATCCAGCTGCCTAAGGGCGGGGGCGCCATCCGGGGGATGGGCGAGAAGGCCACCGTCAACCCGCTCACGGGCACGGCCTCGTTCAGCATCCCGCTGGGCGCCACCTCGGGCCGCTCCGGATTCGGCCCGGACCTGAGCCTGACGTACGACTCCGCGTCGGGCGACGGGCCGTTCGGGCTAGGCTGGAGCCTGGACCAGCCCGCCGTCACCCGCAAGACCGACCAGGGCCTGCCGCGCTACGGCGACACGGACGTGTTCGTGCTGTCCGGCGCCGAGGACCTGGTCCCCGCGGTGGGGAGCGTGCCTGACCGCGACGGCTACCGGATCACGCGGTTCCGGCCACGGACCGAGGGGCTGTTCGCACGGATCGAGCGGTGGTCGAACCGGACCGACCCGGCCGACACCTTCTGGCGCTCGATCTCGGCCCAGAACGTCACCACCGAGTACGGCCGCACCGACGCGGCACGGATCCGCGACCCCGCCGACCCGACGCGCATCTTCAGCTGGCTGATCAGCGCCAGCCACGACAGCCTCGGCAACGCGATGGTCTACGAGTACACGGCTGAGGACGGCGTCGGCGTCGACCCGGGGCTGGCCTACGAGCAGGGCCGCGCGCGGTCCCAGCGCTACCTGACCCATATCCGCTACGGGAACGTCCACTCGCGACTGGACCCCGACCACGCCGACGACTGGGACTCCGCGTGGCTGTTCGAGATCGCGCTGGACTACGGCCAGGGGCGCCTGGTCGCCGATCCGGCGAACGACGGGCACCGCTACGTCCGGCTGACCCCCGGCAGCCCGTGGCCGGTGCGACCCGATCCCTTCTCCAGCTACCGGGCCGGCTTCGAGGTGCGCACGTACCGCCGCTGCGAACGGGTCCTCATGTTCCACACCTTCGACGAGCTCGGCCCGACGCCGACGCTGGTGCGCGACGTGGCGCTGGAGTACGCCCACGACTCGGGCTACTCGCTGCTCACGTCGGTCCAGGCAAGCGGTCACCGTCGCGTCGACGATCACTACCGCTGCGCGTCGATGCCGGCGCTGGACCTGCGCTACACCCCGGCCGTGATCGGGACGGCCGCCCGGGCGGTCGAGACGACCAGCGTGCTCGGCCCCGCCCAATGGGTCGACCTCGACGGCGACGGAATCCCCGGCGCCCTGCGCTCACGGTCGGACACCTGGTGGTACGAGCGGGGCCTCGGCCGGGGGCGGCTGGCCGTCGCCGAGCTGCAGGCCTCGGCGCCGGCCTCCACGGGCCGGCTGCTGGACCTCGCGGGCGACGGGTCCCTGGACCTCGTCGACACCGCTGCCCCCGGCTTCTACGAGCGCACCGACGCCGCTGACTGGGCGCCGCACCGCTCGTTCAGCTCCTGGCCGAACCTGCGCTGGGACGACCCCAACCAACGCCTCGTCGACCTCACCGGCGACGGCCTGGCCGATGTCCTCGTCCTGCGCGGCGACACCCTGACCTGGCACCACTCACTGGGCGAGGCCGGGTTCGACCGTCCGATGGACCAGCGCAGCGAGCCCGCCGTCGTGTTCGCCGACGGCACCGACACCCTGTTCCTGGCCGACATGTCCGGTGACGGCCTGTCCGACCTCGTGCGGATCCGCAACGGCGAGGTCCGGTACTGGCCCAGCCTCGGCTACGGGCGGTTCGGAGCCGCGGTCGTGATGGCCGGGGCCCCGACCATGGACGCCCCGGACTCCTTCGACGCTCGTCGGATCCGGCTGGCCGACATCGACGGCAGCGGGCCCACGGACCTGGTCTACCTGGGCCCCGACGGGGCCCGCGCGTACCTCAACCGGAGCGGCAACGCCTGGTCGCAGGCCATCGAGATCACCGCACTGCCGCGCATGGACGCGCTCGCCACCGTCGAGGCGGTCGACCTGCTCGGCACCGGCACCACCTGCCTCGTGTGGTCCTCGCCCGCCCCGGCTGCCGACCCGCCCGTGCACTTCGTCGAGCTGATGGCCCAGGGCAAGCCGCACCTGTTGACCGAGGTGACGAACAACCTCGGCGCCCAGACCGTCATCCGCTACGAGTCGTCCACCGAGCACTCCCTGCGCGACGCCCGGGCGGGCAGGCCCTGGATCACGCGGCTGCCGTTCCCCGTGCAGGTGGTGGCCTCGGTGGAGACGCGCGACCTCGTGTCCGGCAACGTGCTGACGACCAGCTACACCTACCACCACGGCTGGTTCGACGGCGTGGAGCGCGAGTTCCGCGGATTCGGCCGGGTCGACCAGCGCGACAGCGAGGTCTTCGACCAGCGACCGGACGGTGCGAACCAGGACCCCGCCTTCCACGTGCCGCCCGTGCTGACCCGCACCTGGTTCCACACCGGCGCCCATCTCGGCCGCGATCGGATCTCGGCCCTGTACGCCGACGAGTACTTCGA
The DNA here is from genome assembly GCA_963777855.1 of uncultured Actinomycetes bacterium. GTDB lineage: Bacteria > Actinomycetota > Actinomycetes > S36-B12 > CAIYMF01 > Prado023. Next base: position 7,747 of record CAVZRW010000016.1, on the reverse strand, counting down.
CGTCGGCGGCCTGCTCCCCGACACGGTGCTGCCCGCGGGACTCACCCAGGCGGAAGAGCGCGAGGCCTGCCGGGCGCTGCGCGGCACCATGCTGCGGCAGGAGGTCTACGGCCTGGACGGGACCGCCAGCGAGCCGATCCCGTACCTGGTCTCCGAGGCCAACGCATCGGTGCGCCTACTCCAACCGCGCGGGACGAACCAGCACGCCGTCTTCCTGACCCATCCGCGTGAGTCGCTGCAGCTGCACTGCGAGCGCGATCCCGGCGACGCGCGAGCCAGCCACGCGCTCACCCTGGCCGTCAACGACTTCGGCCAGGTGACCCGTTCGGCCACGATCGCGTACGGCCGCCGCGCAGCGGACCCGGGCCTGCCCGCTGCCGCCCAGGCGGAGCAGGCCATGCTGCGGGCCACCTGCACCGACAGCACGTTCACGGACGCCGTGGACGGCGTGGACGACCATCGCCTGCCCGCGCTGCACATGTCGGTCACCTACGACGTGACCGGCATGGCGGAGCCGCTCACGCTCGAGAGCCTCAGCGCGGCCCTGGACGCCGCGCCGATCCTCGCCTACGAGGACGAGCCGCCCGCCGGCCCGGCGCGCCGCCCCGTCGAGATGGAGCGCGTCCGCTACCTGCGCGACGACCTCACCGGCCCGGCCGACTGGGGCCGGCTGCCGGCCCGCGCACTGGTCCACGAGTCGTACCGCCAGGCGTTCACGCCCGGCCTGCTGCAGCGGGCCTTCCCACGCGACGTCACCCCGCTGCTGCCCGCCTGCGGGTACGTGGATCTCGACGGCGACGGCAGCTGGTGGGTGCCGTCGGGGCGCGTCTCCTACGGCGACTTCGACACCGCCGCGCGGCACTTCTTCCGGCCCATCCGCTTCGACAGCCCGTTCGGCGGCCAGACCAGGGTCGAGTACGACCCGCTCGACCTGATCGCGGTGCGCAGCACCGACCCGGTGGGCAACCAGACCACCGCTACGATCGACTACCGCGTGCTCGCACCCCGTGCGGTCACCGATGCCAACGGCACCCGCACCGACGCCGCGTTCGACCTGCTGGGCATGGTGACCGCCGTCGCCAGGGTGGGCGCCGTCGGAGAGGGCGACGTGCTTGAGGGCTTCGACACCGACCTGACCCCCGACGCGGTGCAGGCCCACCTGGCCGACCCGTTGGCGGACCCGGCACCGCTGCTGGGCAGGGCGGGCACCCGGCTGGTGTCCGACGTGACCGCGTTCGCCCGGGCCGGGACCCCCGTCGTCGTGGCCACGCTGGCGCGCGAGACGCACGCCGCCGACGCCGCGACGACGCGGATCCAGCAGGTCGCCCGCCTACAGCGACGGCTTCGGCCGCGAGCTCCAGCGCAGGGTGCAGGCCGAGCCCCGGGGTGGGCCCCGGTGGACTGCCAGCGGCTGGACCGTGCTCAACAACAAGGGCAAGCCGGTGCAGAGTTCGAGCCGTTCTTCACCGGCACCCACCGCTTCGAGTCCGACGTGCGTGCCGGGCCGAGCAGCACCATGTTCTATGACCCCCCCGGCCGCGTCGTGGCGGTGGTGAACCCGGACGGCAGCTACGGCAAGACCGTGCTCACCCCGTGGCAGCAGCAGAGTACGACGGCAACGACACGGTGGCCACCGACCCGCGAACGGACAGCGACGTGGGGCCGCTCGTGGCAGCCTTCCTCGCCACCCAGCCGGGCTGGCAGACCTGGCTGCAGGCCCACCCCGGCGAGGCCGCTGCCAAGGCGAGCGCCCACGCGGACACGCCCATGACCCGCGTCCTGGACGCCCTCGGCCGCAGCTTCCTCACCCGGGCGGACACCGGCACGGGGCTGCTCGACACCCGACTGGTGCTCGACGCCGAGGGGAACACCCGCGGTGTCGTGGACCCGCTGGGCCGCACCGTGCACACCGCCGACTTCGACATGCTCGGCACGCCGCTGCGCCGGTCCAGCGCGGACGCAGGCACCCGTTGGACCCTCAGCGACGTCGCAGGCCAGGTCGTGGGCAGCTGGGACAGTCGTGGCCACGAGTTCACCACGGCCTACGACGCCGCACGCCGCCCGGTGGCCCGCACGGTGCACGGCACGGACCCGGTCCACTCCGACCCGGACACGCTCGCCGGGCCGTTGACGTACGAGCGCGTCGAGTACGGCGAAGGGCAGCCGAACGACCGGGCGCGGCACCTGCGCGGACGGGTGTTCCGCCGGTTCGACCCAGCCGGGGTCGTGACCGACGCCTACGACTTCAAGGGCAACGTCACCAGTCGCACCCGCGAGATCGCCACCACGGTGGACCGGGCCATCGACTGGGCCGTGGCGCAGCCACCCGGCGAGCGGTTCACCGCCGCGACCCGGTTCGACGCGCTCGACCGGCCGGTCCAGGCCATCGCCGCGCACCCCGACGGAGCAGGTCCGTTCGACGTGACGCAGCCGGTGTACAACGAGGCGAACCTGCTCGAGCGCCTCGACGTGTGGCTGGGGCTGCCGGCCGACCCCGCGGGACTCATCGACGCGACCGTGCGCGCACCGGAGGCGACGACGGGCGTGGCGAACGTCGACCACGACGCCAAGGGCCAACGAGTCCGCCTCGAGCATCGCAACGGCACGGTCACCAGCTACGAGTACGACCCGGCCACCTATCGGCTGCTGCGGCTGACGACCACGCGACCGGCGCCGTTCGCCGACACGGTGGCCGACCTGCGCTACGCCTACGACCCGGCCGGCAACGTCACGAGCATCGCCGATGCAGCCCAGGCCGCCGTGTTCTTCCGCAACCAGGTGGTGGATGCCGGCAGCGACTACACGTACGACGCGCTGTACCGGCTGACCCAGGCGACCGGTCGCGAGCACGTCGGCCAGGGCCGGATCCCGCACAGTGCCGACGACGCGCACGCCCTGCGCCTGCCGCAGCCGGGCGACGGCGCCGCGATGGCGCGCTACTGCGAGCAGTACGAGTACGACGAGGCCGGCAACCTGGCAGCGATGCGCCACTTCGACGCCTGCCCCGGCGCACTGTCCTGGACCCGGACCTACGCCCACGCGCCGGATGGCAACCGCCTGGTCAGCACGACGGTCGGTGCGACCACCGAGACGTTCGACCACGACCCGCACGGCAGCGTGCTCGCCATGGCCCACCTGCCCGCACTGACGTGGAACTGCCACGACCAGCTCCGCGCGAGCACGCGCCAGGTCGGCCCGGGCGAGTCCGTCCGCTATGTCTACGACGCCGAGGGCGCCCGTGCCCGCAAGGTGCGCATGGACGCCGCGGGCTCGGTGGTCGAGGACCGGCTCTACCTCGGCGGGGTCGAGGTGCACCGCCGGCTCGCCGGCGCCCATGCCGGGCTCGAGCGACGCACGCTGCACCTGCTCGACGGGTCGCGGCGCCTGGCCCTAGTCGAGACCCGCAACGACGTCGACGACGGGTCGCCGCAGCGAGTCGTGCGCTACCAGCACGGCAACCACCTCGGCTCCGCCGTGCTCGAGCTCGACGAGACGGCCGCGGTGGTCAGCTACGAGGAGTACTCGCCCTACGGATCCACCACCTACCAGGCGGTCGCCGCCGGCCTCGACGTGCCGGCCAAGCGGTATCGCTACACCAGCCAGGAGCGCGACGAGGAGACCGGGTTCAATGCGCACGGCGCCCGGTACTACGCCCCCTGGCTGGCCCGGTGGATCTCCGCCGACCCGATGGGGGTGGCGGCGGGGGCGAACCTGTACCGCTACTGCGACGACGCCCCGGTCATGCTCAACGACCCGAGCGGCCTGGACCCGCCGAAGCCGAAGGTGACCCCCCTGGTCACTGACGTGGCGCCCACCGGCGTCTCCGGCGAGCTGCAGTTCCACGACCTGTTCTCGGCCGACCGCAGCGTGTCCGGTCGCGGCGCGCTGGGCCTGAGCGCGCGGTCGAGCTTCCTGCTGCAGGTGCCGCAGCTGAGCCTGAACACGACCGGTCTGGCGGACCTGTCCGGCCTCGCCGCCGTCGACACCAGCCTGGGCCGGGCGGGTGCGCGACTCGAGGGCGGGCTGCTGCTCGGCGAGCCGTCGGGGCTCAACCTGGGCCTGCGCGGCCAGGGCAACTTCCGGTTCGCGGTGCCGGAGCGGATCGGCCTGGGCGGCCTGCCCGGGTCGTTGCTGCCGGCACTGACCCAGGGCGAGGGCGACCTGCGCCTCGGCGGGGCGCTGGGCTACGGCAGCCTGGCGCTGGCCACGTTCCGGGCCCGCGCGGCGCTGTCCGGCGGGCGCTTCGAGGGCAGCCTCGACGCCACCTCGATCGCCGACCTGGCCCGGCTGCGGCTGGACGCCACGGGCGCGGTCACCCCCTCCGGCGAGGTTGCGCTGGAGTCCGCGCGACTGCGCGCCACCGCGGGGATCCCCGGCTTCCGGCTGGACGCGCGGGCGTTCGGCACCGGCAACGCAGGCGGCGGACTCGACGTGCGCGGCAGCGCCGACCTGACGCTGTTCGGGCTGCCGTCGCTGCACGCCACCGGCAGCGGCACGGTGTCGAGCTCCGGCGTCGACTTCAGCGCCCGGTTCTCCGGAGCCGGCCCGCTGTACTCCTCGTACGTCACCGGCGGGCTGGACTACCACAGCCGCAGCGGCCTGTCCGGCCAGGCGGGAGTGTTCGGCCTGACCTACACCCCGGGCATCTCACTGAAGGACCCGGCCCCGCCGAGCCCGGGAACGGCGGCCGTGCTCGGCTCACCGGCCAACCCGTGGACGCCGGGCGGGCTGACCCTCGGCGCGTCGTACTTCGGCTACCGCCAGGGCCTCTTCTACTCGGTCTCCGGCGGGTTCATGCCCGACCTGAGCGAGCGCATCCTGACCAACCCGCGCTTCGGCGTGAGCGCGCAGTGGCACTTCTGATCGGACCGCAGCAGGGAGGGACCATGTCCGGCACAACTGGCACGGCACGAGCGCTGGTCGAGCTTCCAGTCGGTCGCCGGCGCACGGTCGCGGCCGCCGCGGCGCTGGCCGCGATCACGCCACCCGGGGCAGCATCCTCCGCACCCTCCGCTCCCGGTGCGGGCGCGCCGGCGGCCCCTGCTGCGGCCGCGGTGCTGACGCAGTTCCAGCAGCGCGTCGGCCTGCCCGCCACCGGCCAGGCCGACGACGCAACGGTGGCGCGCATCGTCGCCGAGACGGCCCACCACCACGTGGCCACGAGCGCGATGCGCACCTCGCGGGTGCAGCACATGCTGGCCAAGGCAGGCTTCGCCCCGGACCCGCAGGAGGTCGGGTCCCGCACGCTGGGCGCCGCCACGACGGACCAGGTACGGCGATTCCAGCAAGCCCGGGGCCTGACCGTCGACGGCCTGGTCGGCGACCAGACGCTCGGCGCGCTAAGCGACGCCGCGCTCACGGCGACGCTGGCCTCGAAGCGGCAGACGCACCTGCTGCAGCGGCGGATCCAGCGCGCGGCCCGGATCCGCGGCCTGGACGTGACCATCGACCCCGCCGAGACCTCGTCGCGGACCGCCGGCGCCTCCACCCAGGCGGCCGTGCGCGAGCTGCAGGCCTCGCTCGGCCTGCCGGTCACCGGGACCGTCGACACCGCCACGTTCGAGCGGGTCAACTCGGTCGCCGCCAGTCGGCGGACCCCCGCGGCGAAGGTGGCCGCTCCCGATCCGGCGGCCCTGGGCGTGGTGCCCCGCGCGCTGCGGCTGAACATGGCGAACAAGCACGTGCCGACGCTGCAGCGGGCGCTGGCCTTCCTCGGCCACCCGCCACGGAAGCCGAGCTCAAGGCGGCCACCTTCGGCCCCAGCACCCGGAAGGCCGTCGTCGCCTTCCAGGCCGCCAACGGGCTGCCGCAGACCGGCGCCGCCGACGGTGCGACACTGCGCCGGCTCAACCAACAGATCCGGGCCGTCACGCCCGGGCCCGAGCACGCCATGCGCGTCCGAGGCAGTGTCCGCGACACCGCCTGGGCCGGCCGGGGCGGCGTCACCGTCGAGCCTCGCGACCGATCCCCCGGTCGGCGACCCGGTCGTCCTCGGGACCAGAACGACCCTCGGCAACGGCTTCTACGACCTGCCCTACGCCGTGCCGACCGATCCCGCGAGCGGCCAGCCGCTCTCGCCGCTGGCGCTGCGAGTCCGGTTCGTCGACGCCGGCGGGGCGACGATCGGCACCAAGCGGCTGGTCGACCCAACGCCGATCACCTGGGTCAACTTCACGGAGGGTCCGTACCCCTACCGGGGCACCAGCGTGCACGAGGCGCAGCTGGCAGCGGTGCGCGCCGCTGGCGTCGCCGACCTGACCACCCTGGTGGAGACCGGGGCCCGGCACGACATCACCCGCGTCGCGCAGCTGGCCGGCCTGACCCAGGACGACATGATGCGCCTGGTGCTGGCCGCCCGCGCTGGCCGCCAGCTCGGCGGCGAGCTCGACGCGACGGTGTGCTTCGCGTTCCTGGCCCAGAGCCTCCCGAGCAGCCTGCCCGACGACCTGCTCGCCCAGACCCACGAATGGACGCTGATCGACCAGCTGACCGACCTGGTCGCCGCCGGCATCGCCGGTACCGAGCCCGAGCTGGCGGCCTCGACGTTGGACAGCGCACTCACCCAGAACCTCGTCCCGGTCAGCCTGGCGGCCCGACGCGACGTCGTCCTCGCCGGACTGGCGGCGGCCGACGCGCGTCCGCGCTGGACCGGCCGCTGCTCGTGGGCAACGCGACCTTGCGGGGCACGCTGCAGCGCAGCACGGTCCCGGCGGCCGCGTTCGACGCCGTGGCCGACGCGTTCGTGGCCACCGGCGGCCTGGGCCCGCGGTTCTCGAGCGTGCTGCGCGGACTCGCCCGACGCCTACGGCGGCGCTGCTGCGGTCGCCTCGCTGCGGCGCCGCGTCGACGTGGGCGTGGTGGCGAAAACTTCGAGCCGATGGTGACGGCCCTCGCGCGGCGCATCGGCGATTCCGCCCGCGCGAGCTGGCCAGCTCGGCGCCGCAGGAGTCGACCAGGTGGTCACCGACGTGGCGCGTCCCGCCCGGCACGGACGGCGACAGCGGAGGAGGCCGCGCCGGGCCACGTACGCGCGCGCCATCGCCGCCCAGGCGCAACGGCTGTTCCCCCGGTCGCGGTCACCGCCGCGGTGCGCCGGACCAGTGCCGGTGACCTGACGCGCATCGACGACATCGCCCAGCTCGTCGACGACGACCCCGACCTCGAGCTGCGCGTGTCCAACATCGACACCTTCGCCGCGGCGAACGACCTCGCCCTGGACTCCCGGTCCGTACCAGCTCAAGGTGCTCCAGCGCGTGCACCGCATCGCGCCCACGACCGACGGGCCGCCGCTGCTGGCCAACGCCTGCCAGCTCAGTGCGGATCATGGCCCTCAGCCGTGACACGCTCGTCGGCGAAGCTCACCAGGCCGGGTGCAGATCGCTGGCCTCGGCCGTCCACGGGTTCGCCGATTCCAGTACGCCAGGTGCCGCAGCGCCTCGGCGAGCTGCGCTCGAGGTGCAGTCCACATGCCCGCCGCGCTGGCCCCCCACGTCCTGACCCCGAGGTGCGCGCCAGGTGCTGGGACCTGCCCGACCTCGAGCTGCTGTTCGGCCCGCTCGACGCCGGCACTGCCCGCACTCTGCCTCGGTGTACGGTCCGCGGCCTACTTCGCCGACGTGTTCCGGTTCCTGGACGGCCACGCGACGACCACCGGCGGCGGGTCCATACTGAACGTGCTGCGGGCGCGCCGGCCGGACGTCGAAGGTGACGTTCAACTGCCGAACGCCGACGCCGCTGCCAGCGATCT
>CAVZRW010000015.1:0-193560 GCA_963777855.1 uncultured Actinomycetes bacterium | reverse complement strand
CAGGTCAGGGAGGTCTCGGAGATCATGCGCAGGCGGGGTCGCGGCCCCGCTGACCTCCGACGACAGTCGCTTTATCGGGGCCCTCGCGGCCTACTCGGCGCAGCCGGCCGGGCCGGCTATGGTGCGCGCCGTCGAGGAGGTGGCCGTGTTCGCCTCCGGCCAGCTGGACCTCGCCGAGCTGGACCGGACCCGCGCGCGCTCGGCGGAGGCCGAGGTGCGGGTCCTGCGCGCGCAGATCTCCCCGCACTTCGTCTACAACTCGCTGACGGCCATCGCCTCCTTCGTGCGCACCGACCCCGATCGCGCCCGCGACCTGCTGCTCGACTTCGCGGACTTCACGCGCTACAGCTTCCGGTCCCACGGGCGGTTCACGACCCTGGCCGAGGAGCTGCACTCCATCGAGCAGTACCTGCTGCTCGAGCAGGCCCGGTTCGGCGACCGGCTGAAGGTGGCCCTGCGGGTGGACCCCGAGGTCGTCGGGGTGCGCATCCCCTTCCTGTGCATCCAGCCCCTGGTGGAGAACGCGGTGCGCCACGGCTTCGAGAACACCGACGGACCGGGGACGATCACGATCACCGCACGGGACCGCGGTGCCGACGCCCTGATCAGCGTGGAGGACGACGGCGCCGGGATCGACCCCGCGGTGGTCCGCCGCAGCCTGTCCGGGGAACCCGGCGACCACGTGGGCCTGGCCAACGTCGACGAGCGCCTGCGCAGCACCTTCGGCGACGACCGGGGTCTGGTCGTCGAGACCGCTCCCGGCGCTGGGACGAGGATCACCATGCGGATCCCCAAGTACGCCGAGGCGGTGGCCGTCGATGAATGAGCCCACCGCGCCCCCGGGCCTGCGGGTGCTGGCCGTGGACGATGAGCCCCCTGCACTCGGCGAGCTGGCCTACCTGCTGGAGAGGTCCGAGGGTGTGGCGCAGGTGACGCCCGCAGGCAGCGCGGCCGACGCGCTGGCCGCCCTGCAGTCCCGGGAGTTCGACGCCGTCTTCCTCGACATCCGGATGCCCGGGATCGACGGCCTGGCCCTCGCCGGCATCCTCACGAGATTCGCCGCACCCCCACCGGTGGTGTTCGTCACGGCCTACGACAACCACGCCGTGGATGCGTTCGAGGTGGCCGCGGTGGACTACCTGCTCAAGCCGATCCGGGCGGAGCGGCTGGCGCTGGCCCTCACCCGGGTGCGCGCCGCGCTCGACTCCCGGCGCGCCGTGACCGGCCCCGACGGGGCGCCCGCCCCCTCCCCGACCTCCGGAACGGGCGACTCCGGGGAGCCCGCTGCGGACGGCGCTGCCCCCGGAACGCCCACGCCACCACAGGACGAGACGATCGCCGTCGAGCTCGGTGGGGTCACCCGCTACGTCCAGCGCTCCGACATCGTCTACGTCGAGGCCCAACGCGACTACGTCCGCCTCTGCACCCGCTCCGGCGGGCACCTCGTGCGGGTCCCGCTGGCGACCCTCGAGGAGCGCTGGGAGCCCGTCGGGTTCGTGCGCGTGCATCGGCGCTTCCTGGTCAACTCGGCGTATGTCGAGGCGCTGCGCTCCGTGGCGGGTCGGGTGTCGGTGGACCTCGGCGCCGGACAGTCCGTCCCCGTGAGCCGCAGGTTCACCCCCGAGGTGCGCGCCGCCCTGGTCCAGCGTCACCGCCTCGACCGGGAGCCGACCGGGCCGAACGATCCGAGCGCGGGCGGACCGCCATGACCGACGGCACCGCCCCCGGCGTGAGGTCGATCACCGGGCCGAGGCGCGACGTGCGCCGGCGCACCCGCCGCTCCGCGGTCGAGGACATCGACCAGCAGACGCGGGTCGGCCTGGTCTACGTGCGGGCGCTGATCCGCACCCAGCTGCTCCTCGGCCTGTCGACCGTGGCGCTCGTGGTGGTGCCCCTCGCCGCGCTCCCGCTGCTGTTCGGGCTGGTCCCCGGTGTGCGCGCCCTGCAGGTGGGTCCGCTGCCGCTCTGGTGGCTGCTGCTCGGCTTCCTGGTGTACCCCGCCATCCTCGGCGTCGGCGTGTGGTACGTCCGCCATGCCGAGCGCAACGAGCAGCAGTTCACCGACCTCGTGGAGGGCCGGTGAGCAGCGCGGCGGTCATCGCGGGCATGACTGCCACCGTCGTGGCCACTGTCGCCCTGGCCGGATACAGCTCGCGGGTCGCCCGGACCACCGGCGACTTCTACGTCGCCTGCCCGCTCGGTGCCGGCCTGGTGGAACGCCGCCGCCATCTCCGGGGAGTACCTGTCGGCCGCGTCGTTCCTGGGGGTCGCCGGCCTGATCATGGTCGGTGGCGCGGACGCCGTGTGGTTCCCCGTCGGGTACGCCGCGGGCTACGTGCTGCTGCTGCCCTCGTGTCGGCCCCCCTGCGCCGCTCCGGCGCCTACACCCTGCCCGACTTCTGCGAGGCCCGGCTGCGATCCTCGACCGTCCGGCTGGCTGCCAGCGTCCTCGTCGTGGTCATCGGCTGGCTCTACGTCGTGCCCCAGCTGCAGGGTGCGGGTCGCGCCCTGCAGACGATCCTGGGCACCCCCGTCTGGCTGGGTGGGGTCCTGGTCGTCCCTGACGGTCCTGGTGGTGATCGTGGGCGGCGGGATGCGCAGCGTCACCATGGTGCAGGGGTTCCAGTACTGGCTCAAGCTGGTCGCGATCACCCGTCCCGGCGCTGTTCCTGCTGGCCGCGTGGCGGCTCGACGGCGGCACCCCGCGCTGCCGACTCCGCACCGACCTTCCCGGAGGCGACGAGCGTGTCGGTCGGCGACGGATGCTCGTCATCACGGTGGCAGAGCCGGTGGTCGTCCACGCCGACGGGACCCTCGACGGGTCACCCGTCGCCGGCCGGGTGGACCTGGCCGTCGGACCGCACAGCGTCGACGCGGGCACCTCGGTCGCCTTCCCCGCCGGAGCCGCGGTCCCCCACCGTCGACCACGCCGGCGACGACGGGCACGGCATGGCGCAGCCGCTGCAGGGCGCCCGAGTCGCACCCCGTGTACCGGACCTACGCCCTGATGATCGCGCTCTTCCTGGGCACGATGGGCCTGCCGCACGTGCTGGTCCGCTTCTACACCAACCCGGACGGGCGCCAGGCCCGGCGGACCGCCCTGATCGTCATCGGACTGGTCGGGGCTCTTCTACCTGCTGCCCCCGGTCTACGGGATGCTGGGCCGGATCTACACCCCCGAGCTGCTGATGACCGGGCAGACCGACGCGGTCGTGCTGCTCCTGCCCCAGGCCCTGGTCGGAGGGGCCCTCGGGCAGGCACTCGACCGCCCTGGTCTGCGCCGGGGCCGCCGCCGCCTTCCTGGCCACCGCCACCGGGCTGACGGTCACGGTGGCCGGCGTGCTGTCCCAGGACGTCGTCGAGCCGCTGGGTGCCCGACCCCATCCGGTCCTTCCGGGTGGCGGCCGTCGCCGCCGTCCTGGCCCCCCTGGTCCTCAGCCTGCTGGCCAGCTCGCTGCCGCTGGCCCAGGCGGTCGCCCTCGCGTTCACCGTGGCCGCCGCCACGTTCTGCCCCCTGCTGCTGCTGGGCATCTGGTGGCCCCGACTCACCGACGTGGGCGCCGCGGCCGGGCTCGTCCTGGGCGGCGCGATGGCGGTCGGCGCGATCACGCTCTCGACCGCGATGCCGGACCTCACCGGCTGGCCGGACGCCCTGCTCGCGCAGCCTGCGGCGTGGGCCATGCCCCTGGCCCTGACGACCATGGTGGTCGTGTCGAGGGCAACCCGCCACCGCCTGCATCCGGGGGTGGGACGGATGATGATCCGGCTGCACACACCGGAGACCGCCCGGCTGCACCCCGCGTGGACGGCGAAGGGGCATCGATGACCGACCGGACCACTCCCCCGCGCACATCCGACCCAGCACGGGGCGAACCCGTGACCGACCTCATCGCCGCCGCCCTGGCCGCAGCGGCCGGACCGGGCTCCCAGGGATCCGACCCGGGCGCCGTGCTGGCCCACGTGGCCGACCTGCGCACGCGCGACCTCGTCGACGGCTTCGTGCACCAGGCCGGGCCACCGCCCGGTCGGTTCGCATGGGTGGCGCTCGGATCGCACGCCCGGGGCGAGCTGCACTGCGCCAGCGACCAGGACCACGCGCTCATCTGGGACACCGCCCGATCGGCCGGCAGCAGCTATGCGGTGGAGCTGGCCGACGCGGTGATCACCGGGCTTGCGGAGTTCGGGATGCGGCCCTGCGACGGCGGGTACATGGCAGACCGGTGGTCGGTGGGCCTGGCCGACTGGGTGTCGCAGGCCCGCCACCGGATCGAGGCCCCGACACCGGAGGCGGTCCTGGACACCGACATCTTCCTGGACCTGCGCCGACTCGCCGGGGACCTCGACATCACCCCCGCCACCCAGGTGCTGCTCACCGGTGCCGAGTCCCCGCGCCTGCTGCACGGCCTGGCCGTCGCGGCCACGGCCTTCGGCACGGCCCTGAACCCCCTGGGACGGCTCCCGCACGGATCGGTCGACCTGAAGCGGACTGGACTGGCCCCCATCGTGCTGCTGGCACGGCTGTACGCGCTGGAGGCCCGCTCCCCGCGGTCAGCACACGGGAGCGGCTGGCCTCCACGGCTGCCAGCGGCCTGCTCTCCCCGGAGCTCGTCGGTCGACTGGCCGACGGCTTCGGGACGCTCGCCCGGTTGCGCCTGGAGGCGCAGGTCGCCCAGGTGGCCGCTGGACGGCCGATCTCGGACCTGGTCGTCGTCGACGACCTCGTCGCGCAGGACCGGATGGCCCTCCGCGACGCCTTCCGAGCCGTGCGCGCGGCGCAGTCAGTGACGTCCGTGACCTTCAGGACCGACCTGTGACCCGCCCGGCGTGGGACCCCACCGGAGGTGGATCGTGACCAGATGGAGGGTCCTCGCGCTGATCGCGATCGCGACGCTGGTGCCCGGCCTGACGGTGGCCGTGGTCCTCGCCGACCTGCCGCCGGACTCCCGCAGCGCCCTGGGCGACTCCCTGGGCACCCAGGGGCTGGTCCTCGCCCTCGGCCTGATCGTGCTCGTCGCCGGGATCGGCTGGGTGGCCTGGAGCACGTGGCGCTCCGAACAGCGCCACGACGCCCGGCAGGCGGCCGACATCGAGATCATCGCGACGGTGAACCCGGCGCACCGCCTCACCGGCGCCACCGCGGTCGAGCGGGCAGTGAACGTCCTGGCCGAGCGGCATGCCACCGCCGAGGAGCGGCTCACCGAGCAGCTGGAGAATGCGCATGCGGAGCTCACCCGCGAGCGGGACGCCCTGTTCGCGGTGCTGACCGGACTGGACGTTCCCGTCGGGGTCGTCGACGACAGCGGCCGGATCCTGCTGGTGAACCCGGCGGCCCGCCGGATGCTGGAGTCCCGCTCGGGGATCGCGGCCGGTCGCAGCATCTTCGGGGTGTTCGACGCCGAGGACCTGACCCCCCTGCTGACGCGCGCGCTGGCGGGCGATCGACCCTCCGCGGTCGTCGCCGGGACGCCCATCCGACTTGCCCGCATCACCGGTCCGGACGAGCCCGGGATGGTGCTGATCATCGGCGAGCCCGGTGAGGACCCGGCCGGGCCCGTCGTCGGCCTCTCGGTCGACCTCGCGCGGCCGAGCCGGCCGACGGTCTCGCGGGAGGAGTGGCTGGCCACCCCACTGGAGCACATCGTGTTCACGGTCCTGGACTGCGAGACCACCGGCCTGCACTCGGAGGCCGGCGACCGCCTGATCGCCCTCGGTGCGGTCCGGGTGGACGGGGCCGACGTGCGCGCCGACGACACGTTCGACGCCCTGGTGAACCCCGGGCGGCACATCCCGGAGTCCTCGACGAGGTTCCACGGCATCAGCGACGACCTCGTGGCCGACGCACCGAACGGGGCCGCCGTCCTCGCGGCCTTCGCCGACTACGCCGCCGACTCGGTGCTCGTCGGCCACCATCTGGCCTTCGACCTCGGCTTCCTCGCACCACCGGCCGCCGAGGCGGGGATCACCCTCGAACCGCTGAGCCTGGACACGATGCTGCTCTCCGCGGTCCTCGATCCGGACCCCGACGCCCGGCATGGTCTCGACGGGGTGTGCGCGCGGTTCGGCGTCGAGGTCATCGGCCGGCACACCGCCCTCGGCGACGCCCTGGCCACCGCCGAGGTCCTGGTCCGCATGATCCCGCTGCTCAGGGAGCGCGGCATCCACACGCTCGGCGACGCGCGACGCGCCTCGGCCTCCACCGAGCTCGCCATCCGGATCTCCGCAGTGGGCTCCTAGTCCCCCACACCCGGGCGGGTGGTGCGGCCCCGCGCGGGCTCACCCGAGGGCGGCGAGGATCTGCTCGGCGTGGTCCTGGGCGTGCGCGATGTACGTCTCGAGCCAGTCAGCCACCGTGTACGGCCCGGACTCGCTGTGGACACCGGCGCGGGTGAGGTCGTCCGGCGTGATCAGGTCGAGGAGCTCGGCGCTGGCGCCACGGACCGCTGCGAACACCGCGAGCGACTGGCCCACGGGGCGGTCGTAGTGCAGCTCCCGGGCCCACTGGGCCTCGTCGTAACCCTGGATCGTGGTGCCCGCCGGCTCGGCCAGCAGGCGGCGCAACCGGACGTAGGAGTTGGTCTCGGAGTCGGCCACATGGTGGATCACCATGCGCGGGGTCCAGCCGTCGGGCTCGGGCGGCCGCCTGTCCAGGTCCACCTCGGGCAGTGCGGAGGCGACGGACAGGAACACCTCGGTGGCGGCCCGGTAGGAGCCGATGAGCCCGGCCAGCTCGGCCGGTCGCGAGGGCTGGCTGATGCTCTCGGCGGTCATATCGGGTTCCTCTCCCCAGGGGCCGGTGGCTGGGAATGGTACTGGGGTGGGGCCCTCCGTGTGGAGGACCCCACCCCAGTGGGTGGTGCAGATCAGGGCGTCAGGCCACGAGGACCCGTTGTCCTGTCAGGGTTGCCCCTGGATCACTGGCCGGCCTGGAAGGCCTTGAGCAGCTCGGCGTTGTCCTTGTAGACCTCAGCGCCGTTGTCCGCGGTCACGATCAGCGGCTCGAGGTAGTCCGAGGGGATCACGACGCCACCGTCGGTGGTGAACTCAGCAGCGGTCGGGTAGACCTCGCCGCCACACACGGCCGTGACGAGCTTGACGGTCTCGGCCACCAGCTTGCGGGTGTCCTTGTAGATCGTCGAGTACTGATCGCCCTTGGCGACGCGGGTCACCGCGACAACCTCGGAGTCCTGACCGGTGACGGTCGGGGTCAGCTTCGCAGCGGAGGTGGCGTTGAGGATGCCCTCAGCCAGCTGGTCGTTCGGGCGAGAGCACGCCGGCGAGCGGGGTGCCATCGCTGTAGTACTTGGTGACCAGGTTCTCCATGCGCTCCTGGGCCTTCTCCTTCTTCCAGCCCTCCGTCGAGACCTGGTCGAACGAGGTCTGGCCGGACTTCACGACCAGGGTGCCGTCGTCGATCTTCGGCTGCAGGATGTCCATGGCGCCGTTGAAGAACACCGGGGCGTTGGCGTCGGTGGCAGCACCGGCGAACAGCTCGATGTTCCACGGGCGAGGCGCCCTGGTTCTTCTGCCATGCCCTCGAGCAGCGCGGTGCCCTGCAGCTGGCCGACCTTGAAGTTGTCGAACGCGACGTAGTAGTCGGTGCCCTTGGCATCGATCGGACGGTCGTAGGCGACGACCGGCACGCCTGCGGCCTCGGCGGTCGCTGACCTGACCGGTGAGCTGCTTGCCGTCCTCGGCGCCGATGACGATGACCTTGGCCGTTCTGGGTCAGCATGTTGTCGATCTTCGTCTGCTGCGAGGCAGCAGCCGATGCGGCGTCGGAGAACTGCACGTCGGGGGTGAAGCCGGCGGCGGTCATGCCCTCGTCGAACAGGTTCTTGGCCAGAGTCCAGTTCTCCGACGTCTGCGCGGGCAGCGAGACGCCGATGCGGTCGCCGGGGGCGCAGGTCGTGGTCGTCTGACCGCCGGCGCTGCCGATGGCGCTGGCGGCGGCGGTGCGTCGCGGTCGCCGTGTTGTCCTCGGTGGAGCAACCGCTCAGCACGAGCATGCGAACTGCATGCCGCCGCAATGGCGACCAGTGACTTCCTCATGTTTCTCCTTTTGGTTGGGGTGGAGACTCGTGGGTGGCGCCGGATCGGCGCGGTACCGCCTAGCTGGCGGCGTGCTGCCGGACGGCCGTCTCGGCGAGCCGCGGTGGCTCGGCGGACTTGTGCTTCTTGCGGCCCAGCGACGGGAACAGCGGCGGGCGGTCCTGCTGCTTGCTGAGCAGGTCGAAGGCGACGGCGGCCAGCAGGACCAGGCCCTTGATGACCGACACCCAGGACTGCGTCGACGCCCATCAGCGACAGGCCGTTGTTGAGGAACGCCATGACCAGGCCACCGATCATCGACCCGATGACGGTGCCGACGCCGCCGGTGACCGCCGCGCCGCCGACGAAGACGGCGGCGATCGCGTCGAGCTCCCAGCCGACGCCGTCCTGCGGGCCCGAGGCCCCGGCGCGGGCGATGTAGATCATGCCGGCGAGCGCCGCGAGCATGGACATGTTGGCCATCACCAGGAAGTTCACGCGCGGGACGTTCACGCCCGACAGGGCGGCGGCGCGCTTGTTGCCGCCGACGGCGTAGATGTGCCGGCCGAACGTGGTGTTGCCCATGATGAACGAGTAGACGAAGACCAGTGCGAGCAGGATCAGGCCCGGAGACCGGGAAGCCGGTGCCCTCGTTGCCGGTCGCGAACTTGAACGCGA
This sequence comes from uncultured Actinomycetes bacterium, assembly GCA_963777855.1. GTDB lineage: Bacteria > Actinomycetota > Actinomycetes > S36-B12 > CAIYMF01 > Prado023. The sequence goes on along the minus strand of CAVZRW010000015.1, from coordinate 184,854 downwards.
AGAACATGATCACCAGGCCCAGCAGGACCAGCTTGACGATCGTGGACCACAGCGGCGCGACCTCGTCGCCGACCGAGCGGGCCTTCGCGCGCTTGCGGAACTCGAGCCACACGATGCCGAGCACGGCGACGATGCCGAGGATCAGGGTGGGGGTGTTCACGATCTTCGTGCCGTTGGCCAGGATGAGGTTCGGGCCGACCTGCGGGATGTAGCCGCGACCGATCACCTTGAAGCCCTCGGGGACCGGCACGGTGTTCGACTGGCCGATGACCTGGTTGAGGCCCGCGGAAGATGAGCATGCCGGCCAGCGTCACGATGAACGCCGGGACCATGATCCGTGAGACCCAGAAGCCCTGCCATGTGCCCACGAGGATGCCGACGACGAGGCCGACCACGATGCCCAGCGGCCAGGCGATCCCCCAGTCGGCCATCGTCTTGGCGACCACGATGCCGGTGAACGCCGCGACCGAACCGACCGACAGGTCGATGTGCCCGGCGATGATCACCATCACCATGCCGATCGCCAGGATCAGGATGTAGGAGTACTGGGAGATGATGTTGATCAGGTTCACCGAGCTGAGCACGACACCGTCGGTGGTGAAGTAGAACAGCGTGATGATCGCGATCAGGCTGAAGACCATGCCGTACTGGCGCACGTCGGCATTGCCGAACACGCCCTGACGGAACTCCTTCATCTTGCTCATGCCGTGGTCCTCACTCGAGCGGATGTCATGGTCTTCATCAGCGATTCCTGGGTGGCTTCCTCGACGGGCACGTCGGCGGTGACCTGGCCCTCGAACACGGTGTAGATGCGGTCCGAGATGCCCAGCACCTCGGGCAGCTCCGAGGAGATCACGATGACCCCCTTGCCCTGGCGGGCCAGCTCGAAGATCACCTCGTAGATCTCGTACTTGGCGCCGACGTCGATGCCGCGGGTGGGCTCGTCGAGGATCAGCAGGTCGGAGTCGGTGAACATCCACTTGCTCAGCACGACCTTCTGCTGGTTGCCGCCGGAGAGCTTGTCCACGCCCTCGTTGACCGACGGGGTCTTGGTCCGCAGCCGCTTGCGGTAGTCCTCGGCGGCGACGAACACCTTGTGCTTGTCGATGACGCCGCGGGTGCTCACCTTGCTCCACTTGGCCTGCACGGTGGCCGTCTTGATGTCGTCGAGCAGGTTCAGGCCCAGGGTCTTGCGGTCCTCGCTGACGTAGGCCACGCCGTGCTTGATGGCGTCACGCACATGCGGCAGCTCGATCTCCTGGCCGTCCTTGATGATCGTGCCGGACTCCCAGATGCCGTAGCTGCGGCCGAAGATGCTCATGGCCAGCTCGGTGCGCCCGGCGCCCATGAGGCCGGCGATCCCCACGACCTCACCGTGGCGGACCTTGATGCTCGAGCCCTTGCAGACGTACCGGTCGTCGGCGATCGGGTGCTTGACCCAGATGTCCCGGACCTCGAAGAACACCTCGCCGATGTGCTTCTCACGAGTCGGGTACCGGCTGTCCATCTCGCGGCCGACCATGCCCTTGATGATCCGGTCCTCGTTGGCGCCCTCGGCGTCGAGGGTCTCGATCGTCTTCCCGTCGCGGATGATCGTGATCTTGTCCGAGATCTGCTCGATCTCGTTGAGCTTGTGCGAGATCATGATGCAACTCACGCCGGAGTCCTTCAGACCCTGCATCAGGGCCAGCAGGTGCTGGGAGTCCTTGTCGTTGAGCGCCGCGGTGGGCTCGTCGAGGATCAGCAGCTCGACGTCCTTGCTCAGGGCCTTGGCGATCTCGACCAGCTGCTGCTTGCCCACGCCGATGTTCTTGATCTGGGTGTCGGGGCGCTCGTCGAGGCCCACCCGCTCCATGAGCTCGATGCAGCGCCGGCGGGCGGTCGTCCAGTCGATGGCGGTCCCGCCGAGCCGCCGGGGCTCGTTGCCCAGGAACATGTTCTCCATGATCGACAGCTCGGGGATCAGCGCGAGCTCCTGGTGGATGATCACGATGCCGACGGCCTCGGACTCACCGATGTTGCGGAACTGGCAGATCTGGCCCTTGTAGTAGATGTCGCCGTCGTAGGAGCCGTAGGGGTAGACCCCGGAGAGCACCTTCATCAGGGTGGACTTGCCGGCCCCGTTCTCGCCGCAGATCGAGTGGATCTCCGAGTTGCCGACGGTCAGCGAGACCTCGGACAGGGCCTTGACGCCCGGGAACTCCTTGGTGATGCTGCGCATCTCGAGCAGGGACGACTCGCTCATGTCAGACACCACCATGATCACGGATCGTCACCACTGCGTGTGACGCAGTCAACACGCCACGCCGCGCATGTCGCAGGAACATCTCAACTCCCATGAGGGGCGACGGTACTCCCCGACGTCCCGGATCGCAGGCCCACGAGGCCCCCCGCGGGAGCGCTCTCCCGTTCCTTCGGCCAACAAGTCCTCACCGAAGCGCGTATGTCCTACGATGTCAACAGGCGTTGGTAACGACTTGATAACGGAAGCCGCTCGAGCCTGATCCGGGCACGGGGGCCTGCACAACGGCGCCCCACGGGGCTACAGTCGAACCATGACATCGACGGACAAGGACCTCGATGCCCCGCGTGGCCCCACCGAGCGGGCGACCCTGGCCGATGTCGCGCGCCTGGCCGAGGTGAGCACGAAGACCGTCTCGCGGGCCCTGTCCGGAGCGCCGAACGTGGACCCCGTCACGCGTGACCGTGTGCGACAGGCCGCCGTCGCGCTGCGCTTCCGGCCCAATGCCCTGGCTCGCGAGCTGCGCACCGGTGGGGTGACCAGCACAGTGGGGTTCGTCATCGGTGACCTCGGCAACCCCTTCTACACACTCGTGGCCGCGGGCGTGGAGCGGGTGCTCGCCGACGACGGGATGACGCTGGTGATCGCCGCCACCGACGACCTCTCCCGCCACGAGCAGGCCGTGGTCTCGGCGATGCTCGACCGGCGCATCCGGGCCCTGCTGCTGGTCCCGATCGCCGACGACCACAGCTACCTCGAGGGCGAGCGCCAGTTCGGCACGCCTATCGTGGCGGTCGACCGGCCGCTGGCCAACGCCGTCAGCGACAGCGTCGTGTTCGACAACCGCACCGGGGCCCGCAGCGGCGTGCAGGCGCTGCTGGCCGCCGGCCACCGCCGCATCGCGTTCGTCGGCAGCACCGAGTCGCTGTACACCCATCGCGAACGGCTGGCTGGCTACCGCGACGCTCTCCTCGCCGCGGGCCTGCCCGTGGACCCGGGGCTGATCCGCACCGACGGCCCGGACATCGCGGCGGCCGCAGCGGCCACGGAGGCCCTGCTGGGCGCCGACCCCGCACCGACGGCGGTCTTCGCGGGCAACAACCGGGCGGCGATCGGCGTGCTGCAGGCGACCTGGCACATCGGCCAGCGGATCGGCCTGCTGGGCTTCGACGACTTCGAGCTCGCCGACGCCCTGGGGATCAGCGTCGTGGCCCACGACCCGCAGCGGATGGGCGCGGTGGCCGCGGGGATCGCCCTGCGGCGCATGGCCGAGCCGATGGGCCTGGTCGAGCAGGTGGTGCTGCCGACCCGCGTGGTCCTGCGTGGGTCGGAGCACCGGCTGCGCTGACCCACGGCGCGCGACCCGCGGGTTGCCCCGGGGCGCCTACCAGATGACCACGCGATCGGCCGGGTCGCGCCACATCCCGTCGCCGGGCTGGACGTCGAACGCCTCGTGGAAGCCGTCGAGGTTGCCGACGATGTTGCACCGGAACTCCGCCGGCGAGTGCGGGTCGATGGTCAGCAGGCGGATCGCCTCGGCCTGGCGGTACTTCGAGCGCCATGCCTGCGCCCAGCCGAGGAAGAAGCGCTGCTCCCCGGTCAGGCCGTCGATGACCGGGGCGGGCTGACCGCCCAGGCTGATCCGGTAGGCCTCGAGGGCCACGGTGATCCCGCCGAGGTCGCCGATGTTCTCCCCGACGGTCAGGGCGCCGTTGACCCCGTTGCCCTCGGGCAGCCCGCGTGGGACCAGGCCGTCGTACTGGGCGATCAGCCGACCGGCCAGCTCGTCGAAGCGGGCCCGGTCCTGCTCGGTCCACCAGTCCACCAGGTTGCCCGCGCCGTCGTAGCGCGAGCCCTGGTCGTCGAATCCGTGGCCGATCTCGTGACCGATGATCGCCCCGATCCCGCCGTAGTTGACCGCGTCGTCGGCCTCGAGGTCGAAGAAGGGCGGCTGCAGGATCGCGGCCGGGAACACGATCTCGTTCATCCCCGGGTTGTAGTACGCGTTGACCGTCTGGGGGGTCATGAACCACTCGTCACGGTCCACCGGTCCGCCCAGCTTGCCCCACTCGCGCTGCGCCTCGTGCAGGGCCGTCCGGCGCACGTTGCCGACCAGGTCGTCGGCCCGGATCTCCAGCGTCGAGTAGTCCCGCCAGCGGTCGGGGTAGCCGATCTTCGGGGTGAACGCGGCCAGCTTCTCCAGGGCCCGCGCCCGCGTCTCGGGACCCATCCAGGCCAGGACCCCCAGTCGCTGGGCGTAGGCGGCCACCAGGTTGTCGACGAGGGTGAGCATGCGCTCCTTGGCCGCCGGCGGGAAGTGCGCGGCCACGTAGAGCTCGCCGACGGCCTCCCCCAGGGACCCCTCGACCAGCCCCACGCCGCGCTTCCAGCGCTCCCGCAGCGTCGGCACCCCGGAGAGCGTGGTGCCGTAGAAGTCGAAGTTGGCCTGGACGATCTCGGCGTCCAGCAGCGAGGCCGTGCGGCGCACCAGGCTCCAGGCCAGCCAGTCGCGCCACGCCTCGAGCGGCTGGCCGACGAGCAGCCCGGGCACCGCCTCGAGGTAGCTCGGCTGGCGGACCACGACCTCGTCGAGGTGCTCGGCCGGCGCACCGAGGGCCTGCAGCCACGCGCGCGCACCGAGCTCTGCGGTGAACGGCGGCACGTCCCCGACCGGGACCCGGTTGTAGGTGGCCACCGCATCGCGGTTCTCGACCGCCGACCAGTGGTGCTCGGCGATGGCGGTCTCGAGGGTCATGACCCGCCGCGCGGCCGCCTCGGCCTGATCCCCCGCCTCGACCCAGCCGACCAGCGCGAGCATCCGTGCGGTGTGGGCCACGTAGGCCGCGCGGATCTCGGCGAAGGAGTCCTGGTGGTAGTAGGACTCGTCGGGCAGGCCCAGGCCGGCCTGCTGCAGGTAGACGATGTAGCGGGTGGAGTCGTGCGCGTCGGTGTTCACGTACGGCGCCACGAAGCCGCCGACCGAGCCCTCGAGCTGCAGGCGTGCCATCAGCCCCACGAGCCCCTCGGTGTCGGTGACCGCCGCGATCGCGTCGAGGTCCGCGCGCAGGGGCTGGCGGCCCAGGGCCTCGATGCGCTCCTCGTCCATGAAGGAGGCGTAGAGATCGCCGACCTTGGCCCCGAGCGTGCCGGGCTCCGACTGCTCGGCCGCCTGCTCGATGATCGCCCGCACGTCGGCCTCCGCGGTGTCGCGCAGGCTGTGGAAGACCCCGTCGGAGGACCGGTCGGCCGGGATCTCGGCCTCGGCCAACCAGCGGCCGTTCAGGTGGCCGAACAGGTCGTCCTGGGGGCGGGTGGACGCATCGATGTGCGACATGTCGATGCCCGAGCGCATGGGGCCTCCTGAGCCTGGTGTGCCGTCGTGGGGGTGCGGGGGTCTGGGTGGGCTGGGGTGGCTGCGCGAGTCCGGGGGCGCCGTGGTGGCGATCCGGGTCCTGCGCGCCGATGGGGGGGAGTCTGCCACCAGAGGGCCGGCCCTGCGACGCATGGCAGCATCGGGTCATGGCCGAGGCTGCTGCGATCGTGCGTCCGATGCTCGAGGCAGTCGCCGACCCGGCACGGGCCCCGGCGATGACGGCGTACATGAAGCACGTGGCGCCCTACCTCGGCGTGAGCGCGCCCGTGCGCCGGGAGGCCACCCGGGCCTGGGTGCGCGCCCTCGACCCGGGTCCGGACGCCGCGGACCTGCTGCGCGCCGCCCGCGCCCTGGTCGCCGAGCCGGAGCGGGAGTTCGCCTACGTGGCCATCGACCTGGTCGCCCGGCACGGTCGCGCCCTGCCACAGGCCAGCCTGGCCGAGCTGCGCGCCCTGGCCCTGACCCGACCCTGGTGGGACACCGTCGACGGCTGGTCGTCGGTGATCGGGCGCGCCTCGCAGCGCCTGCGCTGGGACGCCGAGGTCGCCTCCTGGGCCGCGGACCCGCAGCTGTGGGCCCGGCGCGTCGCGCTGGTGTTCCAGGTGGGCCGCGGCGAGGCCGTCGACCTCCCGCTGGTGTTCCAGGTCTGCCTGGCCACGATGGATGACCGGGACTTCTTCATGCGCAAGGGCATCGGCTGGGCGCTGCGCGACGCGGCCCGGACCCATCCCGAGGAGGTCCGCGCCTTCGTCGACGCACACCGGGAGCGCATGTCCGGGCTCTCGGTGCGCGAGGCGACCAAGCACCTGTGAGACCGTGCGACGCACTTGTGACCAATTGGTTGCCTCCCGTTCCCCCAACGAGCGCCGGCCGCAGCTAGCGTGGGCCCATGGCCATCCACTCCCAGGACCTGCTCGCCATCGAGCGCCTCGCCATCGCCCCCGTCTACGCCCGACCGGGCGAGACCCAGGGCATCCCCAAGGACGCCCTGCCCCCCGAGGGCCTCGACCCCCGTGTGGTCTACCGGCTGCTGCACGACGAGCTGATGCTCGACGGCAACTCCCGGCAGAACCTCGCCACCTTCGTGACCACGTTCATGGACGAGGAGGCCGACCGGCTGTTCGCCGAGACCCTCGACAAGAACATGATCGACAAGGACGAGTACCCCCAGACCGCGGCGATCGAGGGTCGCTGCGTGCGGATCCTCTCCGAGCTGTGGGGCTCCCCGGCCCACGAGCAGGCCACCGGCACCTCCACCACCGGCTCCAGCGAGGCGGTCATGCTCGGCGGGCTGGCCCTGAAGTGGCGCTGGCGGCAGCGCCGCGAGGCCGCCGGACTGCCCACCGACCGGCCGAACCTGGTGATGGGCATCAACGTGCAGGTGGTGTGGGAGAAGTTCTGCCGGTACTGGGACGTCGAGCCCCGCTACGCCCCCATCGCCGAGGGCCGGCTGCAGCTGTCGGCCGAGGAGGCCCTGAAGCTCGTCGACGAGAACACCATCGGCGTGGTCGCGATCCTGGGCTCCACCTTCGACGGCTCCTACGAGCCGGTCAAGGAGATCTCCGACGCCCTCGACGCCCTGGCCGCCTCGGGCGGGCCCGGACGTGCCGATGCACGTCGACGGCGCCTCCGGTGGGTTCATCGCCCCGTTCATCGACCCCGAGCTGGAGTGGGACTTCCGGGTGCCCCGGGTGCGCTCGATCAACGCCTCCGGCCACAAGTACGGCCTGGTGTACCCCGGCGTGGGCTGGGTCATCTGGCGCACCCCGCAGGACCTGCCCGACGACCTGGTGTTCCACGTGAACTACCTCGGCGGGGACATGCCCACGTTCGCGTTGAACTTCTCCCGGCCCGGCGCCCAGGTGATCGCCCAGTACTACAACTTCATCCGCCTGGGCTTCGAGGGCTACCGCGAGATCCAGCAGGCCTGCCGAGACACCGCGATGTACGCCGCGGCGAAGGTCGCCGAGATCGGGCCCTACGAGCTGCTCTCCGACGGCTCGCAGCTGCCGGTGTTCTTCTTCCGGCTCAAGCCCGAGGTGGCCAACTACACGGTCTACGACGTCTCGGCGAAGCTGCGCGAGCGCGGCTGGCAGGTGCCGGCGTACTCGCTGCCCGAGCCGCTGACCGACCTGTCCGGCCTGCGCGTGGTGGTGCGCAACGGGTTCGGCCGCGACCTGGCCGACCTGTTCCTCGACGACCTGCGCCGGGCCACCGAGTTCCTCGAGAGCCTGCCCGCGCGATTGCCGGCCGACCCGAGCCACACCGAGTCGTTCCGGCATTGACCCGGGGCAGCACCGCGCGGCTGCCGGTCGCCGTGCCGCCGGGCGCGACCGAGGTCCACCTCTCAGGCCCCCGGCCGTTCGTGACCCAGGTGTCCTACCGGGACGCCGACGGGGCCGAGGTCGAGTGGTGCGGCCCGCCGGCACCGGCGGGCCACGGACGGGAGCCGGGGGCTCACGTGGTGGATCGGGCTGCTCTTCGCCGTGGGCTCCGCGTGCTTCCTCGTGGGTCCCCTGCCGGGGTTCGAGTCAGCGGTGGGCATGACGGCCACGGATGCCACGTTCTTCGTCGGCTCGGTGTTCTTCACCACCGCGGCGTACCTGAGCTACATGCAGGTGGTGCGCACCGGCGGCCGGCGCTGGTTCGGCTGGGCCCCGCAGCTGATGGGCTTCTGGGCCACCGGGATCCAGCTGGTGGGCACGCTCTTCTTCAACGTGACCACCCTCGCGGCCCTGGCCAGCCTGACCCGACCTGCGGCGCGAGCAGTACGTCTGGCGTCCGGACGCCTACGGCTCCGTGTGCTTCCTGGTCTCCTCGGCGATCGCCTTCGCCGAGGCCGGCCACCGCTGGTTCTCGTGGCGGCCGGGCAAGCGCGACTGGCACATCACGGCGCTGAACCTGTGGGGCTCGGTGTTCTTCGGGATCTCCGCGGTCGGCGCGTGGGTCGACCCGGACGGCGAGCTGCTGAACGTCACATGGGCCAACGCCGGCACGGCGCTGGGCGCCGCGTGCTTCCTGGTGGCCTCGATCCTGATGATGCCCGAGGGCCGCAACCCGGCCCGCGATCACGACTGAGGGGCGCCCCTCGTCGTTGCGAGCGGGCCACGCACGGCCCCGCGTCCGCCCCGCGTCTCCCTGCAGCGGGCCTGCACCTCCCCCAGCGCGGCGCGGATCTGCTGCGCGTGGTCGCGGGCGTGGGCGATGTAGGTGCTCAACCAGTCGGCCAGCGTGTAGGGGCCCGACTCCGTGTGCACGCCCGAGCGGTCGAGGTCCGCGGGGGCCAGCCGGTCGAGCAGCTCGGCACTCGCGGCCCGCACGGCGGCGAAGACGGCCAGCGAGCCCGCGATCGGCCGGTCGTAGTGCAGCGCGCGGGCCCACTGGGCCTCGTCGTAGCCCTGGATGGTGGTGCCCGCCGGTTCGGCCAGCAGCCGGCGCAGCCGCACGTACGAGTTGGTCTCGGAGTCGGCCACGTGGTGCACGACCATGCGCGGAGTCCACCCGTCGGGCTCGGGCGGCACCCGGTCGAGGTCGTCGGCGCCGAGGGCACCGGCCACGTCGAGGAACTCCTGGGTCGCCGTCCGGTACTCGGCCACGGCACTGGCGAGGTCTCGGGCTCATCCGCGCACGCTACCGCGGTCCCGCGTCCCCCGGCCGGGGCACGGGGCCGTCACAGCGGATTCGTCCGCCCGGTTCCGCCGACCTGCCGGCTGGGGGCTCGACGGGCCGGGACGTCGCATACCGAACTGCTGTTTCGGTCTCCGCTGGCCGCCCACCCCGGGAACCTCGCATACCGATCTGCTGTGACGAAGGGCGCCCGGGCCTCGAGGAACGGCAGATCCGTATGCGAGGTTGCCTGTCGGCCGGGGCGGGGGGGCGTCAAACAACGGATTCGTATGCGAGGTTCGCGTCGAGCCGCCGGCTGGCGGGCTCGACGGGCCGCGTCGGCCCCCTGCGATCGGCTACGTTCCGCCCCGTGCGCACACCTCGCCTGCTGCCCGTCGCCACGCTCGGTCTGGCGCTGCTCGGCCTCCTGCCGACCGCCGCCCTCGCCACACCCGCCACCCGAGCCCCCGCCGCACAGGCCACGCCCGCCACCGGAGCCACCGCCACGCTGGCCACGCCTGCCACCGGGGGTGGGCTGACAGCCGCCGGCGGGTCCCCCTCCACCGAGGACGCGCCGGGCACCCTGCGCGTGATGTCGCGCAACCTGTACCTGGGCGCCGACGTGGGCGTGGCCCTCGAGCTGATCCCCGACATGCCGGCGGCCGCGCAGTTCATGTGGGAGCAGGTTGCCGAGACCGACTTCGACCAGCGCGTGGACCTGCTGGCCCAAGAGGCGGCGGCGGCGCAGCCGGACGTGATCGGCCTGCAGGAGGCCACGACCTGGGCCTGCCGGCCCAACCCCTGGAGCTCGCCGCAGACGGTCTTCGACTTCACCCAGCAGTTCATCGAGGCCACGGCCGACGCTGGCGTGGAGTACCAGGTGGCCGAGAAGGACGGGGCGCGGGCCCTGAACCCCGGCTACGAGATCCCGGCCATCCCGTTCCTGACGAAGGTCAGCGATCCGACCACCTTCCAGCCGCTGTTCGGCTCGGACACCGCCGACTGCGGGTTCACCATCGGCGACGCGCTGCTCGTGCGTGCCGACCGCGAGGGCGACATCCAGGCCGTCGGGACCGGCGAGTACGACACCCGCTACGCCGTGGCCCCGGTCGTGTTCACCATCGACCGCGGCTACTCGTGGATGGACCTGGCCGTCGATGGCCGCACGGTGCGCGTGGTCACCACGCACCTGGAGTCACTGTGGGATGCAGGATCACCGGTCCCCTCGGCCGAGCAGGCGCGCCAGCTGATCGAGGACCTGTCGAGCACCACAGCACCGCTGCTGGTGATGGGGGACTTCAACTCCGACCCCCGCGACCCGCGACCGGTCGGCGCGCCGAACCCCGGTGGCCAACCGGAGGCGAGCGCGGCCTGCCCCGCCCAGCCGCAGCCAGTGACGGCCGACAACGCCCACGCCACCTGCAACGCCTACTGGACGATGCGCGCCGCCGGGTTCACCGACGCCGGCCCCGACGCGCAGGACCCGGCCAACTTCACGTGGGGTACCGCCGGGGACCTCGCCGGCCCGGAGCCGACCCGCCTGCCCGACGCGCTGGCGATGGGCAACGACGCGGGCTTCACCGACCGGGTGGACTACCTCTTCCTGCGCAACGGGGTCCGGGCGGTGGACGCCCGGATCATCGGCAACCCGTGGCCCACCTCCCCGCAGGTGTGGGCATGCTCCTCCCCCGACCAGGTGCGCACCACCGAGGAGTCCTCGGCGATCCTGGCCGAGGCCGGCCTGGCCGAGCCGATCACCGGGCGCGGGGTCTGCCTGCCCACCGACCATGCCGGGCTCGTGGCCACCGTCGACGTGTCGTCGGCCGCGTGCCGCCACCGGTGCCCAGCCGCTGCCCCCGGACCACTCCTCGCTGCGGATCGGCCTGCTCGGCTGGCTGCTGATCATCCTCGCGGTGCTGGTGGTCCTGCTCGTCCTCCTGGTGTGGGGGATCGTGCGGCTGGCCACCCGGGGTCGCAGGCGCCGCCGGGCCTGACCGGCTGGAGCGACTCACGCAGGGCATCTGTGGGCACGCCCCCGGGCACAGGGGCCCCCGAGCCCGAACGCGGGAGACCCTCCTGCCCAGCGCCGCCGGCCAGGGCCCGACGACGATGGCGGTGGGCAGGGTTTCGGACCCCGGATGGCCGGGTACAGGGGACGCAGAGCATCTGCACAGACGGCCGGGCCGCTCCCACGTGCGCCCGAGCCCCGATCCGGGGCCCCCGCCGATCCCCCAGCATTGGACGAGCACATGACCCCCCTGAATCCGACTCCGAGCACGGCCCCCACCCCCGCGGGCGCCCCTGGCCGCGGCCGACGCGCGATGCGGATCACCGCCACCGCCGGCCTCTGCGCGGCACTGGCCGCCAGCGCCACCCTGATCCCCACCTCCGGCTCCGCCGCGCCGGAGCCCGTCGCCGCCGGGCCCGTCGCCGCACCGCCGGCCATCACCCCGGCGGACCTGCTGCTGCGCACGGGCGCCGCGAACGCCGCCTCGCGCTCGGCCGACCGCGGCCCCGCGCCGGTGAAGGCGACGGCCGCCGCCAAGGCCGAGAAGCCCAGCCTCCCGGCCGCCAAGGCTTCCGGCACCCGGTATGCGCGCATGGCGGTGAACGTCCGCTCGGCGCCGAGCGCCGACTCGCGCTCCGTCGACGTGCTCGCCGCGGGCGCGAAGGTGACCATCACGCAGAACAGGGTCGACGGCTGGCAGCAGGTGCTGCACGAGGGCCGGGCCCGCTGGGTCAAGGCCAGCCTGCTCGCCCGCGAGAAGCCGGCCGCCTCCCGGTCGGCCGCTGCGGCCGGTGGCGGGATCTCGTCGGCCCCCTGCCCGACCGGCTCGGGCATGGAGCGGGGGCTGACCAGCAACGCCATCAAGGTCCATCGCGCGGTCTGCCATCGGTTCCCGCAGGTGACCAACTACGGCGGCAACCGGGCCGACTCGGGCAGCAACCACAGCTCCGGGCACGCCGTGGACATCATGGTGACAGGCGCCCTCGGGGACCAGATCGCCGCCTGGCTGCGGGCCAACGCCGGGCGCCTGGGCGTGACCGAGCTCATCTGGGAGCAGCGCATCTGGACCACGCAGCGCGCTGGCGACGGTTGGCGCTCGATGTCCGACCGCGGCTCTGCCACGGCCAACCACTACGACCACGTGCACGTCTCCGTGCGCTGACCCGAAGGCCCCACCCCGACCCCGGGGTGGGGCCTTCGCTTGTCGCGGCCGTGACCGGCGCAGGGGGCCGCGCCGTCACGCGTCGCGGCCGTCGCCGGCTCAGGGGGCCGCGGAGTTCGCGCGTCGGTCCAGCTGGCGCAGGGGCACCGCGAGGACCAGTGCGACGACCAGCAGGCCCACTCCGAGGGCGACATACGCGCCGCCCGGCCCGAACCGCCGATGGACCAGCGGAGCCACGGCTGCCCCCAGGGCCAGGCCGAGCATTGTGACACCCTCCTGCACCGAGAAGATCCGCACGAGCATCGCGTCGCTCGTGGAGCGCTGCAGCAGGACCCGTCCGGCGACGGACGTGAAGGCCTGGCCGGTGCCGAAGCCGGCCAGCAGGACGACCACGGGGGCCAGCGCGCCCACCTCGCCGATCGCCACCAGGCACGCACCTGACCAGGTCAGCGCCAGGCAGATCGGGACGGCCACGGCCGGGCCGTCGCCCGATCCGCGCCGCCACGGCGATGCCCAGGAACACCCCGAGCCCGGCGGCGCCGGCCAGGGCGCCGGCGGCGGCCGGGCCCCGGTCGAGGACCCCGAAGGCGTAGGAGACCCCGACGATCTCCAGCGCGCTGACGACCACGAACATCGACGCGAAGCCCAGGAGCATCGCCATCACCGGGATGTTTCCCCCGACGTGGCGCAGCGTGGCCAGGATCGAGCCGATGCCCTCGGGCTGGTCCTCACCGCACACCGGCGTCGTGGGCAGTCGCAGGCTCGCCACGAGGGCTGCCGCCCCGACCATCGACACGCTGCACACGGTGGGCACCGCCGCGAGTCCGACCCGCTGACCGACTGCGCCGGCCAGGACCGGTCCGAGGAACACCCCGACCCCGTCTGCGAGCCCCGACGCGGCGGTCGCCGAGACCAGGGTCCGGGGGATCCGGGGCCACCTGCGGCAGCGCCGAGTAGTGCAGCGGCCGGGCCACCGACATCACGATCGTGGAAAGGACGGCCAGGGCGATCGTGGCGGTGAACTGCCTGCCCATGCTCAGCGCCATCGCCGCGAGCAGTGCGCCGATGCCGAGGTAGGCACCGGCCAGCGCGGCGCTGCGGGAGGGTCGTTCGGCCAGCGGCGCCAGCGCGGGAGCCACCAGGGCCGCGGGCAGCAGCTGTGCCACGGCCACGAAGCCGGCCAGGCCCGCGCCGCCCTGGTCGAAGGCATACAGCAGCACGACGGTCCAAGCGGCGTACTCGACCACGGAGAACACAAGTGCTGCTGCCAGGATCCGACGCAGTCGACGATCTCGCAGCAACGTCACGGGCGCCTCGTCCCCGAAGGCGACCCTCACGGGTCATCGCCGAGTGTGCGCCTCCCCGCTCCCGGACTCAACGCGAGGGCGCTGGCAGCGCTGCGGGGTGCCCCACGGCCCCGGGTGCCCGCGACCGGTGTGCCCCGACCGGGGGTCGCGTGGATCGAGCCCGTGGCCTCAGCGGGCGCGGCCCTCGGCGAGCATGGCCACGTACTTGCGTGATGCGTGCGGCGCGGGTCTCCGGCTTCTTCGCGCTGGCCAGGCCGAGGGTGAAGTACCTCTTCTGCGAGTACGACAGACCGTCGAAGAACGCACGGGCGGCGGGCTCGGCCGCCAGCGCCGCCGCGAAGTCCTCGTCGATCTCGACCGTGCGCTCGCCGGTGTCCAGCGCGAGGTCCAGGGTCACCGGGTCACCGGCCCGCAGACCCGTGGCGACACGGTGCTCGGCGCTGAACGAGAGCATGTGGCCCTCCCCCCAGGTGACCACCGAGTTCCGGTACGAGTAGCCCCCGATCGTGGCCACGACCTTGATCCGGCCGCCGCCCCCGAGCGCGGCGACGACGTCGTCGGGCACCGGGATCCCGGTGGCGGTGGTGCCGTTGAGCGTGACGACCGACGTGAACTCCATGGCGAGATCATGCCCGCAGCACTGGTCGGCGCGGGAGCAGGCGTGGGGCCCGGCACACCGACGACGTCGGTGCCGGATCGGAACATGGGCGCAACACGCCGGAAACGTGGGATTGGGAGGGTGCCCTCACTCACCGGGAAGGACAGCAATGGCGCGCACCGACGGTCCGATCGACGCACTCCTGGCCGAGGTCTGGGACTCGGTCTCGGGGATCGACGAGGGCACCGTCGCCGACTACATCCCCGAACTGGCCAAGGCGGACCCGGCCACCTTCGGCCTGAGCCTGGCCACCCTCGACGGAGCAGGTGTACACGGCCGGCGACGCTCGTGCCGTTCACGATCCAGTCGGTCTCCAAGCCGTTCGTGTACGCCCTGGCCCTCGCCGACAGCGGCCACGACGCGGTGCTGGCGCAAGGTCGGCTCCGAGCCGACCGGCGACCCGTTCAACACGATCAGCCTCGACGACGTCAGCGGCCGCGCGTTCAACCCGATGGTCAACGCGGGCGCGATCGTCACCGCGACCCTCGTGGCCGGGCAGCACGCGCGCCGAGCAGTTCGACCGGATCCTCGACGGCCTGTCCGCCTTCGCCGGGCGCGACCTCGCCGTCGACGAGGACGTCTACGTCTCCGAGCGCGACACCGGCGACCGCAACCGCGCGATCGCCTACCTGATGCGCTCGGCCGGCCTGCTCGACGAGGACGTCGACGCCCAGGTCGAGATCTACTTCCGGCAGTGCTCGATCGTCGTGACCGCCCGCGACCTGGCCGTGATGGCCGCGACGCTGGCCAACGCGGGCGTGAACCCGGTCACCGGCGAGCAGGTCGTCGTCCCGCGGCACGTCGTGGCACCGGTGCTCACCGTGATGAGCACGTGCGGCATGTACGACTACGCCGGCGAGTGGCTCTACCGCGTCGGCCTGCCGGCCAAGAGCGGCGTGAGCGGCGGCGGTCGCCGCGGTGCTGCCCGGGCAGCTCGGGCCTGGCCGCCCACAGCCCGCGGCTCGACGCCCGCGGCAACAGCGTGCGCGGGGTGGCGGCGTGCGAGGCGCTCTCCGAGCGGCTCGGCCTGCACCTGCTGCTGCCCGCCGAGCGCTCCAGCGCCGCGGCCTGCGCCGCAGCTACCGCGGCGCCGCCGTGCGCTCCAAGCGCACCCGACTGGCCCCGCGCAGCGTGAGCTGCTCGACGGCACGGGGCGTCGGGATCGCCGTGCACGAGCTCGTGGGCGACCAGGGGTTCGTGACCATGGAGGCCGCTGGTCCGGCCGGTCCTCAGCGACCCGGAGCCCGCCGGGCTGGCGGATCCTGGACCTGCCCGGGTCACCCGCCTCGACATGGCGGCGCGCACGCTCCTGGCCGGGCTCAGTCGACCAGCTCGACGAGCAGGGCACGGTGGTGGCCCTCGTGGAGCCGCGGGCGCTCGGACCGCGCGAGGCCACGCGGGGCCTCGGCTGCGCAGGTGCAGCGCTTCACCGACATCGACACCGCGCTGGAGTGGTGCGAGACCGAGCTGCTGCGCCGCGCACGGTGTCGCCCACGCAGGTGCCCGACGGGTTGGTCGGCCTCGCCGACCAGGACCTGCTGCGCGGCCTTCCCCCGGATGTCGTGGCGCAGATCGAGCAGCGCACGTCCACCCGGGTGTTCGCCGGGGGCGACCGTGGTCTTCGACGAGGGCGATCCCTGCGACGGGATGTACTTCGTCGGCGCCGGCCAGGTCATGGCCGACGTCCGGGTGCCCGGCCAGCGCGGCCGGCGGCGGCTGAGCAGCGTCGCAGCGGGCTCGGCGTTCGGCGAGCTCGCGCTCGTGGACGGCCGGCCCCGCTCCACGCGGATCGTGGCCGTCGAGCCGACGATCTGCTTCGTGCTCTCCCCCGAGGGCTTCTCCGGGCTGCAGGCCGAGCGCGCCCGAGGCCGCCGCCCAGCTCAGCCTCGCGATCGCGCGCAGCCTCTCCCAGCGGCTGCGCGCCTCGACCGCCGAGGTCGCCGCCCTCGAGCAGGCCTGAGCCGCACCCGCCCGAACCCCCACCCACCCGAACCACCACCCACGAACTCGGAGAGTCCATGAGGATCCGCCGCACGACCTCCGTCACGGCCCTGACGGCCACCCTCGCCCTGGCCCTGGGGCTGGCGCCGGCGGCTCTGGTGGCCCGCACGGTCGCCGACGGATCGGGTAGCACGCTCACGCCAGCCTCGGGGCCCGCGGCGCCGGTTGGGTACCTGGCCCTCGAGACGGGCAGCGCCGACCGGGTCACGTTCACCCGGTTCGCACCCACTGCCACCGACCCGACCGCGACGAGCGAGGTGGCGACCGAGTGGCTCTACGAGGGCGCCGACTGCCTGCTGAGCGTCGCACCTGCTGCCACCCAGCCCAGCGAGCAGCTGCTCACGCTGACCGGCTCGGCCCCCGGGTCGACCGGCGACCGGGCGAGCTTCCTGACGAACTCGCTGGGCGTGGCCGAGAAGAAGAGCGGCACCTCCTGCGGGCAGGTCGGGGCGCCTGGGGAGCGGTTGTCGCTCGGCCTCAACCGCAGCACCGTCCGCGGGGACCTCGGCGCGCTGTTCGCCTCCTCGGCCTTCCTCGACGTCGAGCTCAAGCAGAGCGCGCGGATCCTGGCCACGGCACGGCTCGGCGGCGCGGTCGTCGGGTACTTCGAGCTGCAGAGCGGGGCCTCGATCGGTGCAGTCAAGCCCAGGGCCTGGAGGCGAAGCCGTACGCGGTCGCCCAGTGCAACATGCCGGCGGACTCCGGGCCGGACTCCGGGGTCTCCGACAACTGCCGCTGGCCCATCAGCGTCACCGTCGTGGATCGGGCCCAACGACGGGATCTACTTCGACACCCTGAGCCTCGACGCGCTCGCGGGCGCCTTCTCCCTCGAGGGGGGCGCGGACGGCACGGTGCCCACCACGACTCCCACCGCCGCCCGTCCTGCCCCAGCGGGCCTCCCTCCTGGAGCTGGTCGACCCCTTCGACGGCACCCTGGCCTGTGGTTCGGCGACAGTGCTGCGCCCGGCGGGGACGACCGAGCCGCAGGTCCAGGTCCGGCGGCTGGACAACGCCTCAACGGCGCAGGCGTGCGCGCTGATCCCCTACACCCTGCGCAACGCCCCCTCGTCAGCCCGCTTCCTGAAGCCCGCCGACCAGCAGAGCACCGCCCAGTTCGTGGCCGACTTCGTGTGGACCGTGCCCTGGACGCCCGGCACCACGGCGCTGGCGCCCACGACCGTCGACTTCGAGACCCCGGCGGCAGGCACCGTCCTGCCGATCGGCTGGTGCCCCGACCCGGTCTACTCGGGCACCGTGACGATCGGCGGCGTGACCGTGCCGAAGCTGGTGGGGATCGCGACCCCGCTGACCAACGCGGCCGCGCCCGACCTCGACGAGGCGCCCGGCAAGCAGTTCGCGTGCGTGGGGGCGCAGTCGGCCCGAGCGGTCGACGCAGCCACGGACACGGTCACCGTGGTCGAGCAGGTCTACATCCTCGGAGACATCGCCCTGCGCAAGTGAGTCACTCGCGTGACTCCTGGCCGCCCGCTCCGAGGGCGGCCAGGATCGCCGTGGCGCGCGTCCGGTCGGCCTCAGCCGCCGCAGCATGCGCCGTCAGCGGCGAGCGCGGCGCGCACCAGCAGCAGTTCGGCCTCCTCGTAGGGCAACCCCTGGGCGCGCGCCGCATCAGCCCTCGCTCGACGGTCAGCGACGCCTCGGGCCGCGCGAGGGCCATCTCGGCCATCGCCCGCAGGCGCAGGCACCGGGGAGCCAGGGACCCGCCCTCGCCCCGGGCTGCTTCCTCCGCGGCGTCGAGGATCGCCAGGGCGTCCTCCGGGCCTGCCGAGCGCCAGGGTCGCCTCGACCCGCACCAGGCTGGCCTCCAGGGCGCTGATGCGGGTGCCCAGCGCCGTGAACCGGGCGACCACCGCGGCGGCCAGCTCGTCGGCCCGCGCGTGCTCGCCCCGGGCGAGCAGCAGGCAGGAGGCGAGCATCTGGCCGTGCGCCTCGAACCACTCGATGCCCGAGGCGCGCAGGATCCGCACCGCGTCGCGCAGCAGCTCCTCGGCCTCGTCGAGGCGCCCCTGGTGCAGGAGGATGTCCACGAGGCTCAGGTCGGTCTCGGCAGCCCCGAAGGCGTTGCCCGCCTCCAGGGCGACCCGGCGGCTGGAGGCGTACCACTGCACGGCCTGCGACCAGCGGCCCGCGAAGAACGCGAACGCCCCGAGGTTGGCGCGGGCCACGGACTCCCGCGGGCGCAGCCCGTGGGCCATGCAGATCTCCAGAGCCTCCTGGGTGTGCCGCCCGACGTCGGCGTGGCCGAGCTGGATCTCGGCGAAGTCGATGGCGCACAGGGCCTGGACCAGCGTCGGCGGGTCGTCGGTGTGCCGGGCAGCCTCGGCGGCGCGCAGCGCCCAGGTGCGGGCCAGGCGGGGCTTGTCCTGGCCGAGGCGGATCAGCGCCACCAGCGTGTCCAGCTGCACCGCGACCCGCTGCGCGTGCGGACCCTGCGCCCCGACGAGCAGGGCACGGGCGCGGGCGACCTCGCGCAGGCCGCGCACGTAGGCCCCGGAGCGTTCGTGGACCCGGGCCCGGCGGGCCAGCAGCGCGGCCCGCTCGACGGGGTCGGCGCTCAGCGCGGCCGCGCGGCCATAGGCCTCGACGGAGCCGTCGAGGACCCCGGCCAGCTCGCGGAGCTCCCCGAGCACCGCCCACGTGCGGGCGCGTTCGGCGTCGGTGAGCCCCGGCACGCGGCGGCTGACCTCCAGGGCCCGGTCGTAGGACTCGGCAGCGTCGGCGTTGGCCGAGGCCGCGCGCGCCGCCTCCCCGGCGCGCAGCGCGTAGCGCCACGTGCGCGGCGCGTCGCCGGCCCGCCAGAAGTGCACGGCCAGGGTGGGGGCATCGGCGTCGAGGTCGGTGCTCATCCGCTCGAGGGCCTCCCCGGCGGCCCGGTGCAGGCGGGCCCGCGCCCGGTAGGCCAGGCCCTCGTAGGCGGCGTCGCGGACCAGGCTCGTGCGGAACCGCAGGCGGTCGGGACCATCGGGGGCGAGGAACTCCCCGAGGGCCGCGAGGTCCGCCGCCAGCAGCGGCAGCCCATCCTCGGCCAGGGTGCGGCGCAGCACCTCCACGCGGAAGCTGCGGCCCAGGACCGAGCAGTAGCGCAGGACCCGTCGGGCGGGCGGGGCCAGCTGGTCGATCTGGGCACCGAGGGCGGCGCCGACCGTCTCGGGGAGCTCGTCGAGGGAGCCCGCCCCCACGGCGGCACGGGTCACCTCCTCCACGTACAGGGGGTTCCCCTCGGCGCGGTCCACCACCGCGGCGACCTCGTGCGGACGCAGCGGCGTGGCCTCGGTGGCGGCGATCACCAGCTGCTCGATCACGGCTGCGGGCAGGGGTCCGAGCTCGATCTCGCTCGCCCCGGGTGGGTCGAACCCGCCGGTCCGCGCCCGGCGGACGCCGACGACGGCCCAGGGCCGGCCCTGCGCAGCGGAGGTGAGTCGCTCGAGCAGCCTGGCCGAGGCGGCGTCGGCCCAGTGGGCCTCCTCGACCAGGACCACCAGTCGCCCGGGCAGGAGCACGTCGAGCAGCGCCACCATCGCCTCAGCCAGGACGTCGGGGCGGAACTGGGCATCGAGCTGGCCGACCTCGGCCGTCGGCGGGACCTCCACCTGCAGCACGTCGGCGAGCAGCGGTGACACTCCCCGCAGGTGCGGGGCGAGGCGGTCCAGCGCAGCGAGCAGCGCGGCGCCCATCGCCGCGGGCTCGTCGCGGGCGATCCCCAGGGCCGCGCGCAGCGGATCGCGCAGCACCCGGTAGGCGCTGGCCGCTCCGTAGGGCTCGGCCCGCAGGGCCAGCAGGTGGTCGACGGCCACACCGTCGAGGGCCTCGCGCACGAGTCGCGACTTGCCGATCCCCGAGGGCCCGACGACGCTGAGCGCGCCCCCCGTCCCCGACAGGGCCTCGGCCAGGATCGCGCGCGCCCGGCCCACCTCGTCGTCTCGACCGAGGAAGGGCAGGCGGGCCACGGCCTGGGCCTCGCGGACACCGGTCTCCGGACCCACGTCGAACACGAGCAGGGGGGCGGCCTTCCCCTTCATCGCGAACGGGCCCGCCGGGGTGACGGCGAACCGGGTCCGCGAGTGCTCGAGCACCGCGGGATGGGCGTAGATGGCCCCGGCCGGGGCCCGGCCGGTGATGCGGGCGGCGGTGTTCGTGGTGTCGCCCATCGCCGAGTAGGCCGCGCGCTGGGCGACGCCCACCTCGGCGGCGAACACGTGGCCGCGGTTGACCCCCGCCTGCAGGGGCAGCGGGCTGCTGGCCTCGACCACCCGGCGCAGGGCGCGCAGCATCCGGCCGTCGTCGTCCTCGGAGCCGACGGGCACGCCGCTGCCGAGGAAGAACTTGCCGCCGTCGCGGTCGAGGTCCGTGGCCAGCAGGGTCACGCCCTCAGCGGCGAGGGCCTGCTGCACCAGGGTCACCACCTCGTGCAGCCGCTCGGCCAGGACCTCCGGGCCCTCGTCGGCCAGCACGGCGTCGGTGCCGGAGAACCGGACGAACGCGATCACGGCGATCCGGTGCTCGGGGTCGGGTGCCCCCGGGGCCAGGTAGTCGCCCAGCGCCTGTGGGAACAGGGTGCCCAGCAGCCCTTGGGAGGCCCACGGCACGGGGGCTGATCCGGGCGGCGCGCTGCGCGCGATGCGCCGACGCAGCACGAGGGTGCCGTCCCCCCGGTCCCGCGTCGCCCCGGTGGGCAGGCGCTGCGCGGTGCCCGGGGTGACCACGATCTGGCCCGGATCGGCGACCGACTCGGCGGCGGCCGTCGCGGTCGCGGCGGGTCCGAGCACGAGCAGCTCGCGGCTCGGTGCGCCCACGAGGAAGAGGTCCACCTCGCCGGAGTGGATGCCCACCGACATGGACAGGCCGAGCCGTCCCACCGACGAGGCGACCGCGGCCGACCGGCGGAGCCCGGCGCGCATCTCGACGGCGGCGTCAGACGCCTGCTCGGCGTGGCCCTGCCCCTGGAACAGGAACAGCAGCGCGTCCCCACCGAACTTCAGCAGCTGGCCGCCGCGTGCAGCCGCGATGTGCAGCATCGGTCCGAAGACGAGGTTCAGGGTCTCGACGATCTCCTCGGCGCCGATCCGCCCGCGACGCGAGAGCCGCTCGGTGAGCGCGGTGAACCCGGAGACGTCGGCGAAGACCAGCGTGCCGTCCACCGGGCGCCACAGGCGTCCGGGCGCCTCACGGTCCCACTCCAGGGTCAGCGGCGGCACGTGCCGGCGCAGGTCGGTCATCGGTGCATCGGCCTGACTCGGGGGGCGGTGGGAGCCCGCCTAGAATGACACACGGAACTGCCCCCGGGCAGGGACGGTGCGCCCGAGCAGAGTGGGGGACGAGCATGCGAGTGACCTTCCTGGGCGTACGCGGCTCGACCCCGGCACCGGGCGCCGACTTCGTCGGCTACGGCGGCCACACGTCCTGCGTCGCCGTGGCCCTCGACGAGGCCGCAGCACCCACGCTCGCCCTCGACGCCGGCACGGGGATCCGCAGCCTCACGGGGCTGCTCGGCACCGGTGCCTACCAGGGCACGATCCTGCTGTCCCACCTGCACTGGGACCATGTGCAGGGCATCCCCTTCTTCGCCGCCGGGGACCGCGACGACGCCGTGGTCGAGGTCCACGTGCCCGGCGAGGACGGGCTCAGCGCGCGCGACCTGCTCGCCCAGCTCATGTCGCCGCCCGCGTTCCCGATCACCCCGGAGGGCCTCAAGGGCCGCTGGACGTTCCACTCGGCCTCGCCCGGGCCGGTGGAGGTGCCCGGCTTCGCGGTGACGGCCTTCGAGGTCGGCCACAAGGGCGGGCGGACGTTCGGGTACCGGGTCAGCGCCGGGGGCTCGAGCATCGCCTACGTGCCGGACCACGCCCCGGCCATCGGGGTCAGCGACGAGGCCATCGCCGCCCTGCGAGGCGTCGATGTGCTCATCCACGACGCGCAGTTCCTGGCCCAGGAGCGCCCCCGCGCCGTCGACTACGGCCATGCGACCGTCGATGAGGCCCTCGCCCTCGCGCAGCGGGCCTCCGTCGGCTCGCTGGTGCTGTTCCACCACGGACCGCAGCGCACCGACGCGGCCCTGGACGGGATCGCCCAGGAGTTCGGCGCAGTCGGTGCGGTGGTGGTGGCCCGCGAGGGGATGGTCCTGGACCTGCCCTGACGGCCTCGACGGGATCGGGCCCGCTGGGCGGGGGGCCGGGCTGAGGCGGGCTGGGCTGAGGAGGGCGGGGCGGGCTGGGCTGGGGAGGGCGGGGCGGGCTACTCCGGAGCCAGGCTGGCGAGCAGGACGCCGGCCAGCTCGTCGGGACGGCTGTACTGGGGCCAGTGCCCACCGGGCAGGTCGACGAGGGTCAGGTCGCGCATGGCCGCCAGCTCCCGGACCCCGGGGTGTCCCTGCGCCATCCACGCGCGCAGCATCCCCACGGGGTACTCGCAGGCGATCACCGTGGTGGGCACGTCGTAGCGACGGTCGCCGGTCAGGTGCAGCGGGTCCGTGGTGACCCGCGCCGGGCTCGGCAGCGCTCGCGCCCGCATCGTGGCGCGCAGGTCCTCGTCGAGGTCGGCGACCATCTCCTCGTCGAAGAACGACCACTCGGGGAAGGGCACGAGCCCGTCGACGATCGGGAACTCGCCCGCGGCGTCACCGTCGGCGCGCGGCTCGCTGGCGACGTGGATGACGCGTGCGATGCGGTCGGGGCGGGCGTCGGCGGCGGCGTGGACCAAGGCACCGCCGGCCGAGTGGCCGACGAGCACGGCGGGTCCGGCAGCGGGGTCGAGGCCGTCGAGGGCCGCGACGACGGCGTCCACGTGGTCGGCGAGGGTGACCCCGGCGCGGTCGGTGTCGTCCGCGTGCATGCCCGGCAGGGTCAGGGCGTGGGTGTGGTGACCCGCTGCTGCGAGGGCGGGCACGACCTGGTCCCACGACGATCCGTCGAGCCACAGGCCGGGGACGAGGAGGATCTCCATGGGGCGAGACCTATCCGGCCGGCTCAGTCGAAGATCGGGCAGAAGGTGGCGAACGCCGCCTCGCAGAAGTGGCCGGGGTCGTTGAAGCGCAGGTGGCGGTCCAGCGCACTGATCGCGGCCATGTCGTCGGCGTTCAGGCGAACGTCGAGCGCGGCCAGGTTCTCGGTCAGGCGGGCCACCGACGAGCTCTTCGGGACCACGGCTGTCCCGCGCTGGATCCCCCACGCGAGCAGGACCTGCGCCGGCGTGACGTCCACGCGCGCGGCGATCCCGCGGACCACCGGATCCTCGAGCGCAGACTGGCTGGCCTCGGCCATGCCGATGCCCACGTAGCTGCCGGCGCCCAATGGGGAGAATGCCGTGACGGCGATCCCGTGCTCGGTGGCGAAGCGCAGCAGCCGCGCCTGGGTCAGGTACGGGTGCATCTCCACCTGGAGCACCGCGGGTTGGACCCGGGCGCCGGCCATCAGGTCGCTGAGCAGGCCGGTGGTCATGTTGCACACGCCGAGGTTGCGCACCAGTCCGGCCTCGACCAGCTGCTCCATCGCGGCCCAGGTGCGGGCCAGCGGCACGGGGTCGAACTCCATGCGGGGCTCGGCTGCCGCCGGATCGAACACCCATTCCGGGGGGTAGCGCTCCTCGAAGGGCACGAACCGCAACGAGATGGGGAAGTGGATCAGGTAGAGGTCCAGGTACTCCAGGCCGAGGTCGGACAGCGACCGCCGCAGTGCCGGTCCCACGTGCTCGGGGCGGTGGTAGGTGTTCCAGAGCTTGGAGGTGACCCACAGGTCCTCGCGGGTGACCAGCCCCTCGGCGATGGCGCGCGCGATGCCCTGGCCGACCTCGACCTCGTTGCCGTAGTCGCAGGCACAGTCCAGGTGTCGGTATCCGGCTGCGAGGGCGGCGTGGACGGTGTCGGCGGTGGCGCCGCGGGCGATCTTCCACGTGCCCAGGCCGAGGGTGGGCAGCTGGTCGCCGGAGCTGAGGGTGAGGTGGGTCATCGCTCCAGCATGGCAGCGCTCGTGGACCGTGCGCGCGGTACCGAAGGACCCCGGCGGCGACCGACCGTACGCCGAGCTGCGATGACCCGCGTGCTCCGGCCCTCTAACCGTCGACTGAGGTGACGGCGCCGTGGATGGGTCTGGGCATCCGACGGGTAGGGCCATGCGAGGGAACGCCCGCTCGCCCCCGCTCGCGCCCGCTTGCACCCGCTCGCGCCCGCTCGCGCCCGTGGGCTCAGCGGGCAGTGGGACAGCCGAGCAGGTTGTCCGGCATCCGTTCCTCGTTGGCTGCCCCGTCGGTCTCGGCCAGGATCCTGAAGCCGTGCTTGGCGTAGAAGGCCACCGCCCACGCGTTCGCCTGGAAGGTCCAGTAGCCGGACCTCCGGGACGGCCATGTCGGCGATGGCCCTGGGCCAGCAGGCGCGAGCCGATCCCCGAGCGCTGATGGCCCGGCGCGACGTAGAGGTGATCGATGAACTCACCCGACCAGATCACGAACCCCACCACGGATCCGTCCCGATCCACCCACACCCGACTGGGCTGGGCCTCGACCTGCCCGCGGTAGAACGCGAGGTCCTCGGCAGGGGTGTGCAGATCGGGGTATTCGGGGATGGCGCCGAATCTCGACTCGCGTGAGATGCGCGCCAGGGCCTCGGCGTCAGTCGGCTGGGTCCCTCGGATCACGGGGCCATGGTGGCAGTGCGGGGCGTGGCGCCGACGAGTACGGGCCCGGTGACTACACGTTGAAGCGGAACTCCACGACGTCGCCGTCGGCCATGACGTACTCCTTGCCCTCGATGCGGACCTTGCCGCGGGCCTTCGCCTCGGCCATCGACCCCGCCTCGACCAGGTCCTCGAAGGACACGACCTCGGCCTTGATGAAGCCCTTCTGGAAGTCGGTGTGGATGACACCGGCGGCCTCGGGGGCGGTATCGCCCTGATGGATCGTCCAAGCGCGGGCCTCCTTGGGCCCGGCGGTGAGGTACGTCTGCAGGCCGAGGGTGTCGAACCCGACCCGGGCGAGCTGGGTCAGGCCGCTCTCCTCCTGGCCGATCGAGGCCAGCAGCTCCAGGGCCTCGGCCTCGTCGAGCTCGATCAGCTCGGCCTCGGTCTTGGCGTCCAGGAACACGGCCTCCGCCGGGGCCACCAGGGCGCTGAGCTCACTGCGCATCGCTTCGTCGGCCAACTCGTCGGCGTCGACGTTGAACACGTAGAGGAACGGCTTGGCGGTCAGCAGGAACAGCTCGCGCAGCGGCTCACGGTCCAGCCCGGCAGCGAAGATCGTTCGCCCGGACTCGAGCACGGCCTTCGCCTCCTCGGCGGCAGCGAGCGCGGACGCGCGCTCCTTGTTCATCCGCGCCTCCTTCTGCAGCCGCGGGATCGCCTTGTCGAGGGTCTGCATGTCGGCGAGGATGAGCTCGAGGTTGATCACCTCGATGTCGTCCTTGGGCGAGATTCGCCCGTCCACGTGGACGACGTCCGGGTCGGAGAACGCGCGGATCACCTGGCATATGGCGTCGGACTCGCGGATGTTGGCCAGGAACTTGTTGC
Source organism: uncultured Actinomycetes bacterium (assembly GCA_963777855.1). GTDB lineage: Bacteria > Actinomycetota > Actinomycetes > S36-B12 > CAIYMF01 > Prado023. The sequence continues at coordinate 158,988 of CAVZRW010000015.1, read as the reverse complement.
CGAGCCCGGCGCCCTCGCTGGCACCCTTCACAATGCCGGCGATGTCGACGAAGGTCACCGTCGCGGGCAGGATCTTCTGCGACCCGAAGATGCCCGCCAGCACCGCGAGTCGGGGGTCGGGGACGCCGACCACGCCCGTGTTGGGCTCGATCGTCGCGAACGGGTAGTTCGCCGCGAGCACATCATTACGGGTGAGGGCGTTGAACAGGGTGGACTTGCCGACGTTGGGCAGTCCGACGATGCCGATGGTGAGGGCCACGACGGGCCATTCTACCGGCGGCGCGCGGTTCGCCGATCCCGTCATTCGTGAGGGCTGGACGTGTGCGGTGGAGGGGCCGGGGGACGTTGTCCACAGGCTCGTTCGGGCGTTTGGCGGTGTCGGAGAGCAGTAGTAGGCTGGCACTTGTTCGAACAGGTGTTCGATTGGCGTGAGGGGGAGCGGTGCTGGGTTTCGAACTCGTGGTGCGGGATGCCCGCGGAGTGGTGATCGATCCGGCCGGGCTGGGGGTTGACCAGGTCGTGGCTGCCGTCAGGCAGCGCCCCGACCTCCGGGGGCCGGTCGGTGCGGTGGGTGCGCTGAACGACGAGGACGCGTGGTTCGCGCCTGCCATGGCGTCCCTCGAGGCGGTCGAGGCACTGTCCCGACAGGTGGCCGCGCTCCGGGCCGCGTGCGTGGCAGCCGTCGCTGACGAGACCCTCCCGGGCGCACCGAGCGATGCGGTCCTCGACGAGCTCAGCTGCGCGCTGGTCGTCTCACGTCGCTCGGCCGAGTACACCCGCACGCAGTCCGAGGCCCTGCGCCACCAGCCGCACGTGTGGGCGGCCCTGTGCCGCGGAGCGCTGGACCCGCCCCGTGCCCGGATTCTTGCCGACGCCCTGTTCGAGGTGCCTCGGGCAGACACCGACGGGATCCCGCTCGCGACTTACGAGGCGGACTGTGCCCAGTTGTTCGAGGAGGGTCTCGCCTACGCCCAGGACCACACCGCCAGGCGCCTCGAGCTGTTCCTGCAGCGCCGCCTGGCGGTTCTCGGCTGCACAGACCAGCCACGTCGGCGCAGGCGCGCACTCGGTGAGCGTGGCGTCTGGCTGACCCATCGTGGAGACGGCACCGCCGACCTCGCGGCACGTCTGGCCAGCGAGGACGCGGAGCGTGTCTACGCGGCCATCCGGCAGTGCGCGCTGGCCGACCGCAACGGGGACCCGTCGAACGACGCCACGCAGGTGCGCGAGCCCTTCGACCTCTGGATGGCCGGCGCGCTCGTGGACCTCGTGCTCGGCGGGGGGCTCGCGGCCGAGCCGTGCACAGCGGCTCCCGTCGCGGTGGCCGGCGGCGGGGAGCAGCTCGGCTCCCCCGGGCCGAGTCGCCCGCGCGCGGAGACGGTCGTGAACGTCACGATCCCCATCGAGTCCCTCGCGGGGCTCAGCGACGCCCCGGGCCTGATCAACGGCTTCGGAGTGATCCCGGCCGACGCTGCCCGACGACTGGCCGCTGGGGATGCCCGCTGGCGACACGTGCTGACCTGTGGAACGTCCAGAGCGGTGCTCGACGTCGGCACGCTGTCCTACCGGCCGCCCGCCGCCCTCGACAGGCACGTCCGCCTGCGCGACGGCACCTGCCGCTTCCCTGGCTGCGAGGTGCCCGCGTGGGAGTGCGACCTCGACCACCTGGTGCCGTTCCCCCTCGGTCCGACGAGCGCCGAGAACCTGCACGCCCTGTGCCGGCGCCACCACGGGCTCAAGCACGAGAGCGACTGGACCGTCGAGGCGCTGGCCGGCCACGTACTGAAGTGGACCAGCCCCCAGGGCGCCACCACGTTCTCGCACCCCAACGACACCGGGGTGACGCCCCGGCGGGTGGCGTGAGCCCGGGGCGGCGCCGAATGGCAACGCGCGCGCCTGACTCATCGATGTCGGACCTCCACGATAGGAAGAGGCCGTGGATACCTCGACGTGGCTGATGGTCGGCCTGATCCTGATCGCACTGGCGGCTGGGTGGATCCTGCGCGCACTCGTGGAGGGCCCCCGTCAGGCCGCCGAGCGCGCCGTGTCGCAGGAGCGGATCGCCCGGTTGGGTGAGCAGCTCGCCGCCGAGCGTGCGGTCGCCGCGGCGCAGGGGCAGGCGCCGGCGCAGGTGGCTGAGGCGATGGCCCCTGTCCAGGTCGCCCTCGGTCGGCTTGAGTCGGCAGTGGCCCGAGCCGAGGATGGTCGGCTGACGTCGAGCGCCCAGCTCGCCGAGCAGCTGCGCACGGTGGCTCAGACCACGACGGACTCGACCGAGGGGTTGCGCCGCGAGACCGCGCGCCTGACCGGGGCGCTGAGCCACAGCGAGGTGCGCGGCCGTTGGGGAGAGTTCCAGCTGCGACGCCTGCTCGAGGGGTCCGGGCTTCTGCCGGGCGTCCACTTCACCGAGCAGCACACGGTCACGGGCGAGGCCGGGGTTCTTCGCCCCGATGTCGTCCTTCACCTCGGGGCCGACAAGACCGTCGTCGTCGATGCGAAGGTGAGCCTGCGCGCGATCCTGGGGATCGAGGCCGGTGACCCGCTCGACGAGGTCGCGGCCGCCCGTGCCGCACACGCCCGGGAGGTGCGCTCGCACGTCGACCGGCTGGCCGGCAAGGACTACGCACGGCAGTTCGACACGGCCCCCGAGTTCGTGGTCATGTTCCTGCCCGCGGAGTCCCTGCTCTCCGAAGCACTGGCCTGCGATCCCGGCCTGCTCGAGCATGCCTTCGCCAGGAACGTCGTGGTGGCCACCCCGACCACGCTGATGGCGCTGCTGCGCACGGTGGGTCATGTCTGGCGCCAGGACGCACTGGCAGCCAACGCCCGCGAGGTGCAGGCACTGGGCCGCGAGCTGGCCGACCGCCTGGGCACCATGCTCGGACATCTGGACAAGCTCGGTGCGGCGCTGGGCTCGGGGGTCGCGGCGTACAACAAGACCATCGCCTCCCTCGAGTCCCGGGTGCTCGTCACGGGTCGACGCTTCACCGAGCTGCAGGGCCTGCCCGACACGCTGGAGGCCCCTCGCCAGGTCGAGTCGACTCCCCGGAGCGCGCCGGCCACGCCCGTCGATCCCCCCGGTGGCACCTCGTCGGCCACCTCCCACGTATCGCCGGAACCCCCTGCCTACCGTGAGATCGCGGAGGTGCTCGACCTCGGAGCGTGAGCCAGACAGGGCAGCACACCTGCCGACAATGCGTGGGGCCACGGTCACGGGGGGTGACCCGGACTAGCATCACGCCCGTGACCCTGCCCCAGCCCGGACCCCGCGACCCCGAATGGGGACGTGAGGTCCCGGCGGTGCCCGGTATGGGAAGCGATGTCGGGCCCAGGCGGGACCTGCATGAGGACAGTCAGCTGGCGGGGGCTGGAGCAGTGGACCCCGATCCGGTCGGGGCGCCAGAGGTGAGCACCCCACACGCGAGTACGTCGCGGGGAGCGGACACGTCGTGGGGGGCGGACACCCAGCCCGGATCCACACAGCACGGAACCCTTCAGCCGGAACCCTTCAGCCCGGAACCCTTCAGCCCGGAACCCTTCAGCCGGGAGCCCCTCAGCCCGCGTCCGCTCAGGCATCGAGCCCGAGATCGATGTCGGGCCTGGGGCCCACGGTCGAACGCATCCCACTCACCACAGGGACCGTCCCCCTGCCATCGGGGCACGGCGGCGCATCCGCGCGCCCGCGGGGATTGCCCGGCGGCCGCGTGGTCGCCGTGTCCACGCTCCTCGTGGTGGTCGCCGCCCTCATCGAGGTCGCCCGGCGCGAGCAGATCGGCCCGTGGACGGACATCACGCTGCTGGTCGTCGCGGTCGTCTCCGTGCTGGTCACCCGCAAGGGCGACCGATCACTGCCCGCGATGATGCCCCCGCTGGCCTTCCTGACCGCCGTCATGATTGCGGGCCAGGGGCTGCCACCGAGCCAGACCCAGACCGGCACGTGGTGGTCGCAGCAGGCGGTCATGGTGATGGAGACGCTCGGCCCGAACGCCTTCTGGGTGGTCCTGGCCACCGTCGCCTCGACCACCCTGGCAGTGATCCGCCACGTGCTCGACTCCTGAGCCAGGCGGACCACACCCACACCTCATACCCGCGGGCGACACCTCAGCCTCGGTCCCACGCCGGGGAGCCGTCTCAGGCCCTGCCCCGTCAGCGCAGTCCGGCGGCCTTCATCTCGCGACGCAACTCCGGCGGCAGGGCGAACACGAGCCGCTCGTCGACGGCATCGACGTCCTCGACGTCCTCGAACCCGAGCTCGGCCAGGCGGATCAGCACATCGCGCACGAGGATCTCGGGCACCGACGCGCCGCTGGTCACGCCGATCGTCGCCGCCCCCTCGAACCACGCGGACTCCAACTCGCTGGCGAGGTCGACGCGGTACCCGGAGCGAGCCCCGTGCTGCAGTCCCACCTCGAGGAGCCGCACGGAGTTCGACGAGTTCGCCGACCCCACGACGATGAGCACGTCCGAGCGCGGGGCGATCTTCTTGACCGCCACCTGGCGGTTCTGGGTGGCGTAGCAGATGTCGTCGCTCGGCGGGCTGACCAGCCCGGGCACCCGCTCGCGCAGGGCATCGACGGTCTGCAGCGTCTCGTCCACCGACAGCGTCGTCTGGGACAGCCACACCACCTTCTCGCCGTCGGCGAGCTCGAGGTCCGAGACTGAGTCCGGGCCCTGGACGAGGGTCATCGCCTCGGGGGCCTCCCCCATGGTGCCCTCGACCTCCTCGTGCCCCTCATGGCCGATGAGCAGGATCCGGTAGCCCTCGTCGGCGAACCGCCGTGCCTCGTTGTGGACCTTGGTCACCAGCGGGCAGGTCGCATCGATCGTGCGCAGCGACCGATCGGCAGCGGCCTCGTGCACCGCCGGGGAGACACCGTGGGCGCTGAACACCACAACGCTGCCCTCGGGAACCTCGTCGGTCTCCTCGACGAAGACCGCGCCGCGGGCCGCCAAGGAGTCCACGACGTAGCGGTTGTGGACGATCTCCTTGCGCACGTACACCGGCGCGCCGTACAGCTCGAGGGCCTTCTCCACCGTCACCACGGCGCGATCCACCCCCGCGCAGTACCCGCGCGGGGCAGCGAGAAGGACCTTGCGACCGGATTCACCCATGCGCCCATGGTAGGCCCGCCCGGGAATGTCCGCCCCCTGCCGTAACCTCCGGCCATGACCCGCAGCCTCCCGCGCGAGCCTCGATGAGCACCCCTGCCGCACGCACCGAACCCGCCGACGGGAGCGCCCCCGAGCGCGCCTGGCCCGTGCGCGAGATCTCCTCCAAGCTCAAGGACTACATCGCACGGCTGAGCCGGGTGTGGATCGAGGGCCAGGTGGTCGAGGTCAACCGACGCAGCGGCTCCATGGTGTTCCTGACGGTGCGCGACCCCGATGTCGACGCCTCGGTCTCCGTGGTCATCACGGGCAACCTGGATCGCGCGATGACCCCGACCCTGGCCGCCGGGCAGCGCGTGCTGCTGCACGTGCAGTGCGAGTACTGGATGCGCAACGGCCGCCTCGTGCTGCGCGCCTCGGAGATCCGGCCCGTGGGCATCGGGGAGCTGCTGGCCACCCTCGAACGCCGCAAGCAACAGCTGGCCGCCGAGGGCCTGTTCAACCCCTCCCTCAAGCGCCGACTGCCCCTGCTCCCCCGCAGCGTCGGCTTGATCACGGGCGTGAATGCGCAGGCGCTGCACGACGTGGTCACCAACGCCCGTCACCGGTGGCCGTCGGTGCACTTCGAGGTGCGCGAGGGCCCCGTGCAGGGCGCGCAGGCAGTGGCCAGCATGATCCGCTTCCTCGCTGAGCTCGATGCCCGGCCCGAGGTCGAGGTCATCGTGATCGCCCGCGGCGGCGGCAGCCTCGAGGACCTCCTGCCGTTCAGCGACGAGGCCCTCATCCGCGCCGTCGCCGCGGCGCGGACGCCCGTGGTCAGTGCCATCGGCCACGAGCAGGACAGCCCCCTGCTCGACCTCGTCGCCGACCTGCGCGCCTCCACCCCGACCGACGCGGGCAAGCGCATCGTCCCGGACTGGGCCGAGGAGTCGCGCTGGGTCAGCGAGCGCCGGGCCCGGCTCGACCGGATCATGCTGACCCGCCTCGACCAGGCGGCCACGTGGCTGGACCAGACGCGCAGCCGCCCGGCCATGGCCGATCCCGCCGGGCTGCTGCCGCGCCTGTCGGCCGAGGTCGGCTCGGCGCGCGCCCGGGCGCTGCGCGCCGTGGAGCACCGACTCGTCACCCAGGAGCGCGACCTGGCCCACCTGCGGGCCCGTGCCCGGGCCCTGAGCCCCCTGGCCACGCTGGACCGCGGCTACGCCGTGGTGGTCGGACCCGACGGCTCCCTGGTGCGAGACGCCGAGCAGCTGGCCCCGGGGGACGCCGTGCGGGTGCGCGTGGCCGCGGGTCACTTCCGGGCCGACGTCACCGACGTAGCATCGGCGTCATGAGCCAGCCGACCGCCGCCCTGCCCGGGGGCGACCCCGCCCACCTGTCGTCGTTGAGCTACGAGGAGGCACGCGCCGCGCTCGACGCGGTCGTGGCCGAGCTGGAGTCGAGCACGGTCAACCTCGAGATGTCGCTGGCGCTGTGGGAGCGGGGCAACACCCTGGCCGACATCTGCCAGGCACATCTCGACGGTGCGCGGCAGCGGATCGACGCTGCGCGCCCAGGGCTGACGGGTACGCCCCCGGCCACGGAGGACGGGGCCGCGGGGGGCGCGGGTTCTGACTCCCCGGGGTTCTGAACTCGCCGGGGGCAGCGGACCGCGTGGGGCGCGGGTTCTGACTCGCCCGGATCCTGTCGTCACCCCCCGACGGGTCCCAGCGAGGCCGCCAGCTGCTCCAGCTCCGGCCATTCGGCGGAGCCGGTGACGATGGTGACGGTGCCGTCCTGGTCGTTGACGAGCGAGCGCTTGTCGTCGGGCTTGGGATCGCCCTCCATCCGGACCCAGGAGCGGCCCCCCAGCGTCACCGAGCCCGCGGCGACACCGTTGCGGGTCTCGGACGTGATCCACTCGTCGCGCGTGCCCGCGGCCTGGGCGGGGAACACCCCGCGCTGCAGGAGCGCCGCGTAGTCCTCGGCCGGGGTCAGGTAGCCGACCCGCCAGATGATCGTGCCGTCGGGTTGCGGCTCGATCCGGGCGCTGGTCGCCCCCCACGGCCACGTCGACGGCGGGGCGAGCACGTCGTAGGAGACAGCCGCCGCCGCGGCGGTTGCGGTGGGGTACCACTCGACGGTCCGCACCGCCTCGGGCGTGCGCGGATGGGCGAAGAACATCCAGGCCCCCAGCGCGAGGGCGACCAGGCCCAGGGAGCGAACCATGTCCATTCCCAGCTGCCGGCCGCGCGAGGGCGCCCGGCCCACGATCTGCTCACCCATGGAGACGATGGTGGACCATGCCCGCCCGGTGCGCACAATCGCGTGCGCGCGTCGCCGGCGCGCACCGGCGGACTAGGCTCGTTGCATGCCCGAGTTCACCTACACCGACCTGCTGCCCATCGGCCCGGACGAGACCCCGTACCGCCTGCTCACCACCGAGGGCGTCTCCACCGTCGAGGCCGGCGGTCGCACCTTCCTGCAGGTCGCACCCGAGGCGCTGCGGCTGCTGGCCTACGAGGCGATCCACGACATCCAGCACCTGCTGCGCCCCGCCCACCTGGCGCAGCTGCGCCGCATCCTCGACGATCCCGAGGCCAGCCCGAACGACCGCTTCGTCGCCCTGGACCTGCTCAAGAACGCCAACATCGCCGCCGGCGGGGTCCTGCCGATGTGCCAGGACACCGGCACGGCGATCGTCATGGGCAAGCGCGGCCAGCACGTGCTCACCGAGGGCCCCGACGAGGAGCCCTGTCCCGCGGCATCTTCGATGCCTACCAGACGCTGAACCTGCGCTACTCCCAGATGGCGCCCCTGACGATGTGGGAGGAGCGCAACACCGGCACCAACCTGCCCGCGCAGATCGAGCTCTACGCCGACACCGCACCCGGCCACGAGCTGGCCTACAAGTTCCTGGTGATGGCCAAGGGCGGCGGCAGCGCCAACAAGTCCTACCTGTTCCAGGAGACCAAGGCCGTGCTCAACCCGGCGTCGATGCCCGCTTCCTCGACGAGAAGCTGCGCAGCCTGGGCACCGCCGCCTGCCCGCCGTACCACCTGGCCGTCGTGATCGGCGGCACGAGCGCGGAGTACGCCCTGAAGACCGCCAAGTACGCCTCCGCGCAAGTACCTCGACACCCTGCCCACGCACGGGCAGCGACGGCGGGCATGCCTTCCGCGACCTGGAGATGGAGGCCGAGATCCTGGCGCTGACCCAGCAGTTCGGCATCGGCGCCCAGTTCGGCGGCAAGTACTTCTGCCACGACGTGCGCGTGATCCGCCTGCCCCGGCACGGCGCCTCCTGCCCGGTCGCGATCGCGGTCTCCTGCTCGGCCGACCGGCAGGCCCTGGCCAAGATCACCCCCGAGGGCGTCTTCCTCGAGCAGCTCGAGAGCGATCCCGCCCAGTACCTGCCCGACGTCACCGACGAGCACCTCGACGACGACGTCGTGCACATCGACCTGAACCAGCCGATGGACGCGATCCGCGCCCAGCTGACGCGCCTGCCCGTGAAGACCCGCGTCTCGCTGACCGGCCCGCTGGTGGTGGCCCGCGACATCGCCCACGCGAGGATCAAGGACATGCTCGACCGCGGCGAGCCGATGCCCGACTACCTGCGCGACCACGCCGGTCTACTACGCCGGCCCGGCCAAGACCCCGGCCGGCTACGCGTCCGGCTCCTTCGGCCCGACGACGGCCGGGCGGATGGACGCCTACGTCGACCAGTTCCAGAAGGCCGGCGGCTCGATCGTCATGCTGGCCAAGGGCAACCGCTCGGCTGCGGTGACCAACGGCCTGCCAGGACAACGGCGGCTTCTACCTCGGCTCGATCGGCGGCCCGGCCGCACGCCTGGCCAAGGACAACATCCGCTCGGTCGAGGTCCTGGACTTCCCCGAGCTGGGCATGGAGGCGGTCTGGCGCATCGAGGTCGAGGACTTCCCGGCCTTCGTCGTCGTCGACGACAAGGGCAACGACTTCTTCGCCGAGACCTCCACCCCGACGCATCACCCGGATCCCGGTCGGTCCGCCGCAGCTGACGGACGCCCGCTCAGGCGCCCCTGGGCCGGCCGCCTCAGCTCAGGCGTGACCCCTCGTCGCGTGGCCGCGGTCGGGCGCCAGGCCCGACCGGCCGGGTGCCCGCCCGCTCCAGCCAGCGGACCAGCTGCCGGTGCACCGCCTCCGGCGCGGTGCAGGCGTCCGCTCCGGCTGAGCAGGTCCTCGTCGATCGTCCCAGTCGCGCGGGTGCACCAGCACCGCCCGGGTCTGCCAGCCGCCCACGCCGCCGTGGCAGCCGACGAGCTCCTCGAAGGCTGCGACCTCGTCGAGGTTGGCGTCGTAGAGCGAGTTCAGGTAGATGTCCGGGGCGTTCGGGAAGCTGCACCGCCCGGGCGAAGTCGGCCACCACGTTCGGCCCGAACGTGGCGACCGGGGACGTGCCCTCCACCTTCCCGGTGGCCAGGTAGTGCACCCCGTCCTTGCCGACCGCGACCGGGCCGAACTCGCGGGTGCGCACCACCGCGAACCCGACGCCCGGGTGGGCGACGAGCGCGCGGATCATCCCGGGGAAGCGGGCGGCGAGGTCCTCGGCGTAGAGCTGCCCGGGGACGCCGCTGAACCAGATCCCGCCCGAGGTTGCCCGAGCCGACCACGACGAGGTCGTCGGCGTCGGCCCGCGGCACCGCGGCGTTGACGCTGCTCCTGCTCCTCACCGGACTCCCGAGCGCGGCCGCGCCGTCGACCGTCTGGTCGGCCATCCGGCGCCGGCGCGCGAAGCCGCGATCAGCCCCGACTGGCCCATGAGCTGGTCGAGGGCCGCGTTCACCGGGCCCCAGCCCTCGACGGTGGAGGTGGCTGCCAGCACGGAGTCCCCACCCATGAGCTCGCGCACCACGTCCTCGAGCTTGGAGCCGTAGCGCTGCAGGAACGTCGCGCCCTGGGACTGGCCATGGTCGGAGACGATCACGAAGTGGTAGGGCCGGGGCGCCGGCTTGGCTGCGCGCTCGAGGATCGCCAGGGTCCGGTCGACGCCCTCGACCGAGCGCAGCGACTCCGCGCGGAGGATGCCGGCGTGGTGGGCGACCTCGTCGTAGTCGACGTAGTCGCGTAGAGCGTCGGCACCCCGGACATCATCCCCTGCACCAGGATCGCGGTGTTGAGGTCGCGCAGCATGACGTTGGTGACTCCGCGCAGCGCGACGAAGTCCTTGCCGCGGTGGATGCGCGGCTCGATCCCCCGCACCCGCTGCACGCGGCGCTGGTAGAGCTCCTTGACCATCTCGCCGATGGTCAGCACCAGCGAGCGAGCGAACCCGGCCTGCCGCACGAAGAACGACGAGAACGACGAGGCCGGGCCGACTCCCGAGACCCCCTTGCTCATCGAGCTCATCACCATGATCGAGCTGCTCGGCGTCGCCGCTGAACAGGTTCGACACACTCCAGCCGCCGCCGGCCAGCAGGCCCGTGCCGTCGGAGATGCGGCCCTCCATGAGCGCGGCGTCCGGCGGATGGTTGGCCACCAGCAGCTTGCCCAGCGGCCTTCTCGTACCAGCGGAACGCCGGCATGTCGTCGTTGTGCCCGTGCAGCAGGCCCGCCTGGGAGACCGGCGTGGTCGCAGGGGATCTGCACGTCCCACTCGGTCCAGTCGTGGCTGCGAGCCGCTGCGGATCCACCGGGCCAGCGTGGGCATGGTGCCGCTCTTGATCCCCTGGTCGAGCACCGGTGCCGGGCAGGCCGTCGATCTGGATGAACACCACACCCGGCACCTCGCTGGGGGCGACCTCGCCCGCCGCCCGCTTGCCGTCACGGACCAGCTGCTCGACGAACACCTCGTCGGAGTCGGCGACGAGCAGCCAGGACATCAGGGCCGCGAAGATCGAGAAGAGCACCGAGGCCAGGACCACCCAGCCGAAGCCGTCGCGGATGACCCCGGGCACGACCCACAGCGTCACGGCCATCACGATGATGTTCGCGAACAGGGCCAGCAGGATCGCCCCGATCCAGCCGAACGGCTTGCTGACCGCCAGGAGCAGCGGGTCGCAGCAGCGCACCGACGATCGCCGTAGACGAGCGCCGCCAGGACGACGACCAGGGGTTCTGCGCCTCGATGCCCGGGCATGATCCAGATGGTCAGCGCCAGCACGAACGGTCCCGGCGGCGATGCGGATCAGCAGGTCCCGAACCGCGGTGCCGGTGCGGTGGCGCTCAAGGCGGTGGCTCATGGGGGCAACTCAACCACCTCAGGTCCTCGCGCGTGCAACCGAGCGGCATCACGGCGCGAAGTGCACGACCTGGCCCGGCTCGGCGAGGGCCACGCGGCACTCGGGTCGGGTCAGGCGCGCGGCGGCCGCGAACGCGTGCGGTGGCTCGCGCAGGACGGCCGGGCCCGGCCCGGGGCCACGTGACGCATCCCGATCGGGAACAGCGTGCCCCAGTGGATCGGCACGGCGTGCCCGGGCGCAGCAGGGCCAGCGCCTCGCCGCCCGCTGGGGGTCCATGTGACCCGGGCCCAGGTTCGGCCCCCAGCCCCAGACCGGCATCAGCGCGACGTCGAGGTCGGGGTGCAGGCCGTCCATCGCGTCGAACAGGTCGGTGTCCCCGGCGAAGTAGACGCTGGAGGCACCCGCGGCCCGGTCCCGACCTCCACCACGAAGCCGATCGAGTCCGCACGCGGGCCGAACGGCACCCGGTGGCCCACGTGCACGGCCGGGCGTGGCCGTGATCCGCAGCGCGGCCCGACCAGCGCCGGGCGGCCGCGCTCCAGGTCCGGCCGACCGGCATCAGCTCGATGTCGGTGAACCCGAGGCGCGCGAAGAAGGCCCGCGACCCCAGGGGCACCAGCAGCGGCACGTCGCGCGGGAGCAGCCGCAGGCTGGGCACGTCGGTGTGGTCGTGGTGCAGGTGGGAGATGAGGACCGCGTCGAGCGGGCCACCCGAGGGCGCCGGCGCGAGGCCGTTCGCGGGGGCCGGCGCCACCCGACCGAGGAAGGTCACCCGCGTGCGCAGGATCGGGTCGGTCAGGACCCGGCGCCCGCCCTGCTCGACCAGCACGGTGGAGTGGCCGAGGTACGTGATCCGCGGGAGCAGCCCCATGTGCGCAGAGGCTAGCCCCGCCGGGTCACCCCGGCCCGAGCGCGGCTCGGGTCAGGCTGGACCGCGGCCCGATCGCGGACCTAGTACCAGTGGTGGGAGCGCCAGAACGACCAGGCGCCGCAGGGCGTGCCGTAGCGCGAGCGGATGTAGGCCGTGCCCACCGGATCTGGACCGCCGGGTTGCGCATGTACTGCGAGGTCGTGTACCCGTACTTGCGCCACTGGACCGAGGAGGTCTGCGGGATGCCGTGGTAGCGGCCGTTGGGGTTGCTGGCCCAGTAGCGCCACCCGCTCTCGCGGTTCCACATCACCTTCAGGCAGCTGAACTGCCCGGCGCCCCAGCCGTACTTCTGCGCGATGTAGGCCTTGGCGTAGCGCTGGCTCGCGGTCGGGGAACCGGCACGCGGCAGCGAGCGTGAGGCGGCACGGGCCTTGGCCGCGCGGGCCTTGGCTGCCTTCGCGCGGGCCTTGGCCAGGGCGGCGGCCTTGGCGCGGGCCTTCGCCGCCTTCTTGATCGCCTTCATCGTCTTCGGACCGACGACGCCGTGCGGACGGGATGCCGCAGGCGCGCTGCACCTTCTTGACCGCGGTGCGGGTGGCCCGGTCGAACGTCCCGGTCTGCTTCACGCCGAGCAGCTTCTGCACGGCCTTGACGTCGGCCCCCGTGTCACCGAGGCGCAGCACCCGCGGGGTGGCCGGGGTGGTCGGCGGCGTCTCCACCGGCGGCGGGGTCGGGGTGGTCGGGTCGGTCAGGGGCAGCGCCCCGGCTACGGCGGCGCTGGTTGCCACGTCCGCGGCACGGACGGGTGCGGCGCCGGCGGCCGTCGGCACGCCGATCACCAGGGTGGCTCCGATCAGGACACCCATCGAACGACGGGCCAGCGAGCCGGAGGCCGACCGGGGGGCAGCGGCGCGGGTCTCGGCGGGGGTCGCGCATCGAGGGTGCGTGGCGAAGAGGCTCATGGGACACGGAGGGTGCCAGCCCTCCCCGGGGCCAATCCAGCCGCAGTTATCCACAGGTACGCGAAAATGCGTGACCCATGTCACAAGTGGTCGCTTACCAACCGCCGGGAATCGGACATGCGTCACATCCGTTGCAGTGTTCGGTGTGACATAGGCCACACCCCCGCGGGCACGGGCGGTTCCCGGCGGATCGCCCAGAACGGGACGATCTCAGGGAGCGCTCCCCCGGCTCCCCTCCACTGCTCCGGGCGGTCCGGAGATCAGCCCGGGAGGTCCTCGAGCATCTCCGTGACGAGCGCCGCGATCGGCGAGCGCTCGCTGCGGGTGAGCGTCACGTGGGCGAACAGCGGATGGCCCTTGAGCTTCTCGACCACCGCCACGACGCCGTCGTAGCGGCCCACCCGCAGGTTGTCGCGCTGGGCCACGTCGTGGGTGAGCACGACCCGCGAGTCCCTGCCGATGCGCGAGAGCACGGTCAGCAGGACGTTGCGCTCCAGGGACTGCGCCTCGTCGACGATCACGAACGCGTCGTGCAGCGAGCGGCCGCGGATGTGGGTCAGCGGCAGCACCTCGAGCATCCCCCGGTCGAGGATCTCGTCGACGACCTCGGAGGTGGTGACCGCCGAGAGGGTGTCGAACACCGCCTGGCCCCAGGGCGACATCTTCTCGTGCTCGCTGCCCGGCAGGTAGCCCAGCTCCTGGCCGCCGACGGCGAAGAGCGGCCGGAACACGACCACCTTGCGGTGCTGGCCGCGCTCGAGGACCGCCTCGAGCCCGGCGCACAGCGCCAGCGCGCTCTTGCCGGTGCCGGCCCGGCCGCCGAGGCTACACGATGCCGATCTCGGGGTCGAGCAGGAGATCCAGGGCGATCCGCTGCTCGGCCGAGCGGCCGTGCAGGCCGAAGGCCTCCAGGTCACCGCGGACCAGGCGCAGCCGCTTGTCGGCCGTCACCCGGGCCAGCGCCGAGCCGCGCTCGGAGATCAGCACCACCCCGGTGTTGCAGGGAAGGTCGCGCGTGGCCTCGCAGTCGATGCGCTCGTTGTCGTAGAGCTCGTTGACCACCGTCGAGCCGACCGTCGACCTCCTCGACGCCGGTCCACCCCGTGCTCACGACCAGCTCGGCGCGGTACTCCTCGGCCTGCAGGCCGAGGGTCGAGGCCTTCACCCGCAGCGGCAGGTCCTTGCTCACCACGACGACGTCGCGGCCCTCCGCGGCCAGGTTCCGGGCCACCGCGAGGATGCGGGTGTCGTTGTCCGGCACCTGCATGCCGGTGGGCAGCCGCGACATGTCCGAGTGGTTGAGCTCGACGCGCAGCACACCGCCCTGGTCGTTGAGCGGCACCTGCTCGTCGAGACGTCCGTGCTCGATGCGCAGGTCGTCGAGCAGCCGCAGGGCCTGGCGGGCGAAGTATCCCAGCTCAGGATGGGTGCGCTTGGCCTCGAGCTCCATCACCACGACCAGCGGCACCACCACCTCGTGCTCGTCGAAGCGGTAGAGGGCGCGCGGGTCGCTCAGGAGCACCGAGGTGTCCAGCACATAGGTGCGCCACCCCTCGCGGGCTCGGCGGGACCGGGGCTTTGTCGCAGCAGGCACACGCGCCTCCAGATGTCGACGGGCCGCTCGGGCGCGGACCCGATGGTCCCGACCCTAGGCACGCCGAGAGTCCCGGGTCGTACCGCGAGACCGACACGCCGGGCGCGGGTTGCGCCTCGCCGAGGGTGAGGGCCCACGGTCACGAGCCGTAGCGGCGCTCCCGGGCGGCGTAGTCGCGCAGGGCCCGCAGGAAGTCCACGCGGCGGAAGTCCGGCCAGTACGCCTCGCAGAACCAGAACTCGGAATGGGCGCTCTGCCACAGCAGGAAGCCGCTGAGGCGCTGCTCGCCGGAGGTCCGGATCACCAGGTCCGGGTCGGGCTGACCCCGGGTGTACAGGTGCGCGGCGATGTGCTCGACGTCGACCACCGCGGCCAGGTCCTCCAGGGACGTGCCGGCCTGCGGCGTGCTCCTGCAGCAGGGCCCGCACTGCGTCGACGAGCTCCTGTCGGCCCCCGTAGCCCACGGCCACGTTGACCGTCATGCCCTCGACGGCGGCCGTCGTGGCCTCGGCTCCGCGCAGCACCGCCTGGGTGCGATCGGGCAGCCGCTCGGCCGAGCCGACGTGGTGGATCCGCCAGCGCCCGGCCCGGGCCAGCTCGCTGATCGCGTCCTCGATGATGCGCAGCAGCGGGTCGAGCTCGTCACCGGGGCGGGCCAGGTTGTCGGTGGACAGCATCCACAGCGTGACCACCTCGACGCCCACCTCGTCGCACCAGTCCAGGAACTCGGCGATCTTCGCAGCACCCGCCCGGTGCCCGGCGGCACTCGTGGAACCCTGCTCGGAGGCCCAGCGGCGGTTGCCGTCGAGGATGACCCCCACATGGCGCGGGATGTCGGTGGGGTCCAGGTCATGGGCCAGTCGACGCTCGTAGAGGCCGTAGACGAGGTCGTCGAGACCCATCGTCGCCTCCCGAGCGGACCGGCGTCGCAGGGTCGCGGCGCGGGGCGAGGCTACCGCACGCTCACGATCAGCACGGTCGCCGCAACGTAGTGGGTGACCCAGCCCCCCAGGGTGAAGGAGTGGAACACCTCGTGGAACCCGAACCACTTCGGCGACGGGTTCGGCCAGCGCGTGGCGAACACCCCGGCCCCGATGGTGTAGAGCACCCCACCGACCACGATCAGGGCCAGCACCCAGGCATGGCTGGCGCCCGAGAGCAGGTCGGAGCTCAGGAACCCGGGCAGGAACATCACCGACGCCCAGCCGAGGGCCAGGTACATCGGGACGAACAGCCACCGGGGCGCCCGGGCCCACAGCAGGCGGATCAGGGCCCCGCCGACGGCCCCGATCCACAGCACGGCCAGCAGGGCCCGCGCCGGGCCGGGCTCGAGCAGGGCAACCGCGAAGGGCGTGGCGCTGCCGGCGATGACCAGGAAGATGTTGGCGTGGTCCCAGCGCTGGAGCAGGCCGGTGACCCGCGGCGTCCAGGTGCCGCGGTGATAGGTCGCGGAGACGGCGAAGAGCATGATCGTGGTCAGCATGAACAGCACGGCGGGGATCCGCAGGTGCGCTGGGGCCAGGAACACGAGCACGAGGGCTGCGATGCCCGCGATCGGCGCCGCGACCAGGTGCTGCCACCCGCGCAGCACGGGCTTGGCCGGCCACGCCTGCTCGAGGAGGGACCGTGGGCTGCTCATGACCCGACGGTAGGCGCCCGCGGGCCGTGGGGCAATCCGCACAGCCCGCAGACCACCCTCCGAGGCAGCCCCGGGGACCAGCCTCAGAGGAGGTCCACGATGACGGGGGCGTGGTCGCTGGGGGCGGGGGTGCCCTTCACCCCGGTCTTGCGGGCCTCCCGGTCGACCACCGCACCGCTCACCCGCCGCACGAACGGGTCGTTGGCGTACACCAGGTCGATGCGCATGCCGAACCCCTTGTGGAAGTTGCCGGCGCGGTAGTCCCAGAACGTGTACGGGTGCGGGCCCTTGCTGATGGTGGGCACCACGTCGGCCAGGCCCAGGGCGCGCAGGTCCGCCAGCGCGCTGCGCTCCGGGGCGGTCACGTGCGTGCTCTGCGCGAACGCGGCGATGTCCCACACGTCGTCGTCGGCCGGTGCCACGTTGAAGTCGCCCAGGACGGCGAACGGGGTCGCCGCCGCCGCGGGCGCGGCCAGGTGCCCGGCCAGCGCGGCCAGCCAGGCGAGCTTGTAGTCGTAGTGCGGATCGCTGGGCGTGCGGCCGTTCGGGACGTAGACGCCCGCCACCCGGACCCCCGCGCAGGTGCCGGCGATGTAGCGGGCCTCAGGGGCGGCGTCCGGCTCGGGGAACCCGGGAGCCCCGGGCAGGTCGGTCTCCACCTGCTCGATGCCCACCCGCGAGAGCAGCGCGACACCGTTCCATCGGCCCTGGCCCCGGTGGACCGACTCGTAGCCCAACGCCGCCACCTCGGCCGTCGGGAACGCGTCCTGGGCGATCTTGGTCTCCTGCAGCACGAGCACGTCGGGCTCGACCGAGGCCAACCACCCGAGCAGGCGGGGCATCCGGGCGGGCAGGGAGTTGACGTTCCAGGTCGCGATGCGCACGAGGGGATTCTGGCATCGCATCCGCCACGGCGCGTCCACGCACCTGCGCGGGCCGTGCCGAAGCCCGGCCACGCCGAAGCTGGTGCGACCCGCCGCGGAGGCATTCGCTGGATCCGTGGACGCGGATGGCAGGATCAGCGCATGCCGATGCCGGAGGCCCTCGCCGACGTGCGCCGGGTCGCCCAGGGCCCGATGCGCCGGCTGTTCCTCGGGCTGTTCGTGAAGTCGGTGGCCGCCGGCCTCACGCTGTCGCTGCTCGTGGTGTACCTGCACCTGGGCCGCGACTTCTCCGTCAAGGAAGCGACGGTGCTGCTGGCCTGGCAGGCGGTGCTGGTGCTGGTGCTCTCCCCGCTGGTCGGCACCTGGGTGGACCGGTTCGGCCCCCGGCCCGTGCTGCTGGTCGCGCTGCTCGTCGAGGCCGCCGGCCTCTATGCGTTCGGCCAGGTCACGACCCCCCCGCAGGCCTTCCTCGTGATGTCGGTGGTGGCCGCCGGCGCCGCCGGCATCTGGGGCCCGACCGATGCGCTGATCGCCCGGCTCGTTCCCTCGGCCGACCGGTCCACGGCGTTCGGCTTCTCCTTCATGCTGTTCAACCTCGGCCTGGGCCTCGGCGGCCTGATCAGCGCCACGATCATCGACACCTCCGACCCCCGCTCCTTCGAGCTGCTCTACCAGCTCACCGCGTTGGGCTACCTGGCCATGTTCCTGGCGGTGCTCTCCCTGGGGCCGGTGGGTGGGGTCCCCGAGGAGGATCCCACCCCGGCTGCGGGGCCGATGGACGTCGCCATCACCGACGCGGGTGCCGCCCACGCACCCGTCTCGCCGTCGGGGCACGAGGGCTGGGCGCAGGTGCTGCGTGATCGGGCCCTGCTCCGGTACGCCGCGATCGCCCTGCTGCTGCTCACCTTCGGCTACGGCGGCATCGAGGCCGGTGCCGCGCTGTTCATCACCACGTTCGCCGAACTCGACGATCACTGGATCGGCGTGACCTTCGCGGTCAACACCACGGTGATCGTCGTCGCTCAGCTGTTCGTCCTCAAGCTCATCAAGGGCCAGTCCCGCTCCCTGGTCCTCGTCGGCGTGGCGGGTCTCTGGGCGGTGACCTGGCTGCTCTTCGCCTCGGCGCTGGGCCTTCCCGAGTACGCGGCCCTGGCGATGCTGCTCCTGGCCTACGCGATCTTCGGCATCGGCGAGACCATGTGGTCCCCGGTGGCGCCCGCGCTGCTCAACGATCTGGCCCCGGAGCACCTGCGCGGGCGGTACAACTCGTTCCAGTCCTTCGTCCGGGGCGTCTCGGACACCCTCGGTCCCCTGCTCACGGGCCTGCTGCTGGGCAACGGCATGGGCGCGGCGTGGGCCCTGCTGTTCGCCGGCGGCTGTGCCCTGGCGGCGGTGATCGCGCTGCGGTTGCCCCGGCTGCTGACCCCCGTCCAGGACGGGCGCGTGCTGCTGCCCGACCCGGCCTGACGCCGCCAGGCACTACTGGGTCGGTAGCTGGCCACCGGCCGGTCAGGGCAGGGCTGGGCGGTCCTGGCCGGGCAGCTCGGGGCCCTGGCGGCGCTTGCGCTTGACGTCCACCCCGCCGAACAGCGCCGCGCCCTTGATGCGCAGCACCGGGGCGCCGGGGGCACCCGGGCCCTCGGCGCGGGAGTCGAAGCCCCCGAAGATCCCCATCCCGTCCACCTGGACGGTGACTCCGTCGGGCACGGTGATCTCCACCCCACCCATCACCGCCACGGCGATGATCTCGCACTCAGCCGCAGCGAACGAGGCTCGCGTCAGGTCCAGCTCGATCCCGCCGAACATGGCGAAGGCGGTCAGCGAGGCGGGCACGACCCACTCGCCCTTGCGCGAGGCACCCCCGAAGATCGCCACGACCGAGGAACCGGACGCCTCGACACCGGAGGCGGGGAACCACGGCGAGGCCGACGTCGCAGGCGGCGCGGCGATTCCGGTCAGGGGGGCCAGCGCAGCGGCCGCCGCGGCGGCGGGCAACCCGTCGACGACCGGGACCAGGTCAGCGACGGTCCGCGCCGACAGCGTGGTCGACAACCGCTCCTCGTACTCCTCGCGGGTCAGCCGGCCCTCGGCGAACGCGTCGCCGATCACGTCGGCGACCCGTCCGCGGTCGGCATCCGAGACCAGCACGCGCGCCGCAGCGCCCAGCGGACCCTCGGCGGGAATGTCGGGCAGGCTCACCGGGTGGCCCCGACTCCGGCAGCGGCCCGCCCGGCCTGCAACTGGTGGGTGATCCGCCGTTCGAACACGAAGGACATGAACGGGATGGTCCCAGCCAGGGCCACCAGCACGGTGCGCCCCGGCTTCCAGTGCGCCCGGATGGCCAGGTCGAGGACGGTCACGAGGTAGAGCATGTACAGGAACCCGTGCGCCTGCCAGCCCACGGAGTACCAGGTGGCCCCCTCCGCATGGCCCAGCACGTACTTCCACGGCAGGCCGACGACCGTCATGAACGCCAGCACGGCGCCGGTCACCCAGGCCATCACCTGGAAGCGCTTGTAGGCCCCCGACCGCAGGATCGAGGAGGCGGAGGGGGCGGTGGTGCTCATCGGGGGATCTCCTGCTCGACGGGGTGCTCGACGTACTCGTGGCGGAAGCGGTTCCAGAAGAAGAGCCCGAACCCGGCGAACACGATCCACTGGATCGCGTAGGCGGCGTTGCGCAGGTTCAGGCCAACCTCCGCTCCCGGCAATTCTGTCACCTCCAGCGGGGCCGGCTGGCCCGCAGACGCGGGGGTGAGCCCCTGCAGCGCGAACCACCCCGAGCGCACCGGGTAGCCGGCATGCTCGGCCAGCGCCCCGGTGTCGACCGCCTCCAGCGTGCCCTCGGGGCTGACCGTCGCACCGGGCTGCCGGGAGTCGGCCACGAGCACGCCGACGACCTCGACCGGCCCACCGGGTGGCAGCGCGGGCTCGGCCCCCGCGGGCACCCAGCCGCGCACGACCGCGACCCCCGCGGCGCCCCCCGGTCCGGCGACGCCGCCGTCAGAACGGCCCGTCGGCGCCGTGGGCACAAGCGGCGTGAGCACCCATGCGCCCGGCTGCCCGTCGCGTGGGCGCGGGGCGACCAGCACCTCGTGGGCCACGTCGAACTGGCCGACCAGGCGGACCCGCATCCCGGAGTAGGCCGTTGCCGGATCCAGGTCGGCCAGGGCGACGACGGCCGACTGCGGCACCGCATCGGCCTCCGTGCGGTGGGCGCGCTGCCACTGCCAGCGGGCGGCCACGACGCACACCAGGACCGCCAGGACGGTCAGGGCATGGAAGGACAGCCGCCGTGCGGTGGCTGACGATCCGGGCATCAGCGCAGGTCGGCGTCGGGCCCGGGTGCGGCTGCCCCGGCGGGGTCGGCGACCGTGGGGATCTCCACCTCGGGGACGGTCCGGGCCGAGCCGAGGTTGTCCTGGGCACGGCGCAGGTGGCGCACCATCGACCACAGCAGCAGCCCGAGTGCCACCGCGAGGAACGCGAACACGACCGAGCTGAGCGGGCTCGGCCGGACCGTCGCAGGATCGACCGTCTCGGCCACCACGGAACTGAGGATCCCGACCATGCCAACCTCCCACGAACGCGACGTATGTCGGGTACTAGTGTCGCAGCATCATGAGCCATCCCTCGACGGTCGGTCACCCCTCGCAGTGGCCGGCCCACATCCGGGCGCGCTACGGGGTCACCGAACGACCACGCTGGGTGCCGGTGGCGATCGCCGTGCTGGGCGTGGCGTTCCTTGCGGCTGTGGCCGCGGTGGGCTGGCGGCTGTCCAACCCGCAGATCCGCGCGGGAGTGCTCTCCTACGACACGGTGGCCGACGACCGCATGGAGATCCAGATCCAGGTCGCTCGGCGCGCGGTCACGCCGGCGACGTGCGTGGTGCGCGCGCGGGCAGGCGACGGCTTCGACGTCGGGTACGCCACGGTGTCGCTGCCCCCGGCACAGGGCACGACCGTGCACACCTACCAGCTGCGCACCGCGGCCCGCGCCCTCGTCGGCGAGCTGCTCGGGTGCGGGCTCGACGGGACCACCGCCCGGCATCGCGGGCGCCCAGTTCCGCCCCGGGGTCGTGCCCCCCGAGCAGCCATGGACGCCGGCCGGCTGAGCGCACCCCCGCACGGGCGCACCCGCGCGCCGCTCGGTGATCCACCACGGGGGCCCGGGGGCCGGTGCTACCCTCGCCGGACCGTTTCCGTCGATCCGCCCGTGGGAGAACCGCCGTGTCCGAGAGCCCGCAGACCACCTGGCTGACCCAGGAGGCCCACGACCGCCTGGCCGCCGAGCTGGAGCAGCGCTCGACCACGCGCCGGGCCGAGATCACCTCGCGGATCGCCGCGGCCCGCGAGGAGGGCGACCTCAAGGAGAACGGCGGCTACCACGCTGCCAAGGACGAGCAGGGCAAGAACGAGGCCCGCATCCGCCAGCTGCGCCAGATGCTCGACAACGCCCAGATCGGCTCCCCGCCGGCGGAGGAGGGCCAGGCCGCCCACGGGCTGGTGGTCACGATCGAGTTCCTCGCCTCGCCGCGCACCATGACCTTCCTCCTGGGCTCGCGCGAGGAGGCCGCCCACGCGACCGTGGACGTGATCTCCCCCTCGTCGCCGATCGGCCAGGCCGTCGACGGGGCCAAGGTCGGCGACGAGGTCAGCTACCTGACCCCCGCGGGCAAGCAGATGGCCATCCGGATCACCAAGGTCGAGCCCTACACCGGCTGACCGGGCCACCGCCGGGTCACGGCTTCCGGGTCACCGCTCGGGGGTCACGGCTCGGGTCACGGCTCGGGGGTCACCTGGTAGCCGTGGTCCCGGAGGGCGTGGGCCACCTGGTCGCAGTGCGCCGGGCCCCGGGTCTCCAGGTGCAGCGCCACGTCGACCTCGCTCATGGACAGGCCCGCCGTGTTCCGCACGTGCTCCACCGAGATCACGTTGGCCGACTCGCGGGCCACCTGCGCCAGGAGTTCGGCCAGCCCACCCGGCTGGTCGGAGATCCGCACCCGCAGCCGCAGGTACCGGCCCGCCGCGACCAGGCCGTGCTCGAGCACCCTGGCCAGCAGCAGCGGGTCGACGTTGCCTCCGGAGAGGACCACGACCACCGGTGAGGCCAGGCCCGAGGGGTCCTCGAGCAGGGCGGCCACCCCTGCGGCCCCGGCCGGCTCCACGAGCAGCTTGGACCGTTCGAGCACCAGCACGAGTGCGCGGGACAGCGACTCCTCGGAGACCGTGCGGATCTCGACGCCGAGCTCGGAGATGATCGCGAACGGCACCATGCCGGGGCGGCCCACCGCGATGCCGTCGGCCATCGTGCTCATCCGGTCCAGCGGCACGGGATGCCCAGCAGCCAGGGAGGGTGGGTAGGCAGCGGCCTCGCCGGCCTGCACGCCGATCACCCGCACGTGCGGGGCGAGCGCGGCCATCACCGTGGCGATGCCGGCGACCAGCCCCCCGCCGCCGGTGCACACCAGCACGGTGCGCACGTCGGGCACCTGCTCGAGGATCTCCAGGCCGATGGTGCCCTGCCCGGTGACGATGTCCTCGTGGTCGAAGGGGTGGATCAGGACCGCGCCGGTGCGCTGCGAGAAGGCGTGAGCGGCCACCAGCGCGTCGTCGATGGTCGTGCCGACGGTGACGACCTCGGCGCCGTAGGCGCGTGTGGCGGCCAGCTTGGGCAGCGGCGCCCCGACTGGCATGAACACCGTGGTGTGGATGCCCAGTCGACGGGCCGCCTTGGCCACGCCCTGGGCGTGGTTGCCGGCGCTGGCCGCGACCACTCCCGCCTCGCGCTCGGACGCCGAGAGCCGCGAGAGGCGCACGTAGGCCCCGCGCACCTTGAACGACCCGGCGACCTGCAGGTTCTCGCACTTGAGCCACACGGGTCCCCCGACCCGGTCGGCGAGATAGGTCGCCGGGGCCATCGGGGTCACCCGGGCGACCCCGCGCAGCAGGTCCTGGGCCTCCCGGATCGCGGCCACCGTCACAGGCATGGACACATCGTGGCCCACGCGCTGGCAGGATGAGCGCCCGTGCTGGGTCGCCGGGTGTTCACATGGGCCCGCGGGACTCCCTACCTCGAGGGCCTGCCCCGCGACGTGGCCGTGCTGTCGTTCGTGGCGTTCAGCGTGGCGCTGGGCTACGGGATCGCCGCCCCCGCGCTGCCGGTCTACGCCCGCACCTTCGGGGTCTCGGCCTTCCTGGCCGGGCTGGTCATCTCCGGGTTCGCGCTCATGCGCCTGGTCAGCGCCGCGCCGGCCGGCATCCTGGTCGACCGCTGGGGCGAGCGGCGGGTCATGTCGATCGGGATCTGGATCGTGGCGGCGTCCTCGCTGCTCACCGCCGCGGCGCAGACCTTCCCCCAGCTGCTCGTCCTGCGCGGGCTCGGCGGGATCGGCTCGGCGATGTTCACCGTCTCGGCGATGGCCCTCGTGCTGCGCACCTCCGCACCCGAGCAGCGCGGCCGGGCCTCAGGGGCGTTCCAGGCGGGGTTCCTGTTCGGCGGCGTGGCGGGTCCGGCGATCGGCGGGGCTGTGGTGGGGGTGTCGATCCGTGCGCCCTTCGTGGTGTACGGGATCACGCTGGTGGTGGCCGGGTCGATCGCCGCGCGGTTCCTCTCGAGGGCGCCCAGGGTTCGCGGGGCGGGGACGGTGGCGGGGACGGCGGGTGCGGTGGCGGGCGCCGGGACGGCCGGTGCCGGGACGGCGGGTGCCGCGGGGAGCGTCGACTCCCCCGGGTCGGCCGCCCCCGAGCCGCCTGCGCCGGATTCGCCCACAACCACGCCGCCGCAACCTGCGCCGGAATCACCCTCACGCGAGTCCGCGCCGCTCAGATCTGCCCTGCCCGAACCATCCTCCGCGTCCGAGTCCGCGCCACGCACGTCTGCCCCGGAGCCCTCGGCGCCCAGTGCGCCCGCGCGGCTTGCTGACGCCCTGCGCAGCGCCGCCTACCGCGCCGCGCTCATGGTCAACCTGTCCAACGGGTTCATCGCATTCGGTCTGCGCATCTCCCTCGTCCCCCTGTTCGTCACCGAGGGCCTCGGCCGGGGCGTGGGCCTGGTCGGCGTCGGCTTCGTCACCGCCGCGGCGATCCAGGCGATCGCCCTGGTCCCTGCTGGCCGGCGGACCGACAGCACGGGTCGCCGCGGATCGCTCGTGCTCGGCGCCGTGGCCCTCGTGACGGCGATGCTCCTGCTCGCGCTGGGCACAGGCACAATCGGATTCCTCGCCGCGATGGCCGCCTCCGGCCTCTCCGCAGCCTTCCTCGGGTCGGCGTCGGCGGCTGTCGTGGGCGACGTGACGCGCGGGCGCCCTGGCGGGCGGGTGGTGTCGGTGTTCCAGATGGTCGGCGACCTCGGAGGCATCCTCGGCCCGCTGCTGGCCGGCGCCATCGCGGACGCGCTCGGCTTCCACTGGGCGTTCGCCACAGGCGCGGCGGTGGCCTGCATCGCTCTGGCGATGGTGGCCGCCATGCCGGAGACCCTGCGTCGCCCCGTACCCGCCCTGCCGGCCCCCGACCCCACCTGAGCCTCCGGCCCGCCTGAGCACCCGACCGCACCGACCCCTCGACTCCACCGGCCCCGTCCCCGGCGCCACCGTCCCCACCGGACTCCGCCGGCCCCCCACCGGGGCCCCGCCTCCGCCGGCCCCCGCCCCCCGCCGCCGCCGGACCCCGACCCCGACCCCGACGCCGGCCCCATCCCGGACGCCCCAGTCACGAACGGCCGATCTTGGTGCGGAAGCAGCCACATGCGGCCGAAACGGGCCCAAGATCGGCCGTTCCTGCGCATCGGCCGTTCCGCACGGCCGTTTCCGTAGGTCGACTTCCGCGCACCCGCCGTGCCCGTAAGCCCGTTCCCGTGGGCCCGTTCCCGTGCGGCCGTTCCCGTGCTGGCCGTTCCCGTGGGCCCGTTCCCGTGCCGCGGTCCCGGTGCCGCCGTTCCCGTGCCACCGTTCCCGTGCTGGCCGTTCCCGTGCCGCCGTTCGCGTGCTGGCCGTTCCCGTGCGGCCGCTGTTCCGCGCGGCCGCTCGCGTGGCTCGGCGCTACCGCGCGGCGGCTTTCCGCGGCGCCCTTCTCGGGTGGGGGCTTCCGCGCGGTCGCGTCCCGCTCGGGGGCCGCGTCCTGTGGATGGGCGCTGGTGGATCGGGCGGCTGCGCCGGAGGATGCGGCGCGTGACCAGCGACGGATGGCGGCGAGCAGTCGCGTGGATGGGCGACCATCACGGGCTGGCCACCCGTGCGCACCTGCGGGAGTTGGGCCTGGCCGACCGCACGCGCGTACGTCGCATGGATGAGGGGCTGCTGGTGGCGGTCAACTCCCGCGTGGTTGCCCTCCCCGGCACGCGGCTGGACCTGCGCACCACCACCCGGGCGGCGGTGCTGGCCCTCCCCGAGGCCATCCCGACCGGTCCGTCCGCCGCCTGCATGATCGGAGCCGGACCGTGGGACCCAGAGAACCTCGGGTCGACCGTGTGGCTGGTCCACCCGCGCAGTCGCGTGGTGAGGGCGCGCTACGTGACCCATCCCGGCATGAGGTCGGCCCACGCAGGAGGCGTCCGGGTGGCACGCCCCGCCGACGCAGCCCTCGACCTGATCCGCCTGCTCCCATCCGACGAGGCGATCGCTGTCGCGCAGCGGGCGCTCCAGCTCGGCACGCTCACCCTGGGTCACATGACAAGCGCCCAGGCGCGCCTGGTCGGCACCTCGGGCAACGCACAGCTCGCGCGAATTGTCGCGGCCCTGGGCGAGGGCACACGCTCCGAGGGAGAGCGGCGACTGGTGCGGCTCCTGCGAGCCCACTCGATCACGGGTTGGCAGGCGAACCTGCCCGTCCGGGTGGGGGGTAGGAGTCGCCTGCTCGATGTGGCATTTCCGGAGCTGCGCCTGGCCATCGAGTTCGACGGAGCCGCCTTCCATACCGACGCCGCGCGCTTCCAGGACGACCGGCGTCGCCAGAACGACCTCGTCGCTGCTGGGTGGACCGTCCTGAGGTTCACTTGGGCCGACCTCACCGACCGACCCGACGAGGTCATCGACCGGATCCGCGCGGCACTTCTCCGGGCAGAGTCGGGTGGCTGGCGACGCCGGACGTGATCTTGGGTCGGGATCCGCCATATGTGGCCGATCCCTACCGTTGAGTGGCCGATTCCGCGCATGGACACGGACGGGAGGACAGGGCGCGGGGCCGGGGGTGAGGCGGGCAGGGCGGGGGCGGGGGCAGGCGGTCAGGTCGGGCGGGACCGGTGGACTGCGCGGGCACAGCGCACGGGACCCGAGGACCGCGCGGGCACAGCGCACGGGACCCGAGGACCGCGCGGGACAGGCGGACCCGAGGACCGGCGCCCGCCCCTACCCCTGCCCGAGCCCACCCGCAGCCGGACTACCCTTCGACCCGTGGCCTCCCCCAGCGACCGACGCCCGCCGGCGGACCTCATGGCCGCGGACTGGGCCGAGGCGCTGGCGCCCGTCGCGCAGCGGATCAGCGCCATGGGCGACTTCCTGCGCGCGGAGCTCGCCGCCGGCCGCTCCTACCTGCCCGCGGGGCCACACGTATTGCGGGCGTTCGCCCGGCCGATGGCCGACGTGCGCGTGCTGATCGTCGGCCAGGACCCGTACCCGACGCCCGGGCATGCCGTGGGGCTGTCGTTCGCTGTGGCACCCGACGTTCGGCCGATCCCGCGCAGCCTGATCAACATCTACCGCGAGCTGGGCACCGACCTCGGGTGCGCGCCGCCGTCCAACGGCGACCTCACGCCCTGGGCCGACGGCGGGGTCATGCTCCTCAACCGCGTGCTCACTGTCGCCCCCGGCGCCCCGGGGTCCCACCGTGGCCGGGGCTGGGAGGAGGTCACCGAGGCCGCGATCCGGGCGCTCGTGGCCCGCGGAGGCCCGCTGGTGGTCATCCTCTGGGGGCGCGACGCGCAGCAGCTGGCGCCGATGCTCGGCGACACCGCGCGGATCACCTCGGCGCACCCGAGCCCCATGTCCGCCGACCGGGGCTTCTTCGGATCGCGTCCGTTCAGCCGGGCCAACGCAGCGCTCGCCGCCCAGGGTGCCGCACCGATCGCGTGGTGCCTGCCCTGAGCCGCTGACCGGTCAGGCCACGGGCCACACCCGCTGCCACCACGCGCAGAACCGGACCAGGCCCCGCACCGACTCGTAGTAGGTCGCGGCGATCAGCGGGCCCACGAACTCCCACACCAGCGACGTGCCCGTGCCGGGGGTCCCCGCAGTCAGCGCTCGTCGAGCAGCACCTCGGCCAGGGCGCGGGACTGCCGCGACCGACCGGTCATCTCCAGCAGGCCGATGGGCGCCAGCAGGTAGCGGCGGTCCACCCGCGCCTGCGCCCGCACGGGCAACGCCCAGCCACCGGCCAGGTCGCCGAGCACGGCGTCGAGGACCCCAGCGGCCTCCGACGCCTCGCTGTGGCGCAGCACGCCGCCCGAGCCGAGCAGCAGACCGACATGGGTCAAGTCCCGAGCGCCGTCCGGTCCGGGCCGGCCGTGCCGGCGGGCGGCGATGACCGCGGCCAGCCGGGCCAGGGTCAGGTCGTCGGCGACCTCCTGTGGGGTCGAGGGCAGCATGCCCACGTCGGCGTTGCGCCGGTCGGCCGCCGCTGCCAGCCCGTCGGCCAGCGGGCCAGGAGCCACCAGCCTCTCGGCGAGGGCGGCGGCCACCACGTCCGGCGCGCTCCAGCGCATGCCGAGGTCGCCCTCGACGCTGCGGCCGTGCCAGAGGGTCTCGACCACCTCGTCGTGCACGTGCTCGTCAGGGGTCAGCACCGAGTAGACGTCGGTCGTGGCACCGCCGACGTCCAGGGCCATCACATCGCCCGAGGCACCGGGCCGCTCGGCCAGGACCTCGGCCACGACCTCGATGCCCGCGAGCACCGCGTCCGGGGTGGCCGCGGCCACCAGCCGCGCGAACCGGGGATCCGCCGACAGGCCCTTGCCGCCGATCACATGGGCGATGAACACCTCTCGGATGGCCCGTCGCGCCGGCCCCGGGTCGAGGACGCCGATGCGCGGGATCACGTTCGCCGTCACGTGGACCACGCGCACCCCGCCTGAACCCGCCCCGCCCTTCCGCGCGCCGCCCGCGCCCGCACCCGCCGCGCCCGTGCCGCCCGCGCCGCCCCCACCCGCCGCGCCCGCACCCGCCGCGTCCGCCGAGTCCGCCGCACCTGCGCCCACGCCGCCGCCCCCACCCGCCGCGCGCCCGGCCACGACCGGCGCCACCTCCCCGGCCGCGGCCGCGTTGCCCGCCACGACCACCGGAGCGGCCAGCGCACTGGCCCCGAGGGCCGCGGCGTTGTGGCGCAGCACCTCCTCATCACCGCCGTCGGTGCCGCCGACGAGCAGCACGAGGTCGGGTCGGGCCGCCGCCAGCCCCACGAGGTCCTCGGCGTCGAGCATCCCCGCCCACACCCCGACCACGCGGGCGCCGGCCGAGAGCGCCACGCGCCGAGCGGCCTCCGCCGAGATCACGCGCTCCTGGCCGACCACCGCCAGGCGCAGCCCGCCGCCTGCCGAGGAGCAGGCAACGACCTGCGCCCCGGCACTGACCGTCCCGAGGGCAGCCACGGCGGCGTCGAGCCCCTCGAGCACGTCGCCCGCCGAGGTCGTCGGATGCTGGGCCGTGGCCAGCACCGACCCGTCCGGGCCGATGGCCGCCGCCTTGGTGAACGTGGAGCCCACGTCCACGCACACGACGACGCCGCCGTGCTGCGGCACCGGCGGCGTCGTCTGGTCAGGCCGGCCCGTCGACTCGGTCGACTCGGTCGACTCGGGCGCGGGCGGCATGGGCCGAAACTACCCCTTGACACCGCCCTCGAGGGCCCCGCGCTGGATGCGGCCCTGCACGATGACGAAGAAGAGGGATCACCGGCATCGCGAACAGCACCGACCCGGCCATCAGCCCGCCCCAGTCGATCTCCTTCTGCCCACCCTGGAACGACGTGAGCCACACCGGCAGCGTCTGCTTCTTCTGGTCGAGCAGGATCACGTTGGCCAGGATGAACTCGTTCCCACGCCATGATGAACGCGAACACCGAGGTGCTCACCAGTCCGGGTGCGATCAGCGGGAACAGGATCTTGCGGAACGCCTGGCCCTGGCTGCAGCCGTCGATCATGGCGGCCTCCTCCAGGTCCTTGGGCACGTTGGCGATGAACCCGCGCAACGTCCAGATCGTGAACGGCAGCACGAACGCCAGGTAGGCGACCATCACGCCGGTGAGCTTGTTGACCAGCCCGACGCTGTTGAGCATGACGAACATCGAGATCAGCAGCGCCTCGAAGGGCACCATCTGCACCGCGAGCAGCATCACGATGTAGGCCTTGCGACCCCGGAAGTTGAACCGGGCCACCGCCGTGGCCGCCACGAACGCCACCAGCATGGACAGCACCACCACCACGAGGGTGACGATCGCGGAGTTGCGCGCGTAGTCGAAGAAGTCCTTGTCCTGGATCACGCGCGTGTAGTTGTCCAGGGTCGCCGGGATGGGCAGGAACTTCGGGGTCTCCAGGAAGAAGTCCTCGCGCGGCCTGAACGACGAGATGACCATCCAGTACACGGGGAAGACAAGAAGACGAACAGGACGATGGCCAGGGTGTTGGCGACGATGCCGCCCTTCTTGTTGAGCATCACAGGACCACCATCTTCACGATCGGGTAGCCCAGGACGACGAGCAGGATGACGACGAGCAGGATCAGGGACGCGGGCGCGAGCATCCAGGCGGCCAGCGCGCTGCGCCGGGGTTCGGCCGCCGTCGGGACGCCCAGCGGCGGCCCCTCCTGGGCGGTTACTGCGGGTGCGGTGGTGCTCATCGGCCCCTGCCTCCCTGATCGGTGGGACTAGGCCCTCGGCGTCGCGCCCCGGGTCGGTGCGGTGGTGCGGGCGGCAGGCCGATGGCCCGGGGAGCGGGAGCTCGCCCGGGCCATCGTGTGTGCGTGTGCCCGCGCCTGGTGGCTGGATCAGCCGTTCAGGGTGGTGGTGATCGCCTCGGAGGCGCTGGTCGTGGCCTCGTCGACGGTGGCCGCGCCGGTGAAGATCTTCACCAGCATGTCCTGCAGGACCTGCGAGCTCTCGACGTTGGCCCAGTTGGGGCTGACCGGCGTGAACCGCGAGTTGGTCGAGGCCTGGTCGGCGACGGAGAGGAACTCGTTGCCCTCGTGGCCCACGAACGCGCCCTCCTGGTTGGGGATGACGCCACCCTCCTTGGCCAGCTGGGTCTGCGATCTCCAGGCCGGTGAGGATCTTCATCCACTCCACGGCCAGGCCCTGGTTGGCGCTCTTGGCCGAGACACCGAGGTCGGAGCCGCCGAAGAACACCGGGGCCGTGGTGTTTGCCTCGACGCCGGGCAGTGCGAACACGCCGATGTCACCCTTCTGGTCGCCCTGGTCCAGGGCACCCGGGGCCCACCACGAGTCGATCATCATGCCGACGTTGCCGGTCTTGAAGGCGTCCATGTTCTTGGTCTCGTCGCCGTCCTTGGGCGCCTTGGAGTAGGCGTCGACGAGCTCCTTGAGCTGGGTCAGGCCCTTGCGCGACTCCGCCGAGTCCAGCGCGCCGGTCCACGTGCCGCCGTCCTCGGTGGCGATCTCGCCGCCGTTGGTCCACACGAACGGCACGGCGCCGTACCAGTACTTGCCGGGGAAGTAGAAGGCCGAGTACTTCTTGTTGTCGGCGTTGGCGGCCTGCAGCTTGCCGGCGACGGTGCTCAGCTCCTCGAGGGACGTGGGCACCTCGACCTTGGCCTTCTCGAACTGGCTCTTGCTGTAGACCACGATGCGCACGCCGCCGTAGTAGGGGATGCCGTAGCGGGCGTCGTCCCACTCGCCCGAGGGCTGCAGGCCGGGGAGCATGCCGTCCACGCCGAAGGCCTCGGCCTCGGAGGTGAGGTCGGCCAGCAGGCCGGCGTCGGAGTACTTGGCGGTCAGCCAGTTGCCGATCTCGACGACGTCCGGGGTGGAGTCGGTGCCCAGCGAGGTCGTGAGCTTGTCCTGGATCCCCGCCCACTGCTGGAGCTCGACCTGGACGTCGACGTTCGGGTACTTGGCCTTGAACGCGGCGTTGACGGCGTCGACCACGGTCTGCGGCTGGCTGCCGTCCATGAGCCACACCTTCAACGTGCCCGACGCGTCGGCGCTGGGCGTGGCGATGACCTCGACGGCGGTGTCGGTGCTGTTGGAGCAGGCGGTCAGGGTCAGGCCCGCGGCGGCCAGCGCCACGATTCCGGTGCGGAACTTCATCGAATCCCCTTGGATCGTTGTCTCGTTGTGGGTCCTCCGCCTGGTCCGGCGGTCGGCACCCATTCAAGCGCCGTGCCGGGGCCCACGTCGGGCGGATCCCGCTACGGAACGGTCACAGATGGCCACGTTCGCTAACGATCCGGTAACGCCACCGCCGGGCGCCGGTCGGGCCTGGCGTGGGCCGGCTTGCGCCAGTGCCGCCCCGGGGCAACGCTTGGCACATGTGGTTGCGCTCCCGAGCCTCCGACTCGGTCATCCCCGACACCCGGGCCCTGCCCGGGCGTCCCACCTACGACTACGACCTCGCGCGCACCAATGAGGTGCTCGGCACGTCGATGATCGGCCCCTTCCCGGAGGGCGTGGTGGTGCTGTACGCGGCGATGGGCTGCTTCTGG
The DNA here is from genome assembly GCA_963777855.1 of uncultured Actinomycetes bacterium. Lineage (GTDB taxonomy): Bacteria > Actinomycetota > Actinomycetes > S36-B12 > CAIYMF01 > Prado023. Next base: position 127,090 of record CAVZRW010000015.1, on the reverse strand, counting down.
GGAGCGGAGAAGCGGATGTGGGCGCTGCCGGGCGTGCACACGACCGCCGTGGGGTACCAGGGCGGCAGCACCGCGCACCCGACCTACCAGGAGGTGTGCACCGGGATGACCGGGCACGCCGAGATGGTCATGGTCGCCTACGACCCGAGCGTCGTGGGCACCCTGGACGTGCTGCGGATCTTCTGGGAGAACCACGACCCGACGCAGGGCATGCGCCAGGGCAACGACGTGGGCACCCAGTACCGCAGCGCCCTGTTCTGGACCACCGCCGAGCAGCAGCACCTCGTGGAGCGCACGGCCGCGGCCTACGACGAGGTCCTGCGCGCCGAGGGGATCGGCGGGGTCACCACTGAGCTCGGACCGGCGGTCGACGAGGGCCGGGCGGTGCTGCCCTTCTACTACGCCGAGCCCTACCACCAGCAGTACCTGCACAAGAACCCGCACGGGTACGACTGCCACGCCCACACCGGGATCCTGCTCCCGGACCTCGACTGATGCAGCGCAGGGTCTCGAAGCGGGCGGCGGCCCGCGGGGCGGCGTGGGGCAGCGGGGGCATGGCCGGTGCCGTGGCCGCGAGCCTGGGGGTGCTGGTGGCCCAGGGCATGGCTGCGCGACGGGCGATCGGTCCCCAGCGCGGCGTGCCGCCCTACCAGGACGGCCGGTACGGACCGGCGACGGGCACCTCGGTGCGCATCGCGGTCCTGGGTGACTCGGTGGCGGCCGGCCTCGGGGCCGACGATGCGGCCGACACCGTCGCCGGCGTGCTGGCCCGGGGTGTGGGCGGGCTGACCGCGCGCCCGGTGCTGATCACCAACCACGCGGTGGTCGGCGCCCGGTCCGCCGACCTCGAGCGGCAGGTGACCCGGTGCCTGTCGGCCCGGCCGCACGTGGCCGTCATCATCATCGGGGCCAACGACGTCACCCACCTGACGCCCCGCCGGATCGCGGCACGCCACCTGGACACCGCGCTGGCCCGGCTGGCCGACGCGGGCGTCGCCGTGGTCGTGGGCACCTGTCCGGACCTGGGCACGGTCCGCCCGGTCGGGCCCCCCCTGCGGTGGGTGGCCCGGGAGCTCTCGCGCGCCCTGGCCGCCGAGCAGCGCCGGGTGGCCCGCCAGAACGGCGCCGCCACCGTGAACCTCTACGACCGGCTCGGCCCCGAGTTCATCGCCAATGCCGACGCCCTGTTCGCCAACGACCGCTTCCATCCCTCGGGGCTGGGCTACCGGCGCATCGGCGCGGCGCTGCTCCCCCCGGTGCTGGTCGCCCTCGGCCTGCAGCCACGGCCCCGCCTGGAGCTCACCTCGACCCCGAGCCCGACCGAGCCGTAGGCCGGTGGTCCGAGCGGCGGCCGCTCAGAGCAGCCGGCGCAGCTCCACCAGTGCCTCGACAGCCCTGGCGCACTCCTGCCCGGCACGTTCGACCGGTCCCGCGCCCAAGGCCTCGGCCAGGTCCCCCGCGGTGACCGCCAGCACGTCGCCGGCCGCCTGGTCAGGCAGCGCGGGCAGCCGGCGCGGGGGGTCGCCGGTCAGCTGCGCGGCGCTGTCGGCCATCGCCTGGGCCAGGTCGAGGGCGGCTGCGGCCCGGCTCCGGCCGTCGGGAAGGGGCGTGGCCAGGCGCACCAGCGACATGCTGCGCAGGCGCTCCGCGGTGCGCTGGCACTCCAGGCGCAGGCGGCGCGGATCGCCGGGATCCAGCGGCGGGTCGAGCAGGCTCACGGACGCACGCTACCGGCCGGGGCCTGCACTACCGACGAGGGCCGTGGGGGGTTACGGTAGGACCAGCACCCCGGCCCCCGAACAGGAGACGCCCATGACCCTGCACCACTCCGAGGAGACCCACCAGTTGCTCGTCGATCGCGTCCCCGACGCGACCGGCAAGCAGATGAAGGACTGGTTCACGGTCGTGGAGGAGGGTCCGTCATTCACCAGGTTCGAGGACCGCGTGAACTGGCTGCGCGACGAGCACGACCTGCCGCACGGGTACGCCACCGCGATCATCCACGAGCTGGACAAGACCAGGGCCGCGCGCCGGGTCAACTGATCTGGGACGCGCCTGGGACGCGCCCGCACCGAGCACGACGAAGGCCCCGCAGCACTCGCTGCGGGGCCTTCGTGTCGTCGCTGGGGGTCAGTCGCGGTTGCTGGCCAAGATCGCCAGCAGGCGCAGGATCTCCAGGTACAGCCAGATCAGGGTGACCAGCAGGCCGAACGTCATCCGCCAGGACTCCTGGCGGGGCAGGCCGGCCTGCACGCCGCGGGTGATCGACTCGAAGTCGATCATCAGGCTGAACGCCGCCAGGCCGACGCCGACCAGGCACAGCAGGATGCCCAGCGTCCCGGCCCCGTAGAAGCCCCAGCCGCTGTTCATCCCGAACATGGCCGCGACGAAGGAGATCAACGCGATCACGAGGTAGCTCACCATCGCGACCATCATGATCTTCATGAACCGGCCGTTGACCTTCACGATGCGGCTCTTGTAGAGGGCCAGCATCACGACGAAGGCCACCAACGTGCCGATGACGGCCTGGGAGACGAGGTTGCCCTCGTACCCGCTGGCGGCGGCCCACTGGCTGTAGGCCCAGCTGATGCCGCCGAGGAAGACGCCCTGCGCAGCCGCGTAGGCCAGCACGAGCGGCGGGCTGACGACCTTCTTGAAGGCGTTGACCAGGCCCAGGCCCAGGCCGGCCAGCATCGCCACGAGGTAGAGCCAGGGCATCGACGGGGTCAGGTTCCAGCCGACGAAGGCCATCGGGATGAGCACGGCCATGCTGATGCCCGTGCGCACGATGACGTCGTCGAGGCTCATCCGGTCGGTGACGGGCTCGTAGACCGAGCCGGTCGGGACGCCGACGGGGACCTGGCCCGGGTAGGGCTGCTGGCCGGACTGCTGGTAGGCCGCGACCCCCTCGTTGTAGGCGAATCCACTTCCACCGGCGGTCTGCTGGTCCAGCCGCGAGAAGACGGGGTTCTTGTTGTTCATCGCTTGGTTCGACCTCCACGTCGAATCGGCGTCGGGGAGGACTCCCCGACGTCATCAACCACTAAACCATGCAACGCACGGTTCGGCACACGTTGTTCCCCAGATTCGAGCGTGCCAACCCTCCCGCGGGGCCCCGACGTGCCCCCGGTGGGAGTCGAACCCACACTCGGGCGGTTTTAAGCCGCCTGCCTCTGCCATTGGGCTACGGGGGCCCAGGCACACGGTACGGGCTGGCCGGCGCCGCGGGTCACAGGTAGGTCTGGCGCGCGTAGATCGCGTGCGCGCCGGCCACCCGGTCGAGGAACAGCAGCCCGTCGAGGTGGTCGATCTCGTGCTGCAGCGCGCGCGCCTCGAAGGCGTCCGTGGTGAGGGTGACCTGCTCGCCGCTGCCCGGCAGGAGCCCGGCGACGGTCAGCCGGGTGGCCCGGCGCACGTCGCCGGTGAAGTCCGGCACCGACATGCATCCCTCGCGACCCCGCTCGTTGCGCGAGGAGGCGAGCACCGTGGGGTTGACCAGGACGAGCTGCCCGTGCGAGGTGCGCGTCTTCGGGTGCCGGGAGACGTCGAGGCTGAACACCCGCCAGCCGACCGCCACCTGGTTGGCGGCCAGGCCCACGCAGCCCGGGGAGACGCGCATGGTCGCGATCAGGTCGGCGGCCAGCTGCACGACCTCGGGGTCGGTCGGGTCGACCTCGGCACAGCGGGTCGACAGCACCGGGTCCGGGGCAGCGACCACCGGCAGCACCCGGCCCTCGGGCAGCCCGGGCATGGGCAGGTGGAAGGTCGTCGGCAGGTCCATGCGCGCGGCCCTAGAGGACGTCGGAGTCGGCCGGGCGCAGCGAGACCCCCACGCCCAGCTGTCGGCCGGCCTCGGCGAGCTGTGCGCCGAGGGCCACGACGTCGACGTCGGCCGGCAGCGACACCTCGGCGACCAGCAGGTAGAGGCCCCCCGCACCCAGGCGGGTCGACAGGTCGGTGATGTTGCCCCCGTGCTTGGCCAGCGTCGCGGTGACCCCGGCCACGATGCCCGGGCGGTCCGCGCCGTGCACGCTGAGCAGGTACCCCGCCTGGCCGGCGGCGTGCTCCTCGGCGCCGACCGGCAGCACGGCGACCACGAGGCCGTCGGCCTGCAGGTGCCCGAGCCGGGCGGCCAGCTCGGCGGGTGCCACCTCGACGTCGGCGATGAGCGTCCAGGTGAAGTGCCCGCGCAGCAGGGTCATCGAGGAGTCCTCGAGATTCCCGCCCAGGTCGGCGACCACCCCGGTAACCTCGGCGATGATGCCGGGGCGGTCCCGGCCGATGACGGTGACTGCAAGGCTCGGCATGGTCACACCCTACGCACCCCGGCGCGGGGTCGACCGGGAAGGCGCCGGTCGGCGATGGATGCCCTGATCATCTTCCTGGCGATCTTCACCCCCACGTTCGTGCTCAACCTGCTCTCCGCAGGTCGTGACCAGATGCTGTTCGAGACCCACCCGAAGTCCAGCCGATGGCTCACCGCGGCCGCGATGCTCGCCGCCCTGGGTGTCCTGCTCGTCCTCGGCCTGCCCTGGCCCTGGGCGCTGGCGCTGGTCCTGCCCGCCCGATGGGCTCAGCGCTCGGCGACTGGGTCGGCAGCGGCAACTGGCTGGTCCTGCGCCATCGGATCGCCGCGGTGTTCCAGCGCCACTGACCAGGCCACCCCGTCGAGGATGTCGTGCTCGCTGACGAGCACCTCCGTGGCCCCGGTGGCGTCCATGATGCGGCGCAGGACCAGCGACCCGGCCCCGATCACGTCCACCCGACCCGGGTGCATGACGGGCAGGCCCGCCCGCTCGGCGTGGGTCATCGCCAGCAGTGCGTCGCTGACGCGGCGGACCTCGGCGACGGGCACCCGGCTGTGGTGGATCCGGGAGGCGTCGTAGGCGGGCAGGCCCATCGAGAGCGCGGCCACCGTGGTCACCGATCCGGCCAGGCCCACGAGCGTGCGCGCCTCGGCGAACGGCACCACCGCACCCGCGCGGGCGACGGCGGCGTCGATGTCGGCGGTCGCGGCGGCCACCTGCGCGGCGGTGGGCGGGTCCTCGCCGAGGTGCCGCTCGGTCATCCGGACGCATCCCATGTCCACGCTGGTGCGGTGGGTGGGCTCGTGAGTGCCGAGCACGAACTCGGTGGACCCGCCGCCGATGTCGACCACGAGGAACGGGGCCTTGGCATCGGCCGGCAGGCCCCGGGTGGCCCCGGCGAAGGACAGCGCGCCCTCCTCCTGGCCTGAGATCACCTGCGGCTCGACGCCCAGGATCGCCCGCACACCGGCCACGAACTCACCACGGTTGGACACGTCGCGCGAGGCCGAGGTGGCCACGAACCGCAGTGGCGGGCCGCCGGCCTGCGCCAGGAGGCCCCCGTAGGTGCGGCATGCCGCGAAGGTCCGCTCCAACGCGGCCGGGGAGAACGCTCCGGTGGCGTCCACCCCCTCACCAAGGCGCACGATCACCATCTCGCGGCAGACGTCGCGCGCGGTGCCCGCATCGAGGTCGACGTCGGCGATCAGCAGGCGGATCGAGTTCGTCCCGCAGTCGATGCCCGCGGCGCGCACGACACTCACGAGGGCACCGCCGCGCAGCCGCCGGACCCCGCGCCCCAGCAGGTGTCCGGGGTGATCCCGCGCTCGGCCAGCTCAGCCAGGGCCTCGTCACCGAACGGGTTCACGCCCGGGCCCACGGCCAGGGAGTGCGCCACGAGCACGTGCAGGCACTTGACCCGCCCGGGCATCCCCCCGGCGCTGATCCCGGCGATGTGCGGCACGTGGCCCAGCGCCTCGCGCTCGGCCAGGTAGGCCTCGTGGGCCGCCCGGTAGGCGGCGGCGAGATCCGGGTCCTCCGCCAGCCGCGCGGCCATCTCGCGCATCCGGCCCTCAGCCTCCAGCGTGCTCACGGCCCCCGTGGCCCGTGGGCAGGTCAGGTAGTAGAGCGTCGGGAACGGCGTGCCGTCGGGAAGCTGGGGCTCCGTGCGCAGCACGTCGGGCTGGCCGCAGCCGCAGCGGTGGGCGACCCCGCGCACGGCCCGCACGGGCCGGCCGAGCTGTGCGGCCACCGCGCGCAGGTCATCGTCGCTGGCCGGCTGGTCGAGCGGGGGCACCGCAGCGGTCACTGGCTGTAGGAGTCGGCCGGCGTGGCCGGGGCGGGTGCCGCAGGCGTCGTGCTGCTGGCCGAGGGCTCGGCCTGGCCCTCGATCGTGCTCCACACCCCGGCCCACCACGCGGCACCCTCGGGGGCCTGGGCCATCGGCCGGGTCTGGGTGGTCTCGGGGGACTCGGTGGTCTCCTCGGTCAGGACCACGTAGCCGACCTCGCCGGGCCGCACGAAGTGCAGGCGGGCGCGGGCCTGGGCCTCGACGTAGGCCGGGTCGTCCCAGCGCTTGTGGGCAGCGGTCAGGTCCTCCACGCGCTGGGTGTGCCAGGCCAGCTGGGCCTCGAGGTCGGCGATGCGCGAGCGCTGGGTCACCCACTCCTTGAACGGGATGGCCAGGATCGCGATCAGCACGACGACCACCCCGAGGGCGATCCCGGCCCGTGCGGACAGAACAGGACGGGCCGGCCCCCCCGTGCTGGAGCGGGGGCGCCGGCCCGTGCTTGCGGAGGATGGGCGGCCGGCTGGCATGCCGCCCATCCTCCCACGCTCAGGCGGAGAACCTCGGGAACGCCGAGGCGCCTGCGTAGCGTGCCGCGTCGTCGAGCTCGTCCTCGATGCGCAGCAGCTGGTTGTACTTCGCCACGCGGTCCGAGCGGGCCGGGGCACCGGACTTGATCTGGCCGCAGTTGAATGCCACAGCCAGGTCGGCAATGGTCGAGTCCTCGGTCTCGCCGGAGCGGTGGCTCATCATCGTCTTGAACCCGGCCCGGTGGGCGGCCTCGATCGCCTCGGAGGTCTCGGTCAGCGTGCCGATCTGGTTGACCTTGACCAGCAGCGCGTTGGCCGTCTTCTCCTCGATGCCGCGCATGATGCGGCTCGTGTTGGTGACGTAGTGGTCGTCGCCGACGATCTGCACCTTGGTGCCCAGCTCGGCGGTGATCGCGGTCCAGTCGGCCCACTCGTCCTCGCCGAGGGGGTCCTCGATCGAGACGATCGGGAAGTCGCGCACCAGGCCCGAGTAGTACTCGATCATCTGGTCGGTGCTCTTGGCGACGCCCTCGACGAAGTACTCATCGGGCTTGACCTCCCCGGATCCCTTGAGCGCACGGCCGTGGAACTCGGAAGCCGCGACGTCCATCGCCAGGGCGATGTCGGTGCCCGGGGTGAAGCCGGCCTTCTCGATGGCCTCCACGATCAGCTCGAGCGCGGCGCGGTTGCTGGGCAGGTTCGGGGCGAAGCCGCCCTCGTCGCCGAGGCCGGTCGCGTAGCCCTTGGACTTCAGCACGCCCTTGAGCGCGTGGTAGACCTCAGCGCCCTTGCGCAGCGCCTCGGCGAAGGTGTCGGCGCCGATCGGGGCGATCATGAACTCCTGCATGTCGACGTCGGAGTCGGCGTGCGAGCCGCCGTTGATGATGTTCATCATCGGCACCGGCAGCAGGTAGGCGTTGGGGCCGCCGACGTAGCGGAACAGCGGCAGGCCCGCTGACTCGGCGGCGGCCTTGGCCACGGCCAGGGAGACGCCGAGGATGGCGTTGGCGCCGAGGCGCTCCTTGTTGGGGGTGCCGTCGAGGTCGATCATGGTCTGGTCGATCAGCCGCTGCTCGGAGGCGTCGAAGCCCAGCACCGCCGGGGCGATCTCGTCCTCGACGTTGGCCACGGCCTTGGCGCACCCCTTGCCCAGGTAGCGCGAGGCGTCGCCGTCACGCAGCTCGTAGGCCTCGAAGGCTCCGGTGGAGGCACCCGAGGGCACCGCCGCACGGCCGGTGGCCCCGTCCTCGAGGGCGACCTCGACCTCGAGGGTCGGGTTGCCTCGCGAATCGAGGATCTCGCGCGCGATCACGACATCGATACTTGCCACGGGTTGCTCCCATCGATAGTTGCCCAGAGCGGCGGGCTGGGGGGCGCCCGCCATGCCCGTCACACTACCGACTCACCGCGGAGGGCTCCTGCTGAGCGAGCAGGCGCCGGGGGGCGCGACCGGTTGTTCACCCAGCGGCGCGCGCCGCGGCCTCCCCGGCGCGCACGGCGCCCGCGTACTCGCGCAGGGCCCCGCGCAGCGCCGACTCGGGGTCGATCCCGGCGTCGAGGCTGGCCGTGGCCAGCGCGAGCAGCAGAGGGCCCACCCCGTCGGGGCCGACCTGGGCCAGGGCGGCGTCGGCCGCCTGCCGGGCAACCGGCTCGAGCTCGGGAGCCGTGAGGCCCCCGTGGGTGACCCGGTAGTGCATCTTGGCCGCGAGCAGCAGCGCGGGCAGCCCCGAAGGGATCCCGTCGAGGACGGAGTCGCGGGACTTCTCGGCGGTCTTGCGGGCCAGCCAGACCGACTCCACATGGGCGGCGGAGTCGGCGGTCTCGTCGCCGAAGACGTGCGGGTGGCGGGCCACCAGCTTGGCGGCGATCCCCGCCGCCACGTCGTCCACCGACCACGGGTCGCTCGGGTGCTCCTGGGCGATCCGGGCGTGGAACATCACCTGCAGGAGCACGTCGCCGAGCTCCTCGCGCATCGCGGCCCGGTCGCCGGTCTCGATCGCCTCGACGGCCTCGTGGGCCTCCTCGGTGAGGTAGGAGACCAGCGACTCGTGGGTCTGCTCGGCGTCCCACGGGCAGCCGCCCGGGGAGCGCAGCCGATCCATCACCGAGATCAGCTCGAGCAGGCTCTGCCCGCTGGGCCGGGGCACCGCACGGGGACCGGGGCCCTGCGGGGAGGTGCCCACGTCAGGGCTGGGCGGGAGTCGCCGCCGCGGGCGTGACGACCGGGGAGCCGGGGACGATCCGCAGCTGGGCGTCGTCCCACGTGCCGTAGCGCGGGGCCACCTGGACATCGACGGCGCTCGAGTACTCGGACAGGGCCTGCTGGGCCGCCTGGCCCTGGGCGGCCGCGTCGCCCGCCTGGTTCAGCCTCAGGCCGATGGCGGTGACCAGCAGGTTCGTGCGCACCACGTCCTTGAGCGACTCGGGCCGCAGCCCCTGCTGCAGCGCGAGGTCCTCGAGGGCGGCCATGCCGCCGTTCTGCTCGGCGAGCTGGTTGAGCCCCTCCTCGATCTGGCCGTTGGTCAGGGTGAGGCCCAGGTCGGCGGCCTTCGCATCCACGAGCGCGGTCTGCACCAGGCGCTCGACGGTGGCCGGGGCCAGGCCCGCCGGGGGCTGCTCGGCCGGCTGGCCGAGGGCGGTCGAGGCCTGCGACACCTCGGCGGAGACCACGGACATCGGGACCTCGAACACGTCGGACGTGGCCGCCTGACTGCCCGTGCCCGAGCTGCAGCCCGCCAGCGCGAGCACGCCCGCAGCCAAGGCCACCACGGCACGTCCACCCATCACTTGCCTCCGATCGGTTCGAGGATGATCGACTCGATCACCTCACGGGCCCATGCTACGAGTGCCGCATCGATCACGGGCGCAGCGCCCATCGTGGCCGGCTTCGGGCGCGGCACGAGGATGGTGCGGGTCACCGGCTTGACCTGCGTGCCCGGGTACAGGCGCAGCAGGCGCATCCGACGTGACTCGGGCAGGTCCACGCCGCCGAAGCGCACCTGGTTGCCGGCCAGAACGATCTCGCTGACGCCGGCCGAACGGGCCAGCACCCGCAGCCGCGCCACGTCGAGCAGGCGCTGCACGGGCAGGGGCAGAGGGCCGTACCGGTCGCGCAGCTCCTCGGCCACGGCCTCGATGGCCGGCTCGTCGTGCGCGGCGGCCATCCGGCGGTAGGCCTCCAGGCGCAGGCGCTCCTCGGCGACATAGTCGTGGGGCACGTGGGCGTCGACGGGCAGCTCCACCTTGACGTCGGCCAGCTCGGTGCCGTCCTCACCCCGGTACTCGGCCAGGGCCTCGCCCACCAGGCGCACGTACAGGTCGAAGCCGACGTCGGCGATGTGGCCGGACTGCTCGCCGCCGAGCAGGTTGCCCGCGCCGCGGATCTCGAGGTCCTTCATGGCCACCTGCATGCCGGCACCGAGGTCGGTGTGCGCGGCGATCGTGGCCAGCCGGTCGTGCGCGGTCTGGGTCAGCGGCTTCTCCGGCGGGTACAGGAAGTAGGCGTAGGCCCGCTCGCGGCCACGGCCCACGCGCCCGCGCAGCTGGTGCAGCTGGCTCAGGCCGAACATGTCGGCCCGGTCGACGATCAGGGTGTTGGCGTTCGGGATGTCCAGGCCGGACTCCACGATCGTGGTCGAGACCAGCACGTCGGAGCGCTTCTCCCAGAAGTCGACGATCACCTTCTCCAGGGCGTGCTCGTTCATCTGGCCGTGCGCGGTGGTGATCCGGGCCTCGGGCACGAGGTCGCGCAGGGTCGAGGCCACCCGCTCGATGGACTCCACCCGGTTGTGCACGAAGAACACCTGGCCGTCGCGCATGCAGCTCGCGGCGGATCGCCGCAGAGATCTGCTTCGGGTCGTAGGCCCCCACGTAGGTCAGCACCGGGTGGCGCTCCTCGGGCGGGGTCTGGATGGTCGACATCTCCCGGATCCCGGTGACCGCCATCTCCAGGGTGCGCGGGATGGGCGTGGCCGACATCGTGAGCACGTCGACGTTGGTCCGCAGGGCCTTGATGTGCTCCTTGTGCTCCACGCCGAAGCGCTGCTCCTCGTCGACGATGAGCAGGCCCGAGGTCCTTGAACCTGGTCTGGGCACCGAAGAGCCGGTGGGTGCCGATCACCACGTCGACGGTGCCGTCAGCCAGGCCGGCGAGCACCGCCCTGGCCTCGGAATCGGTCTGGAACCGCGAGAGCCCGGCCACCTTGACCGGGAAGCCCTCGTAGCGGTCGGCGAAGGTCTGCAGGTGCTGCTGGACGAGCAGCGTCGTCGGCACCAGCACAGCCACCTGCTTGCCGTCCTGCACCGCCTTGAACGCCGCGCGCACCGCGATCTCGGTCTTGCCGTAGCCCACGTCACCGCACACGAGGCGGTCCATCGGCACGGCCTTCTCCATGTCGGCCTTGACCTCGGCGATCGTGGACCACTGGTCGGGGGTCTCGGTGTAGGCAAAGGCGTCCTCGAGCTCGGCCTGCCACGGGGAGTCCGGGCCGAACGCGTAGCCGACGGCCTGCTGGCGGGTGGCGTAGAGCTTGACCAGCTCGCCGGCGATCTGGCGCACGGCCTTGCGGGCCCGGGTCTTGGCCTGCTGCCAGTCCGAGCCACCGAGCCGGTGGACGCTGGGCGCCTCGCCACCCACGTAGCGGGTCACCTGGTCGAGCTGGTCGCTGGGCACGTAGAGGCGGTCCGGCGGCTGGCCGCGCTTGCTCGGCGCGTACTCGATGACCAGGTACTCGCGGGTGGCCCCGCCGACCGTGCGCTGGGTCATCTCCACGTACCGGCCGACGCCGTGCTGCTCGTGGACCACGTGGTCGCCGGCGGCCAGCTGCAGCGGGTCGACGGTGTTGCGCCGCCGCGAGGGCATCCGGGTGACGTCGCGGGAGCCCTTCTGGCCGCGGATATCGGTCTCGGTGACGATCAGCAGGCCCGGGTTCGCGGCCTCGAGGCCGTGGTCGAGGCGGCCGGTGGTAACCGTGACCACGCCGGCGCCCGGTGGCCAGCGGGTGATGCCCGGGACCACGCGGGCGGGCACGTCCTCGGCCGCCAGCTGCTCGGCCAGGCGCTGGGCGGAGCCCAGGCCGGCGGTGACCGCCACGACCCGACGACCCGCCCGCAGGGCGGCGCGCAGGTCGGCCACCAGGGCCCGGCCGTCCCCCCGGTAGGCTGGGGTCGGCGTGACGGGCAGGGCGATCGCATCGGCGGGGAGCTCCCGTGGCGCGGTGCCGGGTTCCGCGGGGGCTGGGCCCGGGTCCGTGGCGTCCTGCCCCTCGTCGGCCTCGCCGACGGCGGCCATCCCGAACGGCCCGGCGGTCCACCAGGCCACGCCGAGCGTGGCCGCGGTCTCGCGGACCTCCTCGATGCTCCGGTAGGCCGCAGCGCCCAGGTCGATCGGGGTCGCGTTGCCGACGGCGGCGTTGTGCCACGAGGCGGCCAGGAACTCGTTGCTCGTGGCGACCAGCTCACCGGCGCGCGTGCGCACCAGCTCGGGGTCGCAGAGCAGGACCATGGGGTCGCTGCCGGCCGTGCGGTGGACCAGCTCGACCAGGGTCTCCATCCCGTCGGCCAGCAGGGGGCTCAGGGCCTCCATCCCCTCCACGGCGATGCCCTGCGCGAGCTTGTCGCACATCTCCTCGAGGTCCGGGTGGGCCCGGGCCAGGGCGGCGGCGCGGGCGCGCACGGTCTCGGTGAGCAGCAGCTCGCGGCACGGCGGCGCCCACAGGCCGTGCCCGGCGACCTCGAGGGAGCGCTGGTCCACGACCCGGAAGTAGCGGATCTCCTCGACGTCGTCGCCCCAGAACTCCACCCGCACCGGGTGCTCCTCGGTGGGCGGGAACACGTCGACGATGCCGCCGCGCACCGCGAACTGGCCGCGCTTCTCCACCAGGTCGGTCGGCGAGTAGCCGACGCCCACCAGTGCCGTGGCCAGCGCCTCCGGGGAGATCTCGTCGCCCGGGCGCACCCGCACCGGGACCAGCTCACCGAGGCCGACCACCAGCGGCTGGAGCAGCGCGCGCACGGGGGCGACCACGAGGTCCAGGGCGCCGATGGTCTCGTCGTCGGGGTCGGGGTGGGCCAGGCGGCGCAGCACGGCCAACCGGCGACCGACCGTGTCCGAGCTGGGGCTCAGCCGCTCGTGCGGCAGGGTCTCCCAGGCAGGCAGCACCGCGACCCGGGACGGGCCCACGAGGCTGCTGGCCGCCGAGGCGAGGTCCTCAGCCTGGCGACCGGTGGCGGTGATCGCCACCACCGTGCGATGCCGGGCCATGCCGGCGGCCAGGAAGGGCACGGCGGCGGCCGGGGTGACGACCTCGCCGTTCGGTCCCGCGGCGCGGCAGGCCCGCGCGAAGGTCGGGTCCTCGAGCAGGCCCTGGCAGAGTCCGGAGAGATCCATGATCGGGGCCATTCTCCCATCGCCCGGGCGGTGCTCCGCCCCGCCGCAGGAGGCCGGTGGAGCGGGGCACGTGGGCGGCGATGGGACCCGGGCCGGGGCCCGAGCCGCGCGGGTCTGGCTACCGCCAGTGGGTGGCGAGCACCTCGGCCAGGTCGGGGTGGCAGATCAGCACGGGGCCCGAGCGCGGGGGCATCCGGTTGAACGGCTGCATGGGGCCCAGAGCGACCAGACCGCGCGCCCGGGCGCAGGCGTGCGGCGCCGCGAGGTCCCACTCGTTCAAGCCGCCGGGGTGCAGGTAGGCCTCGGCGCGGCCGGCCATGACCTCGCCGACCTTGGCCCCCACGGAACCGACGTTGACCCCGACGATGCCGTGGTCGGTGATGCCCCGGGCGGCGAGCTCGGCGCTGGCGGCGGCCAGGAGCCCCGGCAGCGCGGCCGGCGGCCGGGTGCGCGAGACGACGATGCGCAGCGGGCGGTCCCGCGGCAGGGGCCCGGGGCGCCCGGGAAGGTCGGTGCGCCAGGTCTCACCGAGGGCGGGCAGGTCGACGGCCGCGGCGGTCAGGGCGCCCACGGGGTTTCCGGCCGCGGGATCCGCCGCGGATTGCCGCCGCGGATTCCGGCTGGCGTGGGGCCGCCGGCTGGCGCCGAGTTGCCGGCTGGGGCGGGGCTGCTGGCCGGCTGCGCGCGCTGCCACAGCGCGACGTGGATCGCGAAGTCGGTCCGGCCCAGCCCGTACTCCTCGGTGCCGTCGAGGGGGTCGATGATCCAGACCCGGTCGGCGACCAGGCGCGCCTCGGAGTCCGGGGCCTCCTCGGAGAGCACGGCGTCCCCGGGGCGCGCGGCAGCCAGCCCATCGGAGATCAGCTGCTGGGCACGCGCGTCACCGGCGTCCATCAGGGCGCGGCGGGCGAGGTCGTCGGCGACCGGGCCGAACTGGGCGCGCAGGTCGAGGACTGCCCGGCCGGCGGCCCGAGCCAGCGCCGAGGCCAGTGCGGCGTCGTCGGGCTCACCTGGCGCGGCGGGGATCGTCATGGGCGGCATCGTGGCAGGCGCAGCGCGTCGCGGCCCGGTGAGGTGCCCGGAGTAGCAGCTGCGGCGGGCGTTGGGCGTCGCCACGACCCCCGGCAGGGGGCCACGTTCAGCGGTTGAAGCGGTTCTGGGCCGCGGGCAGGCCCTCGCGCACGAGGATCTCCACGGCCTCCACCGCCTCGGCCAGCAGGAGGTCGACCTCGGTGCGCTCGGCCGCGGCGAACGGCCGGAGAACGAAGTCGGCCGGGTCCTGGCGACCCGGGGGGCGCCCGATCCCCAGCCGGACGCGTTGGTAGTCGCCGGACCCCAGCGAACGGCGCAGCGAGCGCAGCCCGTTGTGACCGTTGTCGCCGCCGCCGAGCTTCAGGCGCAGACCGCCCAGGGCAGGTCGAGCTCGTCGTGGAGCACGACCACCTGCTCGAGGGGCACCTTGTAGAAGTCGACCAGGCAGGCCACCGACCCACCGGATTCGTTCATGTACGACCGGGTGCGGGCCAGGACGACCCGGACGGCGCCGTGGCCCAGCGGCCCGACCCGCCCTTCATAGACCTCGGCGCGACAGCGCCGATGTACCGACATTCTCCCGCCGAGGGAGTCCGCCAGGCGATCGGTGGCCATCGCGCCGATGTTGTGCCGCGTGGCTGCGTACTGCGGGCCGGGGTTGCCCAGCCCGACCACCAGCCACGGTGCGTCGGTCAAGGGAGAGGTCAGTCCTTCTCGGCGGTGGCGTCGTCGGCCACGGCGCCCTCAGCGGCAGCCTCGGCCTCCTCGGCCTCGTGCTCGGCAGCCTCAGCCTGGGCATCCTCGAGGGCGTGCTGGGCCTCGACGGCGTGCTCCACGGCAGCGGCGGCGGCAGCCTCCGGGTCCTCACCGGCGGCGATGGCAGCCTCGATGGCCGCGACCGCGTCAGCCACGTCGACACCGGCCTCCTCGGCGGCAGCCTCCGCGTGGGCGATGGCCTCGGCGGCGGCGGCGCGGGCCTTGGCCTCCGCGCGGTCGATCACGACGAGGTCGACGTGCTCGAGCACCTGGCGCACGACGTCGCGCTGGACGTCGCGGGGGGCGCAGATGTACTCGGCGCCGTCGTAGGCCAGGGCGAAGACCACACGCGGCTTCTTCAGCGCCAGCGTGAGGTCGTGGCCGTCGAGGGCCACGTGGATCGGATCGGTGCCGGGGCCGTACACGACGGCGGGGACGAGACCGGTGCGGCGAAGGCGGCGGGCAGCGCCCTTGCCGAAGTCGCTGCGGGTGACGGCGGACAGATGGACCTGGGTGTCAGACACGACACGAACTCCTCGAAGCATGGTGCGGGGACGGTCCTTCGGCTGGAGGGAGAGCCCACCACCACGTCGATCACGGCAGCCGCATCATCGTCCTGAGGGGCACCCTCGCCGAGGAATGAGCGCAGTCTACCGGCGCGGCACCTGCCCGGCCAAACGCGCCCGGACTGCGCACGGGCCCGCCCGCACCAGCCTCCGGGCCCCCGGCAGCGCCCATGCACGCCGTGCCCGGGCGCGAGCCCGTCAGTCGCTGCCCGGACTCTCCTCGCCGTCGGGCGTCGGGTCGAACAGCCGGGTCACGGACCCGTCGACGAACACCTCGTGGATCGCGGTCGCCAGCAGCGGCGCGATCGGCAGCACCGTGAGCTTGTCCAGGGTGCTCGTGATCGGCAGCGTGTCGGTGACGACCACCTCGGAGATGCGCGAGTTGGCCAGGCGCTCGGTGGCGGGGTCCGAGAGGATCCCGTGCGTGGCGGCCACGATCACGTCGCGGGCACCCTGCTCGAACAGCGTCTCGGCGGCCTTGGCGATGGTGCCACCGGTGTCGATCATGTCGTCGACGACGATGCAGACGCGGTCCTTGACATCACCGACGACCTCGAACACGCGCACCTCGTTGGGCACGTCGGGGTCGCGGCGCTTGTGGATGATGGCCAGCGGGGCACCGAGCACATCGGTCCACCGCTCGGCAACGCGCACGCGGCCGGCGTCCGGGGAGACCACGGTCACCGGCTGGCCGTCGAGCTTCGACTGCACGTAGTCGGCCAGCACCGGCAGCGCGAAGAGGTGGTCGACCGGGCCGTCGAAGAAGCCCTGGATCTGGGCGGTGTGCAGGTCGATGGAGATCAGCCGGTCGGCACCCGCGGTCTTGAACAGGTCGGCCATGAGTCGCGCGGAGATGGGCTCACGACCGCGGTGCTTCTTGTCCTGGCGGGCGTAGCCGTAGAAGGGCATCACGACGGTGATCCGCTTGGCCGAGGCACGCTTGAGCGTGTCGACCATGATCAGCTGCTCCATGATCCAGGTGTTGATCGGCACGGTGTGCGACTGCAGCACGAACGCGTCGGCGCCGCGGACCGACTCCTCGAAGCGCACGAAGATCTCGCCGTTGGCGAAGTCGTAGGCCGAGGTCGGGGCCAGCGGCACGCCGAGCTCGGTGGACACAGCCTCTGCGAGGGCGGGATGGCTGCGGCCGGCGAAGAGCATCAGGTGCTTCTTGGGAGTGGTGCTCAGCCCGGCCATCGGCCAACCTCCTCGGGGCGGGGGTGCATCGACGGGGCCCATCGTGGCCGATGGCGCCTCGCTACGCGACACCGCCCCCACCCTCGGGCGCCTCGTCCGCCGCATCGGGGGCCCCGGCCGCCTCCTGGGCGGCCTGGGCCACGCGCGCCGAGCCCGTGCCAGGGCGGCGCGCCAGCACCCAGTCGGCGATCGTGCGCTGGCGGGCCCGGCCCAGGCCGAGCGCCCCGGGGGCGACGTCCTCGGTGATCACCGAGCCGGCCGCTGTGTAGGCGCCGTCGCCGATGGTCACCGGTGCCACGAGCATGGTGTCCGAGCCGATGCGCACCTCGTCGCCGACCACGGTGGAGTGCTTGGCCACGCCGTCGTAGTTGACGAAGATGGTCGCGGCGCCGATGTTGGTGCCCGTGCCGATGGTGGCATCGCCCACGTAGGACAGGTGGGGGACCTTGGAGCCGGCACCGACCCGCGCGTTCTTCATCTCCACGTAGGCCCCGGCCTTGGCCCGCTCGGCCAGCACGGTGCCCGGGCGCAGGAAGGTGAACGGGCCCACCTGGGCGGCGGCCCCGATGCGCGCCGACGTGGCGTGCGTGCGCACCACGTGGGCGCCGGGCCCGACCTCGCAGTCCACCAGCAGGGACTCCGGGCCCACCAGCGCGCCCTCGGCCACGGCGGTCTCCCCCCGCAGCAGCGTGCCGGGCTCGAGGGTGACGTCGCGCTCGAGGGTGACGGTCACGTCGATCCAGGTCGTCGCCGGGTCGATGACGGTGACCCCGGCGCGCATCCAGCCCTCGACGACCCGCCGGTTGAGCTCACGGCCCAGGGCGGCCAGCTGCACGCGGTCGTTGACGCCCTCGGTCTGCCAGACGTCCTCGGTGACCACCGCGGCCACCCGTCCGCCGTCGGCGCGGGCCAGGCCCAGCACGTCGGTCAGGTAGAGCTCGCCCTGGTCGTTGTCCGGGCGCAGCCGGGCCAGCGCGTCGACCAGGACGGTCGAGTCGAAGGCGTAGATGCCGGAGTTGATCTCGGTGATCGCCTGCTGCTCGGCTGTGGCATCGCGGTGCTCGACGATCGCCTCCACCGAGCCGTCGGCGGCCCGCACGATCCGGCCGTACCCGGTGGGGTCGGCCACGTGGGCGGTGAGCACCGTGACCGCATTGCCGTCGCGCTGGTGCTCGGCGACCAGGTCGGCCAGGGTCGCGCCGGTGAGCAGCGGCACGTCGCCGTAGGTGACCACGACGGTCCCGGCCGAGACCGGGCCGACCTCGGCCAGCGCGCACTGCACGGCGTGGCCAGTGCCGTGCTGCTGGTCCTGCACCGCGGTGGACGCGTGGGGGGCGACCTGCGCCAGGTGCGCGGTGACCGCCTCGCGGCCGTGGCCCACGACGACGACGAGCTGCTCGGCGCCCAGCTCGGAGGCGGCCGCCACCGCATGGCCGACCAGCGTCCGGCCCCCGATGGCGTGCAGCACCTTGGGGGTGGCCGAGCGCATCCGGGTTCCCTCGCCGGCGGCCAGGATGATCGCGGCGCTCACGCCGGAGGTGGGGTCGGTCACGATGGGGGCCCTTCGCTCGGGGAGGCCGGCTGGTGTGGCGCGGCCGGCTCCCGGTGAGGGACTCGAACCCCCATTGAGTGCTCCAAAGGCACCTGTCCTGCCGTTGAACGAACCGGGATGGCGTCGGATGAAGCCTACGCCCCGCGCGGGGGGAGACAATGGAGCATGGCTTCCACCACCCAGCCCCCGACCGGCCGGGTCCGGATGAGCGCCCTGCAGCGCCGCGACCAGCTGATCGAGGTCAGCCGGGGGGTGTTCGCCGAGCGCGGCTTCGACGCGGCGAGCATCGAGGAGATCGCGTCGGCCGCCAAGATCTCCAAGCCGGTGGTCTACGAGCACTTCGGCGACAAGGAGAGCCTCTACGCGATCGTCGTCGACAGGGAGATGACCCGGCTGATGTCGATGATGACCGAGGCGCTGACCTCCGAGCAGCCGCGCGTGCTGCTCGAGCAGGCCGCCACCGCCCTTTTCGACTACATCGACGCCCACACCGACGGGTTCCGGGTGCTGCTGCGCCCCCACCCGCGCGGTGACCAGCGCGGCGGCACGTTCGGCACGGTGATCCGCGAGGTCGCCGATCACCTCACCGACCGGCTGGTGGTCGTGTGCAACCGGTACGGCTACCCGACGAAGCTGGCGCCGATGTACTCGCACATGCTGGTCGGCATGGTGGCCCTCACCGGGGAGTGGTGGGCCGACGTGCGCAAGCCGAGCAAGGACGTGGTGATCACCCAGGTGGTGAACATGGCCTGGAACGGGGTCTCAGGCCTGGAGAAGGACCCGGAGATCGTGCACCGGGAACGCTCGTGACAGACCCGGAAGGGCAGGGCGTGGCTGGCGGCCACCCAGCCGAGCCCGACCTCGCCGGCGTGGACGACGTCGACCTGGTGATCCGGGCGTGGAGCCGCGAGCGGCCGGACATGGACCTGGCACCACTGGCGGTGCTCTCCCGGGTCAGCCGGCTGGCCAAGCGGCTGGACCGCGAGCGCGACCGCGCGTTCGCCGCCCATGAGCTGGCCGTCTGGGAGTTCGACGTGCTGGTGGCGCTTCGCCGCACCGGAGCGCCCTATCGGCTGACCCCGGGCCAGCTGCTCGACGAGACCCTGGTGACCAGCGGCACCATGACCAACCGGATCGACCGACTGGAGCTGCGCCACCTCGTGCGCCGTGAGCCCGTCACCGACGACCGACGCGGGACGTGGGTGTACCTCACCGACGAGGGCCGCCGCCGGGTGGACGCCGCGTTCGCCGACCTGCTGGCCGCCGAGCGAGTGCTCCTTGCCGATCTCGATGCCGCCGAGCAGGCCGCCCTGGCCGGGAGCCTGCGCCAGCTGCTGCTGCAGTTCGAGGCACCGGGCGCCTGAGCTCGCCGGGTCTGGGTCCGCGCTCCTGCGATGGGCCCGGCGGCTGCCCGGCGGCGGCTCAGCCCTCGAGGGCCTCGCCGAGCTCCAACCAGCGCTCCTCGAGCTCCTCGCTCTCGTCGCGCAGCTCGGCGTCCTGGGCGACCAGGTCGGCCAGGACCACGTGGTCGGTGTGCGCGTCGGCCATCTGCTCGTGCAGGTCGGCCTGCAGCGCCTCGATGCGCGCCAGCCTCGCCTCGATCCGCGCGACCTCCTTGCGGGCAGCGTGGGCCGCGGATCCGGTCAACGCTCCCCGGCTGGTCGTGGCCGGGCCAGGCCCGGTGGAGGGGCCCCCCGCGGGCGCTGACCCCGGGGACGGCGGCATCGACGGGTCCGACGCCCCAGCGCGGGGTGCAGTGGTGCCGGGCGCAGGGGTGCGGGCGGCGGTGGCACGGGATGCGGGGGCACGGGCGGCGGCGGTGCGCGCCGTCTCGGCCGCGCGCAGTTCGAGGTACTCCTCGACCCCGCGCGGCAGGTGGCGCAGGGCGCCGTCGCCGATGAGGCCGTAGAGGTCGTCGCAGGTCCGCTCGAGGAAGTAGCGGTCGTGGCTGACCACGATCAGCGTGCCCGGCCAGGAGTCGAGCAGGTCCTCGATGGCGGTGAGGGTGTCCACGTCGAGGTCGTTCGTGGGCTCGTCGAGGACCAGCAGGTTGGGGGCGCCGATCAGCAGCTTGAGCAGGGCCAGGCGCCGCTGCTCGCCGCCGGAGAGGTCCCCGAGCCGCGTCATCGCACGCTCGCCGCGGAAGCCGAAGTCCTCCAACAGGTTGCCGGCGGTGACCGTGCGCCCCGCCACCTCGATCTCCCGGCGCAGGCGCTCCACGCTGGGCAGGACCCGGTCCTCGGGGTCCTCGGGAGCGATCATCTGGGTGAGGGTTGCCGGCACGACGGTGGCCCCGAGGATGACCTCGCCGGAGTCGGGGGCCCGTTGGCCGGTCAGCGTGCGCACCAGTGTGGTCTTGCCGACCCCGTTGGGTCCGAGCAGGCCGATCCGGTCCCCAGGCCCCAGGGTCCACGTGAGGTCGGCCAGCAGGGTGCGCTCAGCGGGCTCGCTCGGACCCGCGGCTGGCACCGGCACGCGCAGCGACACGTCCTCGAGCTCGACGACCTTGCGGCCCAGCCGGGCGGTCGCGAGCTTGCGCAGGGCGAGGCGGTCGCGCGGCTCGGGCACGTCGTCGATGAGGGCGTTGGCCGCGTCGATGCGGAACTGCGGCTTGGAGGTGCGCGCCGGCGGGCCGCGGCGCAGCCACGCCAGCTCCTTGCGCACGAGGTTGCGCCGGCGCGCCTCGCTGACCGCGCTGCGGCGCTCGCGCTCGGCGCGGGCCAGCACCCAGGCCGCGTAGCCACCCTCGTGGCGGTAGACCTGCCCGTCGGCGACCTCCCACGTGGTGGCGGCCACCTCGTCGAGGAACCAGCGGTCGTGGGTGACCACCGCCAGTGCGGGCGGGGCGGTCGGGCCGGTCAGGAACCGGGCCAGCCAGGCCACCGCCTCGATGTCGAGGTGGTTCGTGGGCTCGTCGAGGAGGAGCACGTCGCCCGGGTCCACCAGCGCGGCCGCCAGGGCCAGCCGCCGGCGCTCCCCGCCGGAGAGACCGTCGACCGCCGTGTCGAGGCCCTGGGCGAACCCGTCGGCGCGAACCCCGCCGAGCAGGCCGGTCAGCACGGCGCGCACCCGGGCATCGGCGGCCCACTCGTGCTCGGGCCGGTGCCCGACGGTGACCTCGCGCACCGTGGCCCCGGCGAGCGCGTCGGACTGGCCGACCATCACCACGCGGGTGCCCTGGCTGCTCAGCACCCGCCCGGAGTCGGGCTCCTGCAGGCCCGCGATCACGCGCAGAAGCGTGGACTTGCCGTCGCCGTTGCGCCCGACGACGCCGATCCGCTGGCCCCGGTCGATGCCCAGGGTCACCCCGTCGAGCACGGCGCGCGTCGCGAACACGACGCGGATGTCCTCGAGGGCGACGACGGGGGGCATGGGCCCCAAGGGTACGTGGCCTTCCGACGTGCGCCGGGCCACGCCGATAGGGTCGACCTGCCCGCACAACCGGGACGCCCGCACGCCGACCCGGCCGCACGGCCCGCACGGCCCGCACGCCCGACCCGAGGAGGACTGGTGCCCGAGTTGCTCGTCGTCGAGCCGGTGTTCGCCGAGCGGCTGTGGGGCGGCACCACGCTGCGCAGCTGGTTCGGCGCCTCCGTGCCGGCCGGGGTGATCGGTGAGTGCTGGGCGGTCTCGGGCATGCCCGAGATGAGTGGGTTCCTGCGCACGGGCGCACCTGAGGGATTCACACTGCGCCAGGCGTGGGCCGCGGGGTTGGTCACCGGCGGCGCCCCGCGCACCGACGAGTTCCCCCTGCTGTGCAAGCTGCTCGACCCGCAGGACTGGCTCTCGGTGCAGGTCCACCCCAACGACGCACAGGCCCGGGTGCTGGAGGACCAGCCGCGCGGCAAGGCCGAGTGCTGGCTGGTGGTCTCGGCCGCCGACGATGCCGAACTGATCCTCGGCCACACTGCGCAGACCTCCGACGAGCTGCGCGACGCCCTGGCCGAGGGCACCCTGATGCAGCACCTGACCACGCTGCGCGTCGCGCAGGACGACTTCTTCATGGTGTCCGCCAGGCACCGTGCACTCGCTGGGCCCGCGCCTGCTCATCTACGAGGTGCAGCAGAGCAGCGACCTCACCTACCGGCTCTACGACTTCGACCGTGTCGGCCTCGACGGCCAGCAGCGGCCGCTGCACGTCGAGAAGGGGTTCTCAGTCGTGACCGCTCCGCACGACGCGGCCACCGCGCGCACCGCGGGCCCGTGGCAGGCCGCGGGATCGGGGCGAAGCCGGTTGCTCGTGGACTGCCCCCAGTTCCGGGTCACCCAGTGGGACGTCGTCGACGGGGCGTGCGACCTGAGCGCCCCCAGCTACCGGGTGCTCACCGTGCTCGGCGGGTCGGGGACCCTCGAGGCCGAGACGGGCACCGTCGAGGTCGGCCTGGGCACGAGCGTGGTGATCCCGGTGGGCGCCGGTCGGGTGACCCTGCGCGGGACCGTGGTGGCGGTCACCACCGACCCGGGCCCGGACGTCGCCGGGCGCTGACGGGCACGGCGGCCCCCTCCGACCGAGTGGGTGGGGTCAGGCCCTCGCGATCACCCGGGCGCCGGGGGCGGGACCGGTGGTGAGGTGGGCGGCGCGGACCTCCTCGAGGCCCACGAGAGCAGCGCGGACCCTCTCGCCGGCGGCTCGGGGTCGGCCACCAGGAACGCCGTCGTCGGCCCGGAGCCGGAGACCATCGCGCCCAGGGCCCCGGCGCGCACCCCGGCCTCGAACACGTCGCGCAGCCGTGGTCGCAGCAGCCACGCCGGCTCCTGCAGGTCGTTGCGCAGCGCCCGGCCCAGGGCGACGGCGTCGCCGGCGATGAGCGCCTCGATCACCCGCCGGTCGGGCTCCGGGCGCCGGACCGGTCCGCTGCCGGCCAGTCGGTCGAACGCCGCGTACACGGCCGGGGTCGACAGGCCCCCGGTCGCTGTCGCGAACACCCAATGGAACGTGCCGCGCGCCATCAGCGGGGTGAGCTGCTCGCCGCGACCGAGGCCCAGGGCGGTGCCGCCCATCAGGCTGAACGGCACGTCGGAGCCCAGCTGGGCCCCCAGCGCCGCCAGCGTGTCGCGATCCAGCGGAGAGCCCCACAGGTCGTTGGCGGCCACCAGCGCCGCGGCACAGTCCGCCGACCCCCCGGCCATGCCGCCGGCGACGGGAACGCCCTTGGCGATCGCGACCTCCACGTCGGCGGGCCGCCCGGCCGCCTCGGCCACGGCCTGGACCGCCCGCCACGCGAGGTTGCTCGCGTCGCGGGGGACCTCGTCGGCCTGGGGACCTGTGACCCCGCTGATCACGATCCCGCTGCCCGGGGCCGCGGCGCTGACCGTGACCTCCTCGGACATCGCCACCGCGTGGAAGACGCTGGCCAGCGGGTGGAACCCATCCGGGCGCACAGCCCCGACGCTCAGTTGGATGTTCACCTTGCCCGGCGCACGGGCGGTGACGGAGTGGCTCACCGGAGCGAGGCTAGACCGTGCCGGCCGCGGCGGCGATCGCGGCGAACTGCGACACGTCGAGGGCCTCCCCCCGGGCCGTCGGGTCGACACCCGCCGCCTCGAGCACCGCGGTCGCCCGCGCCGATCCCCCCGCCCACGTCGCCAGGGCTGAGCGCAGCATCTTGCGCCGCTGCGAGAACGCGGCATCCACGACGGCGAACAGCTCCTCGCGGGTCACGTCAGCGCGCGGCGGTGCGGTGCGCACCAGCTCGACGAGGCCGGAGTCCACGTTGGGCACCGGCCAGAAGACGCTGCGGGCCACGAGCCCGGCCTGGCGCACGTCGCCGAACCAGCGCGCCTTGACCGACGGAACGCCGTACACGCGCGAGCCGGGCTCGGCGGCCAGGCGCTCGGCCACCTCCAGCTGGACCATCACCAGCGCCCGGGCGATCGTGGGGAACCGCGCCATCAGGTGCAGCAGCACCGGGACGCTGACGTTGTACGGCAGGTTGGCCACCAGCGCGCGTGGGCTCGCCGCGGCAGCTCCTCGATGCGCAGCGCGTCGGCCCCGACGACGGTCAGCCGATCGGCGAGCTCGGGTGCCCGCTCGGCCACGGTCCGCTCGAGCTGACCGGCCAGCACCGGGTCGATCTCGACGGCCACCACGTGGCCGCACCGCCTCCAGCAGGGCAAGGGTCAGCGAGCCCAGCCCCGGGCCCACCTCGAGCACCACGTCGTCGGGCCCCACCTCAGCCACGCGCACGATCCGCCGGACCGTGTTCGGGTCGATGACGAAGTTCTGGCCCAGGGTCTTGGTGGGCCGGATGCCCAGCTGCTCGGCGAGCGCCCGGACCTCCGCGGGGCCGAGCAGCCCGCTCATGCCCAGGCCCCGAAGGCCCGAAGCGTGTTGGCGTGCAGGTCGTCGCACAGCTGGCCGAGCTCGGCGCCGCGCAGCTCGGCCAGCCGGCGCACGGTCAGCGGAACCAGGTAGCTGGCGTTGGTCCGCCCGCGGTGCGGGGTGGGGGTCAGGTAGGGGGCGTCGGTCTCGACCAGGAGCCGGTCGCGCGGGACGATCGGCGCCGCGGCGTGCAGGTCCCGGGCGTTGGAGAAGGTGACCGTGCCCGCGAACGACGCGTACCAGCCGTGCTCGGCCAGGACCTCGGCCATGGCGGCGTCGCCGGAGAAGCAGTGGAAGACCACGACCTCGGGCAGCCCGGCGGTGTCGGCCTCCTCACGCAGCACCCGGATGACGTCGGCGTGGGCGTCCCGGTCGTGGATCACCAGCGCCCGGCCCAGCCGGCGGGCCAGGTCGATGTGCGTGCGGAAGGCCTGCTCCTGGATCGCCCAGCCGTCGGCGTCGCGCGTGCGGAAGTGGTCCAGGCCGGTCTCCCCGATGCCGCGCACCCGCGTCGAGCCGAGCGCCAGCTGCTCGACGGTGGCCAGCGCCGCGTCGAGCTCGCCGGCGGCCGCGAGGCGCGGGGCCTCGTTGGGGTGGATCCCGATCGCCGCGACGATGCCCGGCTGCTCCTCGGCCATCGCCACCGCGGCATGGACGTCGCGGATCGAGCAGCCGACCTGCACGATGCCCGTCACGTTCACCGCGCCCGCGGCGGCCACCGCCTCGGCGGCCGTCGAGCGCCTGCTCGGCGCCCCCGCGCATGTCGATGTGGCAGTGCGAGTCGATCACCGGCCGGGGCAGCGGCTCGGGAGCCGGCGGGCGCTCGTCGGCGTCAGGCACCTGCGGGGGCCTCCTCGACCAGGCGCGGGAACAGCGCCGCTCCCTTGGTGACGGTGACCCCGGCGGGCAGCTGGCCCCACCGGCTGGCCTCCTCGATGCGCTGGTCGGCCAGGGCGCCCAGGCCCTCGGCCGCCCCGATCGCCTGCCACATCGTGGCCATGGCTCGCGGCATCACCGCGTTGTGCAGCACGGCGATGGCCCGCAGCGCCTCGCACGTCACGTACAGCACGGTGGCCAGGCGCTCCTGGGCGACGGGGTCGTCGGTGCGCTTGGCCAGGGCCCACGGCTCCTGCTCGGTCACATAGAGGTTGACGGCGTCGACGAAGCCCTTCACCGCACCGATGCCCGCGGTGAAGTCCAGCCGCGAGTACCCGGCGTCGGCGTCCTGCACGGCGCGCAGCAGGCCGTCGGCCAGCGCGAGGTCGGCGTTGGCGAACGCGCCCGGCGCCGGCAGGACCCCGCCGAAGTACTTGCCCACCATGGCGGTGGCCCGGGAGGCCAGGTTGCCCAGGCCGTTGGCCAGCTCCGAGGTGTAGCGCGCCCCCATGTCCTCCCACGAGAACGAGCCGTCCTGGCCGAACTGGATGGCACGCAGGAAGTAGTAGCGGAAGGCGTCAACCCCGAAGTGGTCGATGATCTGGCTCGGGGCGATGCCGGTGAGCTTGCTCTTGCTCATCTTCTCGCCACCGACCAGCAGCCAGCCGTGGGCGTACACCTGGCCCGGCAGGGGCAGCTCCGCGGCCATCAGCATCGCCGGCCAGATGACCGCGTGGAAGCGCAGGATGTCCTTGCCGACCAGGTGGATGTCGGCCGGCCAGGTGGCGGCGAACTTCGCGGCGCCGGGCATCGGCTCCTCGTCACCGAGGCCCACGGCCGTGGCGTAGTTCAGCAGCGCGTCGAACCAGACGTACACGACCTGTGAGGGGTCCCAGGGCACCGGGATGCCCCAGTCGAAGGTGGAGCGCGAGATCGACAGGTCCTGCAGTCCGCCGCGGATGAACGAGACGACCTCGTTGTACGCGCTCTGCGGGGCGATCGCCTCCGGGTGGGCCTCGTAGTGCTCCAGCAGCGCCTGGCCGAACGCCGAGAGCCGGAAGAACCAGTTCGTCTCCGAGAGGATCTCCACCGGTCGGGTGTGCACGGGGCACAGCAGCTGGCCCTCGAGGTCGCCTGTGCCGGGCACCAGCTCGCCGGGCAGCTTGAACTCCTCGCAGCCCACGCAGTAGGGGCCCTCGTAGTCCCCGGAGTAGATGTGGCCGGCGTCCTTGAGCCGGGTCAGGAAGCGCTGGACACGCTGCTCGTGGCGGCGCTCGGTGGTGCGGATGAAGTCGTCGTTGGCCACGTCGAGGGTCTCCAGCACCGGCTTCCAGTGCTCGGCGACCAGCCGGTCGGCCCACTCCTGGGGGGTCACGCCGGCGGCCTCGGCGGTGCGCAGGACCTTCTCGCCGTGCTCGTCGGTGCCGGTCAGGAACCAGACGTCCTCGCCGCGCTGGCGGTGCCAGCGGCAGATCGTGTCCGCGGCCACCGTGGTGTAGGCGTGCCCGATGTGCGGGGCGTCGTTGACGTAGTAGATGGGCGTGGTGACGTAGAACGCCTTGCCGGTCGGGCTCATGGGGGGGATTCTAGTTGGGCTCAGGCACCCCCCTGCCCGCCCAGCGTGGGGCACGATGGGCCCCATGGCCCGCCACGACAACGCCCGCGCCGACGGCCCCCCGGCGCCCGGGGACGGCTCCCGACGGCCCGGGACGGCTCCCCGACGGCTGGGGACGGCTCCGCGACGGCCGGCGCGGCTGAGGGATCCCCCGCGGGGGACTCCGCGACCGGGCCGGGCCGGGGCACCCGGGCGCCGCGTGCGGCCTCGGGATACCCGGCGGCGCCCTCCGAGGCCACGGGCCCCGGGCACGGCACCCTGGTCCTGGCGGGCACGCCGCTGGGGAACCCGGCCGACGCCTCCGCCCGGCTCGCGGAGCTGCTGGCCAGCGCGGACCTGGTGGCCGCCGAGGACACCCGACGCCTGCGCCGCCTGATGGCCGACGTCGGTGCGCAGCGCAGCGGGCCGGTCCTGGCGTTCTACGAGGACGTCGAGCGCGCACGGCTGCCCCGACTCATGGCGGTGCTGGCCGACGGGGGCACGGTCGCACTGGTCACCGATGCCGGCATGCCCTCGGTCAGCGACCCCGGCTACCGGGCGGCGCGCGCCGCGCTCGACGCCGGGCACCGGGTCACCGCGCTGCCCGGCCCCTCCGCGGTGACGACCGCCCTGGCCGTCTCGGGGTTGGCGTGCGACCGCTTCTGCTTCGAGGGGTTCCTCCCCCGGCGCCCCGCCGAACGCCGGGCCCGGCTCGAGGAGATGGCCGACGAGCCGCGCACGCAGGTGTGGTTCGAGTCGCCGCACCGGTTGGCCGCCTCCCTGGCCGACATGGCCGCGGCGTACGGCGCCGACCGGCCGGCCGCGGTCTGCCGCGAGCTGTCCAAGACCTACGAGGAGGTCCGCCGCGGGGGCCTGGCAGAGCTCGCCGTGTGGGCGGCCGAGGGGGTACGCGGGGAGATCACGGTCGTGGTGGAGGGGTTCGGAGCGCCGGGCGTGGGCACGGGCGCGGGGCCGGGGGCGGGCGCGGGGGCGAGGGTCGGCGCAGGGCCGGGGGTGGGTGCGGGGCCGGGGTGGGTGGAGGCGGGGCTGACGCCCCCGCCGTCGATTCCGCGACCATGGCCGCCCGGGTGGCCGCCCTCGAGGAGCAGGGCATCGCGCGCAAGGAGGCCATCGCGGTGGTGGCGCGCAGCGTCGGGGTCCACCGGCGCACCGTGTTCGACGCGGTCGCCGCCCACAAGCAGCGCCCCTGACCCAACCTCCCTCCACGCCTCCCCCACTCCGCCTCCGAATCGGAGGGGGAGTCCCACGTCATCCGCATTCCCGAAGACAGAATCCACGAGAACGAGGAGGAGTGGGGCGCGGCGCGGGGCGCTCGGGGGCGGAGCGACTCGGCGCGGCTCGGCGCCGGCCAAGCGGGCGGCCAGGCGGGCTGGTCACACCCAGGTGGGCATCCACATCCGCCAGTCCCACCGCGAGTAGGGCAGCAGCTCGCCGGTCCAGATGGGCAGGAAGAACCACGTGCTGGCCACCACCAGCAGCAGGACCGCCCCGGCCGCCACCAGCCCCCAGGTGCGGCGCGGGCCGCGTGCCTCGGGCCCGCCGGCGAGGCCGGCCAGCGAGATCGCCAGCATCCCGGCCAGGAACGGCACCATCACGATCGCGTAGAAGGTGAAGATGGTGCGGCTGTGGAACAGCATCCAGGGCAGCCATCCGGCCAGGTATCCGACGAGCAGGGCGCCGCTGCGCCAGTCGCGGCCGGCGACGGCGCGCCACACGTTGTGCGCGATCGCCAGCAGTCCCGCCCACCAGATGATCGGGTTGCCCAGCGCGAGCACCTCCGCCGAGCACTTGTCCGCGCCGCACCCCTGGGGAGTCTCGTAGAAGAACGACGTGGGCCGGGTCATGAACGGCCAGGACCAGGCGCTGGACTTGTAGGAGTGCGGGGACTCCAGGCCCACGTGGAACGACCACGCCGCGCGGTGGTAGGCGGCCAGGGCCCTCAGGGCGTCGGGCACCAGCGGGGAACCGGCGTTGGTGGCCGCCCAGTCACGGTCGTAGCCGCCGTCGGTGACCAGCCAGCCGGTCCAGGTCAGCACGTAGAACGCGCCCGCGACCCCGACGATGCTGGCGAACGCCGGGAGCGCATCGCGGACCAGCGCCGCGCGGGCCGGGGCGCGGATGCCCATCTGCCGACGCACCTGCATGTCCCAGACCACGCTCATCAGGCCGAAGAACGCCACGAACCACAGGCCGCTCCACTTGACCCCGCAGGCCAGGCCCAGGCTGGCGCCGGCCGCGATGCGCCACGGCCGGGCCCCGAAACCGGGTCCCACCCGCACCGGGGCGCCGTCCCAGAGGGTGAGCCAGGCGTCGGCCCGGCGCCGCACCGCGTCACGGTCCATGAGCAGGAACCCGAACGCGGCAAGCGTGAAGAACATCAGCGTGATGTCCAGCAGGGCGGTGCGGCTCATCACGATGTGCAGCCCGTCGAGGGCGACCAGCAGCCCCGCCGCCGTGCCGACCACGTCGGAACGGGTCAGCCGGCGGATGATCCGCGCGGTCATCAGCACGCTGAGGGTGCCCACGACGGCGACGCCGAACCGCCAGCCGAACGGGGTCACCCCGAACAGCCACTCGCCGGAGGCGATCACCCACTTGCCCAGCGGGGGGTGCACCACGAACGAGGGCGTGTCCTTGAAGATGTCGAGCTGGTCCCAGCGCCCGTCGCTGGCGAGGATGAGGTCGTCTGCCCCGTCGACCGCGTCGCGCTCGAAGCCGAACCGCAGCAGCGCCAGCGCGTCCTTGACGTAGTAGGTCTCGTCGAACACGATCCGGTCGGGCCGGGCGAGGTCGACGAAGCGCAGCGCCCCGGCCAGCACGGTCACGAGGATCGGGCCGAGCCACCCGCGCCATCCGCTCGAGGGCATCGGGCGGTGCAGGCGCGGGCGCGTCGTCCCGGCCCGCTGGGCGGCCTCGACCCGGTCGGCGGTCAGCGTCACGCGGACATGCTAGGTGGCGATCAGCCGTTCCCGGGCTCGTGACCCGAGTGGAACCCGATGGTGGCGCGCGCGTCCGGGTCGGCGATGGCCAGCACCTGGTCGAACCCGGCGGCCAGGTGGGCCAGGAACACCTCCGGGTCCGGGATGGCGCGGGTGTCGATGTTCACCCCGATGAACGCGGTGCCGTGGTAGGTCATCAACCCGACGTTCGCCGCGGCGCCGGCCTTGGGCGCGAACGGAACGATCACGTCGGCCTCCGCGCCGGCGGCGTACAGCGCGATGGGTGGGCCGGGCACGTTGGTGATCGCCAGGTCGCAGCCCTTCATCATTCCCGCGGAGATCGAGGTGGCCGCGCTCTGGGGCAGCGCGGTGAGCAACCGGTAGAACGTGTCGCTGATGGCCAGCGCCGGCTCGGTGCGCGCCTGGCGCAGGATCGGCGAGAGCCGCGCGATCCGCTCGTCGGCCGGGCCGCTGTCGATGGGCATCGCGAACCGGGCGGGCACCCAACGGTTGCCGGCCGAGGCGTCGTCGCCGACGCGCATGTTCACCGGCATGTTCACGCGCAGGTAGTCCGCGGGGGCCAGGTGCTCCTCGTGGTAGGTGGCTGCCCCGCCGGCCACCGCGGCCATGTAGGCGTCGTTGAGGGTGCCGCCCGCCGCGCGCGCCGCAGCCTTCAGCGCCGGGAACGGCACCTGGATCACGGCCATGTGGGTGGACAGCGAGCGCCCGTGCATCAGCGGGCTCAACGGTTCCGAGGCCGGGGCGAGCAGGCGGGCGGCCGACTGCGCGAACGCACCGCCGGCCGCGGCGGACTCGGTCGGGTTGGAGACCGCGCGCACCGAGAGGTCCAGCGCCCCGGAGGCCATCGCCCGGCCACGGCGCAGCACCGAGCGGGTGGCGAACTGCACGCCGTTGACGACGCGACCCGACAGGCCCAGCACGTCGCCCTCGGGCTCGTCCGGACGTGGCCCGAGATCGCTGACCGGCGTGCGGGTCAGGTCGAACAGGCTCGCGGCCATCGCCACGCCCCCGACGCCGTCGGTGATCGCATGGTGCAGCTTGATGATCACCGCGGTGCGCTCGCCGTCGAAGCCCTGCACGAGGGCCATCTCCCACAGTGGGCGGTCCCGGTCGAAGTCCTGCTCGCCCATCTGCTCGGCGATGCGCATCAGCGGTCGCTCGGAGCCGTCGGCGGGCACGTGGAAGCGCTTGAGGTGGAAGGCCAGGTCGAAGTTCGGGTCGACCTCCCACCGCGGCGGGATCAGCGAGACCGGGTTGCCGATCACCCGCTGGCGCAACTTCGGCACCGCCAGGGTCATCCGGGTCACGCGCTCGACCAGCAGGTCGATGTCGGGCTCGGAGTCCAGCACCACCATCGCCACGATCACCGAGCGCAGGATCGGGTCCTGCTCGACGCCCCACATCACGGCGTCGAACGCGCCCATCCGGTCGAGCCTGTCCTCGGTCATCGAAACCGCCCTTCCGCCTGAGCCCGGCACGTGCAGGGGTGACGGTAGTCGCAGCGGCGCACTGATGCGCGCGACTTCCCGCAGCGCAGGCAGATGGGCAGGCCCGCCGACCACACTCCGGCGGGCCTGCCCACGATCACGCGTCCCTCGCCTGCGGCGTTCGGCAGGTCAGGCTCGCGACCGGACCGCCGGTCGGCCCGACTGCCGGACCGCGGTCAGCCACAGGGCTGTCCGCGCAGCGGCACTCCTCCTCCGGACTCGGTTCGCAGCACCTGGGCCGTCGTCCTCGTCCACCCCTCGAAGGTCCGCTCGGCGGGCAGCCAGGTCAGCGGCATCGCGATCCAGGCACCGGACTCGGTCTGCTGGCTGATGCGTGTACCAGAGGAGTCCAGGCGGCCCTTCACGCTGTTCCACTCGCTGTAGAAGTAGCCCGTGGTGCCGGTCACTCGCCCGGACTTCCAGTACAGCACCAGGAAGCGCGTCCGGGAGTTCTCGAGCAGGTACAGGCAGGTTCCCCCGGGCCGGGCCAGGCAGGTCGGCAGCGAGTCACGCCGACCCGTCGGGTACATCGTCTGCCCGGCCGGGTAGTAGATCTTGACCCAGCTCACAGTCCGCAGGGCGCGCAGCGTGGGCAGGATCGAGTCGGCGATCGTGAAGCTGGTCCGCGGATTGCTGCAGCCTCCGGTGAGCCGCAGCCGGGCGATCTGGCCCGCCACGCTCACCGCGGTGAACCCGGTGGCCCCGGAGCGCACGAGCCGCAGTCCGTCGCCCTGCTCAGCCAGCGTCGGACCGGCGAAGACCCGGTCGAGCAGGCCTGTGGCCGGGTAGGCGTTGGGCACCGGTCGCAGGACGGCCTGGCGCAGGGAGTGCCCGGCCGGGGCGTCGGCGTCCAGGAAGTAGACCTTGCGCCAGGTCCGGGCGAAGGCAGTCGAGACGTCGATCGCGATGCGGCCCGGGTTGGTCAGCCGGTGCACGTGGAACGGCATCCGCTTGGCGAGCCCGACGCCGAGGGTGACGACCCCCTCGAAGTCACCGGCCCCGCGCAGCGACATCACGTTGGGCAGCGCGAATGCCTGGTCGAGGGCCACCGTGGCCTCGCCGCTGTCGGTGTGGGCCTGCGCGCCGCGGACGACGACCCGGATCACCGCACGGCCAGGTACGGGAACCTTCTGCCCGGAGAAGTCACCGATGAGACTGGAGACGTAGCCGATGCTGGCGCTCGGCGCGCGAGTGGAGTCGAACTCGAGGACGAAGCGGTCGTATCCGGGATGGTGCGCGGCCCGGATCGCCACAACCTCGGGGATCGACGACATGGTGGTCGGCGCGTGCGCGCCGGGCCCGGCGGCGGCGACGGCGCCCGCCGACGTGGCCATCAGGACCGCGCTGCCCGCGACCGCGAGAGCGCGTACGAATGAATGGAATCGAGAACCCATCTCAGCCCCCTGGCGCCAGGCGCCGAGCCCGGGGTCGGGCTCGTTGGTGACCCTCGGCTGGTTCCATGGTCCCGCGATCCCGCGGTGGGCGGAAGGCCCGTTGGTCCCGGCGGGCAGTGGGGCGGGGGTCGCAGGGTCGCGGGGTCGCGGGGGTCGCGAGGGCGGAGTGTCGCGGGGGTCGTGGTGGGGGCGGGGGACGTGAACTCATCCAAGTTCTGGTGGCCCCAGAGCCAGCAGAGTTGGATGGATCGGTCACCCGGCGACGAGACGTGGATCGATCCGGCGAACGGCGCTGAGTTGGGGCGCTCAGCGGGAAGGGCCCTCGGGAACACCCGGGGGCCCTTCGTGTGTGGAGCTGAGGGGACTCGAACCCCTGACCCCCTCGATGCGAACGAGGTGCGCTACCAGCTGCGCTACAGCCCCTTGCCTGGATGCGAAGACAGTGGCTCCGACATCGCTGCACGAGCATACCGGAGCACAGCGGGCCGGCCAAAAGGGAATCCGATGCCGGCTGGATGCCGACGGGCCATACCGGCCGGGTCTGAGCACCCCGCTGCCCACCGCTCGGGGGACGCGCTCCGCGCTGCCCTACGCTGACCCCCACGGCGCCGTGCCGCCGCCGAGAGGTGGCCCCACCCAGCGCCCCGAGGGGAGACAGCCGTGAGCCAGGGACGGGACCGGGATCAGGCCGGCCGCCCGCGGCAGCAGCGACCGCGGGACGCGCTGGGCCGTCCCCTCCCCTACGGGTCGAGCGGGGTCGAGCCGGTGCCGGAGGAGGCGCTGCCACCGGCCCAGACCCTCACGCTCGCGCGCAGCCTCGTGCGGGCCGGGCGGCCCTTCTCGGCCCATGAGGTGCTCGAGGCCCGCTGGAAGGCCGGTCCGCCGCCTGAGCGCCCCCTGTGGCAGGGCCTGGCCCAGCTCTGCGTGGGGCTCACGCATGCGGCGCGCGGCAACCCCAGCGGCGCCCAGCGGCTGCTCGAGCGCGGGGCCGGGCGGCTCGAGGAGTACGGCCGCGCGGGCGGGCCGACCTACGGTCTGGACCTGGGCGCCGTGGTGCGGTGCGCGCAGGAGCGTGCGGCGGGCCAGGAGCGGCCGGGCGCTACTCGTTGACGGCGCGCCGGCGGTAGATCGGGGCGGTGTTGCCCTCGGCCATCCACTGGGCGGTCTGCTCGGAGAGGAACTCCTCGTCGCGCGAGCGGGCCTCGGCCGCTGCCTGCTCGGCCTTGGCCCGGGCGATCGCCTCCGCCTTCGCCGCGGCCATCCGCTCCGCGCGGACCTTCTCCTGCTGGGCCCGCTCGAGCATGGCGGCGGCTGTCCAGGCCCCGGGGGTCTCGGTGTCGATGACCCGCGGGAAGCCCGAGGCGAGCGGCGCGGTCACGTAGGTCGGCAGCGTCGTCGGGCGGGCCTCCCAGGTGGCCCCCGACTGCCCCGCCGCGGGTCGCGCGACCGGCGCCGAGGCGCTGGCACGGCTGATCACGACCCGGTCCGCGGAGCGGGCGCGGGCCTGCCTGGAGGTGCGCACCTGGTGGCGGGCCAGGCCCACGAAGCCGCCCAGGAGGAGCACGGGTGCCACCAGTGCGACCGGGGCGAGGGTCCCCAGGGCCACCAGTGCCCCGACAACGACCAGGACGCCCGCCAGGACGCCCAGGACGATGCGGCGGCGCGTGGCCGCCGATACCCCGCCGGCGCGCGCTCCCGCCCTCGAGAACGCCTGGCTGGCACGCGTGCCGGCCGCCGCCAGGTCCGCACGCCCGACCCGCACGACCTCCACCGGGGTGTCGTCCACGTGCGCGGTGGGCTGGTCGACCGGCATCGGGATGCCGAGGACCGAGGGCGGTGCCGCGAGGGTCTGCATGCTCCGGCTGAACCGGTCGACGCTGCGCTCGGGGTCCAGGTGATCGTGGCGTCGCAACCACGCCGGGACCAGGACCACGGCCCAGACGGCGATGATTGCCACGTAGATCAGACCCGTCACGGGCTGAAATCTACTTCGGCACCGGCACCCACACCGGGCATATCGCTAACGCCCGATATCGTGTCGCGCGGCGAGCCGGTCGGCCAGGCTCACCGGCACCTCCTCGGCGTTGAGGGCGAAGACCTCGTGATCGCGCCATGCGCCGTTGATGTGCAGGAACTCCGGACGCATGCCCTCGTGGCGGAAACCCAGCTTCTGCACCACGCGCAAGCTGGCGGTGTTCTCCGGTCGGATGACGATCTCGATCCGGTGCAGGCGAAGGGCACCGAAGCAGTGGTCGCAGGCCATCGCCACCGCCATCGGCGTGAGGCCGTTTCCCGCCACCCGCGAGTCGATCCAGTACCCGATGCTGGCCCCGCGCAGCGAGCCGAGGGTGATCCCGGCGACCGTGAGCTGGCCGACGAGGCGCCCGTCGAGGGCCATCGCCCAGGCCAGGGTGCGCCCCGCACGGGCCTCGGTGCGGAAGCGCCCCACCATCTGCGCGAAGGTCGGGATCTCCTCCCCCGAACCCGGGGGGACGGTGGCCTCCCAGGGGGTCAGCCAGGCGGAGTTGCGCGCGCGCACCTCCCGCCAGGCCCGGGCGTCGCGCCGACGCAGCTCACGCAGCTCCAGCACCCCGACCGGGGTGCGGCGGCGCAGCACCGGGAGGGTGCTCACGAGGTGCGGCCCAGCGGCATCACCGACACGACCGCCCCGGCGGGCACCGCCTCGGTGCCCTCGGGCAGGACGATGAGCGTGTCGGCGACCCGCAGGCCCAGCAGGCCGGTGGCCTCGATCGGGGTGATCAGCCGATGGTCCGCGGCCCCGTGCAGGTGGCCCATCAGGAACGTGCGCATCCCGGGCTGGCCGGCCACGGGCGCGGTGAGCTGCGCCCGGATCATCGGCCGGAACACCTGCTGGTGGCCCAGCATCCGCCGGATCACGGGGCGCACGAAGACCTCGAAGGCCACGAAGGCGCTGGCCGGGCTGCCGGGCAGCGTGAAGATCGGGATCTCGTCGGGGCCGAGGTACCCGTGGCCCTGGGCCATGCCCGGGGCGATCGCCACGCGGGTGAAGTCCACGGTGCCGAGCTGGTCGAGCACCGACTTCATCGTGTCGTACGTGCTGGCCGTCACCCCGCCCGTGGTCACGATCAGGTCGGCGCGCACCAGCTGGTCCTCGAGGGTGTCCATGAGCGCGCGGCGCTCGTCGCGCACCGGCCCGGCCCGGTAGGCCAGCGCACCGGCGTCGATGGCGGCAGCGGTGAGCATGTAGCCGGTCGAGTCGGCGATCAGCCCCGGGGTCATCGCCGCGCCGGGCTCGACCAGTTCGGTGCCGGTGCTCATCACCACCACGCGCGGGCGCGGGTGCACCGTCACCCGGGCCTGGCCGACGGCCGCGAGCAGCGCCACCTCGCGGGCCCCCACGCTCACGCCGGCATCGAGGACCACGGCCCCGGTGGGAACGTCCTCACCGGCACCGCGCACGTTCTCCCCGGGTCGCACGGCCATCCCGATCGCCACGACCTGGGCACCGCGGTCCGTGGCGGCCGCCGGCACGATCCCGTCGGCGCCCGGCGGCATGGGCGCGCCCGAGCCGATCCGGATCGCGGTGCCTGCCTGCACGGTGCGGCTCGCCCGGTAGCCGGCGGGCACGTCGTCGATGACCGCCAGCCGGACCGGCTCCTGCGCGGTGGCCCGGGCCACGTCCGCGCTCCCGACGGCGTACCCGTCGATGGCCGCGGCGTCGAACGGGGGCAGCGGCCACGGGGCCGCCACCGGTGCCGCGAGCAGGCAGCCGCGGGAGTCCAGCAGGGAGACGTCCAGGGACTCCAGGGGCACCGTCCTGGCCAGGACCGCGCTGAGGTGCTCGTCGACGCTGCGCATGGGGCTACCGGCCCCCGCCTGCGGTGAACCGCGTGAGCCAGCCGTGGAACTCGGGACCCAGGTCGGGGCG
Source organism: uncultured Actinomycetes bacterium (assembly GCA_963777855.1). GTDB lineage: Bacteria > Actinomycetota > Actinomycetes > S36-B12 > CAIYMF01 > Prado023. Next base: position 90,412 of record CAVZRW010000015.1, on the reverse strand, counting down.
CTCGCAGGCCATCTGAACGATCGCCTTGAGGTAGGACAACATGTCGCCGGTGTCATAGCGCCGGCCCGTGTGGACCACACCGCGCACCCCCCCGCCCTGGCTGGCCGGCATCGCGGCGAGCGTGCGCAGGGCGTCGGTGAGCTGGATCTCCCCGCCGACGCCGGGCGTCGTCGTGCGCAGGACTGGGAACACCTGCGGGTCGAGCAGGTAGCGGCCGATGATGGCCAGGGTGCTCGGGGCCCGCCCCACCTGCGGCTTCTCGACGAGGTCGTCGAGGTCGAGCACGCCGGGCTCGAGCGTGCTGCGCACCGAGGCGCATCCGTAGGCCGAGATGTCCGGCCCGGGCACCTCGAGCAGGGCCACGACCGAGCCCCCGTACCGGGCGCGCACGTCGAGCATCCGGGGCAGGATCGGGTCGCGCTCGTCGATCAGGTCGTCGCCGAGGAGCACGACGAACGCGTGGCCGCCCACATGGCGCTCGGCCTGCAGGACCGCGTGGCCCAGCCCCAGCGGAGGACCCTGGCGCACGTAGTGCACGCTGCCCAGGGGGGAGCCGCGTCGCGCTGCGCCGACCCGGTCGTCGTCGGCCGGCACCAGCCCTGACCCGAGCTCGCCGAGGCCGTCGAAGTGGTCCTCGATCGAGCGCTTGCCGGGGCCGGTGATGATCAGCAGGTCCTCGCACCCGGCGGCGACGGCCTCCTGCGCGACGTACTGGATCGCCGGCGTGTCGACGACCGGCAGCATCTCCTTGGGGGTGGCCAGGGTGGCCGGCAGGAACCGAGCGCCCAGCCCCCCAGCCGGGATGACGGCCTTCGTGACGCGGGCCCGCGTCGGCGTCGGCTCGATCTGCATGGTCATGCAGCGCACGATAGCCGTCAGCGTGGCCCGGACAGCCCAGTGGTGCATGATCACCGGCGTGGAGGATGCCAAGCGCGCGCTGCGCGCCAGGATCCGCCGGTCGCGCGCGCAGCGGCTGGCCGCCGGGGGCTGCACGGACGTGCCGCAGGCCCTGCTCGCCGCCGGGCTGGCCGGCGAGCTGGTGGCCCGCGGGACCCCCGCGCTCGCGGCCTACCTGGCCGCCCCCGGGGAGCCGGACCCGGCCCTGTTGTGCCGTGCCGTCGAGCGAGCCGGGGGCGTGGTCCTGCTCCCGATCCCCGAGCCGGGCGGGGCGATGGGCTGGGCGGTCGACGACGGCAGCAGCCGGCCGCACCACCGACTGCCCATCCCGGTGCCCGCCGGTCGGTCGATCGGCCACGGTGCCGGGACACTCCGGCAGGCGGGGGTGCGGGTCGTGCTGGTGCCGGCCCTGGCAGTCGACCGCGCTGGGGCACGGCTGGGCCAGGGTGGCGGGTACTACGACCGGCTCCTGGCCGACCTCGACGCCGACGTGATGCTCGTCGCCGTGGTCCACGACGACGAGGTGCTGCCGGCCGGCTCGGTGCCCGCGGCGCCCCACGACCGGCCGGTGCAGGTGGCGCTCACCCCGAGCGGGCTGGTCCCCCTGGCGGGATGACGCGGGCTCGAACGACGAGGCGCCTGCAGGGCGCGCTCCGCCGCATGGCGCGATCAGCCCGCGAGGGCTGCGCTCAGGAGGCGGCGGGCGCCGGCGTGCTCGACGTCGACGAGGAGGGGGTCGTGGAGGTGCTGGCCGGTGCGCTCGACTCGGCCTTCTTGGTCTCGGCCTTGGCCGGGGGCGTGGTCGCCGAGGACTTCCCCCGGCTGTCGGTGCGGTAGAAGCCGCTTCCCTTGAACACCACGCCCACGTTGCCGAACACCTTGCGCAGGCGCCCACCCTCACAGACCGGGCAGTCGGTCAGGGACGGCTCGTGGATCGACTGGACGACCTCCAGCGGGGAGGCGCACTCGGTGCACACGTACTCGTAGGTAGGCATCGTCACGCTCCTGGACCCTCGGAAACGGGCCCCATTCTGGCACTCAATGCCGCTGAGTGCTAATCGGCGATCGCCACCCCCTCCTCCCGCCCGGCCTGTGGACAGGCGCTGGGCCGGTCGCCGTCGGCCACCTAGGGTCGGGGCAGCCCGAGGGGAGCACCACATGATCCAGCGCCGAGGAACCGGCCCCAGCCAACTCGTCCGCCGACACCGTCGATCCCTGGCCGCCCTGGCGGCCGCGGGATCGATCCTCATGCTCGGCCTGGCGCTGCGCCCGGCGGAGATCGCCACGCGACCGGTCCTGGTGGCCGCCCGCGACCTGCCCACCGGAACACGGCTGACCGAGGCGGACCTCGCCACCGCGCGCGTGCCCGCCACACTGGCGAACCCGGGGGCCCTCACCGAGGCACCGGAGGCGATCGGTCGGGTGGTGGCCGCACCGCTGGTCGGCGGTGAACCGGTCTCCCTGGCACGGCTCTTCACGCCACCGGCGGCGGCCTGGGCGGTCGCGCCCGGGACCACGCCCATGCCCGTTCGGTTCGCCGACGCCGGGGCCGCCGCGCTGCTCGCGCCCGGCCAGCGCATCGACGTCCTCGCAGCGGCCGCCTCGGCGCTCGACGGCTCCCTCGGCGCCCCCACGGCGCACGTCGTGGCGCGTGAGGCGCTGGTGCTCGCCGTGGTCGACGGTGGGTCGGCAGACGGCTGGGCCGGGGTCGGCACCGGGGCCGGCGACGGCTCGCCCGGAGGCTCGGCGCCCCTCGTGGTGCTCGGAGTCGATCCCACGCAGGCCCTCGAACTCGCCGGCGCCGCAGCAGGCGAGATGCTCAGCTTCGCCCTGCGCCCCAGCTGAGCACACGGGCCGCCCTCCGGTGGGCACCCGGCGCGCAGGTGGGCACCCCACCGGTGGGCCGGAGTGCCCCCGCTACGGGCTCAGCTGTCGCTGGTGCTGGCGAGCCCGGGGCCGTCGGTCGACTCGTCGCCGAGCTCCGCGCGGGCGCCGACGCGACCGGTCGCGGGCGCCTGGGCAGCCAGCAGATCGCGGATCTCCATCAGGAGCAGGACATCGTCCGGGGTCTCCTCGGCCTTGGGCGTGATGCGGGCCAGGTCGCGGGCCTTGTTGATCGGCAGCACGAAGACGAAGTACACGACGGCCAGCGTGATCAGGAACGAGATGATCACCCCGATGACGGCACCGATGTCGACGAAGGTCGGGCTGGCCGAGGTGCAATCCCCCGACTGGGACAGGCAGAAGCCGAACCCCCCGACGTCCGCACCGCCGACCGCAGCCAGGACGGGGTTGATGATCTCGTCGGTGAAGGACTTCACCACTGCGGTGAAAGCAGCGCCGACGACGACCGCGACCGCGAGGTCGACGACGTTGCCACGCATCACGAAGTCCTTGAACCCCTGGATGATGCCGGTCTTCTCCTGGGCCATGTCCACTCCTGACAGTCCGATCCGTCCGCACGGGTCCAGCCCCGCACCGGACCACAGGCTACCGGACCCGGGCGAGCAGGCTCCCGGCCCCGCAGCCGGATTGAGCCCGCCTGGCAGCGAGATTCGGGCGCGGTGCCGGGACGGGCCGCCGGGGCCCCTCAGTCGCCGTGGTGGGGCGGGCGCTGGGCCCGGTAGTGGGCCAACCGGTCGGAGTCGGTATCCGATCGCTCACCCCAGCTCTCGGGTCGGTCCTCGGCCGCGCGGCCGCTCAGCGGGTCACCGAGTGACAGCCTGCGCACGCCCGACGCTCGAGTCTCGGCCGGATCCGCGCCCGGGGCGGGGCCCGCCGTCTCAGCGGGGTCCTGGCGCCCGCTCACTGCTGGTCGCCGCGGTCCAGCTGCGCGAGGAAGGCCTCCACCTGGGCGGCGATGTCGGTGTCGACGGCCATCGCCTCCTCCTCGTCGCCGGTGGGCTCGCGGTCCTCCATGAGCGCGTCGTACTGCTGCTCGAGCGTGGTCACGGCGTCGAGGTTCTCGGGATTGGTGGCGATCTGGATCGAGATGTCGGCGTCGGATTCCTCGGCTGCCGCCCGCAGGCTCTCCAGCGGGATGGACAGGCCCGCCGCCGACCGCAGGGACTCGAGCAGCACGAGCGCGCCGCGCGGGAACTCCGCCTGCACCAGGTAGTGGGGCACGTGGGCGGCGAATCCCATCGCCGGCAAGTCGCGCTCGCCCAGGCGGACCTCGAGCAGCGCCGCCATGCTCCCGGGCACCTCCAGCGACCCGACCCAGGGCCGGGCCCCCATGGTGAGGGTGGGGTCGTTGCCGTGGACGGTGACGTTGATCGGGCGGGTGTGTGGAGCCGGCCAGGGGATCGCGTGCATGCCCAGCACGAGGCGCACGTTCAGGGTCTCCACCAGGCGGATGATCGCCTCGGTGACCGTTCCCCACGCGGCGTCCGGCTCGGACCCGTGCAGGATGAGGAACCGCTCGCCGCGCTCATCCACGGCGGCGTCGACCACCAGCTCGGGCATGGCGACCGACTCGTAGTGGTCGGAGTTGAACACGGTGCGGGGCCGTCGCCCGCGGTAGTCGAACAGCGCATCGATGTCGAACGTGGCGATCCGCGTGGCGTCGCAGGAGCTCAGCAGGTGCTCGATGGCCAAGCGACTGGCCCCGCCCGCGTCCATGAACCCCGTGAGGCCGTGCACCAGCACGGGTGCGCCGAGATCCGGTCGCCCCGGTTCGAGCCGGTAGGAGCCCGCGGTCACATCCACTCCTCATCCTCGACGTCGTAGTCCCGGCCACGACCCGGCCATGACCGGCCACGTGGTCCGTGCGCCTTGCTCTGGAAACGAGACTAGCGGCGCAGGCATTCCCATCGGTGCTCATCGGCGGCGCCCACGCACGTCGACTCTGCGGCACGCCACCAGGTCGACACGCGGTGGACCGCGCGGGTGCTGGTGTCTAATGGCGCCACGTGGCGCTCCAGCGCCCTGCCCGGCGCCCCCGCCCGGCAGCCCGGCCGGCCGACCCGGAGGAGGCCCGATGTCCACGAACCCGGATCCAGAACCTGCGACCGGCCCCGCATCGGAACCCAGCCCCGTGGACCCCGCCGGCCTCCACGCCGCGGACCCCGTCGACCCCGCGGCCCCCGCGATCGCCGCGGGTCCCCTCGACCCCACGGGCGCCGACGCCTCGTCGCCCGGTCGCCTGGCTCGGCTCGTGCGCAACAAGCGGTTCGTCAAGCTCGTCGCCGTGCTGATCACGCTGGCGCTTGTCTACTACGCCTTCTTCGTGGTCCTTCCCAGTGAGATCAGCTGGGCCGACGTCGAGGCGGCGCTGGCCGCCCTCACCGGACCGGAGATCGCCGCACTCGTGCTCTCGGGCCTCGTGGTCATGGTGACCCTCGGCTGGGCCGCCAAGGCCTCCCTGATCGGCCTGAACCTCTACCAGGGCTTCGAGTCCTCGGCGACCAGCCAGATGACGGCCTTCGTGGTGCCTCCGCCCGGTGACTACGTGATCCGGTTCGCCATGTACCGCACGTACGGGTTCACCGACGAGCAGTCGGGCATCTCGGTGCTGGTCGCCATGGTCCTGCGCTACGTCGCGATCTTCTTCATGCCGATCCTGGGCCTGCTCGCGGTGCTCGTGGCCGGGCAGGGCACCTCCAGCCAGCTCATGTGGCTGATCGGGCTCACGGCGACCTTCGTCCTGGCGATCGTGCTCATGATGAAGGTCATCAGCAGCGATGCCGTGGCCCACCGCGTCGGGGTCTGGATCAGCTCGGTGGTCACCCGGGTGATGCACCTGTTCCATCGGACGCCGGCCACCGACATCGCCGAGAGCGTGGTCGAGTTCGGCCAGAGGACCCGGGGCACCGTCCAGGCCAACCGGGGGAGCCTGGTCGCCTCGAACCTGGCGTGGGGCATCTCCAACGTGCTGGTCGTGCTGCTGGCCCTGCGCTTCAGCGGGCTGGGCCCGGATGTCGTCAGCCTGGCTGAGGTCTTCCTGGCGACCGGCCTGCTGATGGTGGTCAACATCCTGCCGATCCCGGGCAAGAGCGCGCTGGTGGCCCCCCACCTGTTCAGCCTCCTGGGGCTCACCACGACGCAGGAGCAGTCGGCGATGAGCGCCGGGATCCTGCTCTACCGAGTGGTCACCTGGATCCTGCCCATGCTCGTCGGCGTGGTGATGTTCCTGCTCTGGCGTCGCCGGGTGCGCCGGGACACCGTCACCACCGTGAACCTCGAAAGCGAGCCAGACCTGGCTGACCGCGCGTAGCGGGAATGGCGGTCAGCGCGAGGCGGCCCGGCGGTACCGCGAGACGCCCAGGGGCACGACGGTGATGGCCAGCCGCTCCCCACCGACCTCGGCCTTGAGCTCGTCGGAGGTGCCGCGGGCGATCACCCGGCCCCGGTCGACGACCGCGATCGAGTCGGCCAGCTCGATGCCGACGGCACCTTGCCCGACGACGGCTCGCTGGACCGCTGCCACGTACGCCTGATCGGCGTGCAGGCCCCCGAGGTGGCCGGCACGGGCGGGTCCGCCCGAGTACGGCCACAACCTCGAGTACCGCCGCCTCGTGGACCCAGCCGCCGCCGCGCACCGCGGACTCTGGTCCGACGGCTACTGCGGCCCGACCAGGCGTGCGCGGTTGACTGCGTGGGTCGTCGGCGACCCGCCCGGCGATGACGCCGGCAACGAGTACGCGGTGCTGCGCAACGACGGCGACACGCCGCTGGACGTCGCGGCCGCAGCTACATCGTCAAGGTCCGGGCCCGCAACGCCGACGGCTACGGGCCAGCGTCGACGCCGGTCACCTTCCGGCTGCGCTGAGGTCCGCGGAACCCGTGATCCGCCCGTAACAGGGGCGAAACGGGGCGTGCTGGCAGCGCCCTACACTTGCCCCCCGTGAACCCCCAAGCCACGGAGCAGGCGGACTCCCCCGACCTGACTCAGAAGAACATCGACCCCTCCTCCCTGCCCGGGTGGGACCGCTGGTTCGAGCTGACCCAGCGCCGCTCCTCACTCGGCCGCGAGATCCGCGGCGGGCTGGTCACCTTCGTGACCATGGCCTACATCGTCGTCCTGAACCCCCTGATCATCGGCACCGCCAAGGACATCAACGGCCAGTACATCGGCGGCGGCGACAACCCGGGCGTCTCCATCGCCCTGGTCTCGGCGGCCACGGCCCTGGTCGCCGGCGTGCTGACCATCCTGATGGGCGCCGTCGGGCGCTTCCCGCTGGCCGTGGCCGCGGGCCTGGGCCTGAACAGCTTCGTCGCCTTCACGATCGCGCCGCAGATGACCTGGCCCCAGGCGATGGGCCTCATCGTCATCGAGGGCATCATCATCGGCCTGCTCGTACTCAGCGGCTTCCGGACCGCGGTGTTCAACGCCGTCCCTGAGCCGCTCAAGTACGCGATCGGGGTCGGGATCGGGTTGTTCATCGCCCTGATCGGCCTCGTCGACGCCGGCATCGTGCGCCAGGGCGTGCCGCTGATCAGCTTCGGCGTCAACGGCGTGCTCTCCGGCTGGCCCACGGTCGTCTTCGTGTTCGGCCTGCTGCTGATGGCCGTGCTCATCACGAAGAAGGTCAAGGGCGGGCTGCTCATCGGCATCCTGGCCACGACGGCACTGGCGATCCTGATCGAGGCCGTGGCCGACATCGGCCCGCTCAACGACGGCAACCCGGACACCCCGAACAACCCGACCGGGTGGGCGCTGAACGTGCCGAAGATCCCCTCGGACTGGTTCAGCAGCCCCGACCTGAGCATCCTCGGCCAGTTCTCGCTGGTGGGCGGGTTCCAGGCCGTCGGGTTCATCACAGCCTCGCTGTTCGTGTTCTCACTGCTGCTCAGCGACTTCTTCGACACGATGGGCACCGTGACCGGCCTGGCCAACGAGGCCGGCCTGGTCGACGAGGACGACCTCGTGCCGCACCTCGAGCCCATCCTCCTGGTCGACTCGGCGGCGGCCGCTGTGGGCGGAATGGCCTCGGTCTCGAGCAACACGAGCTACATCGAGAGTGCGGCGGGCATCGGCGAGGGGGCCCGCACCGGCATCGCCTCGCTGGTCACCGGCGCGCTGTTCCTGCTGGCGATGTTCTTCGCGCCGCTGGTCTCGGTGGTGCCCTACGAGGCGGCCACCCCGGCCCTGGTGATCGTGGGCTTCCTGATGATGACCCAGATCAAGCGGATCCCGTTCGACGACTACGCCATCGGCATCCCGGCCTTCCTGACGATCATCATCATGCCGTTCACCTACTCGATCGCCAACGGCATCGGCGCGGGGATGATCACCTACACGCTGCTGCAGGTCGTCACGGGCAGGGCCCGCTCGGTCCAGCCGCTCATGTGGGTGGTGACCGTCGCCTTCACGCTCTACTTCGCCATCGAACCGATCAGCGGCTGGCTCGATCGCCTCTGACCCGACCCGTCCCGAAGGGGGGTGCCCGCCGTGACCGGTGGGCACCCCCCTTCCGTGTCGGTCGGGAGCTCACCGGGAGCGGGGAGCGTCCAGCACGGCGCGGGCCCGGGAGACGTCCTCGGCCCAGACCATCACCCGGGTGCCCTCGACAGTGTCGACCTGCCGGGCACGGATCCCCGCCGCGGACAACTGCGCCATGACGTCGGCCAGCGCGCGGGGCCCGGGCGGGCTGGCCACCGGGATCATCAGGCCGTACTCCTCAGCCGCGCCCCTGGCCGGGGGCCGCTCGATCAGCGAGGCCCGGCCGCCGCTGGCCCAGCGGGCCACCAGCAGCAGGCCGGCCAGGCCCGCAAGGGCGATGACCGGGCCGAAGAGGAACGAGTACGACCCCCACATGCCCCGATTGTGCGCCGGCTCCGGCGCCCCCGCGCGGCGGATCCCCCGGTCCGGCTGGGGGCCTGTGGTCGGGCGGGCCGGGCGCTCGGCCAAGGGCGGGCTGCCGGGTCAGGGCAGGGCGCGAACGAGGACGATCGACTCGTCCTGCGTGGGCCAGCGCGTGAAGCCGAGCCTGGCGTAGAACGCCAGTGCCCCCTCATTGCGCGGGTCCACGCCCAGGTGCACGCCGTGCGCCCCCGCCCCGTGCAGGCGCCGCATCAGCGTCTGCATGAGCCTGCGCCCCAGGCCCCGGCCCTGCGTCTCGGGCAGCAGGTCGATGTGCATGTGCGCCGGGTACGCGGCGACCAGGTCCGGCGGGGTCACGAGCGGAGCCCGGAACCGGGCCAGGAGGGCGTCGTCGGCCGTGGCGGTCCACGCGGGCCCGGTGGGCCCGTCGGCCGGCTGCAGCGGGCGCTGCCGGACGTGGGGGTACCAGGAGCGCGCGCACCAGGCCTCGAAGTCCCCGGTGTGCGCCGCTGCCAGGGCGTAGCCCACGGGTCGGTCGGCGTCATCGACGGCGACGAGGCACAGGCTCGGGTCGGCGGCCAGGTAGGGCCCCACGTAGACCTCACCCAGCAGCCGCGGGTCGCGGTAGAGGGCGCTGGCGTCCCGCCCGGCGTCGCCGGTGCGCAGGCAGATCGCGTAGAGGGCGTCGACGTCCTCGGCCCGGGCGGTGCGGATGAGCGCCTCGTGGTCGGGGCCGGGCGCAGGGGTCCTGGTCCCGGTCACGGGGGCATCCTGCCAGCCGGCCGCGCCCTACGACGAAGGTCCGTGCGACGAAGGTCCGATGGTCGCTCGGACCGGCCCGCCCACAGACTCGTCACGACCGGGCCACCGAGGCCCGCCGAGGAACCGGAGGACCCCATGACCACGACCCGCACCGCATCCCTGCTGGCCACGCTGACGATCGCCGCGTTCGCGATGGTCCCGGCGGCCTCAGCCGCCCCCACGACCACCGCCGACTCGCCGACGATGTGCGCCGGACGGGTGGTCACGCTCACCTCGTCCGCACGCCACATCCGCGGCACGTCCGACGACGACGTGATCCAGGTGGTGGGCCGCGGGCGGCACGTCGTGCACGCCGGCCGTGGCGATGATCGGGTCTGCGGCGCCCAGGGCACCGACACGGTGTACGGCGGACCCGGCGACGACGTGCTTGTCGGTGCGGGCGGGCGCGATCGACTGCATGGAGAGGGCGGCGACGACACGCTGCGCGGCGGCAGCGGACGGGACCGGCTGTTCGGCGGCACCGGTGACGACGCCGTGTTCGGCGAGGCCGGGGACGACCGCTGCTGGGGCGGGCGCGGCGACGACCTGGTGGCCGACGACCGCGCCAAGGGCGACGACGACTGGCAGGACACCGAGGACGGCGAGCACGGTGCCGAGGTCGAGGACGCCACAGACGACCACGGTGTGCACGGACCCGGGACCGACGACCACGGCGCCCACGCTCCCGGCACCGACGACCACGGCGTCGACCTGTAGGACCTGGCGCGTCCCGAGTCCCCAGCTCCGCGACGCCCCGGCAGCACCCCGCCACCCACCCGGTGTGCGGGGTGCTGGCCGCCTGGGGTGTGTTGAAGCCGGGGGCTGGCCGGGAGCCTGACTACCGTTGCCCCGTCGGGCACGTCCGGTCGGGGCCGTGCCGGGTCGAGGCGCAGCGGCGGGTGGGCACGGGCCCGGCTGCTCGTGCAGCAGTGGGAGGCCACGCATGACGCAGATGCAGACCCTGGTGGACCTGCCGCGCATCGAGCCACCCGTGGCGCCCCCGGGGGAGACCCCGGTGCCCCCTGCCCCGGACCGACCGGCGCGCGCCTCGGTCCGTCGCCGCATCGCCGGGCTGGACGGCCTGCGGGCCGTGGCGGTGACCGCGGTCGTGGCCTACCACCTGGGACTGGATCCGGTGCCCGGTGGCTTCCTCGGCGTCGACGTGTTCTTCGTGATCAGCGGGTTCCTGATCACCACCCTGCTGCTGGGCGAGCTCGAGCGCTCGGGGCGGATCGGGTTCGCCGACTTCTACCGCCGTCGTGCCCGCAGGCTGCTGCCCGCGCTGGTGCTGATGCTGGCCGGCACCCTGGTGCTGGTCGCCGTGCTTGCCCGCGACGTTGCTGGGCAGACGGTGCGCGACGTGCCTGGGGCGCTGCTGTACGTGAGCAACTGGTGGGCCCTGAGCCAGGAGCAGTCCTACTTCACCCTGATCGGGCGCGGGAACATGCTGGGCCACCTGTGGTCGCTGGCGGTGGAGGAGCAGTTCTACCTCGTGTGGCCCGTGCTGCTGGCCGGGATCGCGGCAGTGGCCCGCCGCCGCCGCACGCCACTGCGCCGGACCGTGCTGCGCTTCGCGGCCGCGGGCGCCGTGGCCTCCACCGTCGCGATGGCCTGGCTCTCGGTGCGCCACGGCATGCCCATCGACCAGGACCCGACCCGCGTCTACTTCGGCACCGACACCCACGCGATGTCGGTGCTCGTCGGCGCCGCCCTGGCGGCGGTGTGGGACGTGCGGGCGTTCCGCGCCCGCGTGGCTCCCGGCGCCCGGGCCGTGCTGGTCGGCGTCGGGGCCCTGGGCCTGGCCGTGCTCGCGTGGCTGGTGCTGCACGTCAGCGAGTACACGCCCTGGCTCTACCGTGGCGGCTTCCTGCTCGTCGCCCTCGTGGTGGCGGTCGTCATCGCCGCCTCCACCCACCCCGCCTCCCCACTGGGCCCAGCGCTGGACAACCCACCGATGCGCTGGATCGGCGAGCGCTCGTACGGCATCTACCTCTGGCACTGGCCGATCATGCTCGTGACCCGCCCGGGCATCGACGTGCCGTGGACCGGTCCGTGGGTACAGGCGGCGCGCATCGGCCTGGTGCTCGCGGTGGCCGCGGCCAGCTACCGGTTCGTCGAGGTGCCGATCCGCCAGGGCGCGCTGGCTCGCTGGTGGGCCGCACGCCGCGCGCTGGGTCGCGAGCGCGGAGCCCTGGCCGCGTGGACGCCGGCAACGCGGGGTGGCTGGTCGGCGGCGGGGGCAGTCGTGGTGGCGATCGGGCTCACTGCGGCGCTGCTGGTCACCGCACCCACCGCCGACCAGGTGGCCCGGGCCGCGGCGCTGGGCACCACCGAGGATGTCGTCGACGAGGGATCGGCCGGCGGTTCCGTGCCGGCCGATCCGGCCGATCCGGCGCTGGGCACCATCGCCACCTCGGACGTCGCCTGGTACGGCGACTCCGTGAGCCTCTGGGCCCTGGACGTGCTGCGCGAGGAGCTGCCCGGGGTGCGCATCGACGCCGGGATCAACCGCTCGCCGGCGTTCATCATGAACCGGGTCAGCGCCGACCGGGCCAAGGGGAGGCTGCGCCCGGTCGTCGTCATGCACCTGGGCAACGCCGGGCCCGTGCCGGCCAAGGCCCTGGAGGCGACGCTGGCCTCCCTGGACGACCGCGAACTGGTCGTGCTGGTGAACTCGACCGCCCGGTTCCCGTTCGTGCGGCAGGGCAACGCGACCCTGGCCCAGGCAGCCGCCAGCCACCCCAACGTGCGCCTCGTCGACTGGCGCGCGATCTCCGCGGAGCACCCCACGTGGTTCAAGGACGGGCTGCACCTGACGAAGGCCGGCAAGCCGCAGTTCGCCGCCGCGGTGCGCGAGGTGCTGCAGGACCCCGACCGCTGACCCGACCCGGTCCGCAGCGCCGGCACCGCCCAGCCCCCGGGGCAGGCCGCGCGACGCACCGCCGCCAGGGCCTACCGTGACGATGCAGCCGAGGGGCAGGGAGATCCACACGTGGCCGTGCGCGCGACGATCCAGTGGCCGGGTGACGACTACCCGCTGGGCGCCACCTACAACGGGGTGGGCACCAACTTCGCGCTGTTCGCCGAGCGCGCCGCCAGCGTCGAGCTCTGCCTGATCGGGGCCAAGGGAGTCGAGCAGCGCCTGCCCCTCGAGGAGCGCACCGCCGGGGTGTGGCACACGTACGTGCCGATGATCGGCCCCGGGCAGCGCTACGGCTACCGGGTGCACGGCCCCTGGGACCCAGCCCGGGGTTGGCGGTGCAACCCCAACAAGCTCCTGCTGGACCCCTACGCGCGGGCCATCACCGGGATGCCCGACGGGTCCCAGGCGGTGATCGGCCACCGGCTGGACCGCCCTGCGAGCATGGACCGCACCGACAGCCTCGGGCACACGATGCTCAGCGTCGTCACCAGCCCCTTCTTCGACTGGACCTCCGACCGCCGCCTGCACCGGCCCTACAACGAGACCGTGATCTACGAGGCCCACGTCAAGGGCATGACCATGCGCCACCCCGACATCCCCCGGATCCTGCGCGGGACCTACGCCGGCCTGGCCCATCCCGCGATGGTGGAGTACCTGCTCGACCTCGGGGTCAACGCCATCGAGCTGATGCCCATCCACCAGTTCGTCCAGGACTCGTTCCTGCAGTCCCAGGGCAAGCGCAACTACTGGGGCTACAACACCATCGGCTTCTTCGCCCCGCACAACGAGTACGCCTCGACCGGCACGCTCGGCGAGCAGGTCAGCGAGTTCAAGGGCATGGTCAAGCAGCTGCACATCGCCGGCATCGAGGTGATCCTCGACGTGGTCTACAACCACACCGCGGAGGGCAACCACAACGGACCCACCCTGTCGTTCCGCGGCATCGACAACCCCGGCTACTACCGGCTCGCGCCCGAGGACCCGAGCCGCTACTTCGACACCACGGGCACCGGCAACTCGATGAACGTCAGCAGCCCCCACTCGCTGCAGATGATCATGGACTCCCTGCGCTACTGGGTCACCGAGATGCACGTCGACGGCTTCCGCTTCGACCTGGCTTCGAGCCTGGCCCGGGAGTTCCACGACGTCGACAAGCTCTCCACCTTCTTCGACCTGGTGCACCAGGACCCGATCGTCTCCCAGGCCAAGCTGATCGCCGAGCCGTGGGACCTCGGCGAGGGCGGCTACCAGGTGGGCAACTTCCCCTCGTTGTGGACCGAGTGGAACGGCCGCTACCGCGACACCACCCGCGACTACTGGCGCGGGGAGCCCGCGGCGCTGCCGGACTTCGCCTCCCGGTTCACCGGCTCCTCGGACCTGTACCTGCACGATGGGCGCAGCCCGCACGCCTCGATCAACTTCGTCACTGCGCACGACGGGTTCACCCTGACCGACCTGGTCTCCTACGACGACAAGCACAACGAGGCCAACGGCGAGCAGGGCCGGGACGGGGAGTCGCACAACCGGTCGTGGAACTGCGGCGTGGAGGGCCCGACGAACGACCCGCAGATCCTGGCCCTGCGCGCCCGGCAGCGGCGCAACATCATGGCCACCCTGCTGCTGAGCCAGGGCGTGCCGATGATCGCCCACGGCGACGAGATCGGGCGCACGCAGCGGGGGAACAACAACTCCTACTGCCAGGACAACGAGCTGGCCTGGATGGACTGGGCGACCGCCGACGAGGACATGCTCTCGTTCACCCGCCGGGTCATCGAGCTGCGGCTCAAGCATCCGATCTTCCGGCGCCGGCGGTTCTTCGAGGGCCGGCGGATCTCCCAGTGGGACGAGGTGCCCGACATCTCGTGGCTGCAGCCCAACGGCGACCCGATGACCCCGCACGACTGGCAGGTGGGCTACGCGCGCACGCTCACGGTGGTGCTCAACGGCTCGGCGCTCAACGAGAAGGACAGGTTCGGTCGCGACCAGCAGGACCCGTCGTTCGCGCTGTTCTTCAACGCCGCCGACCAGGACACGGCCTGCATGGTCCCGGGGCGCACCTCCGGGGCGGTGTGGACCGAGGTGCTCGACACCGCGGTGTGGCCCGTGCCGCCGGGCCCGCCGATCACCCACCGGGCCGGCACCGAGCGACTGGTCGCCGGCCGCTCCCTGGTCGTCATGCAGGAGGCCGAGCGGCCCACGGCGACCCGTCCGGGGCGTCCGGGGCGCCTGCCGCGCACTCCGCGCACCCCTCTGCCACCGCTGGGCTGATCGGCGCTGGTCAGGAGGCCGGACCTCCCGCTGCGCCGTCGGCGCCGGCCGGTGCTGCATCGGTGCCGGTCGGTGCCGGGTCGGCGGCCTCCTGCGGAGTCGGCTCGAGCTCCTCCAACGGGACCTCCTGGTCGCTGATCCCGGCCGCCAGCGCGGCAGATCCGTAGAGCACCGACGACAGCAGGGAGAGCACGAACAGCACCGCAAGCGGGGCGGCGAACGCCCCGTACTGCGGCTTGTCCAGGGCCCAGGAGACGATCGCGTCGAGGAACTGCTTGACGATCCCGATGGCCACCGCACCGGTGAGGCTGGCCACCAGGCGGGGCCGCCGGTGCGGCCGGATGCCGCCGAGGTGCCCGAGCAGGATCCAGAGGATCAGCACGTCCACGGCGAAGCCCACCACGTACCCCACCCCGGTGAGCAGGGCACGCACCGGTCCACCGTCGAGCCCGGCGGCCTCGAGGACCGGGTGGAACAGGTCGGAGGTGACGCTCAGGGAGGCGAACGACACGACGATCAGCGGCGCGACGACGAGCAGGATGAGCGCGTGGCGGGCCTTGGCCTTCACGAAGTTGCGCGGGTCCGGCGGCGCGCCGAAGATCAGGTGCAGCGAGCTGCTGGCACCCCCGACCGCACCCAGGCCCGAGTAGGCCAGCAGCAGCAGGCCCACGATCCCCGCCGCGCGACCGGTCGAGCGCAGCTGGTCGGGGTCGATCCCGTCGTCACCCACCAGGCCCGGCAGGGCCTCGCCCAGCGCCTCGGTGAGGGTGGTGGCCAGCGAGTCCGCGCCCACCAGCGCGATCACGCCGTAGGCGAATGCCAGCAGCGCGAACAACGACAGGAACAGGTAGTAGGCGCTCCCGGCGGCCAGGAGGCCCACGTTGGCGACGCTGTAGCGTCGCATCGCCCGATAGGAGATGCCGCCGACAGTCGTGCGGTCGAGCTTCTCGGCGAACCCCGGTACCTCCTTGGGCGGCGGATCGATGGGCGTGCCGACGATCGGGGGCGGAGCTGCTGCCGACGCCATGGGCCCTCCTCGGGGTCCGCGCTGGGCCTGGGGGCGACAGCCTCGCCCGCGGCGGGGTCTCCTGTCTCGGCGACGGCGCCGAGAGGGGTCCGGCGGACGCGTCGCTCGGGGAGCGACCTCGGCCCATCCGTGGAAGGGTTGCCCGCGCCGCAGCAGAACCGCGGCACCCACCTCCCCGGCGTCCGGGACCCGCGCGACGCACCCCCATGAGAGGACCCCTGCATGTCCGAGAACCCCCTGCTCGACACCGTCATCGGCATCAACGCCGTCTCCCTGGCCAACCTCGACAACAGCCTGGAGGCCGTGCTGCTGGTCCGCCTCGCGGCGCTGGTCGCCGTGGATGCCCCGCCGGCGTCCTACCTGGCCACCCTCCGCGCCGCCGAGGGCACCCTGCTCACCCTCGAGGACGCGCGCAGCGTGCTCATCGCGGTCGCGCCGATCGTCGGCACCCCCGCAGTGATCAAGGCGGCCCGCAACCTGGCCGAGGCCATCGGCTTCGAGCTCGAGATCGAGACAGCCCTGTTCGAGGAGCTCGACGAGGAGGCCTGAGCCCCCTGCAGTGCGCCGCTGCCCCGGGTCCATCGGCCCGGGGCAGCGGCGTTCCCGCACCCGCCTGGGGCCCGGGCCCGGGGATGCCCCGCTTCCACACCCGCCCGGGTCCCGGGCCCAGGGCAGCGCCGTCTGCGCGCCCGCCCCGGGGCCGGTCGGGGATTCCTAGCGGTTGCGGCCCAGCCGCTCGTGGCTGGAGACCCAGTCACCGGCGAGGACGGCGCTGCTCAGCGAGACCTCGCCGGCGAGCACGACCGCAGCACAGATCTCGGCGAATCGCCCGACCGTGCCCGGGCCGTGGCAGCCGAGCATCGCCAGGCACTCCCGCTGCGTGGCCAGGCCGGTGCCGCCGCCCACGGTTGCCACGATCAGCGCGGGCAGCGTGATCGACCAGTAGTAGTCCCCGGACTCCAGGAGCTGGGTGTACACGATCCCGGCGTGCGACTCGGCGATGGTCGCCGCGTCCTGACCGGTCGCGATGAACAGGGCGGCCAGGCCGTTGGCGGCGTGCGCCCCACTGTTGGCGGAACCGGCCATGAAGCTGCCGACCTGGCTGACCTGTCGGCTGCGGAACAGATCTGCCGGGCAGTGACCCCCATGTGCTCTTCGAGCAGTTCCGCCGGGATACGCGGCCTCGGCCACGACCCGCTTGCCGCGGGTCTCGCAGGATGTTGATCTGCGAGTGCTTCTTGTCGGTGTCGATCCCTCCGGATAGCACGTAGTCGTGGACTGGCCCGGGTAGTTCTGGCATGATCCATTCGCAGGCGGCCCAGGTCGCCTTGCCGACCATGTTCTGACCGGCGGCATCGCCGGTTGTGTAGTCGAAGCGCGTGTAGAGCAAGCGGGCCGACGTGGTACTGCTCGATCTCGATGCAGCGTCCGATCCGGGTCGTGGCCTGCGCCGCAGCGGCGATCTGATCGTGGTGATCGCGCGATCCATTCGCCGAAGTCGCGGGCCGTCGGGCATCGTCCAGCACGAAGACCGGGGCCCGCTGCATCCGGTCGTCGACCACCGTCGCCGTCACCCCTCCCGCCTCGGTGAGCAGGCGCATGCCCCGGTTGTACGAAGCGACGAGCGTGCCCTCGGTCGTGGCCATCGGACGTAGAACTCGCCGCTGGGCATGCTCACCGTCGATCAGCAGCGGCCCGGCCAGCCCGATCGGCACCTGAGCGACCCCGATGAAGTTCTCGATGTTGCCCGGCAGCACTGCGGGGTCGAACGAGAAGGAGCCGACGTGCGCCAGATCCTCGCCGGTGAACGCGCGACGAACCCCCGCCGCTCGGCGCCATCTGCCTCGGTGTAGTCGTCGGCACGGTCGCGGGGTACCGACCCCGCCGCGGGTGAACTGGCCACGCGCACCTCCCTGATCCCCGCCCGACCATCGACGCTAACCGTGGGCTGCCCGGCTGTCGAGGTGGGCCGGCGAGCTCGCCATCCACGCGCATGAGGTAGACCGTCGGGGGCGGCTGACGGGCTCGTCCGCTGGAGCCACGGCCCGTGAGGGCGGCGGCGAGACTGTTGCAGCACCTGAATGACCGACCGAACTCGCCGGCCCACCAGTACTCTGGCCCTCGACTGGTGTCCTCAACACCACTGGGGATCGGAGTTCCCATGACCGCCAGCGCCGCGGACCCAACCACGGTCGACCGTCCCCGACGGCTCCCTGGGCTTCTCGGGGTCGGATGCCGCGAGCACCCCGTTCTCCGTGGTCGGCGGCCTGCTCGTGTACCCGACGATGATCGCGGGTGTGGTGGCCGCTGTGGTGACTGCACGCCGGATCGACCGCGGGGCCGACGCGGTCACCACCGCCCCGGCCAACGCCTGATCGACCCCCAGCACGCCCATCGATCCGACGGAGGACGCCATGAGTGACCCGGATACGCGCGCAGAGGATGGCTGGAACAGGTTCTATGTGAAGAGCTCGGGTGCCCTGCAGCGCGATCTGTCGGTCTATCGCGATGAATCCTTCGAGGACCAGGTCTTCACCATTGTCGGGGACAAGCACGGTGCCGAGATCGTGGACGCCAGCGGAACCGTGGTGATGACCGCCGTTGTCAAGAAGGCGATCCCTGCGAAGATCGAGTACACGAATGCAGACGGCAGTCTGGCCGGGAACCTGAAGACCAACTCGATACTTCAGCAAGAAGCGTCTGGAGTTCACTCTCGCCGATGGGACTGAGTGGGCAATCGTCCAGTCCGGTGCGCTGAAGCAGATCTACTCCGTGCTTGAGGATGATGTACCCATCGCGAAGTTGGATCTGACGGATCTGGCGCTGAAGAAGACAGTACCCCGTCGACATCGCCGAGAGCGTGGATCTCCCACTGGCACTGGGCCTTGTGTGGGCGATCAACTTCGCCTACCTGCAAAGGGCCGGTGCGGCGGGCGGGGTTGCTGCTACGTAGTGTCGACCGGGTCCGGTCGGGCAGTGAGCAGCGCCGATCTGGAGGTGGCCCTCCGCAGCGACGGACCAGCCTCGCCGCTCCGGACGGTGCCCCCGGCAGGAACCGTCGGCCCGCTCACGCGGGCCTCCTCCCCGAACCCTGCAAAGGGCGCACCCCTGCGCGGTGCCCCCGGCAGGAACCGTCGGCCCGCTCACGCGGGCCTCCTCCTCGAACCCTGCAAAGGGCGCACCGCTGCGCGGTGCCCCCGGCAGGATTCGAACCTGCGGCCTGTGGTTTAGGAAACCATCGCTCTATCCCCTGAGCTACGGGGGCCGACGGCGCCGGGACCGCGAAGTGGGGCTCGCCCAGTCCGAGTGACCCGTGCGCCGGGGCGCCATTGTGTCAGATGAGCGGGGAGCCCCCGGCTGACCGCCGATAATGCGCCCATGTCGATGACCGCCGTGCCCCCTGCCGGCCCCGCCCCCGCCGCGGACCCGCCGGCCGCCACCCCACGGCGGCCGTGGTGGCGGCTTAACTACCTGGGGCTGGTGTTCGCGCTGCTCGGCATCGCGCTGGCGCTCACCCCGAGCATCCTGCCGAGGCCCTGGCTGTTCGAGGGGCTCATCGCGGGGATCGGGGCGGCGCTCTTCTACGGCCTGGGCGTGCTGGTCAGCTGGGTGCTGCGTCGGCCGGGACGGGAGCCCTCGCGAGGCAGCAAGCGGATCGCGTGGTGGGTGCTGGCCGTGGGCTGGCCGATCCTGTTCGTGCTCTCAGTCATCGCCGGTGGACACGCCCAGAACGAGGTGCGCCGTCTGGTGGGCGAACCGGAGAGCCCGGCGCAGCACGTCCTGGGGATCGCGGCGGTCTGCCTCGGCCTCGCGCTGCTGCTGATCCTGGCCGGCCGCGGGGTGCGCGGGATCACCCGGTGGATCCACCGGCACCTGCGCCGGTTCATCCCGCACCGGATCGCCTGGGCACTGGCCGTCGGGATCGTGGCGCTGCTGGGCTACTGGCTGACCGCCGGCGTGCTGTTCACCACCTTCGTCGACGTGGCCGACGCGGTCTACGCCAACGAGAACGAGGGCACCGCCGACGGGGTGACCGCGCCCACTGATCCCGCCCGCTCGGGGTCGCCCCAGTCGCTGGCGTCGTGGGCCTCGCTCGGCGCCGCGGGCCGCAACGTCGTCGGCCGCGGCCCGGACGCAGCCGCCATCTCGGCCTTCACCGGTGCGCCCGCCCAGACCCCGATCCGCGTGTACGTGGGCGTCGACACCGCGCCGACCGCCGCCGAGCGGGCCCAGATCGCGGTGGCCGAGCTCGAGCGCACCGGCGCGTTCGACCGCGCCGTGCTGGTGGTCGCCGGCGCGACGGGCACCGGCTGGTTGGAGCCCCAGTCGCTGGACTCCTTGGAGTACATGTGGGGCGGCGACACCGCCGTGGCGACCATCCAGTACTCGTACCTGCCGAGCTGGATCTCGTTCCTCGTGGACCAGGACCGGGCCACCGAGGCCGGCCGCGCACTGTTCGAGGCGGTCTACGCCCGCTGGTCGCAGCTGCCCGAGGCGACCCGCCCGAAGCTGCTGGCCTACGGCCTGAGCCTGGGCTCGTTCGCCGGCCAGGCGCCGTTCAGCGGGGTCCAGGACCTGGCCGCCCGCACCGACGGGGCGCTGTTCATGGGCACGCCGAACTTCAGCGAGCCGTGGGGGACGATCACCGCCGGGCGGGACGAGGGCAGCCCCGAGTGGCAGCCGGTCTACCAGCAGGGCGCCACGGCGCGCTTCGCTGCCACGGAGGGCGACCTGGCCACGCCCGGCGGGCCGTGGCCGGACCCACACGTGGTGTTCATGCAGCACGCCTCCGACCCGGTGGTCTGGTGGAGCCCGAACCTGCTCTCCCGCGCCCCCGACTGGTTGCGCGAGCCGCGCGGACCGGACGTGTCCCCGGCCACCCGCTGGTACCCGATCATCACGTTCCTGCAGGTGACCGTCGACCAGTTCTTCGGGGTGAGCGTGCCACCCGGCCACGGCCACAACTACGGCAGCACCATCGTCTACGCCTGGGGCAACGTGGCCGCACCGCCGGGGTGGACGCCCGGAGAAGGCGGCGGAGCTGCAGCAGCTGATCGACACCCTGCCGGTGGAGTAGTCGGGGCGGGCGGAGGGCTGGGTGCGGTCCCGGGCGGTCCGGGCGCCGGGACCGCGTGGGCGCGGGCCGCAGCTCCGGACGGGCTGGAGACCTGCAGTGCACTCGTGTCGCGGGTGCGGGCCGCAGCTCCGGACGGCCGCACGCCTGCTGGGCGCTCGCGTTGCGGGTGCGGGCCGGCGCCGGGAGGCTGGCGCAATGGCGATCGCACTGCCCATCGAGGTCCATGACGGAGTGTCGGCCGAGGTGGGCCGCACGCGGGTCCGACGGGTCCTGCCCCGGCGGCGCCTGCGCACGGTCGGAGCCTGGTGCTTCGCCGACCACATGGGCCCTGTCGAGGTCACCGAGACCTCAGGGCTCGACGTCGGCCCGCATCCGCACACCGGCCTGCAGACCGTGACCTGGCTGATGGAGGGTGCGGTGCTGCACCGCGACAGCCTCGGCTCCGAGCAGCTGATCCGCCCGGGCCAGGTGAACCTGATGACCGCGGGCCGTGGCGTCGTCCACGCCGAGGAGGCCACCGACACCTACCGCGGGACCCTGCAGGGGATGCAGCTCTGGGTGGCCCAGCCCGACGACCAGCGCCACGGCGACCCGGCGTTCGCCCACCACGGCGAGCTCCCGGTGGTGGAGTGGGAACGGGCGTCCGCGACGCTGATCGCCGGGTCGTTCCTGGAGGCGCGCTCGCCGGCGGCGTTCGCCACCGACCTCCTCGGAATGCAGGTGACCATCCGCCCGGGGAGCACCACCGTGCCCCTGCGCCCCGACTTCGAGCACGCGATCATCGCCCTCGACGGTGTCGTCACGGTCGCCGGCGAGCCGGTGGTCCCCCGCACCGCCACACGGCCCGGGCAGATCGCCGCGCTGGCCCCGGGCCCGCACGAGGTGACCGTGCACGCCAGCCAGACGACGCGGCTCATGCTGCTCGGCGGGGTGCCATTCCCGGAGCCGGTGTTCATGTGGTGGAACTTCGTGGCCCGCAACGCCGACGAGGTGTCGACCTTCTACGCCGACTGGCGCGACCGCGCCGAGCGGTTCGGCGAGGTCGACTCCACGCTGCTGCGGACCCCCGCACCCCCTCCACCCTGGGAGCCGATCCGCACCACCGGCCCCTGAGGCACAGGGCCCCCCTGCGCTCGACGGCCGGCGCGACGGCGCGCACTCTGCCCCCGCCGCCGCCCTCGGAAGTTGCCCAACGTATACCCCCTGGGGTATTCTGGTCACACGATCCCGACTTGAAGGAGCCACCCATGTGCAGCCCCGCCCTGTGCCGTACCTGCGGAAACGTCACCTACTCCGGCTGCGGCCAGCACGTCGACCAGGTGCTCGCCGGTGTGCCCACCTCGCGCCGCTGCACCTGCCGCTGACCCTCACTGCCTCCGGCTGGCCCAGCCTGCCTCCCAGATTCTCCCCGACGTGACGGGTTCTGCCGGTAAGTACCGGAGAACCGGCCAACTCGGGGAGATTCTGCGGGTGGGGGGTGGGGGCTGGGGCGCCGTAGGGTCGGGCCATGCCCCAGGCCCCGAGCACTCCCGCATCGCCGCTGGCCACGGCCGGCCGGCGCGCCACCGAGTCGACGCTCGCGCAGCTCGGCGAGGTCCGCCGCTCCTGGCGGATCATCCTGCAGGCCACCGTGGCAGCGTTCCTGGCCTACACGGTGGCCCTGGCGATCGGCCACGAGCAGCCGTTCTTCGCCCCGATCGCCGCCGTCGCGACGGTCGCCATCTCCCTGGCCCATCGCCTTCGCCGCTCGGCGGAGCTCCTGGTCGGCAACGCCGTGGGCATCCTGCTGGCCGACGTGCTGATCGGCATCGTGGGCACGGGGCCCTGGCAGCTGGCGCTGGTCGTGGCCATCGCGCTGATCAGCGCGATCCTCATGGGCGGCGGTCCGATCCTGATCATGCAGGCCTCCTCCGCGGCGATCCTGATCGCGACGTTGACCCCGCCCACGGACGCCGAGCCGTGGAACACCGCTCGCTTCGTGGACGCACTGGTCGGCGGGGGGATCGGCCTGCTCGTCTCGGCGCTGCTCCTGCCGGTGGACCCCGCTCGGCACGCTCGCCAGGCCACGGATCCGGTGATCTCCTCGATCGCGACCGGGTACCGGGAGGTCGGCGGGGCCCTGGCCGCGGGCGATGTGGAGGCGGCCTTCGAGGTGCTCAACGGCCTGCGCCGGACCGCGCCGGTGCTCGAGGGCTTCCACGCGGGCCTCGACGCCACGCGCGAGTCCATCCGCCTGGCCCCCTGGTACTGGGGCCAGCGGACCCTGCTGGCCACCTACGCCCTGGCCGGGTTCCACCTCGACAACGCGCTGCGCAACCTGCGCGTGCTCGCCCGGCAGGCGTGGGTCGCCCTCGACCGTGGCGACCACACCGGGCCCGGGATCCCGCGGGCACTCGAGGACCTGGCGGTGGCGACCGAGGCGCTGCGCGGGGTGCTCGCCGGCGAGGACCCGGGGCTGATGCGTGACTCGGCACTCTCGGCCGTGGCCCAGGTCAGTGGCGTGCCCGCTGGCGGCCTGTTCGCGGCGCCGATCATGGCCCAGATCCGGCTCTCGGCCTCGGACCTGCTCCAGGCCAGCGGGATGAGCAGCGCCGAAGCGGCGGCGGCGATCCGCGCGGTCGCAGGGACGACCCCCGCCGCAGGCTGACCCCCGCTGACCCCCTACCCCGCCCCCGCCCAACGGAAATCGGGCCCCACGCCGCCCCGCCCACCGGGATTCGGGCCCCCGCCCCGCCCACCGGGATTCGGGCCCCGTTCGAGTGGTGGAAACCCCCTCGAACGGGGCCCAGATCGGTCTTCGCCCCCTCGAACGGGGCCCAAAGCGCCCGAGACGCAGGGTCGCCCCGATGGGCTCGATCGGGTGGCCTTGCGCGCAGTGGCCTGCGAGGGACTCCAGGAGGAACCCCATGCGCACCCAGCTCAGCCTCGTCGTCGCCGTCGCCCTCACGTGGGCTCGCGTGTGGACGCCGGAGTGGCGACCTTCGCCAAGACGGACGAGGGTGCCCCGAACACGCTGCTGTATAGAGCCAGAAGGCCGCCGGACGGGTTGCCGGCGACAAGTTCGGCAGCCGGCTTGTGACGGTCGTCGGGGACTGGACCTTGGACGAGGACCGTATCGACACGCTGCTCGTGGGCGCCCCCGGTGAGGACATCCCCGGCGCGAGCAACGCCGGGCGCTACTGGACCGGCGCGGTCGCCGGGATCAGCGTCGGCCCGCTCAGCGCGACGGGCTCACAGTCCTCGGAGCGCCTCGGCGGCTGACCCACCCCCCGAGCCCACCCCCCGAGCGCCGCCCCCGGCCCACGGTCCACGCCGTCCACGCCGTCCACGCCGCCCGCCCCGTCCGCGCCGCCCCCGCCGCCGAGTTGGGCCCCGTCTGAGGGGTCCAAACCCCCTCGAATGGGGCCGTAATCCACGTGCGCCGCCTCGAACGGGGCCTGAATCGCGGGCCCGGGGGCGGGCGCAGGGACGGGCGCGGGGGCGGGCGTGGTGCGGGGCAGGTGCACGGTGAACGTGGAGCCTGTGCCCTCGGCGCTCTCGACGTCGACCCGACCGCCGTGGGCGGCGACGATCGCCGCGACGATCGCCAGGCCGAGACCGGCGCCGCCGTGCTCCCGGCTTCGCGCCGGATCCGCCCGGTAGAACCTCTCGAACACCCGTGCCGCCACGTCCGGAGCCATCCCTGTGCCCCGATCACGCACGGCGATCGTCGCCCACCCGACGCTGCCCGCCGGCGCGGAGTCGCTGCCGACCACCACGACGATCGGCTCCTCGGCCGGGGAGTACCGCATGGCGTTGGCCAGCAGGTTGTCGACCACCTGGCGCAGGCCACCCGCGTCCCCGGGCACCCTCACGCCGAGGGCCTGCGCATCCACCTCGATGTCGATGCGTCGGCCGGGTGCCGCGGCACGTGCGGAGGCGGTCGCGTCGGCCACCAGGTCGACGACGTCGACGGGCGCCCGGTCCAGTGGGCGCTGCTGGTCGAGTCTGGCCAGCAGCAGCAGGTCGTCGACAAGGACGCCCATCCGCGACGCCTCGGCCTCGATGCGCGCCATCGCGTCGTCGAGCGGCTCGCCCGGGGCCACGGCCCCGATCCGGTAGAGCTCGGCGAACCCGCGCACGGAGGTCAGCGGCGTGCGCAGCTCATGGCTGGCGTCGGCCACGAACCGGCGCATCCGTGACTCGGAGGCACGGGCGCTGGCCTCCGAGTCACGGGCGACCTGCGCCGACTGGCGTGCGGCTGCCTCCGAGTCTCGCTGAGCGGCCAACGACGACTCCAGCGAGTCGACCATCGAGTTGAACGAGGCCGAGAGGCTGCCCACCTCCGTGCGGGGATCGCCCGGCGGCGCCCGGTGCGCGAGGTCCCCGGCGGCGATCAGGGCCGCGGCCTGCTCGACGTGGTCCAGGGGCCGGAGGCTGCGCCGCACGAGCACGCGCGCGGCCACCGCCAGCAGCAGGAGCACGAGCGCGCCGATCGCCAGCTCGATCAGGGCAAGCCGGCTCACCGTTGCGTCGACGCCGCTGAGGTCCTGGGCGACGGTGACCGAGCCCGACCCGTCGGCGATGGGCAGCGACACCACCCGCCAGCGCGCGGACCCCGACACGGAGTCGACCACGTGGGCGGCGCCGCCGGAGGCCGCGGCGACCTGCGGGGTCAGGGTCGACAGTGCGGGCGGGTCTGTGACGGCAGCCGAGGCGGGATCCGGGGCGGCAGCCACCCCGGCGGCGTCGGCGACCTGCACGTAGAGCACGTCCTGGCCCAGGGGCCCAGGCCGGGCACCTCCGGGTGCGCCGTCGGGGCCGTGGAACGGGTCGGCCATCGCCGTGGCCACCTGCACGAGGCCGCGGTCCACCTCGGCGTAGAGGTACCCCCGAAGAGCCGCGGCCGCCACCACCCCCGCGAGCACGAGCGCCGCGGCCACCAGGGCCACGAGCAGGGCCACGAGCCGGGTGCGCAAGGGCCACCGGGCGAACATCAGCGCTCCCGGGGCATTCGCAGGACGTAGCCCACGCCGCGCACGGTGTGCAGCAGCCGGGGCTCGGTGGTGTCGACCTTGCGGCGCAGGTACGACACGTAGGACTCCACGACCGTTGCCTCGCCGCCGAAGTCGTAGTGCCAGACGTGGTCGAGGATCTGGGCCTTGGACAGCACCCGCCCCGGGTTGGCCATCAGGTAGCGCAGGAGCTTGAACTCCGTCGGGGACAGCTCCACGGGCTGGCCCGCCTTGAACACCTCGTGGGCGTCCTCGTCGAGTTCGATGTCGGCGAAGGTGACCCGCGCGGACCCGGGTTCGGCGGCCAGGCCGGCGCGGCGCAGGATCGCCCGGATCCGCGCGACGACCTCGCCGAGGCTGAACGGCTTGGTCACGTAGTCATCGGCCCCCAGGGTCAGGCCGGTGATGCGGTCCTCGACCGCATCACGCGCGGTGAGGAACAGCACGGGAGCGTGCAGCCCGTCCTGGCGCATCCGGCGCACGACCTCGAAGCCGTCGAGACCGGGCATCATCACGTCGAGCACGACGAGGTCCGGCTGCACCTCGGCTGCCCGGCGCAGGGCGGCGGTGCCGTTGGTCGCCGCGTGCACCTCGAAGCCGGCGAAGCGCAGGCTGGCAGCCAGCAGCTCGACGATGTTGGGCTCGTCGTCGACGACCAGCAGCCGGGCCTCGGGCGGCGCACCGGCAGCCGCCGCGGTGAGGGCGGGGGACGCGACGGCGGTGAGGGAGGGGGCGCTCATGGGGCCATCGTGCGCAGGGGACCATGCGGGAATCT
Source organism: uncultured Actinomycetes bacterium (assembly GCA_963777855.1). Taxonomy (GTDB): domain Bacteria; phylum Actinomycetota; class Actinomycetes; order S36-B12; family CAIYMF01; genus Prado023. The sequence goes on along the minus strand of CAVZRW010000015.1, from coordinate 63,885 downwards.
GGCAGTTGCCTGTGAGGATCCTGTGAACCCGAGGGCCCTGCCACTCCCGCGGGGCGTCCAGCGACCTCCCAGCCTGCTCACAGGTTCGCCCGGTTGCCTGTGACCCATGGCTACCCCACACCCCCCGACCCGGACCCACCTGGCGGTCCTGCCCGCACCGAGCCCCGCCCTGGACCACCTCCGGGCCGGTGAGCTGGCGCCCGCCCTCGACGTGGTCATCCCCGTCCACAACGAGCAGCTGGACCTCGAGCGCAGCGTCCTGCGCCTCTACGCCCACCTCAAGTCGGCGCTGCCGTACACCTTCCGGATCACGATCGCCGACAACGCCAGCACCGACCTCACCTGGGACATCGCCTCGCGGCTGGCCTGCCAGCTGGCGGAGGTCAGCGCGGTGCACCTCGACGCAGAAGGGCCGCGGACGAGCCCTGCGTCAGGTGTGGTCCACCAGTGACGCGCGGGTGCTGGCCTACATGGACGTCGACCTGTCCACCGACCTGGCGGCGCTGCTGCCGCTGGTGGCCCCGCTGCTGTCCGGGCACTCCGACCTGGCGATCGGAACACGCCTGAGCCGGGGCTCCCGGGTGGTCCGCGGGCCTCGGCGCGAGTTCATCTCACGCTCCTACAACCTGATCCTGCGCACGACCCTCGGCAGCGGGGTTCAGCGACGCGCAGTGCGGGTTCAAGGCCATCCGCGCCGACGCCGCCGCCGCCCTGCTGCCCCTGGTCGAGGATCCCGAGTGGTTCTTCGACACCGAGCTGCTGGTGCTGGCCGAGCGCGCGGGGATGCGCATCCACGAGGTCCCGGTGGACTGGATCGACGACCCCCGCTCGACGGTGGACATCGTGGACACGGCCCGCAAGGACCTCGCCGGGATCTGGCGACTGGCCCGGGGCCTGGGCAGCGGCCGGATCCCCCTGTCGAGCCTGACCAGCCCGGCCACCGCCGAGGCCGTCATCGATGCGCCGCGCGGGATCCTCGGCCAGCTGGGCCGGTTCGCGCTGATCGGGGTGCTCAGCACCGCTGCCTACGCGCTGCTGTTCCTGGCGCTGCGCACCGGGATGTCCGCCCAGTGGGCCAACGCGCTGGCCCTCATCGCCACCGCCGTCGGCAACACCGCCGCCAACCGCTGGTTCACCTTCGGGGTGCGCGGCCGGCCCGACCGGCTGCGCCACCAGGCACAGGGCCTGGTCGTGTTCGGCCTGGGGCTGGCGGTCACCAGCGGCGCCCTCGTCGCGCTGGCGCACCTGGCCCCCGCCGCCTCGCGCGGGGTCGAGCTCCTGGTGCTCACCGTGGCCAACGTCGTGGCCACTCTCCTGCGCTTCCTGCTCTACCGCGCCTGGGTCTTCGGCGACCGCCGAACCGATGCGCGCACGTCCCTGCACCACCCGACGGCGGTCTCGATCGCCCCGACTCAGGAGGTCGCCCGATGACGACTCCCACGCACGCACCCACGGGCCCGCGTCCCGACGATCCCGGCTCCGTGCCCGGCGCCTGCCCGGCGCCGACCCACGCTCCCCCTCAGAGAGGGCTGGCTCGATCCCTCCGGAGCCGCCGACGCTGCGGCGGCCCACGTGGCGCCCTCCGCGCCCGTGGGGCCGTCCGCCGTGTCGGATGCCGACCCAGGCCGCGCCGATGCCCCCGCGGCCCGCAACACGCCGGTCGCGCCCGCGGCCACCCCGGGACCCCTGGCATCCCCCTCGGGGGCCGGACTGCCCGTGGACCAGCCGACTCCCCGCTGGGCGCGCTGGGGGCTGGCCGCGCTCCTCGGCGCGACGGCCCTGCTCTACCTCTGGGGCCTGGGCCGCAACGGCTGGGCCAACTCCTACTACTCGGCCGCCGCCCAGGCCGGCGGCGAGAGCTGGAAGGCGTGGTTCTTCGGCAGCCTCGACTCCGTCCAACGCCATCACGGTCGACAAGCCGCCCGCCTCGCTGTGGCTCATGGGCCTCAGCGTGCGCCTGTTCGGGCTGAGCTCCTGGTCGGTCCTCGTGCCGCAGGCGCTGCTGGGCGTGGCCTCGGTGGGCGTGCTCTACGCCACGGTGCGGCGCTGGTCCGGCCCGCTGCGGGCCTGGTCGGCCGGGGCCGTGATGGCCCTGACCCCGGTGGCCGTGCTGATGTTCCGGTTCAACAACCCCGACGCCCTGCTGGTGCTGCTGCTGGTCGTGCGCGGCGTGGGCGATGGGCCGGGCGACCGAGCGCGGCGCCCTGCGCTGGATCGTGCTCGCCGGCGCGTTCGTGGGGTTCGCGTTCCTGGCCAAGATGATGCAGGCGTTCCTGGTCCTGCCCGGCGTTCGTGGCGATGTACGCCGCTCGCGGCCCCGGTCGACGTCTGCGACGCCGGATCGGCCACCTGCTCGCCGCGTTCGCGGCCATGGTCGCTGGCCGGCGGGTGGTGGGTCGCGGTCGTCGAGCTGTGGCCCGCGGGCTCCCGGCCGTACATCGGCGGCTCGCAGACCAACTCGGTGGTCGAGCTGATCCTCGGCTACAACGGCTTCGGTCGGCTGACCGGCAACGAGACCGGCAGCGTGGTGCCTGGCGGCGGCCAGGGCCCGGGTGGCGGGTCGATGTGGGGCGAGACCGGCTGGGGCCGGCTGTTCAGCGCGTCGTACGGCGGTCAGGTGGCCTGGCTGCTCCCCGCGGCCCTGGCGATGATCGCGGTGCTCCTGTGGGTCTCGCGGCGCAGCCCACGCACCGACCTCACCCGAGCAGCCACGCTCGGCTGGGGCGGCTGGCTGCTGGTCACCGCCGCGGTCATCTCGTTCAGCCAGGGGATCATCCACGAGTACTACACCGTGGCCCTGGCCCCCGCGATCGGGGCGCTGGTCGGCATCGGCGGGGTGGCCCTGTGGTCGGCGCGCACGCACCTGTGGGCACGGCTCGCGGGCGCGGCGATCGTGGCCGGTTCGGCGTGGTGGTCGACGGTCCTGCTGGGCCGCTCGGCGAGCTTCGTGCCCTGGCTGGCCCCGGCGGTGCTCGTCGGTGGGCTCGCTGTTGCGGTCGCGATCGTGGCAGCGCCGTCGCTGACTCGCGGCTCCGGGTTCGCGGACGGCGCTGGGTCGGTTGGGTCGGCTGGGTCGGTTGCCGGGTCGGCCGGGGCGCGGGTCGGGGCGCGGGTCGCGCTGGCCGCCGCGGTCGGCGGGCTCGTCGTGATGCTCGCCGGACCCGCGGCGTACTCCGTGGAGACCGCCTCGACGGTGGCCACCGGCTCGATCCCGTCGGCCGGACCCGCAGTGGCCGGCGCCCGCGGTGGGCCCGGCGGAGGCCCGGGCGGGTTCGCCGGCGGACCAGGTCGGGGCACGACACAGGGCGGCGCGGGCGGGCTCACCGGGCCGGGCGGGCCCGGCGGGCAGCTCCCGGGTGGGCAGCTCCCGGGTGGGCAGCTCCCCGGCGCGCCAGGCGGGACCACGGGCACGCTCCCCAACCTCCCCGGCGCCAGCGGCGGAACCACGGGAACCCTCCCGACCCTCCCCGGCGCGGGGGGCGCAATTGGTCCCGGCGCGATGGGCGGCGGCGCGGGATCGCTGCTTGGCTCCAGCACTCCGAGCCAGGCGATCACCGACGCACTCCTGGCCGATGCCGACCAGTACGCGTGGGTCGCCGCGACGGTCGGCGCCAACTCCGCCGCGGGCTACCAGTTGGCCACAGAGCAGCCCGTGATGGCGATCGGCGGGTTCAACGGCAGCGATCCGGCACCCACCCTCGCGCAGTTCCAGTCCCTGGTGGCCGACGGCCAGGTGCACTGGTTCCTCGGCGGCGGCGGCTTCGGCGGCCAGATGGGCGGCTCCCAGGCAGGGTCGGACATCAGCACCTGGGTGGCGGCGACGTTCGAGGCGACCACAGTCGACGGCGTCACGATGTACGACCTGACAGCCCCCACGTCCACCTCGAGCCCCACCGCGGGGGTGACCTCCACGGTGTAGTGCCAACCCGACCAGCACGCGCCGGCGCACCCCACGCCCCGCCCACCCCGCCGCCCTCTCCCCCATCCCGCGGCGATCTGGGCCCCGTCTCGAAGGCCAATCCCTTCGAGACGGGGCCTGAACGCGTCCAACGCACCGCAATGGGGGCCCGAATCCCGACCCACGGGCGGAGCGCGGCGACCCACCCCGGGACCTCGGGCCCCAGCCCCGGGACCAACGGCCCACTTAGGCAACCCTTACCACCGGCTACCATGGGCGCCATGACGTTGGACGAGGTGCCGCCCGGCCGTCCCATGGAGGTCGCGAGCAGCCGTGCGGACAGCGTCGCGGTCACCCGTCGCCTGGCCGAGCTCGGCGTGCGGGCGGGGTGCGTGCTGAGCATCCACGCGCGCACCTCCGGCGGCGGGGCCATCCTCGCGATCGGCGACGACCGGGTCGCGGTCTCGCGCAGCATCCTCACCGGGATCCGGGTCACCGAGGCCAGTCGTGGCTGACACCACCGCGAACTGCCACGAGACCCCGAGCACGCCCGCGGCCGCCGGGTCGCGCACCGTCGCCCTCGTCGGCAGCCCCAACTCCGGCAAGTCCACGCTGTTCAACGCCCTCACCGGAGCCGGGCGGGCCGTCGGCAACTACCCGGGCACCAGCGTCGAGGTCGGGTCCGGGCGCTGGGTCGACCCGGCGTTCGGGGAGGTCGCCCTGACCGACCTCCCCGGGGCCTACTCCCTGGACCCCATGTCCCCCGACGAGGCCCTGACCGCCGAGCTGCTCACCGGCGGCGGGGGCGACGTCGACCTCGTCGTCGTCGTCTGCGACGCGGCGCACCTGGGCCGCTCGCTGGTCCTGGCCGCGCACGTGCGCCAGCTGCCGGTGCGCATGGTGGTGGCCCTGACCATGACGGACGTCGCGGCGAGGCGCGGCGTGGTGGTGGACACCGCCGCCCTGGCCGTTGCGCTGGGCGTGCCGGTGGTCCAGGTCGACCCGCGCCGACGGCAGGTCGAGGTGCTGGCCTCCACCGTGGGCCACGCCCTGACCAGCCCCGCCCCCGCCACGCTGGCCCTGACCGGACCGGCGGTGCGCGCGTGCGCCCGGGACTGCCCGGCCGGATGCACCGCGTGCCCCCCGACCCCAGCCGCCGCCCTCGAGCACGAGCTGCTCGCCGACGACGACCTCGCCCGCGCCGAGGCGGTGTTCGACTGGGTCACCCGCACCACCTCGACCGTGACCACCCGCACCCACGACTCGCGCCAGAGCTGGTCGGACCGGGTCGACCGCTGGGTCACCGCCCCCGTGGTCGGCCCCCTGGTGTTCCTGGCCGTGATGTGGGCGGTCTTCGCCCTCACCACCCGGGTCGCCGCGCCCCTGCAGGGAGCCCTGGATGCGTTCTTCACGGGGCCGGTCACCCGCGCGACCGAGGCCCTGCTCGCCGCGGTCGGGCTCGGCGGGGGGCTCCTCGAGGGGTTCCTCGTCAACGGCCTCATCGCCGGCGTCGGGATGCTGCTGACCTTCATCCCCCTGATGGCGATCATGTTCGCCCTGCTCGCCCTGCTGGAGGACTCCGGGTACATGGCCCGGGCCGCCGTCGTCACCGACCGACTGATGGGCCGCCTGGGCCTGCCGGGTCGGGCGTTCCTGCCGCTCGTGGTCGGCTTCGGGTGCAACGTGCCGGCCATCTCCGCGGTTCGGGTGCTGCCCGATGCGCGCCACCGCCTGCTCACGGCGCTGCTCGTGCCGTTCACGTCGTGCTCCGCCCGGCTGACCGTCTACGTGATGGTCGCCGCCACGTTCTTCCCGGAGAACGCCGGGACTGTGGTGTTCGCGATGTACCTGACCAGCATCGTGCTGGTGGTGCTCGGCGGCCTCCTGCTGCGCACGACCCTGATCCGCTCGATGGGCACGGACCCGTTGCTGCTGGACCTTCCGCCGTACCAGCGCCCGTCGTGGCGCCTGCTCGGGGCGGCGACCTGGATGCGACTGCGCGGGTTCCTGCAGACCGCGTCCGGGATCATCGTGGCCACCGTGGCCGTGGTCTGGGCGCTCGGGGTGATCCCCGCGCCGGGCAGTGCCGGCTCCCTCGGCGAGGTGCCGATCGCAGACAGCCTCTACGCGTGGATCGCCGACCAGGCCGCGGTCCTGTTCACCCCAACGGGCTTCGCCGAGTGGCACGCGGTCGGCGCGCTGATCGTCGGGTTCGTGGCGAAGGAGGCCGTGATCTCCTCGTGGGCCCAGACTTATCCCCCGGGTGCGGACCTGAGCACATCCGTGTACGCGGACTTCGTGGCCAGCTCGGGGGGGCACCCGCAGGCGGCGGCCGCCGCGTTCCTGGTGTTCCTGCTGGCCTACACACCCTGCGTGGCGACCCTGGCCACGCAACGCCGCCAGATCGGCGGACGGTGGACGGCCGTCGGGGTGGTCATGCAGCTCACGATGGCCTGGGTGCTGGCGGTGCTGGTGTTCCAGGTCGGCGCGGCCCTGGCATGAGCGTGCTCAGCGATGTGCTGGCTGCGGTGGGCGCCGGGGCAGGGTCGACGGCCGAGGTGGCGCGGCGCACCGAGCTGGACCTCGACACGGCGGAGGCCGCGCTCGCCAGCCTGGCGGCAGCGGGGCGGATCCGCCGGGCGCTCGTGTTCGCCGGGGCGTGCACGGATTCCGGGTGCGGCGACTGCGGCTCTTCGCGTGGGTGCGCCTCGGCGGGAGTGGGCTCGCTCGTCGGGTCCGGGCTCACCGCCTGGCGCCTGACGGACCGCTGAGCGGCCGAACCTCGCGCACGGTTCTGCCGTTTCAGGCCCGGACGGCAGCCCTCTCGGGAAACCTCGCAGTCGGTTTCGCTGCTAGATCCCTCCGGTCGCCCCCGCCGGACGACGAAGCCGTGTGCGAGGTTCCCCGGGCCGGGGTTCAGGGGGAGGCGGAACGACCTACTCGTGCGCACGGTTGGTCGTGGTTCACGGCGGAGGCGAGGCGACGTACTGGTGCCCACGGTTGGTCGAGGTCGCGTCGGCGGTCAGCCGGTGGACGCGGCCAGGACTCGGCGCTCGTGCTCGAGCAGCCAGGCCTTGGTGTCGATGCCTCCCGCGAATCCGGTGAGCGCCCCGCTGCGGGCGACCACGCGGTGGCACGGCACGAGGATCGAGATCGGGTTCCGGCCGTTGGCGGCGCCAACCGCACGCGCGGCCCCGGGATCGCCGAGGGCGAGGGCCTGCTCCCCGTAGCTCATGGTGTGCCCGAACGGGATGGTGCGCAGCACCGCCCACGCCCGCGCCTGGAAGTCCGTGCCGACCGGGTCGAGGGCCACATCGAAGGACCGCCGGGTGCCCTCGAAGTACTCGGCCAGCTCTCGCTCGGCGCGATCGAGATGCGCGCGGGCGAGGGCACCCCCGTCGTCGTCCTCGACACCACCCGCCGCGCCCGGCTCCACCAGCGAGCGGCGCACCCGTGAGCCGTCCTCGCCCGGCCAGAGAACCGCCCGCAGCCCGCGCGGCCCGGCGACCAGGCGCAGCGGACCGATGGGCGTGACCATCTCGCGCTCGACCGTCCCCGGCATGCTCATCGTCTCCTCCACCTCAACACCGTCAAGTTCGGGCACTGTCGTCGGGGCCCCGGTTCGGGCCGTCCGCCCGCGGCTGGTCGGCCAGGCTCGCCCACAGGTGGCCCACCGCGTACGACCGCCACGGCCGCCACCGGTGGGCACGCTCCTGCACTGCCCGTGGCCTCGGGTCGCCGCCGAGGGCCTGGACCGCGTGGCGCACTCCGAGGTCGTCGGCGAGCATCACGTCGGGGTCGCCGAGGCCACGCATCGCCACGTACCCGGCGGTCCACGGCCCGATCCCGGGCCGGGCCAGCAGCGCCGCCAGGACGCTCGGGCGGTCGGCACCCGCGTCGAGGCAGACCTCGCCGTCGGCGATCGCACGGCAGACCCCCACGAGGCTGCGACCCCGCGCTCGCGGCATGGGCAGGGACCCCGGGTCGACCTCGGCAAGCCGCTCGGCGCTGGGGAACACGTGGGTCAGCTCCGGGTCGGCGACCGCCAGCGGCTGGCCGTGGGCCGCCACGAGGCGCCCGACCACGGTCCGGGCCCCGGTCACGCTGACCTGCTGGCCGACGATCGCGCGCACCACGATCTCGTAGGGGTCCACGGTCGCTGAGGCGCGCAGCCCGGGGCGCGCCGCGACGAGCGGGGCGAGCATCGGATCCGCGCCGAGCACCTCGGCCACGGCCTGCGGGTCGGCGTCGAGGTCCAGCATGCGCCGCACCCGGGCGACCGCCGGGGCCAGGTCGCGCAGGTCGGCCAGCCGGAAGGTCGCCGCGATCCCGCCGGCTACCGCGCGCACCCCCACCGTCGCGTGCCCGTGCGGAAGGTCGAGCGTGCGGCGGTACACCTCGCCGTCGAACGACTCGAGGCCAGGGACCGCGCGCCCGCCGAGGAACTCCAGCACGGTCGCGGCGTCGAACGGCGCACGCGTGGACAGCCGGACCACCAGCGGCGCCTCGCCCGCGACCGTGCCGCGGCGGGCACCCCGCAGGCCGGTCGGGGTCGTGCCGTAGACCGCGCCGACCGTGTCGTTGAACGAGCGGATGCTGCCGAAGCCAGCAGCCCAGGCCACGTCCGCGGCTGCCATGTCCGTGGTCTCGAGCAGGATCCGCGCGGTGTGGGCGCGCTGGGCCCGGGCGATCGCCAGGATCCCGGCGCCGAGCTCCTCGGTCACCAGCCGGTTCAGGTGCCGCTCGCTGTAGCCGAGGCCCGTGGCGAGGCCGGCCACCCCGTTGCGCTCGACGACCCCGTCAGCGACCAGGCGCATGACACGGCCGACCACATCACCGCGGATGTTCCACTCCGGCGAGCCGGGGGTCGCATCGGGCCGGCAGCGCCGGCAGGCCCGGTAGCCCTCGCGCTGGGCGGCGGCCGGGGTTCGGTAGAAGGTGACGTTGGCCGGCTTCGGGGTGGTCGCCGGGCACGAGGGGCGGCAGTAGATCCCGGTCGTGCGCACCGCGGTGTAGAAGGTGCCGTCGAAGCGCTGGTCACGACTGGCGACGGCGCGGTAGCAGCGCTCGTGGTCCAGTCCGTGTTCCATGGGCCCCATCCTGCCCGACGGTGGAGGGTGGCACTGGCAGGAATCGGACACAGCGATCGCCATGTGGGCGGGCGACCAGCCGGCGCACCGGGTCGCACCCCGCGCTCCGCCCGGATCGCGGCAACTCTGCGCGGCGACCGGCCCAGCGGACCTGGCGCGGCTCCCGGAACGGCGAGCAGACCTGGACGGATCCCGGCGCGGATCAGCGTCCCGGCGAGCTCGGAACGTCGGGACCTGCCGCCTGGGAAGCGTCGCGGACGGGCGCCGGGATGCCGCCGAAGCGGTACGGCTGCGCGGGTCGGCCGTGCTGCACGAGCCACGCCTCCCCGGCGCTTGACGACCCGAGCGCCGCCGCGATCGCCGCAACCACCTCGTCCACCGTCATCAGCGGCCAGCCGACCGCCGAGAGCACTGGGCGCAGGGCGTCCACGATCGCCGTGTCGGCGAAGCCCGGGCAGACGGCGTTGACCAGGATCCCCTCACCGGCCAGCGCGGGGCCGACCGAGCGCACGTAGTTGACGACCGCCGCCTTGGTGGCCGCGTACACCGGGTCCTCCGGCACCGGCGCCAGCCCGGCGAGGCTCGCGACCGCGACCACCCGTCCACCGGACCCGGCGCGCAGGGCCGGCAGCACCGCGGCCAGACCCATCACGACGCCGTCGAGGTTCACCCCGACGATCCGCCGGTAGGCAGCCTCGTCGAACTCGTCGGCGGCCATCCCACTGGCGATCCCGGCGTTGAGCACCACCACGTCCAGGCGCCCGAACCGCTCGAGGGTGGCCGTCACGGCCGCCGTGTTGTCGGCCAGCACCCCCACGTCGCAGCGCACCGCGAGCCCACCGACCTCGTGGGCCACGGCGCGGGCCCCGACCAGGTCGATGTCGGCCACCACCACTCGGGCGCCGGCGGCCGCGAGCATGCGCGCCGTGCCCGCTCCGATCCCGGAGGCGCCACCGGTGACCAGCGCGACCGCGCCGGGCAGGACGAGGGTCATGACGTGCTCCGATCAGCTCGGCGGGCCCCAGTAGAACAGGTCGAAGCGGTCGGCACTGGCCGCGACCGCCTCGGTGTAGGTGAACGCCCCGTTGTAGAGCGCATCGTCGAGGATGATCCCGTCCAGACCCGCCGGCACCAACTCGTGCAGGGCGTGCAGGTCGCCGAGGTGCGCGATCCCGCCGCGTGCCATCACGGGCACGTTGGTGGCCGCGCAGAACTCCTCGAGCAGGTGCCGGTCGTGGTGGCGCCAGTGGTGGGACTCCGCCGCGTCGGTCACCACGAAGCGCCGCGCGCCCGCGTGCTCGAGGGCCCGCGCCGAGTCGATGACGTCCGGCTGGCGGATGTCGAGGCCGACAGCGACGCGGCCAGACTGGGTCCCGACCACCTCGGCGGCCCACTGCGGGTCGGTGGCTTCGATGACCACGCGGGAGGCTCCGGTCGCCAGGGCTGCGGCCAGCGACGCCGCGTCGTGCACCCCGCCGGAGTACTGCAGGTGCGCCCCGCTGGCCACGATGTGCCCGTGGTTGCCACCGGCACCCTCGACCGCGTCCTGGTCGACCACGTGGATCCATGGCGCGCCCTGGGCGACCCAGCCGGCTATCGCGTGCGCCGGCGTGCCGCGCCCGCTCGAGGCACCGTAGCCGGGCGGCGGCAGCTGCGCCTGCCCCCCGGAGATCGTCACCACGGGCAGGAGGGCGAGCGGGTACTTGGCCATGGGGGGCACAGTAGCCAACCCCCTCGGCCCGCTCAGACGGCGACCGGAGCCTCTCGGCGCGCGCGGGTTCCCAGGGCCAACGCCCCCAGGTACAACAGCGCGGCGACCAGCAGCAGGGCCCGGTAGCCGGTGATCAGTGCCAGGTACTCCAGCGCCCCGCCGAGCATGGCGCCCAGCAGGTTGACGCCGAAGGCCACCGTCGGCTCGGGCGCCTCGTCGAACCGGGAGGCGAACACGACGTTGGCGGTGAACACGGGCAGGAACGTGATCGTCGTGGCCGCGATGATCCGCAGGGGGAGCGGCAGGGCCAGCATCGACTGCAGCGGCACCAGCCATGCGATGGCCAGCCCCACCAGCAGCACGGCGTAGGCGATCGGCAGCGAGATCCGATCACCGCGTCCCCGGCGCTTCATCCACGCGGTGAACTCCACGGCGGCGAGCACCGCCACCAGGATCCCGCCGAACACGATCGCGTTGACCAGCCACGTGGTGCCGAACAGCAGCGCGAACATGGTGATCGCCCGGGTCTCGAGCAGCAGGAACGCGGCGCCGAGCAGGAACAGGTCGCCGTAGCGCCGCGTCCGGCCCAGGCTGCCGATAGCCGCCCGGACGGCGACCAGGCTCACCAGCAGGATCATCAGCAGCACGCCCAGGTAGAAGCCCGGGATGTGCGGGGTGCGCAGGTACAGGAAGGGCCGGTCGTCGTTGACGGGCGCCGGGGCCCCGGCCAGCAGCGCGGCACCCTGGTCCTCGGGGGCGCAGCGCTGCATCGAGGCATCGGCGCTGGCCACCAGCACGGCGGAGTTGTAGTCGCGGTTCAGGTCGATGCAGGGGTCGTGGCCGAACGCAGAGGCCATCGTCGCACCGAGCCGGCCGACCAGCCACGGCTCGCGGTAGTAGTTGTACATGGCGAACACACCGTCGTCGGCGAGCAGCTCACGCACCTGCTGCATCGCCGGCTCGGTGAACAGGTAGGACTCCAGGCGCAGCTGGCTGGCCCCCGCGACCAGCGTCAGTGAGTCGGGCAGGGCGAACAGGATGGTGTCGTACGGGCCCTCGGCCTGCTCGATGAAGGCACGGCCATCGTTGATGTGGACCGTGACCCGCGGGTCGTCGAAGGGCTTGTTCGGGTTGATGTTCTGCCCGATCTCGCGGATCCGGGGGTCGATCTCGACGGCGTCCACGCTGGTCGCCCCCTGGCGCAGGGCCAGGGCGACGTCGGTGCCCGTGCCCGCGCCCACGATCAGCACCCGGCCCGGGTTCTCGCGCGCGGAACGCTGGTAGGGCACGAGGTAGAAGGGCTCGAACCCGACACGCGCCTCCACGTCGGTGACGGCCTGGTGGGGCACCCCGTTGGCGATGATCGTGGTGAACTCGCCGATCGTGGTCATCTGGGTCTGGGTCTCGAGCTTGTAGTAGGGCGACCACCGGACGCCCGGCTGGGCGGACTCCTTGGCCAGGGTGCCGACGAGCACGGCGGCCCCGAGGCAGGCAAGCACCAGGCCCATGCGGGTCGTCGCCGGGAACGGCCCGGCCTCGCCGGCGGCGGCACGCGAGCGGGCCGGCCAGTACAGCGTGATCACCAGCACCGCGACCACCACGCCCCACACCAGCGACGCGGCGCCCAGGAAGCTCAGGCCGGTGAACGCCGTGATCCCGACCAGCGAGCCGATCAGGTCGTAGCGGTAGGCCGTCAATCGCGGCAGCTCGAAGAAGCACTGGCCGACCAGGAACCCGGGTCCGTAGAGAACGGCCGCCACCACGACGAACACGATCGGCAGGACGACCCACGCGGGCGGACCGGTCGTGGCCAGCGACGTGAAGAAGATCAGGTCGGAGTTCTCGCGGTCCACGCCCAGGGGGGCGGCGTAGACGAGCCCGACCATGATGGCCAGGACCGGCGGGAACCAGAACGGCGGCCGCGCGCCCGGCTTGGCCCGCAGGAACCCGAGGCCGATCCCCAGGAACGAGCCCAGCAGGACGATGTTGGAGAAGTAGGACAGGTGCAGGATGTTGGCGCCCAGCCACCGGATCAGCGCCAGTTCCAGGAAGAGCATCAGGGCACTGGCCATCACCAGGCGGACGGGCACGCGCGAGATCAGCATGCGCACACGGTAGGTGGCCCCCATGCCGGGGCCGTCGACGCCCCGCCGGGAGGGGCCGCGCGCCCTCCCGGGGGTGGCCCACCCGCGCCGGAACTGGTGCCGTCCCGGCCCGTCGAGGGCGCGCCGAGCGCGGCTGCCCCGGTCAGACGAGCACGCGGGAACCAGCGGTGACCCAGCCCACCGAGGGCAGGCGCCCGACGGCTCCCCCGGTCAGGCGAGCGCGCGCGGGACGACCATGCCCTCGTCGTCGAACAGCGCATCGACCAGGGGCTGGTGGTCCCCGGACGCGTAGGCCTCGAAGGGCCGGGGAGTGTGCGCGGCGAGGTCGGCCAGGTCCAGGCGGCACAGCGCGCGCAGGGCCATCAGCTCGCGCAGGCGGTCGCGGTCCAGGTCGCTGGAGGCGGCGGTGGCGCCACCGAGGACGGAGTCCGCGGCGCCCCAACGCCGGGAGCGCGCCACCCTCCGCGGCAGCCACAGAACCAGCAGCAGGGCAGTCGGCACGGCGAACGTCACCAGGCCCAGGACGCGCGCGGTATCGGTGACCGCGTCAGTGACTGCCTGGGCGGACTGGGCGGCGTTGCCGACCGTGGCGTCCGAGACCCCGCGGAACGCATCGGCGAGGTTGTCGCCGACCAGGGGCACGCCGCTGACCGAGTCGGCCACCGAGCCCCACGTGTCCTGCACGCCGGTGAGGCTGTCGGTCATCCCGGCGCTGATGGCGGTCAGCTCCATCACCGTCTCGTGCACCTGGCGGGCGAACCATGCGAAGAGCAGGACGGCCAGCAGCACGGCGATGTCGGCAGCGACCTGGCGATTGCGGCGACCCGTGGCCCGCGGATACATCAGCATGGTCCGATCCTCACACCGCCCGCCCCGCCGGCCCGAGATGTGGGCCCCGTGTGAGGGCCCAAATCCATCGAGACGGGGCCGGGGACCACACGGGACCACCCAGACGGGGCCCACATCGTCCGGCGGGCGCGGGGGGCGGGGCGGGGGGCGGGGCGGGGGGCGGGGCGGGGGGCGGGGCGGGCGTGGGGCGGCGCGGTCGGGGCATGATCGGGCAATGGCGCACCTCCCGCTGTTGTGGCCCCCTCTGGATCTCGAGCCCTCCGGCTGGCTGCCGCTGGCCGGGCCTCTGACCGTGTCCGGCCCCTGGGTCCCCCAGGTGCGCTTCGCGCTGCGGGTCCTCGATCCGCTGCCGGCCCCCGAGCCCCCCGCACCCGAGCTCGCCGCGCCCGGGCCCGCCGCCACCCGCACTGCCGCCCAGCCCCGCACCCCGTCGGCGGCGGCCTCACACGGCGACTCCCAGGGCCCGCACATCCGCACCGTCGTGGACCCGACCCTCCCGCCGGAGGGCTACCACCTGACGATCGCCGCCGGCGGGATCACGCTCGCCGCCGCCGACCCTCGCGGGGCCCTGCAGGGATGCACGACAGTCCGGCAGCTGCTGCCCGCCGACGCCTGGCGCGAGGCCGCCGTCCGCCGTGACGACTGGGTCCTGCCCCAGGTCAGCGTCCGCGACGCGCCTGCCCACGAGTATCGGGGCTTCATGCTCGACGTATGCCGGCACTTCGCGCCGGTCCACGAGGTGCTGCGCTGGATCGAGCTGGCCAGCCTGCACCGCCTGAACCACCTGCACCTGCACCTGACCGACGACCAGGGCTGGCGCATCGAGTCGCCGTCGTTCCCCGCCCTGACGGAGGTCGGCGCGTGGCGGTCCGGCACATGGATCGGCCATGGGACCCGCACCGGCCGGCCGCCGGGCCAGGAGATCGAACCCACCCCGCACGGCGGCTTCTACACGCGGGCAGACCTGCGCGAGATCATCGATCACGCGGCGCGCCACGGGATCACGGTGGTGCCCGAGGTGGACCTCCCGGGGCATGCCTGCGCGCTGCTGGCCGCCGTCCCGGCGCTGGGCGTGCCCGGCATCCCCGTGCAGCAGGTCGCCACCACGTGGGGGTTGCTGGGGCGCACGATCTCCCCCCTGCCCGAGGCCATGGCGATCGTGGCGACCCTGCTGGCCGAGGCCGCCGAGGCCATCGACTCCCCCTACCTGCACATCGGTGGCGACGAGGCCGACCTGGCGATGTGGGCGCAGTCGGAGCAGGTACGCGCACTCGCGGCCCCGCACGGCGGTGTCGAGGGCCTGCGCGGGGTGGTCAACGCGCAGCTGGCGCAGCTGGTCCTGGACCTCGGACGCACCCCGATCGCCTGGGACGACGCCTTCGTCGCCGGCGGCCTGCCCACCGGGACCGTCGTCATGCCGTGGCGCGCCGAGTCCCTCGGGGCCGTGGCTGCGGCGGCCGGGCACGACGTGATCATGACCCCGATGATGCCGACCTACCTCGACCACGGCGAGGTACTCGGACCCGACGAGCCCCTGGCCCTGGCCGCAGCGGTCACCATCGACGACGTCGCCACCTGGGCTCCCGGCAGCGCGCCGCCGGATGCCCCCGGGCGGGTGCTGGGCGGACAGGGCCAGCTGTGGACGGAGTACACCCCCGACCAGGCCCTGCGCGAGTACCGGGCCTTCCCACGGCTGTCGATGCTCGCGGCGAACCTGTGGCGCGGTCGCCCCCTCGGAGTCGCCGGCGCTGCCGGCGAGCCGGTCCGCGACGCCCTCGATGCACAGCTGGCCCGCCTCGACGCACGCCACGTGAACCACCGCCCCCTGACCGGTCCGCGACCCTGGCAGCGTGCGGGCACGGGGCGGCGAGCACCGATCGGCGTGCTGCCCAGCGAGTCGATGAGCGACTACGTGATGTCGGACCCGTCGTGACCTAGGTCCCCCACCCATGGGCCTCCTGCCCCTGCGACCCACCCCCACGGGTGGGTGATGCTTGAGCCCGGATCACACGGGTGGAGGCAGGTGCATGGACAAGTCCCGATCAGACGCTGCGACCCTTCCTGCCCCGAGCACCCAGGCCGAGATGGCCGCCCGCCGTCGCGGGGTCGAGTGGGCCCGGGCCGTGGTGGCCGACGCGATGGCCCGACCCGTGCTGACCATCGACCTCAACGAGTCCCTGTGGGATGCGTGGCAGCTGCTGAGCGTCTCAGGCCTGCGCCACCTCGTGGTCGTCGACGACGGCCACTGCATGGGCGTCATCTCCGACCGGATGATCCTCACCGACATCCCCGTCTCGGAGGAGCGGATGCGGGCACGCGGCGTGGGGGCGCTGCTCTCCCGGGCCCCGGCCCGCACCGTGCTGGACTCCGCACCCCTGGCCGAGGTCGCGCGGATCATGGCCCGCTACTCCGCCGAGGCCGTCCCGGCGGTCGATGACAAGGGCCGCCTGGTGGGAATCGTGACCGGATCTGATCTGGTCCGCTGGTGGGCCGCCGACGGGTCGTAGGCTTCGGCGCGTGACTGACGCCCGGAACGACCGCCTGGTCTGGATCGACTGCGAGATGACCGGGCTCGACCCCGTCCACGACGAGATCGTCGAGGTCGCGGCTGTCGTGACCGATGCCGAGCTCAACGAGCTCGACGCCGGGATCAGCCTCGTGGTGCGCCCGCCGGACTTGGCGATCCTCGACGGCATGGAGGACGTGGTCGTCTCGATGCACACCGAGTCCGGCCTGCTCGAGGACATCCCGGGCGGGATCCCCCTGGCCGAGGCCGAGGCGGCCGTGCTGGAGTACGTGCGCCGCCACGCCCCCGAGGCGCGGCGGGCACCCCTGGCCGGGTCGAGCGTGTACGTGGATCGCGGCTTCCTCAGCCGGCACATGCCCGCGCTCGACGCCCATCTGCACTACCGGCTCGTGGACGTCTCCACCATCAAGGAGCTGGCCCGCCGCTGGTACCCGCGGGCCTACTTCAACGCCCCCGACAAGACCGGCGGCCACCGCGCCCTGGCCGACATCCGGGAGTCGATCGCCGAGCTGCGCTACTACCGGGCCACGTTGTTCGTCGCCGCGCCGGGCCCCTCGACCGATGAGGCGCGCGCGGCTGCCGCGGATCACGTCGTGGACCACGGGACCGCGGATTCCGCGGGCGAGGTGCCCGCCTGAGTCCGGTATGATTCTCCCGGCTCCCCAGCACGATCGGGAGTCCATGGTGGGTGTAGCTCAGCTGGTAGAGCACCTGGTTGTGGTCCAGGTGGTCGCGGGTTCAAGTCCCGTCACTCACCCCATGTGAGGTGCGCCGGCGTGCCCTTCTGCGTGCCCAGCGGGGCCGGTGGATGGTGCCCGGCTGCTCGGGGACGAGTTGACGCGCCCGAACCGGTCGGCGCCCACCCGCGCGTGTGCCACCACCGCCGGGACCCGGGCAGTACGCTGGCGCACCCCTAGATCCCGAACTCGGGAGGCTGACGATGACCCGCACCCCTGCCGCCCGCACGCGCGTGGCCCTGATGCTGGCGACGCTGCCCCTGACGGCCGTGCTGGCCGGCTGCGGGGAGGACGGTCAGATCAGCCTGCCGACCGCGCGACCGGAGCTGTCGAACCTCACCATCTCGCCGAGCCTCACCCGGCCTTCGCTCTCGCGGACGCCCACGACACCGGACGCCACCGTCGAGACGGCACCCCCGGTCGACTCCCCCGCGGCGAGCGAGCCAGAGGCCACCCTGGCGCCCACGACACCGGAGGCGACGGCCGAGGCGACGGCGACCGCACGGCACGGCCGAGGCGACGGCGACGCCCACGCCCACCCCGACGCCCACCCCGACGCCCACCCCCACACCCACACCCACGCCGACACCCACGCCCACCCCGACACCCACGCCCACACCCACGCCCACCCCACACCCACGCCCACCCCGACCCCCACGTCGACCTCGACATCGCCGACCCCCACGCAATCCGAGCCCGCGAGCCCCTCCCCGACCGAGAGCTCTGCTCCTGCGGACCAGGAGGATTCCGGCGGGGCCCCGCTGTGGCTCGGCCTGCTGGCGCTGCTGGGTCTCGGCGGTGGTGGCGCATGGTGGCTGGCGGCCCGCTCGAAGCGTCGCGCGTGGGACGAGAAGCTGGCGGCCCAGCACACGCAGGCGCGGTGGTTCGCCCAGGACCTGACAGCCTCCTTGTCGAGCGTTGCTGCTGACCCGGCCCAGCTGACGGCGCGCTGGACGGCCGCACAGCCGCCCCTGACCCAACTGGCCTCGGAGCTGGCCGCACTGACTGCCGCCGCGCCGGATGACCAGCGACGCGCGAGCGCCCAGGCGCTGGCCTCGACCACGGCGGACCTGCGGGGGGCCCTCGACCGGGATGTCGCCCTGCGCACCGGCCCGGCCGCGGATGCCACGGCCGCTGCCCTGGCGGCCTCCGCCGCCACCGTGCGCGCGGCCCGGGAGCGAGTGCTGGCGTGGCCGGCGGTGGCCCCGTCGTACCCGCGCCCCGGCAGCCCCGACTTACCCACCGGGGCCGGTCCACCCCGGCACCACCCAACCCGGCGCCACCCAACCCGGCCCCGACGCGACGCAGCCGTTCACCCCCCACCAGGCCCAGCCCGACGCGACGCAGCCGTTCACCCCCCAGCCGCCCAGGCCCGACGGGCCTCAGCCCGGGTCGTCCGAAGCCCCACCCCCAGTGGACCCGAGCCAACCCGCCGGGCTGAGCCGAGCGCTACCGGAGCCTTCGCCTGCCCAGGACCTTTGCATCCACCGGCAGCGTCCGCCCCGCGGGTAGCGTGGGAACTGCGGGGGGACGCGCGATTGGCAGGGGGTGGCCCGATGCGATGTCCACGATGCAAGGCCCAGGACCTCGATCCCTTCGACCACGACGTCGCGGGGATGGTCACCTGCCGCTGCGGCCACCGCGCCTACGCGGGGTTCCTCAGCGAGGCCGACGCGCTCGCGGCCCGTGCGGCTTGGCTCGGCGACCGGATCACCGGTGGGGATCCTCCACCCCCGGCTGCGCTGATCGAGGAGTACCGGGTGTGGCCCCCGCCCGCCCGAGGGCCCGCCACCGGCGGGCCCGGCACCCCGCCGAGCGCCCTGCCGGCGACCGACCACGCTCCGGGCGCTGGGGCGCTGGTGAAGTACCCGACCGGGTACTTCACCAGCCGCCCGCACACCCCGGCTCCCAGCGCGCAGACCGTCCTGCTGGGCATCGGTGCACTGCTGCTCGTCGTGGCCGGGGGCGTGTTCGCCGCCGTGGTCTGGGACCGGCTCGGTGCCGCGGGGCAGGTGCTGATGATGCTCGGCGCCACGCTCGGCGTGGGTGCCCTGGCGGTCCGGCTGCGCACCCGGTTGGCCGGCACCGCGCAGGCACTGGCGGCGGTGGCCGCAGGGTTGGCCACCATCGACCTGCTCGCGGCCCCGATGCTGGGCCTGCTGCCCGAGCACTGGGTGACCACACCCACCCTCTACCCCGCCCTGGCGCTCGCCGGGCTCGGCGCGGTCCTCCTCGGGCTGTGCGCCCGCTACGGGCTGACGGCGTGGAGCTGGCTCGGCTGGGCGGCAGTGCTCGCAGGCGCCGGGTGCGTGGTGGCCGCGGTCGCCGGTTCCGGGGCCTCGGGCGCCGTCGTGGCCGCCTCGGTCACCGTCCCCGCACTGGCCTGCGTCGCGATGCTGGCCGCTCAGGCGCTCGCGCCACGTCCCTCCCCCCGGCTGGACCCCCACCGGGTCCCGCTGGAGGTCCTGGGCAGCGGCGGGTTCCTGCTCGTAGCGATGGGCACCGCCTCCGCAGCGACGGAGCACGCATCCCTGCCGGGCGCCCTGGTCACGACGATCGCCACAGCGGCGGCGGTCACCCTCTGGTCGGTGCGTGATCAGCGGCCGGCGGTGCGCCTGCTCTCGGCGAGCCTGGTCGGGGTCGCGGTCGCCCTGGTCATCGGGCTCGCGCCGATCGTGCAACCCACCTGGATGGCGGCCGTGGCGGCGCTGGCGGGCCTGGGGGTGGGCATCGGCCTGTGGGCGTCGCGACGGGCGCTGGCCCCCGCAGTGGTCGGTGCCACGAGTGTGTGGGTCACCTGGTCCGTCCTGCGCGTCACGGCCCTGGGGCAGGGCGCCGACGGGACGGACGTGGCCAGCCAGTTGGCGCTGCTCTGCGGGCTCACGGCACTGGCAGCCCTGGTGCTGGGCTGGCACGCCCCGTGGGCCGGGTGGGTGGGTGCGCTGCTCGGGTTCGCCGCGATGGTCCTGGCCCCGATCGACACCCCGGACGAGGTCGAGTCCTACTCGCTGCCGCTGGCCGGGCTTCTGCTGGTCGCGGGGCTGCTCTGGCGCCGGTCCGGCCCGCAGTGCCCGTCCCTGCAGTGGCTGGGCCCAGCGGTGGCCGTGGCCCTGATCCCGTCGGCCGTGGCCACCTGGGCCGCGCCCTGGGCCCTGGGGTCGTCGTTCGAGGCCACGGGCCCGCACCTGCTGAGACTGGCGCTCGTGCTCGCGGCGTCCGTGGTCGCGGTGGTCGTGGGCGCCCGCATGAACCTCGCCGGGCTGCTCGTGCCGGCGGCGGCTGCCCTGCTCATCGCGGCCTTCGCCCAGGTGTGGAGCGGCCTGGCGACCCTGGCGCGCTGGCAGGCGCTGGGCATCGCCGGCGCCCTGCTGATCGTGGCGGGCGCCCGGATCGAATGGCTGCGCAGCGAGGGTCGCCGCGCGGTGGGGTGGGTGGAGGCGCTGCGCTGAGCGCCCCCGCACGCCCCGGCCATCCGCGCACCAGCCCAGTCCATCGGCGGTTTGGCCGGCGGCCCGGCGCGCTGGTAACATCTGAAGGCACTCGCGCCGTTAGCTCAGTTGGTAGAGCAGCTGACTCTTAATCAGCGGGTCGTAGGTTCGAGCCCTACACGGCGTACTGGCCCCCCGGCGATCCCGGGGGGCTTTCGCTTTGCTCGGGCAGGGCCGAGTACGGTGTGGCCACATGAGCGCACTGGCCGACGCCCTCGACCTGTCCCTCGAGGTCGGTGAGCTGGTCCAGTTCTCCGGCGGCGACACGACCCGCACCGTGACCACGATGGAGCGCATGGCCCGGGCGCTGGGCGCCGAGGAGTGCCACGCGGCCATCTCCTCGATCAACGTGGCGATGACGGTCTCCGCCGACGGCCAGCGGCTCTCCGCCGGTCGGCACGCGGCCCACCTGGGCATCAACTTCACCACGCTGACCCAGATCAAGGCCCTGGTCGCCGACACCGAGGCCCACGGGCTCACCCCCGCCCAGGTGCGCTCCCGGCTGACGCTGATCCGCAACGGGGGCCGGGTCTACCCGGTGTGGATGGTCATGCTGGCCCTCGGCGGGTCGAGCGCGGCGTTCGCGGCCCTGTTCCACGGCACCGCACCGGCCGTCGCCCTGACCTTCCTGGGCGGCTGGGCCGGGGCGTGGGTGCGCCACCTGCTGGTCAGCAAGCACCTCAAGCCGTTCGTCTCGGTGACCCTGGCGGCATTCACCTCCGCGTTCCTCGTCGCCATGGGGGCCGAACTGCTCGACCTCGGCGAGGCCGCGACCCCCGCGCTGGCGGCCTCCACGCTGTTCGTCGTCCCGGGTGTGCCGATGCTCAACGGCACCGCCGACATGCTCACCGCCCACTACCTCAACGGGATGACCCGGCTTGCCATGAGCGCGGTGATCATCGCCTCCGCCGCGGTAGGCGTGACCGCCGCGGTGACTCTCGCCGGGGCCCTGTCATGAGCTGGGTCATCTCGCTGTGGGCCGGCCTGGCGGTGCTCGGGTTCGCGATGGTCTTCTCGGTGCCGCGGCGGACGCTGCCCGGCATCGTCGCGCTGGCGATCGGCGCCCACCTGGTGCGCTCCATCGCCCTGGACCAGGGCGCGCCCCTGCCCCTGGCCAGCCTGTTCGCCGCGCTGGCCGTGGGGGTCACCGCGGCCTTCGTGGCTCCGCGAACCAACCAGGCGACACCGATCTACGCCTTCGCGCCGGTCATCCCCCTGGTGCCCGGGACCTACATGTTCCGCACCCTGACCGGCCTCCTGGAGCTCAGCGCCACGGTCAAGCCGGCCGCCGCCTCGGCCATCGTGGATGCGGCCGTGATCGACGGGACTGTGGCCACCCTGACGATCATCGCCCTGGCGGTGGGCGCGATCAGCCCCACCCTGCTGGCCGGGGGGCACATCGCCCGGCTCGTGCAGGTGGACCGGGACCGGCCCGCCTCGTTCGACGAGGAGGTCTGACGGCCCCTCCGGCCGCAAGGGCGGATGGCCCGGGTGCGGATGCCGGGCCGCGGGTGCCGCGGTGTCGGAGGGCCCGGGTCCGGGTGCCGCGAGCGCTCCGAGGGCTACAGGACTGGCGCGCCCGTCAGCGACGAGAACGCCGAGACCTGCGAGCGCGGGACCGGTACGTAGACCAGGTCCTCGGGGATGGCCGGCGGCGGGGTGGCCCCGAGGGCCCAGCGCACCGTCCGGCTGGCCACACGCAGGCCGATCAGGCCGACGACGACACCCCCGGCGGTCATGGCGATGTGGTCCCAGCGCGGGCCGCTGTCGCTGACGTAGAACGCCTTGACCTTGCGGGTGCCGCGGTTGGCCACCTTCTTGGGGTTCAACCGCTCCTCGAGCTCACCGATGGTCCCGACCAGCCGATCACGGGTGTCGACGATGTCGGCCTCGATCTGGTCGGGCGTACGCGAGGGCGGGGCCTGACCGGACTTCTGAACAACCTCGGACACGCCGCCGCCTCCCTTGAACCATGGACGGGCCCCACCATACGCGGGCCCGGGCAGGCCAAGCCATCGCGGGATAGTGTCGGAGCCCTCGAGCTCCCAGGAGGTTCCCATGTCCGTGCGCCTGCAGCCCGGCGATCCGGCCCCCGACTTCGACCTCGCCGACGACGCCGGTGGGCGCGTCCGGCTGGCCGACCTACGTGGGCGGCGCGTCGTCCTCTACGCCTACCCGGCGGCCATGACCCCGGGCTGCACCACCCAGGCCTGCGACTTCCGTGACTCGCTGGACGCCCTGGCCGCAGCCGGCGTCACGGTCATCGGGATCTCCCCGGACTCCCCGCAGAAGCTGGCGAAGTTCCGCGAGCGCGACTCGCTGACGTTCCCGCTGGTCAGCGACCCGGACCGCTCGGTGCTCAGCGCGTACGGCGCCTTCGGGGAGAAGAACCTCTACGGCAAGGTCGTGACCGGGGTCATCCGATCGACGTTCGTCATCGACGCTGAGGGGCGCATCGAGCGCGCCATGTACAACGTCAAGGCCAAGGGCCACGTGGCCAAGCTGCGCGCCGAGCTGGGCATCCAGTGAGGAATCGGGCAGCCCAGCCACGCTGCCGCCCCTGCGGCGCCTAGCGGCGCTCCCACGCCCCCGGCTGCGCCAGCAGCTCACGGGCCCGTTCGGGCAGGGTCCCGCTGACCACGTCGGCCAGCGTCACCTGCTCGAGGACCGTCCGCAGGGCGGCACGGGTGGCGACCCACACGTCGCGCAGGTGCTCGGCCGCGCCCGGGTACGCCAGGTCCTCCGGGGCCATCCCCCGGACCGCGGCGATGGGGCCGTCGAGGGCGCGGAACACGTCGGCCACGGAGATCGCCTCCGCGGGTCGACCGAGCCGATAACCGCCCTCGGCGCCCCGCTTGCTGACGACCAGCCCGGCGCGTCGCAGCTGGGTGAGGATGCCCTCGAGGAACTTGACCGGGATGCCCTGCAGCCCGGCGAGCTCCTCGGAGGTGACCAGGGCATCGGGACCGCGGCTGGCCAGCTCGACGAGCGCACGGGTCCCGTAGTCGACGCGCGCGGAGACCTGCATGGGCCCATCCAACCACCGCGCGGCCCGCCGACCCGGTCTGGCGGGATCGGCGGGGCCGCGCGGAGGGTCGTGGCTGCCCGCCGTCAACCCGTGAGTCCCCACCGGCGGCGCAGGCGGCGAGGACGCGCGGGAGCAGATGACGCAGGCTGACACAATGGCCGCACGCGGGTGTGGCGGAACTGGCAGACGCGCAGGATTTAGGTTCCTGTGTCCACGGACGTGCGGGTTCGAGTCCCGCCACCCGCACCCCTGTCGGGCGCTGGGCCATCGGCGTACGGTGTGGCCCATGAGACCCCGGCATCTCGTCCCTGCCCTGCTCGCCCTCGCCCTGCTGCCCGCGCCCGCCCTGGCCGCGACCCCCAGCTCGCTGCCCGGCACGACGACGCCCTCGGCCTCGAGCGCCCCCGTGCGAGCCGTGCCCACCGCGATCACGACCAGCGACTTCCTGACCCGCGCCCAGATCCGCGCCCGCCTGGACTTCGCCCGGCCACTGTCCGACTACTGGCTGTCTCCGGTGGACAACTCCCCGGAGCCGGACCCGGACTGTGCCCCGATCGCCGCGGGGGCCCCGGCGCCCCTGGACTCGTCGGTCGATCCCGCCCGACGCGCCCGCAGCCAGTACTTCGACTACGAGGTGCCCGGCGCCGCATGGACGATCCAGGGCCGGGCCATCGTGCTCGAGTACACCTCGCGGGCCAAGGCCCGGGCCGCCTACCGCAGGGTCGTCGCCTCGGTGAAGGCCCACGCGCGCTACGAGCTGCTGTGCGAGGCGATCAACCCGATCGTCACCGGCCAGGCACGCACCGCCGCGGTGGACGTGGCCGGCACCTCGTTCACGTGGCGCTACCACCTGCGCGCCGCCCGGGCGGGCTCGTGGCGCGACGTCATCTCCACCCGGGGCAACCGGGTGGTGTGGGTGGAGCTCGGCCGCGAGTTCACCGCGGACCTCGACTGGTCGGGGGCGACGCCGCCGCCGGTGTTCCCGCGCTACCCGTCACTGCACTACCTGCAGCGCTTGGCCAGCGGGGCGATCAGCAGGGGACTCTGATCAGGGCGCCGGGCGGTCAGCCCCGGCCAGCAGCTCCGCGAGCACCGGCGCCAGCGCCCGGAACGCCTTGCCCCGGTGGCTGATCGCGTCCTTCTCGGCCGCGTCCATCTCCGCGGTGGTCCGCCTCGACCCGTACGGCAGGAAGATCGGGTCGTAGCCGAAGCCCCCGGTGCCCCGCCGCGCGCGCAGCAGGCTGCCGTCGATCGTGCCCTCGACCACGCGCA
The DNA here is from genome assembly GCA_963777855.1 of uncultured Actinomycetes bacterium. Classification (GTDB taxonomy): domain Bacteria; phylum Actinomycetota; class Actinomycetes; order S36-B12; family CAIYMF01; genus Prado023. The sequence continues at coordinate 39,180 of CAVZRW010000015.1, read as the reverse complement.
CCTCACCGGGCTCGCCCATGGCGCCCGGGCGGCATGGCGACCGCGGCGGCGCAGAAGAAGTGGGCGCCGCGGCGCTCGTCGGGGGTGTCGGCCAGCTGCGCCAGCAGCAGGTCGAGGTTGGCCTCGTCGTCGCCGTGGCGCCCGGCCCAGCGCGCCGAGAGGATCCCGGGCATCCCGTTGAGGGCGTCGACGCACAGCCCGGAGTCGTCGGCGATCGCCGGCAGGCCCGTGTACGCCGCGGCCGCGCGGGCCTTGAGCAGGGCGTTGGCCGCGAACGTCGTGCCGGTCTCGGCCACGTCCGGCAGGGCCGCGAACGTCGTCGGCGCCGACGAGCTCGACGTCCGAGCCCGGCGTCGGCCAGGATCCGGCGCAGCTCGGCGACCTTGCCCGCATTGTGGGTGGCCAGGACGACGCGCGGGCTCACGACGGTGCCCCCGCGCCCCCGGCCAGGGCCGCGGCCTGCAGGGTGGCCAGCTGGCCGCAGCCGGCTGCCGCGAGGTCGAGCAGCTGGTCGAGCATGGCGCGGTCGAACGGCTCGCGCTCGGCGGTGCCCTGCACCTCGACGTAGCGCCCCGACCCGGTCATCACGACGTTCATGTCGGTCTCGGCGCGCACGTCGTCGTCGTAGTGCAGGTCCAGGCAGGCCCGGCCGTCGACGATGCCCACGCTCACGGCGGCCACCGAGTCCACGAGCGGCGAGGCCCCAGCCGCGATCAGGCCCCGTCCGCGGGCCCAGGTCGACGGCGTCGGCGAGGGCCACGTAGGCGCCGGTGATCGCCGCCGTGCGGGTGCCGCCGTCGGCCTGCAGCACGTCGCAGTCGAGGACGATGGTGTTCTCGCCGAGGGCCTTCACGTCGATGATCGCGCGCAGCGACCGGCCGACCAGCCGGGAGATCTCGTGGGTGCGCCCGCCGATGCGGCCCTTGACCGACTCCCGGTCCGAGCGGGTGTTGGTCGAGCGCGGCAGCATGGCGTACTCGGCGGTGACCCAGCCGGAGCCCGAGCCCCTCTTCCAGCGCGGGACGCCCTCGGTGAACGAGGCCGCGCAGAGCACCCGCGTGGCCCCGAACGACACCAGGCACGAGCCCTCCGCGTGGTCGAGCCAGCCGCGCTGGAACGTCACCTCGCGCAGCTGCTCCGGGGCGCGTCCATCAGATCGGGTCACAGGTCCACCACCATCCCGGGAGTGGCCAGGGCCAGCTCCCCGTCGAACGCGCTGCGCCCCTCGGCCAACGTCGCCTGCGGATCGTTCCATGAGACCAGGTGGGTCAGCAGCAGCCGGCCCACCCCGGCCTCCTGCGCGTGCTCAGCGGCCTGCCGGCCGGTCATGTGCAGGTTCTGCGGGTTGCCCGGCCCGGTCAGGAACGAGGCCTCGAACAGGGCCAGGTCAGCCCCGCGGGCCAGCTCCACCAGGGCGGGCGTCGGCCCGGTGTCGCCGCTGTAGACCACACAGCGCCCACCGGCCTCGACCCGGATGGCGTACGCGGGCACCGGATGGGCCACCCGCGCCACGCTCACCGTGAACGGGCCGATGCGCACGGGGTCGGCCGAGTGGTCCACGAAGCGGAACACCAGGGCCATCGCCCCGTCGGGGTCGTGGGGACCCGCGCGGTAGGCATCGGCGATCCTCCGGTCGGTCCCGGCCGGGCCGTACACCGCCAGGGGCTCGGCGGGCGGGCCGTCGGGGTGGTAGCGACGCGCCACGTACATGCTGGTCAGGTCCAGGCAGTGATCGGCGTGCAGGTGCGAGAGCAGGACCGCGTCGAGGCTGCGCAGGTCGGCGTGGGCGGCCAACGGGCCCAGCGCCCCGTTGCCCAGGTCGAGCACGACCCGGGCGCCCGCATGCTCGACCAGGTAGCAGGAGGCCGGGGAGGCCGGCCCCGGGAACGACCCCGAGCAGCCGACGACGGTCAGGCGCACGCGGACCTCCCCTCCGGTCGGGCCTCCCCGACACGCTGGGCGCCACCCTAACCGGGCGCGGGCGACACGCGACCGGCGCGGCGGGGAGAATGCGTGCCATGTCGGTCACAGCGTCGGTGGGCGGTCCGGGGGTCGGCAATCCCGAGGCGCCCATCGGGGTCTTCGACAGCGGTGTGGGCGGGCTGACCGTCGCCCGCTCGATCATCGACCAGCTGCCCGACGAGGCGGTGCTCTACGTGGGCGACACCGCCCGCGGTCCGTACGGCCCGCGGCCCATCGCGCAGGTCCGGGCCTTCGCCCTCGACGTCATGGACCACCTCGTCGACTCGGGCGTGAAGGCGCTGGTGATCGCGTGCAACTCCGCCTCGGCCGCAGTGCTGCGCGATGCGCGCGAGCGCTACCCCGTGCCGGTCGTCGAGGTGATCAAGCCCGCCGTGCGCCGGGCCGTGCGGGCCACCCGCGACGGCCGGATCGGGGTCATCGGCACCGTGGCCACCGTCACCAGCGGCGCCTACGAGGACGCCTTCGCCGCCGCCCCGGACCTGGTGATCAGCTCGGCGGCCTGCCCCCGGTTCGTGGACTTCGTGGAGTCCGGGGTGGTCACCGGCGAGGAGATCATCGCGGTGGCCCACGAGTACCTCGACCCGCTGCTCAGCCAGGGCATCGACACCCTCGTGCTGGGCTGCACCCACTACCCGCTGCTCACGGGCGTCATCTCCTACGTCTGTGGCGACGACGTGACCCTGGTCTCCTCAGCCGAGGAGACAGCCAAGGACGTCTACCGCACGTTGACCGCGCACGGCCTGGCCCGCTCGTCCGACGCGCCGGACCCGGTGCACCGGTTCCTGTCGACCGGCGACCCCGAGCCGTTCGCGCGCCTGGGCCGGCGCTTCCTGGGCCCCGAGGTCCGCCTGGTCGAGCGGACCCCGGAGTGGGTCACCGCGGGCTGAGTGGTCTGCACGCGACCTGCTCGGGGTCGACCGCCTCGAGAGCGCGGCTCGCGCCCTCGACCAGGCCCGCCGCCGGCGGAGCGTCCGGCCTGGCGAACAATCCCAGCGCATCGCCGAACCAGCCGCAGAGCAGCAGCGGCTCGCTGAAGGTGACCAGTGCGTCCTGCCGGAACTCGGACGCCTGAGGCTCTGCTCCTGCCCCACCCGCGCGCTGCTCGTAGACCAGCACAGGTCCGGGACCCGCCACGAGCGCGGAGAACTGGGCGGTCCCCGGTCCGTACGGGATCGGGCTGATCCGGCCGCTTGGCCCGGGCTCACCGTTGAGGGGGGTCCGCTCGGGCGCCAGGTCCGGCGCACTGGCCCCCAGGCCCCGCTGGCTGAACCCCCGGATGAGCAGGGGAACGTCGCGCAGCACGGGCTCCTGGAGCACCTCGGCGAGGGCCGCCCACCGCTTGCCCACGTGACCGTCGTCCCCCCGGATCGCAGCCTGGGTCGGTGCCACGAGCAGGGCGAGCGCGGCGAGCCCGATGATGGGCACGCGCCACCCCGGGCGAGGCCAGGTCAGGGCGCACGCCACCCCGATGGCCAGGGCAGGCAGGCAGATCAGCCAGTACCGGGTGACCAGCCCGGGTACGCCGAGCACGAGCTGGAGCGCGATCAGGAGCGTCGGCGGGAGCACGAGCCACGTCATCGGAACATGGGCGAACGTCGACCGGCTCGCACGGCCGCCCCGGCTCATGAGCGCCACCCCGAGACCACCGAGCACGAGGACCATCGCCGCGGCAGCAACAGACAGCGGGGGCTTCAGCACGGCCACGGGCAGCCGGCCCCAGACCTCGGCGACGTTCAGCACGGTGACGGCGGGCGGGTCGGGCTGCCCCACAGCCCGACCCGCGATGAAGAGCAGGAAGGGGGCCAGGACGACTCCGGCGCCGAGCATCGGAGCCGCGGTCCGGTGGCGCGCTCCCCTGCGGACGTCCGCCGGGAGCATCTGCAGCGTGAGCAGCAGGGGGACGCAGATGAGCAGGGCGAAGGCGTGGATCAGCCCGGTGAGCACGAGGGCCAGCCAGAGGCCGAACTGCCACCTGCGCCCACCTGTCTCGACGACCATCCACCAGCACCACACCGTGGTCGTCGCCCCGAGCATGGCAAGGGCGTAGGGCCGCGCGTCCTGTGCGTAGCGGCAGGCCGCGGGCATCAGTGCCAGCGCAGCGACGCTGACGGCGGCCATCCGGGGGCCTGAGGCACGCCGGACCATCCCGTACAGCACGGCGGCGGCGACTGCCACGGCCACCGCCGAGGGCAGCCGCATCGCCAACGGACCCGTCGAGGCGGCTGCGATGGGCTTCATCACCAGGTAGTAGGCCGCGAGGGCGGGGTCATGGCGCACAGCCGCCCAGAACTGGGACCCGGTTCGGCGCAGGATGAGCACCGTCGCCGCCTCGTCGCCCGACCAGGCGGGCCGGGTGACGCCGACCAGGCACACTGCCAGGGTCGCCGCACCTGCGAGGGCGGGGTCGACCCAGCGGGGTCGACCCGTCCGGGTCGTGCCCGCCGCGGCGTCGGCGACGGCCCCCGACCTCTGACGGTCGGCCATGACGCCTCCAGCGGTGCCGACGCACGGCGCGGCTCCCTGCCGCGCATCGCCCGACACCTCCATGGAACGCCTCGGCACTCGGTCGGGAACAGGGTCCATGGACCCGGTCTCGTGAGGGGGTGCGCCGGGCGCCCGCGTGCCACGGCGGTCCGGGAGCAGGCGACCCCGCAGCGGGTCACCGCGGGCTGAGTGGCTTGGCGATCGCGGGCCGCGGGGTGCGACCATGGGGCCCGTGAGCATCGCCCCGGTCGAGGAGGTCGAGGTCGCCGAGCGCGCGGACCTCGAGACCCCATGGGTGACCATCGTCTGGAACGACCCCGTGAACCTGATGTCCTACGTGACCTACGTGTTCATGACCTACTTCGGGTACACCCGCGCGAAGGCCGAGAAGCTCATGCTCGACGTGCACGAGGAGGGCCGCGCCGTGGTGTCCGCGGGCAGCCGCGAGGAGATGGAGCGCGACGTCACGGCCATGCACTCCTACGGGCTGTGGGCCACCGCCTCGAGGGACTCCTGATGGGCCTGATCGACCGCACCGGCTTCCGGCGCAACCGGCACGGCCAGATCTGGCTGCACTTCGACGACGGCGAGCGCGGACTGCTGCGCGACATCCTCGACCAGTTGGCCACCATGCTGGCCCCACCGGCACCCGACCGGCCCGTCGACCCACTCGCCGAGTTCGTCGGGATCGACCCGAGCGCGACGCGCCCCACGGACCCTGCGCTGGCCCGGCTGTTCCCCGACGCCTACCTCGACGACGAGGAGGCCTCCGCCGAGTTCCGCCGCTACACCCAGCACGACCTGCGCGCCACCAAGCTGGCCAACCTGGCCCAGGCCAGAGCGACCCTGGGCCGGCCCAACCCCACCCAGCTGAGCACCGAGGAGGCCCAGGCCTGGCTGGCCGCGCTCAACGACATGCGCCTGGTGCTCGGCAGTCGGCTGGGGCTCACCGACGACGGCCCCGACGACCCGGGCGACCTCGCCGAGGACGATCCGCGGCTGCCCCTGCTGCTGATCTACGACCTGCTGACCTACCACCAGGACCACCTCGTGGGCGCCATGACGAGAGGAATGCGCTGATGGTCGAGATCCCGCCGCGCTCCCAGGGGCTGCCCGAGCCGCCGCTGCTGGCCCGGATCCGGGCCGGGGTGATCGGCGACGACCAGGTCATGGACGGCCCCTACGGCCGGCGCCGGGTCACCTACGCCGACTACACCGCCAGTGGTCGCGCGCTGGACTTCCTCGAGGATGTGATCCGCGACGAGGTGCTGCCGCGCTACGCCAACACGCACACCGAGTCCAGCGGCACCGGCCTGCAGACCACGCGGCTGCGCGAGGACGCCCGGCGGATCATCCGCGAGTGCGTCAACGGCGACGAGTCGACCGCGGTCGTCTTCACCGGGTCGGGCACCACGGGCGCGATCAACACTCTGATCGGCATCCTCAACCTGCGCATCCCGGCCGACCTCGACGACCGGTACGGCCTGAGCGCCCACATACCCGCCGACGAGCGGCCCGTGGTGTTCATCGGCCCGTTCGAGCACCACAGCAACGAGCTGCCCTGGCGGGAGTCGATCGCCGACGTGGTGCTGATCCCGGAGGATCCCGACGGGCACATCGACACCGGGCGGCTGGCCGCCGAGCTGGTCCGGTACGCCCACCGGCCGCTGCGGATCGGCAGCTTCAGCGCCGCCTCCAACGTGACCGGGATCCTCTCGGACACCGTGGCGATCACCCGGCTGCTGCACGCCCACGGCGCCCTGTCGTTCTGGGACTACGCCGCGGGCGCGCCCTACATCGACATCGACATGAACCCGGGCGGCGACCCGGCCGCGGCCAAGGACGCGGTGGTGCTCTCCCCGCACAAGTTCATCGGCGGGCCGGGCACGCCGGGCCTGCTGCTGATGCGCCGCGCCCTGATGACCAACCGGGTGCCGGTGGTCGTGGGCGGGGGCACGGTGGCCTACGTCAGCCCCACCGAGCACCGCTACCTCGCGGATCCCGAGCACCGCGAGGAGGGAGGCACCCCGGCGATCGTCGAGTCGATCCGTGCGGGCCTCGTGTTCGACCTCAAGCGGGCCGTGGGCACCGTGACCATCCGCGCCCACGAGGAGGACCTGGTCGGCCGGGCAGTGGCGGCCTGGGCGACGAACCCGGCGCTCGACATGCTCGGCAACCCTGAGGCCGAGCGGCTGTCCATCGTCTCGTTCACGGTGCGCGCCCCGGACGGCCGCTACGTGCACCACAACGCCGTGGTGGCGATGCTCAACGACCTCTTCGGGATCCAGGCCCGTGGGGGCTGCTCGTGCGCCGGGCCCTACGGCCACCGCCTGCTGGGCATCGACCTGGCCCGCTCGGCGGAGTACGAGTCGCAGATCACCGCCGGGTGCGAGGGCATCAAGCCGGGCTGGGTGCGGGTCAACTTCAACTACTTCATCTCGGAGGCGGTGTTCGCCTACCTCGTCGAGGCCGTCGACCTGCTGGCCAGCCACGGCTGGGCGCTGCTCGAGGACTACCGCTTCGACATCGCCAGCGGTCGGTGGCTGCACCGCGATGGCCCGGTCGAGCCGCCCCTGCGCCTGGGCGACCTGCACTACGACGAGTCCGGTGAGCTGGTGCACCCCCGCCACGACGACCGCGCCGGCGAGGAGGTGCTCGCCGAGCACCTGCGCGAGGGCCGAGCGATCCTGGAGGCCGCCGTCGCCCGTGAGCACGGCCCGCAGGCGCAGCTCGACGAGGAGCTGGCCCACCTGCAGTGGTTCGTCCTCCCCGCTGCCAGCCTCCCCGCTGCCAGTCTCCCCTGACCCCACCCCACCCCACCCGGGCCCGGCCCGGGCGGCAAACCCTCCGGCATGGGCAAGGACCTCCGCTGCGCCGCGGAGGATCCTGCCCTTGTCGGAGGGTCCGGGAGGAGGGGGAGGGTTTGCGGAGGGGGGCGCTGGTGGGGTCAGCGGGTTGTCAGGGTGAAGGTGGGGGAGGCGCCGGCGACCAGACCGGCCTTCTTCGCGGTGGTGATGCGGTAGGTGCGCGACCCGTCGCCGCTCATCCAGCGGAAGGTGAAGCTCGCGCGCCCCGCCTTCGACGTGGCGGTCGCGAGCGTGCGCCAGCGCCCGTCGACGCGCATCTGGCGGTGCACGGTCAGGCCGGTGCGCGCCGGGGTCACCCGGACCGTGAGCGTGACCTCCTGCTTCGGCGCCGGCTTGCGCGTGGAGGCCGTCACCGCGACCTTGGGCGCGACCGTCGTGTAGTCGGTGTCCACGCCCGCCAGGCGCGCGGCGGTGGGCTCGACACGGGCCCGCCAGTTGGTCGTGGTCGACAGGCCCGGGACCTCGATCGAGGCACGACCCTCGGCGTCTGTCCGCGCCGTGCCCACCGTCCGCCAGGTCGGGCTGCCGTACGCCCGGCGCTGGATGCGGACCGCGGTCCCCTCCTCCACGGCCGCGGCCGAGGTGACCTGGGCCGAGACAGTCACCGGCGTCCCGGCCAGGACCGACCGGGGCGCCGAGACCCGCACCGAGGTCGGGGAGGGGGCCACCGACTCGGCGTACGCGCGCACGGCGGCCCACGAGTCCGCATCGACTCCGCCCAGGTGCCAGAACGCGGCACCGGCCAGGCCGTACTGCTCGATCAAAGGCATGCGGGCGGCGACACCGCGTGCGTCGACGAACCAGGCCACGTGGTCGGCGGTGCACGAGGTGGCGGTGCCGTCGACCTTCTTGCCCCGGTACGTCTTGCGGAACGTCGCCACCGTCTCACCGGTCGCCGCGTCCCAGCGGTACGTGGGCTCGCCACCGGCCACCGACGCCAGGTACGTGCTGGCCGCGTCGGTCGTGAAGCTCGACGCGCTGGGCAGTCCACCGACCGGGCACGTGCCACTCACCGAGAGGCTGCCGTCGGCCCGTCGCGCGGTCCAGAGCCGACCATAGGCGGGCACCCCCATCCGGATCCTCGAGGCCGGGAAGGCGGTGACCGCGTAGCCCAGGGTCCGGTGCAGGAACGACAGCGGCGCGATCGGGCCCGGCCGCGAGACCGAGTAGTCGTAGGTCATGATCCGCAGCGAGTCCACGTGGGGCGCCATCCCGGCGTAGTCGTAGACCCAGTACCCGCTGGACCCCTGGCGCAGGCCGTTGTACATCGGCGGCACGGCCACCGCCAGGCGGTGGCCCCCGGCGTGCAGCGCCCGGGCCAGCTCCGCGATGAAGGTGATCCACGCCGGTCGGGTTGCGGCCCAGGTGGAGGCCCCGTCGGAGAACGCGAACTTCTCGTAGTCCAGCTCGATGCCGTCGTAGCCGTTGGCGTCCACGAGGGCCACGAGCTGGGCCACGTGGCGGGCCCGCGCCGACGCGGACTTCAGCACGGAGGCCATCGCGCGTGCTGATGAGCCGTCGGCCACGGAGGGGATGACCGCGATCCCGCGGGACTGCAGGCTGGAGACCACGTTCGCACGGGTGGCCGCGCTCATCGTGGTCGAGACGGTGGTGGAGCCGCCCGAGGCGCGGGCCGTGTACCAGAACGGCGACGCCTCGGAGAAGAGGTCCTCGTTGGCCTGGACTGCGGCCAGGCTCCCCGTGGTCGACCAGCTCGGCATCCACCCGGTCACCAGCGGACGGACCGGCGGAGCGGGGTCAGCGGCCTGCGCGGGCAGTGCGGGGCCCAGGAGGCTCGCGAGTAGTCCGGCGAGCGCGCACAGCGCCCTGGCCCTGCCGGTGGTCTGCCCGCCCGCGGTCTGCCCGCCCGGCATCGCGCCCGTTGCCTGCCCACCCGTTGACCGCCGACCTCGACCCACCGTGCCCATGACAAGCCCCTTCGCGCGTGCTCCTCACCCACGGCGATGATGACATCACGCAGTGGCACCTCCCGGGAGCCCGCGCCGGGTGGGGGCTGGCTTATCGCCCTGCTGGGCAGCCCTTGACGGCCCATCTGCGGGCGACCCCCCGGACATCGGTGCGCGTTGGGCGACCCGTCAGCGGGCCGGCCCCCGGGCACCGGTGCGCATTGCGTGACCCGTCAGCGGGCGACCTCCGGGCACTGGTGCGCATTGCTGCCGGGTCGCGCCTGCGGGCCTGCGCCCGGCCAATCGCCGGCCCTGCCACCGGTCGAGCCCGCGGTGCGCGGTGACAGCCCGTCAGGCTCCGCCGCGCAGGCTCTGGTAGATCTTCAGGCAATCCGGGCATACCGGGAACTTGGAGGGATCGCGGCCCGGCACCCAGACCTTCCCGCACAGGGCCCGAACAGGGGTGCCGAGGACCGCGCTCTCGACGATCTTGTCCTTCTGCACGTAGTGGGCGAAACGCTCGTGATCGCCCGAGCCATCGGTGTTCTCGGTCCTCTCGAGCAGGTCCAGGCCGCCGGAGAGGTCCGGGGCGTCCAGGGGATCGAGATCGGCAGGCATGCGCCGATGGTAGCCCCCTCACGATCCGTGACCGAAGGCCCGCATGACGAGGACATGAACACGCGAGTACATACTGGTGACGCTCTGTCAAGAGCCAGCGACGCACCTCGGCTGCTGCACGGGCGATCCATCACGAGCCTTATCGCGCAGCTGGAACCCAGAGTGATGGATTAGTACAGATGATCCTCTGGATTTCCATCCGTTCGTTGGATAACATCGGGACTCACGGTGAGTAGCGTGACGTTCACCCCGAGGCGAAACCGGGACATCACGACGCCCGCCCTGCGGGGGGACCTGCGCCGCCTCGCACCACTGCACGCCACCGCCACACGGATGGGCCCGCTTGCCCGGATCGGAGGAGCAATGCCGCAGCAGCCGCTTTCCCAGGTGCCGATGGATGCGACCTGGGAGTGGCAGGAGGTGGGCGCCTGTCGGGGGGCCGACCAGGACCTGTTCTTCCACCCGCAGAACGAGAGAGGCCTGGCACGGTTGCGCAGGGACCGGGCGGCGAAGTCCGTGTGCGCCCGATGCGACGTGCGCGTCGACTGCGCGGACTACGCCATCCGCGCCCGGGAGCCGTACGGCGTCTGGGGCGGGATGACCGAGGAGGAGCGCGAGCGGGTCTACCTGCGCATCGAGATCACGAACTTCCCCCGCCAGCGCGGCGAGGGTGCCGCGGCCGCCGCCGACGAGATCGCCCGCGCGGTGGCCCCTCCGGCCCTGGGCTTCGCCTGAGCCAGACCACGACGACGCCCGTCCCCTTGGGGATCGGGCGTCGTTGCATGTGCACTGGTCGCCCCGGGGCGGGGCCGGCCGCAGGGTGACGTCAGCCTGCCAGGGTGGCCACCATCAGGGCCTTGATGGTGTGCATCCGGTTGTGTGCCTGCGGGAACACGATGCTGGCTGGGGAGCCGAACACCTCGTCGGTGACCTCGACCCCGTCGGTGAGGCCGAAGCGGGCGGCGACCTCGCGGCCGATCGAGGTGCTGGTGTCGTGGTAGGCCGGCAGGCAGTGCATGAACCGGGCGTCAGCGCGGCCCGTGGCGGCCATCAGCGCCGAGTCCACGCGGTAGGGGGTGAGCAGCTCGACCCGGGAGTCCCAGGCCTCCTTGGGCTCGCCCATCGACACCCATACGTCGGTGTGCACGAACTGCGCGCCGGCCACGCCCTCCTGCGGATCCTCGGTGAGCAGCACGCGGGCCCCGCTGAGCTCCGCGCGCGAGCGGGCCAGGGCCTGCACGTCGGCTGAGGGCCACAGGCTGCGCGGGGCGACGATGCGCACGTCGGCGCCCATGATCGCGCCCATCACGAGCATCGAGTTGCCCATGTTGAAGCGGGCGTCGCCGACGTAGGCCAGCGACAGGTCCGACCAGGGCGCACCGCCGGCGTGCTCGCGCATCGTGAGGAAGTCGGCCAGCATCTGGGTCGGGTGCCACAGCTCGGTCAGGCCGTTGTAGACCGGCACGTCCGACCCGGCCGCCAGGGCCTCGACCGTCGCCTGCTCGGCGCCGCGGAACTCGATGGCGTCGAACATCCCGGCCAGCACCGCGGCGGTGTCGGCCACGGACTCCTTGTGCCCGATCTGCGAGGAGACCGGGTCCAGGTAGGTCACGTTCGCCCCCTGGTGGTAGGCCGCAACCTCGAAGGCGCACCGTGTGCGGGTGGACGTCTTCTCGAAGATGAGCGCGATCACGCGCCCCTCGAGCCGTCGACGCTCAGCGCCCGCGCGCCGCTCGGCCTTGAGGTCCGCGGCGAGCCCGATGAGGGCATCGAGCTCTGCTCGGGTGAAGTCGGCCTCCCGCAGCAGGTCGCGGCCGCGCAGGTCAATCGGATGGGCATCCATGAGAGCCGATCCTGCCACCCCAGCCCCACACCTCGCCGCCCGCTCCCCTCCCCCGCGCCGAGCACGCGACTCGGGCCCCGTTCAGGGGGCCCGGAACGCGATGCGGCCCCGTCTCGATGGATCTCGCCATCGAAACGGGGCCGAAATCGCCGCGGCGCCGGGGGGCGGGTGGGGTTGGGGGTGGGGGGTTACTTTGTTTGGGACTCGAGGTGTTCGCGGAGGACCGCGAGCTGGGCGTACATCTCGGCGGGAACCGCGTCGCCGAACTGTCCGAAGTACTCCTCGGTGAGGATGCACTCCGAGAGCCAGCTGGTCGGGTCCACGGCGAACAGCTCGGTCAGCTCCTCGTCGGTGAGGTCCAACCCGTCGAGGAACAGGGCCCCCGGCGCCGGTGCGATGCCGATCGGGGTCTCCACCCCGGCGCCGACCCCGTTGACGCGGTCGATGATCCAGGCGAGCACGCGGCTGTTCTCACCGAAGCCCGGCCAGATGAACTTGCCGTCGGCGTCCTTGCGGAACCAGTTGACCTGGTAGACCCGGGGCAGCTTCTCCGGTGTCGTCGCGGCACCCACCTTGAGCCAGTGGCCCCAGTAGTCGGCCATGTTGTAGCCGCAGAACGGCAGCATCGCGAACGGGTCGCGACGCAGCTGGCCCAGGCCACCCACGGCTGCGGCGGTCATCTCCGAGGAGACCGTGGCGCCGATGAAGACGCCGTGCTCCCAGTCGCGCGCCTCGGTGACCAGCGGGACGTTGGTCGCCCGGCGGCCGCCGAAGAGGATCGCATCGATGGCCACGCCCGCCGGGTCCTCCCAGTTGTCAGCGATGATCGGGCACTGGGAGGCAGGCGTGGTGAACCGGCTGTTCGGATGACTCGAGACCTCCCTGGACTCCGGGGTCCAGTCGTTGCCCTTCCAGTCGATCAGGTGCGCGGGCTTCTCGTCGGTCATGCCCTCCCACCAGATGTCGCCGTCGTCGGTCAGCGCGACGTTCGTGAAGATCGAGTTGCCCCACATCGTGCGCATCGCGTTGGCGTTGGTCTTCATCGACGTGCCCGGTGCGACGCCGAAGAAGCCGGCCTCGGGGTTGATCGCGTGCAGGCGGCCGTCCTCTCCGTAGCGCATCCAGCAGATGTCGTCGCCGACGGTCTCGACCTTCCAGCCCGGGACGCTCGGCTCGAGCATGGCGAGGTTCGTCTTGCCACAGGCGCTCGGGAACGCCGCGGCGAGGTGGTTCACCTCACCGGTGGGACCGGTGAGCTTGAGGATCAGCATGTGCTCGGCCAACCAGCCCTCGTCGCGAGCCATGGCAGAGGCGATCCGCAGCGCGAAGCACTTCTTGCCCAGCAGCGCGTTGCCGCCGTAGCCGGAGCCGAAGGACCAGATCTCGCGGGTCTCGGGGAAGTGCACGATGTACTTGATCTCGTTGCACGGCCAGGCAAGGTCGGGGCGGACATTGCCGTCCCGGTCGCCCAGCGGGTACCCGACGGAGTGCACGGCCGGCACGAAGTCGCCGTCCGGGCCGATGAGGTCCAGGGCCGCCTGGCCCATGCGGGTCATGATCCGCATGTTGACCACGACGTACGGGGAGTCGGTGATCTCCACGCCCAGCTCCGAGATCGGCGAGCCCAGGGGGCCCATCGAGAACGGGATGACGTACATGGTGCGCCCCCGCATGGCGCCGTCGAAGAGTCCCTTGAGGGTCGTGCGCATCGAGACCGGGTCATGCCAGTTGTTGGTCGGCCCGGCGTCGCGCTCCTCGAGGGAGCAGATGTAGGTGCGGTCCTCGACACGGGCCACGTCGGAGGGGTCCGAGCGGAAGAGGAACGAGTTGGGGCGCAGCTGCGGGTTCAGGCGGATGGCCATCCCGTCGTCGACCATCAGCTGGGTCAGGCGATCCCACTCCTCCGGGGAGCCGTCGCACCACTCGATGCGCTCGGGCTGCGCCAGGGCGGCGACCTGCTCGACCCACTCCAGCAGCTTCTTGTTCTGGGTGGGCGGGTTCTCGAGTCCGGGGATAGTCATCGGAAATGCGCTCCAAGGGTCCGGTGCGCGCCCCGGGCGGGCGCGCAGTTCACAGCCTGCCTCATCTGCCTGCCATGGGGAAAGCAGAAGGTAACCAGTCTCACATCCGTTGGTCCCGTCGCGAACAGGCCCCCCGGCGAACGTGACAGGTGCCCGAAATGCCCACCACACGGCGCATCCCCGCCTCAGCAGGTCGCCGCCGGGCGGCAGCGGCGATGTGGCCGAGGGACCCCGCCGCGGGGCTCGGCTCAGGCCTGAGGGCTGCCCGCCTCAGGCGGCGGCCCGCCCCGACCCAGGGCCGCCTCGAGGGCCGCGCCGATCGCCAGCAGGGTGTGCTCCCCATGCTCCGGCCCGACCACGGCCAGGCCCGCCGGCAGCCCGTCGACCAGCCCCATCGGAACCGTGAGCAGCGGCCATCCGGCGATCGCCGCCGGCGAGGTGACCAGTCCGTCGCTGAAGGCGTCGCCCCCGCTGAGGTCGCTGCGCCAGGCCGGGCCGTAGGCCGGCGAGACCAGTGCGTCCACGCCGTGCGCGAACCCCGCCACCAGCACGCGGTCATGGGCCCATGCGAGGTTGCGGGCGCGCGCCGGGCCGTACTCGGGCGCGGCGCGGCCCCCGCTGGCCAGCGCTGCCTCGAGGTACTCCTGGCCGAAGTGGGCCAGCTCATCCTCCGCGTGCTCGGCGTTGAAGGCCACGACGTCGGCGATCGTCCGCATGCGGGAACCCGGGCGCGCGGCCAGGTAGGCGCCGAGGTCGTCGGCCATCTCGTGGATCAGGACGGTGACCTCGTCGGCGTCCTGGGCGTCATCGGTCGGCGCCACCTCCACCGGGACCACCCGGATCCCCGCCGCGCCGATCCGGGCCACCGCGTCGGCGAAGTGGGCGTCGACCGCCGGGCTTCCGGTGAGCCAGGCCGCCGGCGCCCCGAGCACGTAGCGGCGCACGTGCTCGGCCGGCGTGGCGTCAGCCGGGGTGCCGGTCAGCACGGCCATCAGGGCCTCGACGTCGGCCACGCAGCGGGCCATCGGGCCCGGGGAGTCCTGGCTGCTCGCGATCGGCACGACGCCCTCGACGGGCACCGTGCCCACGGTCGGCTTGAGCCCGACCACGCCGCACAGCGAGGCCGGGCAGGTGATCGACCCGTCGGTCTCGGTGCCCACGGCCAGCGGGGCGTAGCGCGCCGCCAGCGCTGCCCCGCACCCCGAGGAGGATCCGCCCGCCGAGCGACCCGAGCGCCATGGGTTGTCTGTCAGCCCACCGACGGCCGACCATCCGCTGGTGGAGTGCCGGCCGCGGAAGTTGGCCCACTCCGAGAGGTTCGCGGCGGCCAGGATCACCAGACCCGCCTCCCGCAGGCGGACCACGAGGGGGGCGTCGCGCTGCGCGGGGCTGTCGGCCAGGGCCAGGGACCCGGCGGTACCGGGCAGGCCGAGCGCCTCGATGTTGTCCTTGATGATCACCGGGACGCCGTCCAGCGCGCTGAGCGCGGCGCCGGAGGCCCGGCGCGCGTCGGAGGCGAGGGCCTGCTCGCGGGCCCGGGGGTGCACCGCGACCAGCGCGTGCAGGTCGGGCTCATGGGCCTCGATCCGGGCGAGCAGGTGCGCGACGAGCTGCGCGCTGGTCAGCTCGCCGGCCGCCATCAGGCCGGCGGCCTCCAGCGCCCCGAGGTCGTGCAGCGGGCGCTCGACGGGCATCGCGGCCTCCGGTCAGCGTGCGGGGCGAGGGGGGCGGGCGTCTGGTCGCGTGATCAGAGCAGGGTCCAGTGCTCGACCTGCGGGGGCTCGGCGAAGTACGGGCCGATGAGGGCGCGCCACTGGGGGAACAGCTCGCCGCCGCGGAAGCCCTCGGTGTGGTCCTCGAGGGTCTCCCAGCCGATGGCGAGCATGAACGTCGAGGGCCGCTCGATGCCGCGGTGGACGTGGATCACCTGCCAACCCGTCGCCTGGGCGAGCACGGCCTTGGCCTGCTCGAGGGCGGCGAGGAACTCCTCCTCGCGGCCGGACACCACCGCGATGGTGGCGGTCTCCATGATCACGGGGGCCTCCTGGGCAGCGCCGATGCGGACCCGGCGATCTAACCACCGGCGGGTCACGGGTGGCCTGCCGGGAGGGTGGATTGCCGTGTGGGGGCGCGCGGCCGCGGGTCGGCTCGCCCCGGTCGCGCTCCTGTCGCGGGGCCGGCAGCCCGGGCTCAGCCGGAGAGGTCCCGGCGCCGCCACGCGACGAGGCCGGCTGCCACCAGCGCCGCGGCCACGGCCGTCAGGCCGACGAGGGCGCCCGGCTCGAGATCCCCGCCGGGCATCACCGGGGAATGGGTGAACGGCGAGAGGGCCGCGAGCCAGGTGGGGAGGCCCCACAGCTCGGCGAACTCCCCGACGATCAGGGCCGCCAGCAGGTAGCCCCAGACCGCGGGGACCAGGCGCGGGGCCAGGCCGTAGGCCGCCACGGCCAGGCCGACGATCACCCAGGACGCGGGGATCTTGGTGGCCGAGGCCCCCACCATCGTGGCCACGTAACCCCAGTCGCTGGTGGAGGTTGCCGCCCCGACCCCGACGGCCAGCCCCAGCAGCAGGCTGAGGCCTGCCACGGCGAGCAGCGCGATGACCGTCGCCGAGGCCACCCACCGCCACCGGGAGGTGGGCCCGGCGAGGGCCAGCTCCGTGCGCCCGCTGGCCTCCTCGCGCCGCAGGTGGTTGATGATCGCGATGCCCAGCCCGGAGATCGCCACGGACATCAGGCTCAGCTCGGTGGCCAGGAACGCGTCGGTGAGCGTCTCCTGACCGCCGAGCTGCTTGATCCACTCGGCCTGGGCGGGATCGGTGAAGAAGCTGTCCAGGGAGTCGGTCAGCGAGCCGACGACCATGCCCATCGTGGCGACCCCGACGGCCCAGGCGGCCACCATCCCGCGGTTGAGCCGCCAGGCGAGGCCCTCGGGCGTGCCCAGCGTGGACCCACTCGGCCCGGCCCGGTCGGGCAGGAGCCCGGCGCCGAGGTCGCGGCGGCGGCGCAGCGCGACGGCGACCATCACCAGGAGGGCCGAGGCCGCGAGCGGGATGAGGGCCACCCAGAGGCGGTCCCCGGCGAACGGGCGGATCTGCTGGCTCCAGCCAATCGGGCTCAACCACGAGGCCACCCCGGGGGCGGCGTCGGCCACGTCGCCCACGGCCCGCAGCACGTAGGCGACCAGCACCAGCGCCACGCCCAGGCCGATGGCCGGGCGGGCTTCCCGGGCCACCTGGGCCACGACCGCCGCGGTGCACGCGAAGACCAGTCCCGCCATGGCCCAGGCCAGCCCGAACGCGATGCTCCCGGCGAGCGGCGCGCCCACGGCGCTCATCACCAGGGCGCAGACCACCCCGATCCCCAGGCTCAGGGTGGTGGCCGCGATCAGGGCCGCGGCCAGCGGGGCCAGGCGCCCGACGGCCGTCGAGGACACCAGCTCGACCCGGCCGGCATCCTCGTCGCCACGGGTGTGCCGGACCACCTGGAAGACGAGCACGATGCCGATGATCGCCCCGTAGAAGCCGACCAGCTTGATGGTGGCCAGGGCACCGACGGACGTGGGGTCGTAGATCCGGCCGAACATCGCCACGAGGGCCGGGGAGGTGTTCCAGACCTCGACTGCCGGGGCCCGGCTGACGACGTCCGGGTACAGGTCCGAGGTCGCTGTGTAGGAGGCAGCAGCCTGCATCGCGAAGATCGCCAGGAACACCGGGATCCGGATCCGGTCGCGGCGCAGCGCCAGGCGGGTCAGCGCCCCGGTGCCGAGGAGCTCCCCGCCGGCGCGGGCGGTGCGCGGCGCAGGCACGGGGGGCCGCGCGGTCAGGGTGGGGGCAGCCATCTCAGGCCTCCTGGTAGTGGCGCAGGAACAGCTCCTCGAGGGTGGGCGGGGCGCTGGTCAGCGACTCCACGCCCAGGGCCGTGAGCTGGGTGAGGAAGGGACCGAGCGCTGCGGTCTCGACGGCGGCGCTGACCCGGCGGCCGTCGACGACCAGGTCGTAGACCCCGGGTGCTGCGACCAGCGCGTGCGGTGAGGAGGTCACGGTGGCGGTGACCATCGTGCGGGTGAGGTGGCGCAGCTGGGCCATCGTGCCGGTCTCCACCGCGCGCCCGGCACGGATGATGGTGATCCGGTCGGACAGGGACTCGGCCTCGGCGAGGATGTGGCTGGAGAGCAGGACCGTCGCGCCCCGCTCGCGGATCTCCCGGACGCAGTCGCGGAACTCAGCCTCCATCAGCGGGTCCAGGCCGGAGGTGGGCTCGTCGAACAGGTACAGCTCCACGTCGGCGGCCAGTGCCGCGATCAGCGCGACCTTCTGCCGGTTGCCCTTGGAGTAGGCGCGACCCTTCTTGGTGGGGTCGAGGTCGAAGCGCTCGAGCAGCGCGTCGCGCCGCCCGGGCTCCACGCCACCGCGCAGGTTGCCCAGCAGGTCGATCACCTCGCCGCCGGTCAGGTTCGGCCACAGGCTCACGTCCCCCGGCACGTAGGCCAGGCGACGGTGAAGGTCCGGGGCCTGCGCCCACGGGTCGCCACCGAGAAGGCGGACCGTGCCGGAGTCGTGGCGCAGCAGGCCCAGCAGCACGCGCAGGGTCGTGGTCTTGCCGGCGCCGTTGGGTCCGAGGAAACCGTGCACCTCCCCTGGGGTCACCTGCAGGTCGAACGCGTCGAGGGCCAGCCGTGGCGCCGAAGCGCTTGGTGACGCCGGCGAGCTCGATCACGGGCGGGGCGGTGGCCGGGGCGGTGGCCGGGAGCGGGGGACCGGGGCGGGGACGGGGGCGGGCGCCGGGGTGGCGATGGGGGCGGCCGGGATGGACTGCGTGGTGCTCGGGCCGGGTGCGGGGCTCGGAGTTGGTACGGTGGGCACAGATCGAGATTAGCATCGTTCACAAGGTTCTGAAATGAGGGAAGAGGAGGTGGTGATGGTCGACCGACCGGTGCGCGACGAGGTCGCCGCACGCGCCTTCGTGGAGCGCATGGCCCTGCTGCTGACCTCCTTGGGGTTCCCCCGGATGCCCGCCCGGGTGCTCATGGCACTCATGGCCGCCGAGGAGCGCGGGTTGACCGCCGCGCAGCTCGGCGAGCGACTCGAGGTGAGCCCGGCCGCCGTGAGCGGGGCGGTGCGGCTGCTCAGCCAGCTCGGGCTGGTGGCCCGCGATCCCGTGCCCGGATCACGGCGCGACCTCTACCACCTCGTCGACGACGCGTGGTACGAGGCCTCGATGGTCAAGGAGGGATACATGACGCGCATCGCGGAGATGGCCGACGCCGGCGTCGCTGCGCTCGGCGGCGAGTCCACCGCGGCCGGCGCACGGCTGGCCGAGATGCGCGACTTCTACGCGTTCGTCGACTCAGAGATGCCAGGCCTGCTCGCGCGCTGGGACGCCCAGCGCGGCGCCCGGGCCCGGCGTGCCGCCGACGCACAGCAGCCGACCGCCTGACCCGCGCGCACAGGCGCGGCGGCGTCCTGCGGTCAGGAGATGACCGACCCCGGTCCCCCGGACCCGTCCGGCGGCCAGGCGAGCAGGTCCAGCGTGGGCAGCAGCTCCATCCACCACTGCTCGAGCGGGCGACGGTTGTCCATGTCGTAGGCATCGTGCATCCGGGCCAGCGGGGCGGAGGTCATCCGGTCCCCGGCGAAGGCCGCGTAGTGCCAGTCCGAGCGCCCGGCCAGCACCTGCCCGGTCAGCCAGTCGATGCAGTGGGCGGCCAGGCGCGCGGCGTGGACCCGGTCGAACGCGGTCGGGTTCCCGCCCTGCTGCAGGTGCCCCAGGATCATCGGCCGCACGTCGAACAGCCCGCCGGACTCCTCGGTGAACAGCTGGGTGAGGAACTCGGTGGTGTACCCCGCGCTGGCCTCCTCGTTGCGGATCGACAGGTGGAAGTTGCGGCCCTCCCGGAAGCCCTCGACCATGGTGCGCACGTCCTCGTTGAGCCGCTCGAGGGTCACCGGGATCTCGTTGATGTAGAGCTCCTCGGCGCCCACCGACAGCGCCCCGAGCGCGGCCAGGAAACCGCACCGGCGCCCCATCACCTCCACGACGAACGCGCGGTGCGAGGCGCTCGCGGACTGCTTGAGCCGGTCGACGGCCTCCACGATGGCGTTCAGGGCGGTGTCGGCCCCGATCGTCATCTCCCAGCCGGGGAGGTTGTTGTCGATGGTCGCCGGCAGGCAGATCAGCGGGATGCGCAGGCCGGCGAACGCGTCGCGCTCCGACCCGATCCGCCAGGCCGCCTCGTAGGCGCGGTGACCGCCGATCACCAGGACGCCGTCGATCCGGTGGCGGGCCAGGGCGGCCGCGATCTCGGCCGCCGAACCCGGCCCGGGCACGGTCCGGCTGGTGCCCAGCTCGGCGCCGCCCAGGCCCACCCAGCCCTCGACCGCGCCCCAGCTGAGGTCCTCGACGCGGTCGGCCAGCAGGCCGGGCAGACCGCCCACGATGCCGACCATCTCGTGGCCGCGCGAGACGCCGAAGCGCACCGCGGCGCGCACCGCCGCATTCATGCCCGGGGCGAGCCCCCCGATGTGCACGACCGCCAGCCGGGTGCCCTGGCCGGGGAACTGCGGCTCGGGCTGGGCGATGCCCTCGAACACCCGCACCATGCCCGTGAACGAGGCCCCGCGGGCCTCCATGGCCCCGGCGTAGTCACCGGCGTCGATCAGCTCGGGGATGGCCCGCGTGCGCGCCACGGCCTCCATCAACGGCATCCGGGAGACACGGTTGTGGTGCACTCCGATGAGCTGCGAGACGTGGCCCTCGCCGGCCTCGAGCACCTCGAGGGCTGCGCCCCTGCCCATCAGGGTGGGCATCCAGCGGTCGTAGGCGCTCGGGGCCCCGCCGCGCTGGACGTGGCCCAGGATCGTGACCCGGGTGTCCTCGCCGAGGCGCTCGGTCAGCAGGTCGGCGACCATCATGCTCGTGATCGGCTGGCCGGCCCGGTCCTCCACCCCCTCGGCGACGATCACCAGGTTGTCCCGCCGGCCGGCGGCCCTGCCGGCGGCCAGGCGGTCGACCAGCGCGTCCTCCCAGCCGGGGCCCGGGCGGACCTCCGGGATCAGCACGTAGTCCGCACCGCCGGCGATGGCGCACATCACCGCCAGGTACCCGCAGTGGCGGCCCATCACCTCGACGACGAACGAGCGCTGGTGACTGGAGGCCGTCGAGGACAGCGAGTCGATCGCCTCGATGATGCGGTGCATCGCGGTGTCCGCGCCGATGGTCTTGTCGGTGCCGACCATGTCGTTGTCGATGGAGCCCACGGCCCCGGCGATGATCAGTTGGCGGTGGGCCTGCGCCTGCTCCGCGGTGATCTCACCCGTGGCGGCCAGCTCCTCGAGCAGGCCCGGCCACTCCTGGCGGAAGATGTCCGTGCCGGTCAGCGAGCCGTCACCGCCGATGACGACCAGGCGGTCGATGCCGCGTTCGACGAGGTTGCGCGCGGCCCGCAGCCGCCCGGCCCGCTCGCGGAAGTCCGCCGAGCGCGCGGTGCCGATGATGGTCCCGCCAAGGTGCATGATCGACCCGACCGAGTCCCATTCGAAGCGCCGGATCCGGTCACCGCCATCCACGAGGCCCTGCAGGCCCTCGTAGACCGCGTAGGCCTCGGCGCCATTGGCGATGGCCGTGCGGACCACGGCACGCACGGCGGCGTTCATCCCCTGGGAGTCACCCCCCGAGGTCAGGACGGCCAGTGCCTTGGGGCGATCGGCGGCCATGGGGAACCTCCCAGGTAGGTGCGGGACCAGCCCTCCCAGCCTATTGAGGTCGAGCCCCCGCCGGCCCGGCGAGCAGGCCCATCACCGCCCGGTCCCCTCCCCGGAACCCCTACCCCGCGCCCCCCGCTCCACTTCCCCGCTCCACTTCCGGACTTCGGCCCCGTTTTCGAAGGGGATTCCCATCGAGACGGGGCCCACATGGGGTTCTCCCCTCTTCGCCCCGCAGACGGGGCCCGAATCCCGAATCCGCGCCGCTGCTGCCCCGCGCCGACCCGCTCCCCCTCCCCTCCCCATCGTCGACTTCGGCCCCGTTTCGAAGGGGATTCCCTTCGAGACGGGGCCCACGTGGGCTTCTCGCCCCGCAGACGGGGCCCGAATCCGCGCCGCCTGGCCGAGGGGGGTGCGCGGGCAGCGCCTCGGGGGCTACCCCCAGCCGAGGGCGTCGAGGTGGTCGTCCTCGATGCCGAAGTGGTGCGCGACCTCGTGGATCACCGTGATCCGCACCTCGTCGACCACCTCCGCGTGACTGTGGCATCGCTCGAGGATCGGCAGCCGGAAGATCGTGATGGTGTCCGGAAGCACGCCGCTGTACCAGTCCCCGCGTTCGGTGAGTGGGGTTCCCTCGTACAGGCCGAGGAGGTCGTCGTCGCCGGGAGGCGGTTCCTCCTCGACCAGTACCACGCAGTTGTTGACATGGCGCGCCAGTTCGGCGGGGATCAGGTCGAGCGCCTCGCCCACGAGTTCCTCGAACTGGGCTCGCGGGACATCGATCACGCCCCCGATCCTCGCAGCAGGTGCGCCCACCGGCACGCGGGCGTGGGTCCGGGGCGGGGCCCGCGGCGGGGTCCGCGGCGGGTCCGGGGCGGGTCCGGGGCGGGGCAGGGCAGGGCGGGGCAGGGCACGGGTGGGTCCGGGCAGGTCGTGGGAGGTATGGGGCGGGCGGGGGTTGGGCACGGCGGGTCAGGGGGTTCAGGGCGGGGCGGGCCCTGGGGCGACCCCGGGCGAGGCGGGAACCGGCGAGTGGGTCGAGCGGCAGTGGTTTGCCCGCCGACGGCGCTCGGCCCGGATCCGTGCGGGTTACCCCATCAAGAGCCCGTGCAACCCACACGGATCACCGCCCGGGCGCCAGCTCGGCGTGAACCAGGGGGCGTGCGGATCAGGGGGTGGGGACCGCCAGGGCGAAGCCGGGGGCGGCGAGGCCTTGGGCGGCGAGGTCGGCCACCGCAGCCTCGGCGGTGGCGCGCCAGGCGGGGACAAGGTCCAGGCGCAGCCGACCGTCGAGGACATCCGCCGCGCCGAGGGCACCCTCCGCCGTCACCGCCCACAGCACCTCCACCCCCAGGCACGGCACACCTGCGGCCACCGGCTCGAGCAGCGCGGGATCTCCCGAGGCCAGCGCTGCCACAGCGGGGGCCTCGTCACCGAACCGGCGGACGAGCCTGGCCGGCAGTGCCGCCGCCACGTCGCGATCGAGCCCACCGGCACCCACCAGCGGCAGCTGGTGCGTGCGGCAGGGCACGTCGGTGAGCAGATCGACCACGTCCTGGGCCATCCGGCGGTAGGTCGTGAGCTTGCCGCCGGTCACGGTGATCACCGGACCACGGCTGATCACCGCGTGACGACGTGACAGGTCGGCCGTGGCCCGGCCAGCACGTCCTCGACCAGAACCGGCAGTACCCGCCCGACCACCTCCTCGCGGGTACACCCCACGCGAGCCAGACCCACCCGTCCCCGCCCCACCCGAGCCCGACCGACCCGGGAAGGCACCTGCGACTCCATCCCCGCCCACCTCCGGGCCCGCAACGAGGGGCCGCAGCCCGGAGTACGTGCCCAGGAGGTCCGCCCGGGTCAACGGCCGTTCGAGACCCTCGGAGAAGGTGTCCAGCAGGAAGTCGATCTCAGCCTCGGTGGCCCGCGCGTCGAGGTCGGGGTCGTCGGCGGGCTCGTCGGTGAGGCCGAGGAACACCACGCCGTCGGGCTGCGGCAGGCTGAACAGCACCCGGCCGAGATGGCCCGGCACGGGAACCGCGAGGGCCGCGGACGGGTTGCCCAGGGCCGCCGCCGGGAGCACGAGGTGCGTGCCACGCGAGGGCCGCAGAGAGACGCTCGGGTCGAGCCGGTCGGCCCAGACGCCGGTCGCGTTGACCACACGGCGGGCGCGCACGTCCAGCCGGGCCCCGCTGACGAGGTCCAGGACGCTGGCCCCGCCGGCCCCCACATCGAGGGCCGAGCACCGGGTCAGGATCCGGGCACCGTGCGCCGCCGCCGTGCGCGCGACCGCCACCACGAGCCGGGCGTCGTCCTCGAGTTGGCCGTCCCAGTTGACCAGGCCGCCGCGCAGGCCCGCCCGCCGGACACCCGGCACCAGGCGCAGCACCTCGGCGACCTCCACCCGTCGGGGAGGGGGGAACAGCGCCGAGGGCGTGCGGGCCGAGCGCCGCAGGGCGTCGGCGCCGAGCTGGGCGGAGGCGGCGGCGGTCCCCATCGCCCGACCCATCCCCGCAGCGCCCAGCGGGGTCAGGAACGCCAGCGGCCGGATCAGGTGCGGGGCCACCGCCGTGGCCAGGATCCCGCGCTCGCGCGTGGACTCGGCGGCGACCGCGACCTGCCCCGTGGCCAGGTAGCGCAGACCCCCGTGCACGAGCTTCGAGGACCAGCGCGAGGTACCGGCGGCGAGGTCGCCCCGCTCGACAAGGGCCACGCTCAGCCCGCGGGAGGCGGCGTCGAGGGCGACCCCGACCCCGGTGATCCCGCCGCCGACGACCAGGACGTCGAGCACCTCGCCGTCGGCCAGCGCGTCGAGGTCGCGGACTCGACGGGTCGCGTCGAGCATCGAGGAGGACGGCCGGGGCGCGGTCATGACGCGAGGTACCGGTCGAGCAGGTCGGTCAGCTGCGCCCGGACCGCATCGGCGTCCGCGCGGGTGTCCACGGCTCGCGCGGAGAAGATGAAGGACTGCGTGGTCAGCAGCACCGCGCACGAGGCAGCTGCGGGATCCAGCCCCGCGCGGACGGATCCGTCAGCCTGACCGGCGACCACCAGGACCTCGATGCGCTCCAGCGCGGCCCGCTGGGTGGAGCCGAACCGGTCGACGACGAGCGGCAGCAGCAGCTCGGGGTCGACATCGAGCGCGCGACGCATGAGCGGGTGCGCGGTGATGCCCTCCACGAGCACGGCGGCGATCCCGACGATCCGCGCCCGCGCGGTGGGCAGCGCCGCGAGCTCGGCCGAGGAGGCGTCGAGCAGGTCGACGAGCTCATCGGTGAGCAGCCGCGACCAGATGCCGGCGAGGTCGGGGAACTCGCGGTAGATGGTCATCCGCGAGACCCCGGCGCGGCGGGCGACGTCGGCGATGGTCGTCCGCCGGAAGCCGACATCGAGGACCAGCGACCGCGCAGCGGCCAGGATCGCGGACTGAGTGGCCGGCGCGACCTCGCCGGAGGAGGCGGAGGCGGATGCGGAGGAGGCGGATGCGGAGGAGGAGGCGGCGGCGGGGCCGAACTCGGTGCCGAGCTCGGTGCCGAACTCGGGACCGACCGGACTTGGGACCAGGCTCGGTGCCAGACTCGGGATCGGTCTCGGGACCGGAGCCACCGACCATGTTACGACTCGACATCATATGTCACACTGTAACGCATGACCCTTCGCACGGTCCCGACGACCAGCGCAGCCCTCACCCGCCCGTTCGCCCGCTGGGCCGACGCCCCCGTGCCGCCGCTCGACCACCACGTGCACGCGTGGTTGACCAGCCGGCTCGGCCCGCTGCACCCTGCTCCGCCCGCCGACCCGGCCGACTGGCCCACCCCGGAGAGCCGCCTCGACCCCGGCGCCCGCGCAACCCTGGCCGGGATCGTCGGCGAGCAGCACGTGCGCGACGATCGCATCGTGCGCCTGCGCCATGCGGCCGGCTCCTCCTACGACGACCTGCTGCGGCTGCGCAGCGGCCAGGACCTGGCCCTGCCCGACGCGATCGTCGCCCCGGCCGACGAGGCCGAGGTGCTCGCCGTCCTGCGCGCGGCCGAGACACACCGCCTGGCGATCGTGCCCCTCGGCGGCGGCACGAGCGTGGTCGGCGGCGTCGAGCCGGTCATTGGCCCCCACACCGCGGCTGTCGTGCTGGACCTGGGCCGGATGTCGGGCCTCGTCGAGGTCAACCCGGTGGACCGGACCGCGACGTTCCTGCCCGGCACCACCGGCCCCGAGGCGGACACGCTGCTCGCCGCACAGGGGCTCACCCTCGGACACGTCCCACAGTCGTGGGCACGGGCCACCCTCGGCGGCTACGCGGCCACCCGCTCCGCAGGCCAGGCCTCCACCGGGTTCGGCCGGTTCGACGCGATGGTCGTGGCCCTGCGCATGGCCACTCCCCGCGGCGTCCTGGCCCTCGGCAGCGGCACCCCCAACGCCGTCGGCCCGGACCTGCGCCACCTGGCGGTCGGCTCGGAGGGCACCCTCGGCGTCCTCACCGCGGTCACCCTGCGCGTGCGCCCGGCTCCCGAGGTGCGCCGCTACGAGGGCTGGATGCTGCCCGACCTCGACGCGGGCATCGGCGTGCTGCGCGGTCTCGTGCAGGACGGTCCGCGCGCGGACTCGGCGCCGGACATCGCCAGGCTCTCGGACCCCCAGGAGACCGAGGTGCAGCTGGCGCTGCGCGGCGGTGGGCTGCAGGCCAGCGCCCTGGACGCCTACCTCAGGGCACGCCGGCGCGCGGGGGGCTGCCTCGCCGTGGTCGGCTGGGAGGGCCGCGCTGGCACGGTCAAGGAGCGCCGGCGCGAGGCGGTGGCCGCCCTGCGGTCCGCCGGCGCGGTCTCGCTGGGCACAGCAGCCGGGGAGGCCTGGCGCCGTCACCGCTTCGACGCCCCGACCCAGCGCGACAGCCTGCTCGACGCGGGGCTGCTGGTCGAGACCCTCGAGACGGCCGCGACCTGGTCGCACCTGGCCGAGGTGCGCAGAGCCGCCCGAGCGGCGCTCGAGGGCTCACTGGCCGACCAGGGCACCGCCCCGATCGTGATGTGCCACGTGTCGCACCTGTACCCGACGGGCGCCTCGCTGTACCTGACCGTGCTCGCCCGCCGCGCGCCCGGTGCCGCGCAGGCACGCGCCCAGTGGCACACCGCGAAGGTGGCGGCGACCGAGGCCCTGCTGGCCGCCGGGGGCACGCTGACCCACCATCACGCGGTCGGCCGTGACCACGCCCCCTGGCTGGCCCGCGAGATCGGCCCGCTGGGCGTCGACGTGCTGCGCGCAGTCAAGGGCACCCTCGATCCCGGGCAGGTGCTCAACCCGGGCGTGCTGATCGGCTGATCGGCCCACACGAACTGGGCTGCGACACGCGCGCCCCGGTTCCCTCCCGGCCCGAGTGGGAGCAGAGTGGAACCACCAGCAACACCCCGGAGGTGACCCATGCGGGCCGCGGTTGGCGATCGGATCGTGATGGCCGGCGAGCAGGTGGACCGGCCGACCAGAGACGGCGAGGTGCTCGAGGTTCGGGGCAGCGATGGGTCGCCGCCCTACCTCGTGCGCTGGGACGACGGGCACACCGCCCTGCTCTACCCGGGGCCCGGCTCGGTGCTGCGCGTGCTGAGCCCGGAGTCTCCCGCCGACCCGCAGGAGCAGGCCGCCGAGGCTGCGCCCCCGCGCCCGGCCCACCAGTGGACCGTTCGGGTGAGCGTGTTCGACGGCGACGACACCGAGGCCGTCGCGCTGCTCGTGGCCGACGAGCCGGTGCGGGCCACCGGTGTCAGCCACCGCCGGGCGGTGGACCCACCCGAGCCGCGCATCGGCGAGGAACTGGCCGTGGCGCGCGCCCTGCGGCACCTGGCCGACCAGCTGCTCGAACGCGCGACCAGCCACATCGAGGATTCCACCGGCGAGGCGCCGGTCCACGTATCCCCGACCTGAGCCTGGTCGCAGTTCCGGTGGGCTCCCCGACCGGAGCCTGGTCGCGGTTCCGGTGGGCTCCTCGACGTGAGCCGGCCGTGGAGCCCGTCAGGCGGCGACCGGCACGGCCTCCCGCACGGCCGGCGTCAGCCCGACAGCGACCCCGCGCCGGCGGCTGAGCTCCACGGCCGTCACCAGGGCGTTGGTCGACAGCGCCATGATCCCGCCGGCCAGCACGGGCAGGTCCCAGGTCATGATCGCGAAGCTCAGCCAGCAGACCTGTGAGGTGATCTTGAGCGCGTTCGAGGTCAACGAGATCGCCGAGGGACCCATGCCTCGGCGGGCCCACGCGGTCTCGTAGACCTGCGGCCACATGCCGAACAGGCTGATGCCGAACGCGAGGAAGCCGACCTGCTCCGGGGCCAGCGCGGTGGAGGCGAGCAGGAGCGCAGCGGACGCGCCTGCCAACCCGAGCGCGCGCCGCCGAGGGCTCCACGCAGCCGGCACCAACAGCACGATCGCCACAGCGCCGCTGACCAGCAGCACGTTGCCCGGGATCTGCGGCATGGAGCCCGAGCGCAGGCCATAGGTGAGCCACAGCGTCGAGGACACCGCCGTGAGCGCCCAGGTCCACGGCGAGACGCCCGCCAGGTGCGGGTTCCGGACGATGCGCACGATCTGCGGCACGACCATGACCACGCCGATGGCCGCCCCCACGTAGGCGAGCAGGTTGGCGAGCATGAGCGTGTCCATCGGCCAGCGCCTTCTTTATCGATACAGACTGTAAGGATACAGTCGGACTCCGGCAATCACAAGGCCCGCGACCCGAGGAGGTGCCCAGGGTGGCCCGACCCACGCTCGACACCGTCGCCGAGGCGGCCGGAGTCTCGCGCATGACGGTCTCCAACGCCTACAACCGGCCCGACCAGCTCTCGGCAGCCACGCGCGAGCGCGTGCTCGCCGTCGCCGCGCAGCTCGGCTACCCGGGCCCGGACCCCGCCGCGCGGACTCTGCGCCGGGGCCGCGCGGGCACCGTGGGCGTGCTGATCACCGAGCGGCTGTCGTACGCGTTCACCGACCCCGGAATGGTCGCGCTCATGCGCGGCCTGGCTGCCGAGCTCGGGGCTGCGGGGCAGGCGATGCTGCTGGTCCCCGCGGAGGCCCGGGACGTGGCCGAGGTGGTGCGCGGGGCGGTGGTCGACGCGTTCATCGTCGTCTCGATGGACGAGCGCGACGAGGCCGTGGCCGCCGTCCGCCAGCGGCGCCTGCCCTTGGTCACCGTCGGGCACCCGCGACTGGCCGGGGTGCCCTTCGTGGGCATCGACAACGCCGCCGCGGGCGCCCGGGTCGCTGAGCACCTGCTGGGCCTCGGCCACCGCCGCCTCGGGGCGGTGGGGCTGCCCGGCCGGGACCCGGGCGAGCCCGCCGACCGCGCGCTGCCCGTGCGGATCGGGATCCGCGAGCGGGTGGCGGGCTTCCGGCGCGCACTGGCCGCAGTCCCGGACGCCGGGCTGGTCGTCGTGGACGCCTCCGACAACGCCGTGGACGAGGGGACGACGGCCGCGCGCAGCCTGCTCGACCGGCCGGCCGACGCACGCCCGACCGCGGTCTTCGCCGTCACCGACGTGCTCGCGCTCGGCGTGCTCGAGGCCGCCGACCAGCTCGGGCTGGCGGTGCCCGGTGAGGTGTCCGTCGTCGGCTTCGACGACATCGCCGAGGCGGTCCGCACGCGCCCCCCACTGACCACCGTCGCCCAGGACCTCGAGGGCAAGGGCCGGCTGGCGGCGCGCGCCGCGCTGGACCTCGTGGCCGACCGGCCCGTGCGCTCGCCCCGACTCAGCGCGCGGCTCGTGGTGCGCCAGACGACCGCGCCGCCGGCCTAGCGAGGCTCACCTGCCGAGCACCGCCCAGCCAGCGGGCCAAGAGCGCAGGCCCTGCCCCGGGACCCTGCCCCGGATCAGCCGCCGGGCCCAGCCCCGGGCTCAGCCACCGCTGCTGTCGCCGAGGTCCCGCTGGGCGAACGGGTCCTCGGGGCCCGCGTGGTGGTGGGACTCGGTGCCCGGCATGATCGGGAAGTCCAGCTCGAAGTCCGCGAGCATCCCGCCGAGACCCATCAGCACCGACGGGTCGCCCTCCAAGGTTGCGGTCCCGGACATCACCTGCTTGACCAGCGGCTCGACGCCCATCATCGCCAGCTCCAGGTCGGCGCGGTTGATCGTCAGCGTGATGACCGCCTCGTCGGAGGTGAAGCCCTCCAGGCTGGTCAGGGTGCCGTTGCTGAGCTCGATCACGAACTTCTCGCCGTTGTCCGGCGTGATCAGGTTGAAGACGAACGACGCGTCACCGATCTTGCTCGAGTCCAGCCGGATGCCCAGGAAGTCCAGGAACTGAAGCGTGCTCAGAGCCCGGATCACGTCGGGGACTGCGCTCCTGGGGGCCACCCCGGAGGGGATGCCGGAGCGCAGCTCGAGGGCCGCGGCCAGGAAGCTGTTGCGCACGCTCGGGCTCTCCTGCTGGTAGCCCAGCTGCTCGAACGCGTCAGCCAGCAGGCGTCGGCCGACCACGTGCTCGGGCTCGGCGTACACCAGCTTGTTGAGGATCTCGACAGCCAGCAGGTACTCACCGCCGGCCATCAGCTGCTCGGAGCGGGCGACGATCGCCTCGGCCCCACCCATCATCTCGACGTACAGCGGGGCGGACTCCTTGGGACCCAGCGGGATCAGCGTGGCCGGGTTGCCGTCCCAGTACCCGAGGTAGCGGTTGATCACCGCGCGGGAGTTGTGCTCCACGGACCCGTGGTAGCTGCGCGCGGCCCACTGCTGCTGCAGGGACTCGGGCACTGTGTACACGCGGTGGATCTCGTTGATGGTCACGCCCTGGTTGGCCAGGTGCATGACGCCGTTGTTGAGGTGGGCGTAGGTGTCGCGCTGCACGCGCATCACCTCCTGGATCCGCTCGTTGCCCCAGCGCGGCCAGGTGTGCGAGGTGAACATCACCTCGGCCTCGCGACCGAACAGGTATAGCGCCTTGTTGATCTGGCGCGACCACTCCAGGGCGTCGCGGACCAGCGCACCGCGCAGGGTGTAGATGTTGTGGATCGTGGAGGTGATGTTCTCCGCGGCCCAGAACGCCTTGAGGTCGGGGAAGTAGGTGTTCATCTCAGCGGGCGCCTCGGTGCCCGGGGTGTTCTGGAACACCATGCGCACGCCGTCGATGGTGAGCTCCTCGATGTCGCCCACGATGTCGATCGTCGGCGGGATCAGGCCCGCGGAACCCGCGGCCACGCCCTTGCCGATGGCCTGGTCGACGTGCCCGAAGGGGCTGCGGTCCAGCAGCGAGCCGTACTGGTAGAACATGCGCCGGTTCATCGCGTTGCCCGCGTAGACGTTCTCGGCCACCGCGTGCTCCAGGAACCCGACCGGCGCGATCACAGGCACCTTGCCGCTGCGCACGTCCTCCACGTCCACCACACCGTGGCAGCCCGCGAAGTGGTCACCGTGCGAGTGCGAGTAAACCAGGGCCACCACCGGCCGGTACCCGAGGTGCTCGTTGACCAGCGCCAGGGCCGCGGCGGCGGTCTCCTTGGCCGTCAGCGGGTCGAACACGATCCAGCCGGTCTCCGAGCGGATGAACGAGATGTTGGCCAGGTCGAACCCCCGCACCTGGTAGATGCGGCCCGGGACCACCTCATAGAGGCCGTACTCCATGTTGAGGATGGCCTGGCGCTGCAGCGAGGGGTGGATCGAGTCGAAGTCCTGCCCCGAGAGCAGGAAGTCATACGCACCCATGTCCCAGGCCACGTTGCCGGCCTCGGCCATGATCTGGCGGTACTCGGGGGCCACCAGGAAGCCGCGATGGGCCTCGGCGAAATCCCGCTCGTCGTCGAACGGGAGCCTCGCCCGCACCTCGGCGCGCAGGGCCCTGGTCGCCTCGGAGGGCTGCTTGCCCAACTCGTGGAAGTGCTCGTAGGCCATGTCGGTGCCCTCTCGCTGTCACTGCGGCCCCGCGGGACCTGTCACCGGTCTCTGCCGTGGGTCGCCATCGTCGCAGCGCCGCGAGGGCGAGGCCACCGGGAGGGCGCCGAGGGCCCGGGCCGCTCACACAGCCGGGACGCACACCATCCGGACGGCCCTGACCTCCTCGCCCCACGGGGTGATGTTGGTCATCTGCAGCACGAGCTCCCCGGAACCCTCGCGCTGGCTCAGGGCGATCCGCCAACCCCAGTCCTCGTCAGGGCCGTAGGCCCCCAGCACCTGGAACAGGCCCCGCGCTCCCGGGACAGCGGCGCAGTGCATGGGCTCGGGCTGGTGCCAGGTGTCGCTGAACTGCGCGTCGGGGCCGTGCAGGACGATACGGCCCACGTGTGGGGTGCCCTCATAGCTCCAGGTGTACTGGACCTCGGGCCCGTCGATCGCGATCGTCGCGTCGCTGCGCAGGGCCTCATCGCCCAGCGGATCGAGCCAGAGCTCGGCCGATCCGCTCCACCGTGTGGCACCGAGCTGGGGGGGCGGGAACATGACGGCACGATAGACCCGCGGACACCAGCCATGGCCTACCGTGGGCGCGCATGACGGTCATCGACACGGAGGCCATCGCGCGGCGCTTCCTGGCGGCCTACGCGGCCAAGGACCTTGAGACCATCGCCGGCCTGCTCTCCGGGGACCCGATGCTGCGCGACTGGAACCAGGAGGTCACCGGGCGCGAGGCGTTCCTGGCCGTGACCGCCCACAACTTCGCCACCCAGGACACGATCGCCATCGACATCCTGCGCCTGCACGCCACCGACGACAGCGTGGCCGCCGAGGTGCTGATCACCGTCGACGGCCACATCCAGCTCAACGTTGTGGACGTGTTCGACGTCGACGGCGCCGGGCAGGTGACAGCAGTGCGCTCGTTCATCGGGTTGGCGCCCTGAGACTCCCCCGGACGGCCGCGCGTGCCATCGGTGCCCGTGCTCGCCCGCGGACCGGGCGGCGGCTCAGGGCTCGACGCCGACCGCCTCACGAGCTGATCAGGGCCCGCGACGATCCCGGAGCACGGTGTGGATCTCGAGGAGATCCCCCCTGTCCGGGTCGACACCGAGCACGTAGGTGAGGACCCGGAGCTCCAACTCGTCGATTGTTCGGGCCGCGCGTCCTCCACGTTCGGCGTGCCACCCGGACGCTCGGCCGGGCCCACGCCGTGGTGGGTAGCGGCGCGGCCGCACGTCCGCTAGGCGGCGGATAGGCGCATGCGGTCTCCAGGGTCCTCTCAGGCGCGGTGGAGCTGCTTCCAGTGCCCCTCGGAGACGATGTCGACGTTTCCGTCGACCACCGTGATGGCGGTCTGGTCGTCGATCGCGTATGCGGGGTTCGAGATACCGGCTGCCCAGTGCTCTGCCTCGGCCATGGAATTGCCTGGCTTGCCGTCGGAAGCCAGGTGAGGACAGATGGAGAAGTCCACGACGCCCAATGTGGTCTCGTCACCGGTGGGGGGTCGCCACTGGATGAAGTCGTCCCCGACCGCGGGGGTCAGCACCATGCTCCCGGCGGAGAGCCCCACCCACACGGTCTCGCTCAACGAGGCCAGCAGGTCCGCCAGCCCGGACTCGCGCATCCAGTGGCACAGGTAGAGGACGTCGCCGCCCGCGACGAGCAGGGCATCAGCCTGCCGGACCAGCGGCACCCACGACTCCTTGTCGAGGCTGGGCAGCGCGGTCAGCTCCAGCACGCCGACAGACTTCCAGCCCAGGTCGACCATGGGGTTCGGGGAGTTGCCGCTGATGAACTGCCACGCCTTGACCCCCGGGCCGACCATCGGATGCCCGTACTGGGCGGTGGGGATGCACAGCGCGGTGGACTCGGCGATCGGCTTGCCCAGGAGCTCGACGAGCGCATCGCGGATGCTGGCATTCGTCACGCCCGCGGAGGTGAGCAGAAGCTTCAAGGCTGTCTCCTGGAAGTGAGGTGCTGGCGACCGCTGCGGTCGCCCACCCGCCATGGTGACAGCAGGCGCTTGAGCTGTGCGTCCTACAGGGTGGTGATGCCTGCCCCAACATGCGCGATTGGCGGCGGTGTGGGGCATCTGGCCCTGCTGGACGGGAGCGGCCGGGCGATCCTGGCGTGAGTTCCGTCGGTCAGCGGGGTCGGTAGGCGTCGCGGCGATGGTCGATCCGGAGCACGATGACCTCGCGGGTGGTGTCGTTGATCCGGTAGAGCACGCGGTAGGTGCCCCGTCGAGCGGAACGGATGCCGGCAAGGTCGCCGCGCAGGGGCTTGCCCACGCGCCGGGGATCGCTGATGAGCGCCCCGGTGAGGCACTCGATCACCGCTGCGGCGATGGCCTCGGACGACCCGGACTGGATCGCGCGTGCGGAAGGTGGCGTGACGACGAGCCCGTAGGGGTCCGCGCTGGTCACGGTCGCAGGGCACGCACGGCGTCCACGCCGCGGACGACGTCACCGAGGCGGTAGGCGGCATCCGCCTCGCGGATGTCGGCCAGCGCATCGGGGTCGGACAGCACATCGAGGGTCTCCTCGAGCTGGGCCGGTCCTCCGGGCTGAGGATCACCGCCGCCGCGTGCCCGTTTCGCGTCACGGTGACCCGGTCGTGCTCCCGCTCGACCCGGTCGACGACCTCGCTGAAGTGGTCGCGGACCTCACGCAAGGACTGGATGCTCATGGCCACAATTGTGGCGAACCGATGAGTTCCCGGCAAGGAGGCGACGAGATGCACGACATGCCGATGCGAACCGGTTGCGGCGCCACGCATCATGCAGGACCGCGCGACCCCAGGCTCCCGTTCCAGTGGTTCTGCGCAGGACAGGTCCGCCGCCCAACCGATTCGGGCGAAGTAGCCGATCCTGACCGACTCGAACCACCGGAAGCAGGCGGTGTTGTTGACGTGCCCGAGGGCATCCATGTCCCCCACACAACCGGCCCATGCAGGGTCACCGGGAAGCCGGCGAGCCCGTCATCGGGCACACCGTGATGCTACGCGCGGCACCGGCCCGCCAGCTGGGGAACCTCGGACTCTTGCAGCGACGTGGCTGGTCTCGCGGTGCCCCATGTGAGGCAGTGACCGCAGTGAGGTGCCGCGGATAGACGCGGGTTGTCCGTGGCGCGTCAGTCGTTGGCCAAGGCGGTGGCGTAGGCGGTGACCCCGGTGGCCGCGTCGGCGGGAAACCCGGCTGCCACCAATCCCTCGGTACCAGTCGGGCCCGGGATGGTGATCTCGGATCCCTCGACGATCGCCGGGGAGGAGAACCCGACCTGGTCACGAACGCAGCCCAGGTACACCCACGACGTCGACCCGCTCTGAGCGAACAGCACGATCGAGCACGTGGTCGGCTGCTCCGCGCCGGCGGGCTTGGTGCCGGCGTCGAGCTGGGCGGTGACCTCCGGACTCGTCTCGGCGATCCGGGCCAGCTCCGCCTCCCGCTGGGCCAACTGCTCACCGGACAGCGCCAGGCCCGCGCGGTAGTCGTCGGGATCGACTCCGGTGACCTCCGGCAGGTTCAGGCCGAGGACGGACTCCCGGGTCAACGCGACCTGATCAGACCCCGACCAGAGGACCGCGATCACAGCCACGTTGACCAGCCCGAGGGCGAGCATCGCCCACCCCGCGACCCGGAACATCGAAGGTTCCACCGCCCGGCGGGCCAGGACCGCGAACCGGATCGCCACCGCGAACGCCACAATGCACCCGAACCAGGGCAGGGCCACGCAGGCCAGGACCGCGAGCGCGCACAGCACCCCGACGAGTATCCGGGCATTCGACCCCGACGCGGCACCGATGTCCTGCAGGTCGCCGGTGTCCTGGACAGTCACTTCCCCACCCGCCCACGAAACGACGCGCGGACGCACCCGCGAAGAACGCGATCACGACGGCCTGGTTCGGCCATCACCGGTCCACCTCGTTCGTCGACATGGTGGGCGCCTCGCGCCGTCGGCGGGTCACCCGCACGACGAGGGCCGCGAGGACCGACAGCAGGAGCAGGGTCACGGCCAGCCCCACCAAGGACGCGACTGCGTCCATGGGCGTCGGGACCAACGGATTCACGATCAGCAGCCTACCCACCAACAGATGCCCGGCGATGCACACCATCAACATCAGTAGGCACCAACCGCCCCCTGCAATGCCTGCCCAGAAGCGCCCAACTGGCGGCGCTGTGCCGCGCCGCTGACCGGGACGGTACGCGCCACTAGGCTCGAAGGCGTGAGGATCGAGTTGGACTATGGCGGCGCGGGCAACCGTCTCCATCGCATCGGCGACTTCCAGATCTCCTACGACAAGCTCGGTAGCCGCCCCAAGACTCTTGGGCGCCTCGATCTCGACTACGACATGGCAGGGAACCGTCTCCGCCATGTCGGGGCGGACCTGATCGAGTACGACAAGATCGGCGGCCGACCAACGCGGTTCGGAGGCCTCGAACTTGCCTACGACCGCCTCGGCAGGCGGATCGTCCGCATAGGGACCATGGGCGTTGAATACGACATGGCTGGCAACCGGGTGCGACGAATTGGCGGACTCACGGTCGACTACGACAAGTTGGGTTCACGTCCCCGATACCTACGGGCTGACGGAGAGCAACTCCTCGACGAGCAGATGTGCGTGATCGTGTTCCTGGTCTTGGTCGCGTTCGACGAAGCATGAGGGGCCAGGCCACCGCAGCCCGCCGTTTCGCGGCCTACGCCCTCTTCCCCATCATGGCCGCCGCCGTCACGCTGCACCGACGCGACGCCTGACGCCCGGGTGTGGTGGTCCATGCTCATGGGTCAGCGGGACGACGCGAGCGGCCCGCTCATCCAGGTGTGGTTGATGGGCGTGCTGGTCTCCTTGGGGGATCAA
Organism: uncultured Actinomycetes bacterium; assembly: GCA_963777855.1. GTDB lineage: Bacteria > Actinomycetota > Actinomycetes > S36-B12 > CAIYMF01 > Prado023. Next base: position 3,035 of record CAVZRW010000015.1, on the reverse strand, counting down.
TGTTGCCTTGCTCGCGACACCGTGCGCCCTCGCCTGCACCGCGTTGAGCTTCACCCCCGTCCGGGCACTGAGGACGGAGCACGGGGCGGCGACGACCAAGCCGCGTTGATCCCGGTGCCCTCTATGGGCAACTGCGGTGCAGAAGGGCAGTGCCCCGCTCATCGGCACTATGTGAGTGAAACGGCGAGTGACACGTGACCCTAGGTGGGCGCGGTGACGCCTACCTCAAGGCGCCCAGCTCGCGGCGCTGTGAGGCGGGTCGGGATGCGCCGAAGTGATGCGCTTCGGGCTGTCATAGCACCTGCTATCGTCTTCTTATGACAGGGGACTTGGCGGAGGTAGCCCGGCGCAGCGACGAGGCTGTTCGCGACGCCCGCGCCGAGTTGGTGCACGCCGTTCGCGAGGCGGCACGGCAGGGCCTCACCCAGGCTCAGATTGCCACGCTGATCGGGCGCAGCCAGCCCGAGGTGTCCCGCCTGCTGAGGTTCCACGGCCGCGGTCCACTGGCACTGCGGCTGCGTCAGCACGCCCGCGAGGTCCGTGGACTGATCGACGAGGCCGGAGGCAGCAACGTGCGGGTGTTCGGCTCGGTCGCCACGGGCACCGAGCAGACCGGGTCCGACATCGACCTGCTGTTCGACATGGGCACCCCGATGAGCCTGATGGAGCTCGGCGCGCTGGAACGACGCCTGTCGGAACTGCTCGGCGCCCCCGTCGACCTGATCCCCGCGGCGGCCCTGCGCCCGGACCTGCGCGACCTGGTCCTCGCCGAGGCGGTGACCCTGTGACCCGGACCCCGGAGGAATCGCTGCGGGAGGCTCGGACCCACTTCGCGTTGATGCGCCAGCATGCCGAGGGCGACCTGGCCGACCAGCTGGTGATCGACGCGGTCTGCATGAGGCTTTCCGCTGGGGTGGAGGCACTGGCCCGGCTGGACACACCGACCCGGGATCGGCTGTTCGGCGACGCATGGCCGCTCATGTGGGGGATGCGCAACCGCATCGCACACGGCTACCTGCTCGTCGACACAGACATCGTGCGCCGGACCCTGCAGCACGACAACCCGCCGATCATGGCCAGCATCGAGTCCGAACTCACAGACGCCGGCTGAAACACCCAGCAGCGCGAAGGCCCCGCACGCGCACTCGCGAGCCGGAAAGGACGTACGCCCGACTCGCGGCGAAGGGGGTCAGGCGTGTCCCGCGACCTCGAGAGCCCGCCGGGGACGGTCGTGAGCGGCCGCCCGTTGTCTTCGCCGGCCTCAATCGCTTCTCTTGGATCCTGCACCCGCCGAAGCATCGGTCAGGCTCATGGCCGTTGCACGGCGTACGGTGCCGGCGAGGAGGTCACCATGAACGACCAGCAGCTCGCCGCGCTGCGTGTCGCAGCAGAAGCCGGGGAGGATCGCGACGCGGAGGACGAGCTGGTGCAGGGCCTCGCGGAGGTCGGCGACGCCGATGGCCTGCGCCACTGGGCTCAGCGAGGCAACACCGACGCCGAGGACCTACTCGTTGAACTCGCCTCGGAACGCGAGGATCACGACGAGCTCGCGCGGCTGGCCGCGGCTGGCAACACCGACGCAGCGGCAATCCTCGAAGAGCTCGAGCAGTAGCGGCCCCCGCCGACTTCACCCTCCAGTGGTCCCGTCCAGCCGCGGCAACAGATCAGCACCCCGAGCCAGCCGCCGAACCCGGCCGCCTACTCCCTGGCGGCACCCCTGCCGGGGGCAGCCGGCCGGCTCGCTCCGGGGCCAGCGGGCCGGCCAGCGCTGGCCGGGGACCGACACGTCAGGCAGCCTTCACCTGTGGATCCGGTCCACGCCCAGGGTGGCGAGCAGGTCCTCGTGCAGCTGGATCCACACCACGTGACAGGAGTCGATGCCCAGCGCATCGACCCAGCGGGCCTCGCCGCGGCGGACCCGGTCCGCTGAGGTGGCATACCGGGCGGCGTAACCGTCGAAGCGGGCCAGCGCCGCCGCCAGTGGCGCGCCCACCCGGTCCAGAGCGGACCCGAGGCCGACCAGGTCGGCGATGACCCGGTCGTCCCACCGTGGCTCGCTGTGGTCGTTGGCAGCCAACGGATCACCGGGCATCGGGTGAACCTGCCAGCGGGTCACCGCGTCCAGGAACCGGGCGTTCAACGGCTCGAACGCCTCAAGGGTGGCGGCCACGACAGGCCGGGCACCGGCGGCGTCGAGCTCGGCCGCGAGCTGGGCGCAGTTGTGCGCCCGACCCGCGTCGGTCAACGACCATCCGCCCGTGCCGGCGAACCGGGACCGCTGCACCCAGCCGAACGCCTCGAAGTCCTCGAGGGACTCCACCACCTCGCCACGATCCAGGGCGAACCGGGCCGCGACGCGGCCCTCGTCGGCGAATCCGAGCAGCCGCACGGCATGCAGCACCAACAGCGTCGGCTCCGACGAGTCCGGGTCGATCACCGGGACATCATCACCCGGCCCGATCGAGGTCCCGTCGCTGAGGCCCGAACAGCGGACAACGTTTCGCAAGCCCGACCCTCGCTCCCAATCCGCGGCCCACCGACCACGAGCGCGAGCATCGACGAACCCGAGGCAGTTGACGACTCCACGCGCGCAAACCGCGATGAAGCGCCCACACTCGACATCGCCTCTATAGGGCGGGCGATGCCCACCCCAGCACCGCGTCCGCACGCAGCCGATGTGACGCAGATCCTGAGGGCTTGACTGACGATCGCGGTCAGCTCACTGACACGGAGGTCGGGCGGAGTGGCCCGAGGGCGACGAGTGCCCACACTGCGGGGTCGCCGGGTGCTCGACGAAGCCCTTCGTCGTGGAGGGGACGCGGCGGAGGATCGCCGACGTTGCCGGTCGTGGAGTCGACAACCTCGGGCGTGAGTGCCTTGTGGCCAGATCATCTCGCCGTCCCAACGACAGTCCGATGCAACCGCGGGCCATGGGTGAGGTGTGGGCATCGGGGATGCCACGGGGTCCCAGCCGGGCTGACGGTCAGGCATTCGGACATCGGGAAACGACCGAGCGCGTGTCGCCACCGCGGGGT
>CAVZRW010000014.1:0-36190 GCA_963777855.1 uncultured Actinomycetes bacterium | reverse complement strand
CCGCGACCGCGTGCGCGAGATCAACCCGCTGGTCACCGTGAACCTGCACGAGGAGCGCCTGGACTCCTCCAACGTCATGGAGCTGTTCGCCCAGTACGACCTGATCGTCGACGGCACCGACAACTTCGCCACGCGCTACCTGGTCAACGACGCGGCGGTGCTGCTGGGCAAGCCGTACGTGTGGGGCTCGATCTACCGGTTCGACGGCCAGGCCAGCGTGTTCTGGGCCGAGCACGGGCCCTGCTACCGCTGCCTCTACCCGGAGCCCCCGCCGCCGGGCATGGTGCCCTCGTGCGCCGAGGGCGGCGTGCTGGGGGTGCTGTGCGCGTCGATCGGCTCGATCCAGGTGACTGAGGCGATCAAGCTGCTCACCGGGATCGGCGAGCCGCTGCTGGGCCGGCTCATGATCTACGACGCGCTGGACATGACCTACCGCGACCGTGAAGGTCCGCAAGGACCCGGACTGTGCCGTGTGCGGGCCGAACCCCACGCGTCACCGAGCTGATCGACTACGAGGCCTTCTGCGGCGTCGTGTCCGACGAGGCCTCGGACGCGGTCCGGGGCTCGACGATCTCGGTCACGGAGCTCGCCGAGATGCTCGATGAGCGCGAGGCCGGGGCCCGTGACTTCGTCCTGGTGGACGTCCGTGAGCCCGCCGAGTGGGAGATCGTCTCCATCCCGGGCGCGCAGCTGATCCCGAAGGGGGAGTTCCTCTCCGGCGCCGCGCTGGCCGACATGCCCCAGGACCAGCCGATCGTCGTGCACTGCAAGAGCGGGGTGCGCTCGGCGGAGGTGCTGGCGGTACTGAAGGCGGCGGGGTTCGCCGACGCGGTCCACGTGGGCGGCGGGGTCGTGGCGTGGGTCAACCAGATCGAGCCGGAGAAGCCGAGCTACTGACCACCACGCTCGGGGTCGGTGCTCGGCACGCACGGGTTCCCGCCACGGGTCACGCCTTCCCAAGGGGGCGGAGGTCCGCTCAGCCGGCGGGCCGGACGAGGCGCAGCAGCCTGACACCGCCTACAGCAGCTCGCGCTTGGTCAGGTCGCGGAACGAGAACCAGCCGGGCACGGTGGGCAGCCAGAACGTCACGAACCGGAACAGCAGCGTGGCCGAGACGGCCAGCGCCGAGTCCATGCCGGCCGCGGTGAGGCCGGCGGCCAGGGCGGCCTCGACCACGCCGAGCCCGCCGGGCGTCGGGGCTGCCTGGCCGAGGGTGGAGCCGGCCAGGTAGACGAACGAGATCGCCGCGATGGTCAGCGAGTCGCTGAAGGCGCGGACCGAGGCCACCAGGCACAGGCAGTAGGCGACGTTGAGCATCAGGATCCCGCCGAAGCCCTCGACCAGCTTGGCCGGGCGCTGGGCCACCGTCGCCAGACGCGGGATCACCTGCTCGATCATCGGTCGGATCCGGTCGGCCGCCCAGCGGCGCACGTGCGAGATCGAGGCCAGCCCGCCGATGATCATCGCCGCGATCCCGATGCCGATGACGAATCCGCGCGGCGGGTTGAACTGCAGGTCCGACTGGGTGCCTGCCGCGATGCCGACCACCAGCATCAGGCTCACGTGCACCACGAAGGCCGCCACCTGGGAGACGCCGATCGTGGCCGCGGCGGCGGCGGGGGGCAGGCCGGCGCGGCTGAGGTAGCGGGCGTTCACCGCGACCGCTCCGAGCGTCGGCGGGGAGACCAGCGTGGCGAAGCTAGCCGCGAACTGGGCCTGCAGGGTGCGCCAGAACCGCAGGCGATCGGGCACGAAGCCCGAGACGGCCAGGGCTGCGCCGACGTAGGTGACCATCGACAGGCCCAGCGCCACCCCGGCCCAGCGCCAGTCTGCGGTGGCGATCACCTCGGCGACGTTGACCTGGGCCAGCTGCGAGAGCAGCAGGTAGAGCGCGACGCTGCCCAGGATGAGCGTGATGACAGTCCGCGGCTTGAGCCGCTCGAGGTTGATCGGCTCGATGTCGACGGCCGGGTTGACCCGCAGCAGCTCGGTGCGCAGGCTGTTGAGCAGCTCCTTGTTGCCGCGCAGCGCGGCCTTCGTGGGCCCGCTCATGGCCACCCGCTGCAGCACCGGCAGGGCCCGTAGCACCGCCTCGTCGCCGATCACCCGCCGGGCGCTGGCCACGGTGGTGGTCACGTCGGTCTGCAGGGACTGGGTGACCAGCAGCTCGGCGATGTCCAGGCGCAGGGCCACGTCCCCGGCTGCCACCATGCCGTTCTCCAGGCCGGCCAGGTGGGTGCCGACCCCGTGGTAGCGGACGTTCTCGGCGTGCAGGTTCTGGTGGGCCAGGAACCGCCGCTGCATGGCCGCCAGCGCCCCCCAGGCCATGTCCAGCTCCTCGGGGGACGGCCGGTCGCTGGAGGTTCCCGACCCGGGGATGACGGTGCGGCCCTCGAGGGTCTCGTAGGCCAGGAGCGCCGAGTCGGGGCCGACCATCGAGGCCATCTCCAGGCGCGGCGTGGGCACCCCCGCGGCCTGGGCCGCGTAGGCCATCATCGAGGCTCGATCGAGGCCGGCGCGCATGGACAGCCCACCGGGGGTGTCCGGGGAGTCGCGCAGCCGGATCGCCCGCCACACGGTGGCCGCCAGGCCCGAGCCCTCCAGGTCGCGGTCGAGGATCACGACGTCGAGCTGCTCCCCGTCACCCTTGACCGCGGAGTAGTGCCGCCCGGTCTCCGTGCCGCCGCGCGCCCGCAGCATGATCAGCGGGATCCCGCCGGCGACGAGGGTGGAGGCCACATCCGCGCCCGAGGGCCGGGTGGTGGGGGTGCCCAGCGCGTAGCGCACGAGCAGGCCGATCGCCGCGCCGACGAGGACGCTGACACCCTGCGCTGCAGCCGTGCTGCCGCCGCTGACCGAGCTGACCAGGGCCGCGGAGGTGATGATCAGGGCGGAGAGCACGTTCCACCGCGACCGGCTCATCAGCCGCGCGGTGGTCACGAAGGCGACGAGGCCGCCGAGCAGCGGGTTCGTCGGGTAGGACAGCTCCTGGCCCTTGGAGGCCCCGGTGAGCGCCTCGAAGAGGACCGCGGCTCCGTAGTCGCGCACGAAGGTGGAGATCAGGGTCAGCGCGATCGTCGCCAGGGTCATCGCGGCGAAGGACTCGAGCAGCTGCCGGCCGCGTCGACGGACCAGCATGGAGACCGCCGAGACCAGCGGCAGCATGACCACGCCGAGGCCGGCCAGCCCGCTGAGCAGGCCCCACAGGAAGTCCGGCAGGGAACGCTGCGCGGAGGCGAGGTCGTCATCCAGGGCGATCGTCGTCTGCTGCGCGGTGACCGCGATGAGCACGATCAGCAGCGCGCCGATGACGGCGGCCAGCGCCCCCACGATGTCGCGCGGGCGGCGCAGGCGGGAGGGGAACACGCCCTCCTCGACCACCAGCGTCGACCCGGGGGCCGGCGACCAGCTGGGCGCCGGAGCCGCATCGGGGTCGGTGGTGTCGGTGGTGAACAGGGGCCGGGCTGCGCCGGCCGGGGTTGGGTGCGTCCGCTGGCCGGGGTGGGGGGAGGCGGCGGGGGCGGCAGGGATGGTGTCGTCCCGATCGACCGGGGCTGGGGGCGCGGAGGTCGGCCGCGCCGAGGCGGGCCCAGCCGAGGCGGGGGCTGGGGCGGGCCGGGCGGGGGCCGAGGGTCGCGGTGGGTAGGGGGCAGCCGCCGGGGGGTCGGGAGGCTGCGCGGTCACCCGCAGATCGTCGCATGCAGGCGTACGGGGCGTCGGCATGGCGCGGCGCAGCCCCGGCGCACGCGTGGATGTCAGGGGGGTGTGGTTGCCTTGGGCACCGAGGGGAGGTGCCATGCGGGGATCACCGGGGCCGGGCGCGGAGCACCGGCGCGAGCGCGCGGCGAGGTCGCAGGAGGCGGGCGTCACGGTCCGGCTCGACCGGCGCGCGCCGACGCCTGCCGTTGCCCCGGTCCTGGACGCCCAGCAGCGTGCCGTCGTGGAGCATCGCGGCGGCCACCTGCTCGTCCTTGCCGGGCCGGGCACGGGCAAGACGGCCACCCTGACCGAGCTGGTCGTGGCTCGGCTGGCCGACCCGCAGGAGCCGCTGGCTGCCGAGTCGGTCCTCGCGCTGACGTTCGGTCGCCGTGCTGCCGGCGAGCTCGCGGACCGGATCAGCCAGCGACTGGCTGGGGGGCCCGCACCGCTGGTCAGCACCTTCCACTCGTTCGCCTACGCGGCGCTGCGCCAGCACGGCGATCCCGACGCGTTCACCCGCCCGCCGACGCTGCTCATGGCCGCGGAGCAGGACGCCCGGTTGCGCGAGATGCTCGGCCACTCGATCGCCGAGGGCCGGCTGGTGTGGCCGGAGTCGTTGTCGGGGGCCGTGGGCACCCTCGGGATCGCCGAGCAGGTGCGCTCCCTGATCGCCCGGGCGCGCGGGCAGGGCCTCGACGGCAGGCGGCTGTCGGCCATCGGCCGCCGCGAGGGCGTCGAGGTCTGGGCGGCCCTCGGGGGCTTCTTCGAGGAGTACCTCGACACGCTGGGGTTCGAGGGCAGCATCGACTACGCCGAGCTGATCAACCAGGCCGCGGCGCTCGCCCACGATCCACGCCGGGGCCGGGCCCTGCGCGAGCAGTACCGACTGATCGTGGTCGACGAGTACCAGGACACCGACCCGGCGCAGGTCTCGCTGCTGCGCGGGCTGGCCACGGGCGGCGCGCAGGTCGTGGCCGTGGGCGACCCGGACCAGGCCATCTACGGCTTCCGGGGCGCCGACGTACGGGGCATCCTGCGCTTCCCGCAGGAGTTCGCCGATGCCTCGGGCGCCCCCGCGCACATCCAGGTCCTCACCACGACGCGCAGGTTCCCGCGGGCGATCGCCGACGCGGCGCAGGCGGTGCTCGGGCCGGTCTCGCTGGCGCCGCTGCCGGCCGAGGTGCAGAGGCGCCACCGCACACCCCAGGCCCAGGACCGGCCCGCGCAGGTCGACGTGCGCACCTACCCCAGCGCAGCCGCGGAGGCCGCGGGGGTGGCTGAGACGCTCCTGCGGGCCCACGCGGGCCTCGATGGGCGCCCGGCGCTGAGGTGGTCGCAGATGGCGGTCCTCGTGCGCAGCCCCGCGATCCACGGCCCGGCCCTCGCGCGGGCGATGCGGGCCGCGGGAATCCCGGTGTGGATGCCTCCGGACGAGACCCCGCTGGCTGAGGAGCCGGCGGTCGGGGTGCTCCTCGATGTGGTCGGCCTGGCCCTGGGCCACCCCGGGCTCGCCGATGACGTCGGCCGGCGGCTGCTCTCCGGGCCTGTGGGGCGGGTGGATCCGGTGTCGATCCGAGCCCTGTCCCGATCCCTGCTGCGCCACGCCGTCCACGACGCCGCGCCGTCGCGTGCTGACGTGCTCCTCACCGCCGCCGTGGCCGACACGGCGCTGCCCGAGGGGATCGCCGCGGACCTGCCCGGTGCCGTGCGTGCCGGGTTCGGTCGCGTCGCCCGCGCCGTGATCGCCGCGCGGGAGGCGATCGCCGCCGACCAGCTGGTCAGCGAGGTGCTCTGGGCGGCGTGGACGGCCACCGACTGGCCCGACCGCCTGCGCCGGGCGGCGCTGACCGCCGGCGACCTGTCGAGCGCGGGCTCGGCGGCGCACCGGGACCTCGACGCCCTCGTGGCCCTGTTCGAGCTGGCCAACCGGCTGCCGTCGCAGCGCCACGGGTCCGTCGGCACGGCCGCCTTCCTGTCGGAGGTGCGCGCGCTGCGCCTGCCCCAGGAGGCGCGAGGGCCGGTCACCGAGTCCGAGCGCGATCAGGTCCGCCTGCTCAGTGCGCACCGGGCCAAGGGCCTCGAGTGGGAGCTGGTCGTCGTCGCCTGCGTGCAGGAGGGGCAGTGGCCCGACGTCCGCCTGCGTTCGGACCTGCTGCATGTCGCGGAGCTCGGGCCCCGCGGGCGCCTGGATCCCCAGTCGCACGCCGACCTCCTGGCCGAGGAGCGGCGGCTGATGTACGTGGCCTGCACCCGAGCCCGCTCACGACTGATCGTGACGGCCGTCAGCGAGCTGGTCGACGGAGGGGTGCAGGCCTCGCGGTTCCTGCGCGAGCTGGGCCCCGTGCCGACCGCGATGCCCGGGCGCAGCGCCTCGCCGCTGTCGGGGGAGGGCATCATCGCGGCGCTGCGGGAGGCGGCGCAGGCCCCGACCCGGGTCCGGGCCGACGGCACCCCCGATCCCGAGGTCGAGGCGCTGCGCCAGGCCGCCGTGCTGCGACTGGCCGCGCTGGCGCAGCGCGCGAGGGCGGGCGGAGCGCTGGGTGCCCTGGCGGCGGCCGAGCCGGGTCGCTGGTGGGGATCGCGGGCGGTGACCGGCAGCGAGGCCGCGGCCCCCGCCGGCAGCGCCGGGGAGCCAGCGCGGCTGTCCCCGTCGTCCTTGGCGGCCCTGCGCGAGTGTCCCCTGCGCTGGTTCCTCGACAAGCGCGTCAAGGCAGGTACCCCCGCCGGAGCGGCCGCCACGATGGGCCGGATCGTGCACGCGGTGGCCGACGCGATCGCCCGGGGCGAGGTGCCCGCCGAGGAGACCGCCATCGCGGCGTACGTCGATGGGATCTGGGGCTCGGTCGCGTTCCCCGCCCAGTACCAGCGCACCCTCAAGAGGGCCGAGCTCGACCAGATGATCGGCGCGTTCCTTGCCTGGCATCGGGGCTCGGGCCGGGAGGTGATCGGCAGCGAGGTGCGCTTCGACCTGCTGGTCACCTCCGGCCCGGTGCCGGTGCGCATCGCGGGGACGATCGACCGGCTCGACAGGTCCGGCGAGGGCGCGCTGCATGTCGTCGACTTCAAGACCGGGCGCACCCCCGCGAGCCGTCAGGCGGCCCGCGAGGATCCCCAGCTCGGCCTCTACCAGCTCGCGGTCCGCAGCGGGGCCCTGGACGGTGCCGTGGCCGACCCGGCCGCGGGTGCCGAAGCGCAGCGCACTGCCCGCCTCGGCCAGGCCGAGCTCGTGTACCTCGGCGCGCGCACGGCCGCGCAGCTGCCCACGGTGCGCACCCAGGCGCCGCTGGAGCAGGGGCGCGTATGGGTGCACGACCTGATCGACGACGCGGCCCAGCTCGCCGCCGGGCCGGGGTACCCGGCGCGCCCCGGGGCCGCCTGCCGCTCGTGCGCATTCCGGTTCATGTGCCCGGCCCACGTGCGGGCGCCGGGCCCGGGCGCGGCCGTGGGCGTGGGCGTGCCGGCCAGCGCACTCGGTCCTGGCGCGCCCGAGGGCCACGGCCCCTCCGATGTGCCCGACGGGGACACGGCCACGGCCTCGACCCGATCTGCCGCCGCGACCCGCCCCAGCACGCCGGCGCGCCCCACGTCCCCGGCTCCCGCGTCCCCGGCTCGCGAGGTCCAGGGCACGCTGTTCGGGGAGGAGGCCTGATGTCGGTGGTCGTACCCCCGCGCACCGTGATGAGCCGCGCGGAGCTCGATGCGCTGCTGGAGCTCACCCTCTCCGACGAGCAGTGGCAGTGCGTGAGCACGCCGCTGGAGCCCTTCGTGATCGTCGCCGGCGCCGGCACCGGCAAGACGGCGGTGATGGCGGCCCGGGTCCTGTGGCTGGTCGCGAGCGGACTCGTCGCCGAGCACGAGGTGCTCGGGCTCACGTTCACCAACAAGGCCGCCTCCGAGCTCGCCGAGCGGGTCTCGCGCTACCTGGCCGCGTGGCGGGCGGCCAACCCCGCCGACCGCGGGTCGGAGGCCGGCGAGCCGACCATCGCCACCTACCACTCGTTCGCCCGTCGGCTCATCGACGAGCAGGGCCTGCGGGTGGGCATCGAACCGGGGGCCCGGCTGCTCTCAGCCCCGGCCGTCGCCCAGCTCGCCTACGGGGTGGTGTGCCGATCGCGCGCGCTGTCGGTCACCACGCAGGCGCCCAGCAGCGTCGCCGCGGCCCTGGTCCGGCTCGACGCGAACCTCGCGGAACAGGCGATCGACCCGCAGCGCCTGCGTGAGCACGACCTCCAGCTGATCGCCGACATCGACGCCCTGGAGCGCACCACCGCCGCGGTCCGCGACATCCGCAGCACGGCGGCGCGACGCATCGAGCTCAGCCACCTGGTCGAGACCCTGCGCCAGGCCCGTCGCGATGTCGGCGGCCTGGACTTCTCCGACCACATGCGGTTGTGCGTCGACCTGGTCAGCGGTTCACCCGAGCTCGTGGCGACGATGCGCTCGACCTACCGGGTCGTGCTGCTCGACGAGTACCAGGACACGTCGATCGCCCAGCGGATCATCCTGGCCACCCTGTTCGGCGGATCCGCCGTGACGGCCGTGGGTGACCCGATGCAGGCGATCTACGGATGGCGCAGCGCGTCGGTGGCCAACATCGACGCGTTCGCGGCCCACTTCGGCCGCGACGGGGTCGCCGGAGTCCAGGCGCTCTCGGCCAACCGCCGTTCGGGGTCGCGCATCCTCGAGGCTGCCAACGACGTCGCGGCCGACCTGCGGGCCCGTCACCCGCGGGTCAAGCCGCTGCGGCCACCGCAGCCCCGAGCCGCCAGCGTGCGCGCCGCCCTGCTGCCCACGGTGGACGACGAGCGGGCGTGGATCGCCGACCAGGTGGCAGGCCTGGTCGGCGAAGGGGTGCGCCCGGGCGACATCGGCGTGCTGGCGCGCGCCAACGACCAGCTCGGCCCACTGCTGGAGCAGCTCAGCGCACGAGGTGTCCCGGCCAGTGTCTCGGGGGTCGCCGCACTCACGGCGAGCCCCTACGCCACGGCGGTCCTGGCGACCCTGCGGGTGCTCGACGACCCGGCCGACAACCGGTCGATGGCCGCGCTCCTGGCCGGGCCCCGCTGGCGGATCGGCCCGCAGGACCTGCGCGCCCTTGCCCGGCGCGCCGAGGTCATCGCCGGTGGGGCGGGTGGGCAGTCCGGGGGGGCGCAGGCCGGCGCTGCCCGAGGTGCTGCGGGAGGCCAGCCTGACCCCCGACCCCGTTGAGCGTCCCAGCCTGCTGGAGGCAGCGGCCGACCCCGGGGCCGGCGTGTCGGCGCCGGCGTCCGCACGCCTGGCCGAGCTGCTGGCCGAGCTGCGGGTCCTGCAGTCGTTGGTCACCGCCCCCCTGCCCGACCTCGTCGGCGCGGTGGCCACGCTCACCGGGGCCCGCATCGAGGCAGAGCTCGCCGCCGGCCCCTCCGGCACCGGCGACGTGGGGCTGGCCGGGCTCCTGCGCCTGGTCGAGGGGTTCAGCGACGCAGAGGGACGGACCGGGCTCGGAGCCTTCCTGGCCTACCTCGACGCAGCGGAGCAGCTCGGCGCCGACGAGGAGGTCGACCTGCCGACCTTCCCCGGATCCGTCCAGCTGATGACCATGCACAAGGCCAAGGGGCTGGAGTTCCCGGTGGTCGTGCTGCCGCACCTGTGCCGGGAGGTGTTCCCGGGGGGACGGCCCTCGGAGCGCTGGACCACGATCCCGCACGTCGTGCCGACGGCCCTGCGTGACGACCGCCACGTCCTGCCACGACTGGCCGGGCTGACCTCCCGGGAGGTCGAGGCCTTCACCCAGCAGTGCCGGGAGCACGACCGGACCGGCGACGACCGCCTCGCCTACGTGGCGGTCACCCGGGCAGAGGATCGCCTGATCGCCTCCGGGCACTGGTGGGGCCCCTCGCAGCGCAAGCCGCGCGGTCCCTCGGCCTACCTCGAGGCCCTGCTCGGCCACGCCGACGACCCGGGAGCGGACCTGTGGGCCCCGCAACCGGAACCCGAGGAGGGCGCGGTCGAGCCGGAGAACCCCCTGCTCGAGCACCTGGTGGAGGTTCCGTGGCCGGTGCCCGACGCCGGCCTGGGTCAGGGGGTGCGGGCGGCGGCCGCCGCCGTGGACGGACTGCGCAGCAGTGGCGCATTGGCGGGCGGAGCCACCCCCTGGCAGTCCGGCGCCCCGTCGCCGGAGGTCGCGGCCCCGCCGGGGGTGGCCAGGACTCTGGCGGCGTGGGATGCGGCGATCGAGGCGCTGCTCGCCCGGATCGAGCGGCCTGCGGGCGAGGCACCCGTCGTGGCCCTCCCGTCGGTGCTGTCCGCCTCGGCGACGATGGAGCTCGCGGCCGATCCGGCCGGGTTCGCCGAACGGCTGCTGCGGCCCATGCCGCGCCGGCGGAACCGGCACGCCGAGCGAGGCACCGCCTTCCACGCCTGGGTGGAGGCACGCCTGGGCGTGCAGCCGCTGATCCCCGACGACGAGCTGCCCGGCGCAGCCGATGAGCACGTGACCTCCGCGGAGGACCTCACCGTGCTCAAAGAGGCGTTCGAGGCGCTGCCGTACGCACAGATGGCCCCCGTCGGGCTGGAGGTCCCGTTCACCCTGGCCCTGGGTGGTCGGGTCATCCGGGGTCGGATCGATGCGGTGTTCCCGGCCCACGCCGATGCGCCACCGGGGCAGCGGTGGGAGGTCGTGGATTGGAAGACCTCGGCGCGCGATGTCGCCGACCCCCTGCAGCTGGCCATCTACCGCCTGGCGTGGGCACGGCATCAGGGCGTGCCGCCCGAGGCTGTCGGGGCTGCGTTCGCGTTCGTGCGCTCCGGCACCGTGCAGCGGCTCGAGGGCCTGCCCGACGAGCAGGCCCTGGCCCAGGTGCTCGCGGGCCAGGAACTCCTCGACGGCGAGGCGGAGCGCCCCGACGGCGACGCGGAGCTCCCCGACGGGGAGGCGCCTGCTCCTGACGGGGTGTGACGACTCCGGCTCGGCCCCGTCAGGGCTCGGGGAAGTCGGCCAGCAGGGCGCAGTGGTCGCTGACCGGCAGGGCCACGGCCCGTGCGGACTCCCGTACGGAGGCCATGGCCTGGTCGGTCCAGCCGTCGGCGAGGATGTGGTCGAACTGCACGCGCGGCTTGGCCACCGGGAAGGTGGGCGTGCGGGCCACCTGCTGCCAGCCGGTGACCAGCCCGGGGATCCCGCCGGGGGTGTTGAAGTCCCCGAGCAGCACCATCGGTCGTGGCATCCCCGCCAGGAACGCGCGGATCTCGTTGAGCTGCCGAGTGTTGTAGCCGGGCACGAACGTGAGGTGCGCGGTGGTGATCGTGAGGTCGGCGTGCGGCAGCTCGACGACCGCTGCCACCACGCTGCGCGGCTCGTCGGGGACCTTCACCGCCTTGGGCCGCCCCGAGGTGGGGGCCATCAGCGGCAGCGACACAGGCGCCGGCGGGAAGCGGCGGACCCGCCACTCACGCACCGGCCACCGGCTGATCAGGGCGATCCCGTACCTCGGTCCCAGGTCGGCCGGCTCGTCGGGGTCGGACTCCTCGGCCGGGAGGTCGTCGGCCTCGGTGGCCGGCACCCAGGCGGCCCCCTCGGAGGCGATCCCGGGAGTCCCGCGCACGCTCGGCACGAACCTCCAGTACCGGGCCCCGATGGCCTCGGCCACCAGACGTGCCTGGTCGACCCCACCGCTGCGTGGCTGGTGGCGGTCCACCTCCTGCAGGGCGATCACGTCGATCGGGCCGAGGGTGAGCAGCTCCTCGACCGAGCGCAGCAGGTCCGCGGGGTCGGTCACCTGCGGGCTCCACACGTTGCGCTCGTGCTGGGCGACCTCGGCTGGGGAATCCACCCCGGGGGTGGGGGGGTTCCCGGTGGCCTCGCCGGCCGGGGCGACGTCGGTGGGGCCCGCGTCGCTCGGGGTGGCCGGGCCGGTGCGGGGTGCTGCGTCGGCGCCCGGGCCGGCGGTGACGGAAGGGCCCGCGCCCAGGCCGGTGATGGGTCCGGTGCCGCTGTCGACCGTGGCCGGGGTCGCCCGCCCCAGCGCCCCGGGGCCGGCGTCTCGCAGGGGGACCCCGTGCAGGATGTTGTAGGTGACCACGCGCACGGGCCCAGACTGGCACACGCCCGCCCCGCCCGGGCGGATGAACCCACACGTCAGCCCACGCCGATGCTCCCCATCCCGCGGCCGGGCTGACGCACCCGAGCAGCCCACGGGTAGCCCCCGCTGCCATCCCCGCCTCCGGACCGATCCGCGCGACCACTGATGACCCCGCTGCCCACCTCATCGCCGCCGGACCGATCCACCGGAGCCAGCCCCCGGGCGTGCACACCCCCGTCCGCCTACCGTGTGCCCATGCCCCCCGCGCTGCCGGTCGACCCGATCCACCTCGCCCTCGGCCACGACAACCTCGACCGGCGCGGCGAGCTGCGGGCCGGGGGCTGGTCTGTGCTGGACCTCCCGCGCCGCGTGGCACTGCTCGATGCCCAGGGAGAAGCGGCGGTCCGTCGTGAGGCCGACGGCTCGTGGGCGCTGGAGGTCGTCGAGCCCACGGGAGCCCCAGAGCCCGACGACCTGCTCCTCGGCGTGGACCCGGCCGGGTGGGCGTGGTGCGGGCGCGTGGTCAGTCGTGAGGACCCGCTCGTGCCCGAGGGTGCCGAGTGGCGCGGACTGCGCCAGGTCGGGCTGCGCCTGCCGGCCACCGAGCGGGGGTTGCTCGCCGAGCTGCTCGCCCTGGCGAACTGGCACGCCACCCACACCCACTGCCCGCGCTGTGGCACTCCCACGGAGGCCGCCGGCCTCGGTTGGTGGCGCACGTGCCCGGCGGATGGCTCCGAGCACTACCCGCGCACCGACCCCGCCATCATCGCCCTTCTGCTCGACGACGACGACAACGCGCTGCTCGGGCGCCAGGTGCGCTGGCCGGTCGGGGCCTTCTCCACGCTGGCTGGGTTCGTGGAGCCGGGGGAGTCGGCCGAGGCCGCCGTTGTCCGCGAGATCAGCGAGGAGTCCGGCCTGCGCCCGCACGTGGCGCACTACATCGGCAGCCAACCGTGGCCGTTCCCCGCCTCCCTGATGCTCGGCTACCACGCCCGGGTCGGCGGGGTCCGCCCCGAGCCGACGGTGGACGGCGTCGAGATCGCCGAGGTCCGCTGGCTCAGCCGCGCCGAACTGGGCCCGGCCTGCGAGTCACGCGAGGTGCGCCTGCCCGGGCGGCTGTCGATCGCCCATCACCTGATCAGGCTCTGGTACGGCCACGACCTGCCCGAGGAATGGTGCCGCTGGTAGGGGGATCAGCCCCAGTAGTCCGCGGCGGCGCCGTCGTTCGTGTGGTGCAGGGTCCACGCCCCCATGGTCAGCGGCCAGCCGGGTCGACGGTGCCGGGGTGTCGGTCGCGGCTGACACAATGCCCGTCATGTCCGACGTCCTCGCGGGGCTCGACCCGGAGCAGCGCCTCGTCGCCGAGGCCCTGTCCGGCCCGGTCGTGGTCCACGCCGGTGCGGGCACGGGCAAGACGCGGGCCATCACGCACCGGATCGCCCACGCGGTGGAGTCCGGGGCCCACCCGGCGTCCTCCGGGCTGGCCGTGACCTTCACCAATCGCGCCGCCGGCGAGATGCGCGGCCGCCTGGCCCAGCTGGGCGTGCCGTCCGTGGCGGTGCGCACGTTCCACGCCGCCGCGCTCAGCCAGCTGCGGTACTTCTGGCCGCAGGCGGTCGGCGGGCCGTTCCCCGAGCTGGTCGCCAGCAAGGCGGCACTGGTGGGTCAGGCCTGCCGGGAGATCGGGTTGCAGGCCCCGCGCACGGTCGTGCGCGACCTCGCCGCGGAGATCGAGTGGGCAGGCTCGAGCCTGGTCTCACCGGCGCAGTACGTGGAGGTGGCCTCCGAGCGTGGTCGGGCCGGGGTCGGCTCGGCCACCGACGCCCTCGGCCTGCCGGAGGTGGCCCGCGTGCTGGCCGCCTACCAGGAGGTCAAGGGCCGGGCGAACGTCATCGACTTCGAGGACGTGCTGCTGACGATGATCGCCCTGATCGGCGACCGGCCCGACATCGCCGACGAGATCCGCCGCGCGTACACGTGGTTCACGGTCGACGAGTACCAGGACATCACCCCGGCGCAGGAGCGCCTGCTGGCCGGCTGGCTCGGTGAGCGCGACGACGTGTGCGTGGTCGGTGACGCCAGCCAGACCATCTACTCGTTCGCCGGGGCCGCCCCCGATGCCCTCGAGCACGTGGCCCGCCGCTGGCCGCGGGCCACGGAGATCCGCCTGGACCGCTGCTACCGGTGCACCCCGCAGATCGTGGCGGTGGCCAACGCGGTGATCCGCGCCGGGTCGGGCCCGGCGGGGCGTTCCGCGGTGATGCTGCGCTCCCAGCGGGAGGCCGGTCCCACCCCGGACATCGTGACCTGCGCCGACGACACCGACGAGGCCGCGACCGTGGTCGCCCGGATCGGCGAGCTGGTGGCGGCAGGCATCGCGCACCGCGACATCGCGATCCTGATGCGCACCAACAGCGCGTCGGAGCCCATCGAGGTGGCCCTCGGTGCGGCCGGGGTCCCGTACGTGCTGCGCGGGGTGGAGCGGTTCTTCGACCGCTCCGAGGTGCGCGAGGCGATCGTGCGCCTGCGCGGGCAGTCGGCCTCGTCGCAGCGCGACGCCGCCGGGGCGCTGCAGCCCGCCCTCGGCAACGACCTGGTCGAGCAGGTCGTTGCCGTGCTGGGCAGCATGGGCTGGCAGAAGGCCGGACCGGCCAGCGGTGGGGCCACCCGCGAGCGGTGGGAGTCGTTGGCCGCGGTGGTCGCGCTGGCCGAGGAGGTGGCCGCCTCCGGCCGCAGCACGTTGGCCGAGCTGGTGGCCGAGTTCGAGCGCCGCGCGCAGATCGCCCACGCCCCGACCCCCGACGGGGTGACGGTGGCCACGCTGCATGCCGCCAAGGGCCTGGAGTGGCGCGCGGTGTTCATCATCGGATGCTCGGAGGGCACCTTGCCGATCGTCTACGCCGACACCGCCGAGCGGGTCGACGAGGAGCGCCGGCTGTTCTACGTCGGGCTGACCCGGGCTCGGGACCGGCTCGTGGTGACCCACGCACTGACCCGCACGGGGTCGGGTCGGCATCGCGAGCCCAGCCGCTTCCTGGCCGAGATGCGCACCCGGGGCGGGGCCGCGGCCGCGGCCACGCCCAGCGGGCTGGTGCGCCGGGGTGCGTCGGGGGCCACGAAGGAGCGCCGCCGACGTCCGCCGGCGAGGTGCCGGGTGTGTGGGGCCGGGCTCGTCACAGCCCCGGAGCGCACCCTCGGCCGGTGCCGGACCTGTCCGGGCAGCGCCGACGAGGCGCTGGTGGAACGCCTGCGCCAGTGGCGGGCAGCTGCGTCCATGCAGCGGGGCGTGCCGGCCTACATCGTCTTCACCGACGTCACACTCGGCGCCCTGGCCGAGCGCAGGCCCCGCACGCAGGACGAGCTGCGCGACATCCCGGGGATCGGCCCGGCCAAGGCCGAGCAGTTCGGCGAGGCGATCCTCGAGGTCCTCAGCCGGTACGCGGGGGAGTAGGGCAGGTCGAGGCAGGGCTGGGCGGGCCCGACGGCAGTCGGGCAGCCCGTGCGAGCAGCTGGTGCATGGAGAACCGGGTCGGGCAGCCGGCCCTGTGGACCTGCGCGCGGTCGAGCCCTACAGTGCCCCGGCCCCGGCCTCGAGGTCGGCCCCAGCCCCGGCCTCGTGGCCGACCGCCGCTTCCTGGGGCACGGCGAACCCCGGGACCCAGGTCTCGAGCTCGTTGCGCATCGCCACCTCGGCGTCGAGCTGGCAGAGCACCCCGATCGCCCCGAGCCACACCCGATGGATCAGCAGGTACTGCGGGGGCAGGTTCATCTTCAGCCCGATCGCGAAGTCCGGGTTGCGGGGGTCGTTGAGTCGGGCGAACTGCCCCCGCAGCCACGCGCGGGTGTAGTGGAAGGTCTCGGTGCGGGCCGGGTCGACGAAGGGGTCGAGGAAGTCCAGCAGGCCCTGCGCCTCGACCCGGGTGGTGGTCTTCACGAACCCCTCCTGGCGCAGCCCTTCGAGCACCGCGTCGGCATCGCCGGCCATCGCGATGCGCAGCAGCGTGCCCACGATGGTGGGGAACCCGTCGGGAAGGTGGGCCACGGCGCCGAAGTCGAGCACGCCGAAGCGGCCGTCGGGGGTGATCCGGAAGTTGCCCGGATGCGGGTCGGCGTGCAGCAGCCCGGCGCGCGTGGGCCCGGAGAGCAGGAAGCTCTGGTAGCGCTGGCCGGCGGAGTTGCGCTCCTCGGGCGTGCCGTCGGCGATGAATCGTGAGAGCGGCACCCCCTCCAACCATTCGGAGACGATGACCGTGGGCCCGGCGGCCAGCACGTCGGGGATCGCCACCTGCGGGTCGTTGCGATAGGCCTTGGCGAACGCCCGCTGCGAGGCGGCCTCGCGCTCGTAGTCCAACTCCTCGGTGACGCGTTCTGCCAGCTCGGCCAGCAGCGGCTTGAGGTCCACGCCCGGCACCCAGGCCGTCATCATCCGGGCCAGACGGGAGGCGTTGTTGAGGTCGGCGATCAGGGCCTTGTCGGCCCCGGGGTACTGGACCTTGACCGCGACCTCGCGCCCGTCCTTCCACACCGCGCGATGCACCTGGCCGATGCTGGCCGCAGCCGCGGGGGTGTCGTCGAAGGACCGGAACTTCCGGCGCCACTGGGGGCCGAAGTTGTCCTTGAGCACCGCGTGGACCTTCTCCGCCGGCAGCGCGGGCGCGGAGTCCTGCAGCTTGGTCAGGGTCGCGCGGTACGGGGCCGCCACATCCTCGGGCAGTGCGGCCTCGAAGATGCTCATCGCCTGGCCGACCTTCATGGCCCCGCCCTTGAGCTCGCCGAGCACCTTGAACATCTGCTCAGCGGTGCGGGCCTGCAGCTCGGCGGCCACGGCCTCGGCGGGCGCGCCACCGATCCGCTTGCCGATGCCGAGCGCGGCGCGGCTGGCGTGACCCAGCGGCAGGGCTGCCATCCGTGCGCTTCGGCTCAGGGCGCGGACCGGCAGATCGGGCATGGAGCCATTCTCCGCCCGGGGGCGGGGAACCGCGCGGGGGCGTGCCGGGAGGGCGGCGGCCGGTTCCCCGGTGTCCGTGGCGGCGCCGCAGGTCAGCGGCTGCGGGCGGGTCAGTGCCAGGCGGGGGTCACGTCGACGGTGGCACCGATCAGTGGCGAGAATGCTCGTCCCGGGCTGGCCCGCTGCTGGGCCCAGCGCCTTCGACCGAGAGGACGACATGGCCACCTTCACACGGTCCGACGACCTGCACGGGGCACGGTTCCTCGACGCCGACCTGTGCGGTGCCCGGTTCGTGGGGGCCGACCTCTCCGGCGCGGTGATGCGCGGGGTCAGCATCGACGGCGCCGACATCGACGCGCCCTGGCTGCTGGACGGCGACGGGGTCCTGGTGGTCAACGGTGTCGACGTGGCGCCGTATGTCGAGGCCGAGCTCAACCGTCGGTTCCCCGGCCGCGCCGACCGGCGGGCCGCGGACCCGGATGGCCTGCGGGCTGCCTGGGCGTCACTGGAACGCACGTGGGCGGCGACGCTCGAGCGCGTGGCCGCCATGCCGGCGGGCATCGTGGACATCGGCGTGGACGGCGAGTGGTCGTTCGCCCAGACGCTGCGGCACCTGGTCCTGGCCACCGACGCATGGCTGGGTCGGGCGATCCTGGAGGTCGAGCAGCCCTTCCATCCCCTGGGCCAGGCGGGACCGCAGGCCGAGGACGACGGCCTGGACCTGTCGCTGTTCACCCCGGGCACCCCTGACTACGACGAGGTGCTCGCGGCGCGGGCCGGGCGCGTGGGCATGGTCCGCGACTTCCTCGCGAGCGTCACTCGGGCAGCACTTGCCACCCCGCGGCGGAACCCGTGGAACCCGGACTACCCGGAGACGACCCTCTCCTGCCTGCACGTGATCCTCGAGGAGGAGTGGGAGCACCACCGGTACGCCGTGCGCGACCTCGAGATCATCCAGGCGCGCTGCGTGGGGTGAGGCGGGGTCGCGATCACTCCCAGTCGGCGGTCACCTGCGCGAAGCGCTCGCGCGACCTGCGGACCGCGGCCCGCCCCTGCTCCAGCAGGGATGCGACGAGCACCGCCGTCACGCCGATGCCGGCGATCAGGATCCACAGGCCGGCCCCGCCCCAGCTGGGCAGCAGGTGAACCAGGGGCACGGCGACCACGAGGACGACAGCGGCCAGGACCACCGTGGCGCCCTCTCCGACCCGACGACGGACCCGCGTCACGACCCCCCAGGCGGCGATCAGCACCCCGAGCGCCAGCAGCGGCAGGGTGTAGGCGAGGCTGGACACCACGGCCTGCACGGCCCAGGCGCCGACCAGGAAGCTCACGCCCGCCAGCTCCACGGCCACGATCGGGGAGGTGGCCAGGGGCAGGCCCCTGCGCCCGCGATCACTGCGCCACAGGCCGACCACGGCCAGCAGCGTCACGCCGATGGGCATCGCCCACCACTGCGGATCGTCGGGCAGGGACTCGGAGGCGAACACCAGCCACGCCGCGCACGCGAGCATGGGCGAGACCGCCTGGACCCAGAGCAGCTCGAGGGTCGCGCCGCACGCAGCGGCCTGCACGGCAGCCACCGCCAGCGCGGCGGCGAGCAGGGCGGCGTCGCCGGACGTCGCCGCCACCACCACGGCCGCCAGGACACTCACCAGGCCGAGTTCCACGATGGTGCCCCGCCAGGTGCCGGCCCGTGTCCCGACAAGGAGCAGCAGCACGGCGAGCGCGAGCGACGCACCGCCGAGCACCATCACCTGGGTGCGCGGCGCGGCCTGCCAGACGGTCATCCCGGACAGGACTGCGGCCGTCGTCCAGAGCACCCCGACGTCGCGCAGCCATCCCAGGCGCAGGGGCACGGCGGCCACGAACGCTGCGGCCGCGACGAGCGCCAGGGCCAGCACCACGGCCGCTGAGGGCTGGGCGTCCACCGCGTGCGCGTGCGCCAGCAGGCTGGCGGCGCCCACCACACCGGCAGCCGTGACCGACCAGGCCAGGATCCACGAGCGACCGATCCGATGCGTCCACGCGACTGCGGCCAGGGCCACCGTGACGACCGCTGAGCCCAGGACGGTGACGTCCAGCTCAGCCTGCGGCGGCCAGGGGGCGGTCGACAGGACCTCCACCCAGGCGGCAGCCGCGGCCAGGGCACCACCGACCTGCAGCACTCCCCGGACCGCGCCCGTGCTGCGCCCGGCGAGCGCGGTGAGGCCGGCGGACAGCCCCACGAGGGCGAGGGCCAACCAGTACCCACCCGCGGTGGCCGCGCCCTGCAGGACCAGCACCGTGCCCAGCGGGCCGAGCAGCGCTGCGACGAGGCTCTGGTGGCGCCACAGCACCGCCACGACGATGACCTCGAGGCCGATGGCGGCCGTGCCCGCGGCCCCCGAGGCACCCGGGCCGCAGGTCGCGAGGGTCGTCACGGCCACGGGAGCGGCCGCGACCAGCAGCGGGACGTCCCACCGGCTCCACCAGCAGGGGTCGGGGGCGAAGCGCCGGGCCACCTCGGAGAGCGCGATGAGCGCCCCGGCGCACACCACCCCGAGCCACGTCGGCACGGTGGCGTCGGGTCCGACCAGCAGGGCGGCGCCGGCCCAGGCCAGGACGACACCGACCCCGCCGAGGACCCCAGCCAAGGCCAGCGTTGCCGTGGCCAACGTGACCACGGCGACGGCCAGCAGGAACCACCCGAGGGTCACGCCCGTGGTGGAGGCCGTCGCGAGCAGCCCACCGGCGACCACCTCGACGGCGCCGAGTGCGGCGACCGGAGCCAAGCCGGCCCGCCGCGGACGCCATCGCGGCACCCAGGGGCCGAACGCCAGGTCGACGCCGGCTGCGGCGACGAGCATCGCGCCGCCGACGCCGATCAGTGCCGCACTGGTCCGCACCTGCGGCACGAGGGCGGCGAAGGCGGGCCAGGTCTCGGTGAGCATGGCCGCGGCCAGCGGGGCCACGGCCGCCCAAGCCACCCACACCATCGTCGGGGCTCGTCGGGATGCCGGCAGCAGGCAGACGACAGCGATCACTGCCGCCAGACCCACCACCAGCGGCCAGCCCTGTCGACCGGCAGCGGCGGCGCCCAGACCCGTGCCGAAGGCGATCCAGGCCAGGGGCACCTGCAGCCGCGGCGCGGTGAGCAGTCGCGTCACCACCGCGTACACGAGGGCGCAGGCGGCCAGGACCGTCGCGGTGGGTGCCGCCGTCCAGGCGTTCACGCCGGCGACGTCGAGAGCCTCCAGCGTCGTCAGCGGGATGCCGAGGGCAGCCAGGATCATCGGGAGGGGTCGCAGGAGCGGGTGGACGGCGCCCAGGGCGTCGACGACCGGCGAGGTGCGCACGGCATCGAACGCGGTGGTGGCCGCGAATCCGGCGGTGGCCAGTCCGACGGTCGCCAGGGCGCCCCACGCAGCCCCGCCCAGGCCGATCGACACCAGCGCCACCGCGTGGGCCGCCAGCCCGGTGCTGCCCGCCAGGTCGATGCCGCGCGCCCCTCCGCCTTCCTCCCGCCGGCGATGGGCGTCCCCCGGCCAGATCTCGGCAGACGTCGCGGCCGCGGCCACCCGCGCGCCCGGGGCGGGCCGCGGCGCGTGCGCCGCCAGCACGACGAGCAGGGCGAGGGCGGCGGGAACGGTCCCGCGCACCGCGTCCGGGATCGTGGCGGCCGTGCAGGTCAGGGCCCAGGCCCACGTGCCCAGGCCCGCGAGCAGCCAGGGGCGGGCCAGCCGGGGGACCGGCCCCCACGCGCTCGCGACCGCCAGGGTGGCGATCGCGCCGATGACCGTCCACTGATCGACCGACGTGAGGACGGGCGCCGCCGCGCCGATCTGGGGCGCCGACCAGAGCAGGGCGCAGGCAGCTGCCACCGCCGCCAGGGCGACCTGCCACCACCGGAGCCAGAAGGTGTCATCCGGACCCCGGTCCAGCAGGGGTCGCGTCGCGGGGAGCGTCGCGAGCAGGACCAGACCTGACGCGGTCGCCACTGCCACGGGGGCCGACGTCGCCGAGGCAACGGCCAGGACCGTCACCGCCGGCAGCAGCGCCGCTGTGATGTCGAGGACGAGGCGAGCGTGATCCACCTCGAACGGCCTCATCCGCCGCCAGATCGCCCACATCGAGGCCGCTCCGAGGACGGCCACGGTCAGCCACGACTGCGGCTGCGCGACCATGGACAGGGCCCCCGCGGCCGCGACTGCCGCCGGCGCGGCCAGCGCCCACCCGGGTCGGCGGGCGCGGCCGGCCAGTTCGAGGACCACCAGGGCGCCGACCGCCGTGACGGCGCCGGACCAGGGCTGTCCGAGGCCCGGGACCACGGCGAGGGCAACGGCCACCCACCAGAGCGGCTCCACGAACCCGAGCACGCGGGGACCGAGCGGGGCGGAGCCGAGCTGGGCCGGGGCCAGTGGGGCGGGCGGCCGGGGCGGCGAGGGCCGGGGCGGCAGCACCGCCCGACGGCTCCGCCGGACCGGATCCGGCGGGCCCGGTGGTGGGCTGCCCGGCCGCCACCAGCGTGTAGGGCAGCCCGAGCAGTTCTAGGGTGGCGAGACCGGCGACGCCGGAGACGAGCACGGCAGCAACGCCCGGAACCTCCGAGGCCGCCCAGGTGAGCACGCCGAGGCCGCCCAGGATGAACGACCCGGGTACTGCCGCGGTCAGTGTCGGGCGGGCCAGCAGGTCACGCGGACGCCACCGAGCCCACGCGACAGTGAGCAGGACCGCGACCAGAGCGAGGGCGACCTGGGCCGCGGACGGGGTGGCGACGTCCTGCCCGCGGGGCACGGGGCGCCCGATCCCCATGCCGGCCATGGCCGCGGTGAACCACACCATGGGTGCCACCACGTAGCGCAGGCCGCTGGCCGGGTGCCGGTGGGCCCACAGGGCGTAGCCGACGGCAAGCGTCGCGCAGCAGAGGGTCACGGCGACGACCAGTGCGGTCCCCACGAGCTCGGGCGGGAACCCGACGCCGTCGAGGAAGGAGGTGGTGACCATCACGGGCAGCAGCAGCCCGCCGATCACCTCCAGGGCGCGCCCGACGATCGCCGCGCCGCGACGCAGCAGCAGGGCGGCAGCCGCGAACGGTGCGCCGGCGATGACCACCTCAGCGACGGGGCGCAGGGCCCGCTCGACGTCGCCGAACGCGAACGCGACCAGGCCGAAGGCTCCGACGAAGAAGAGCAGGACGCCGAGGTAGGCCAGTCCGTGGACGGCCAGGTCGGATCCCACGGACTGCTGTGTCCGCGTCCACCAGCGGGCCACGGGGCCGGGCTGGTGGGGGGCGCTGGCCTGTGGCGCGGGGTGGGGCGCGGTGCCCGGGAAGCCGGCGGTGCCCGGCATCCGGTCGCTGCCCGCCTCGCGCGGGGGTGTCGGGGGTGCGGCCGTCGGTGGCGTCCAGCCGGTCGGGAGCGCGGGGGTGGCGCCTGTCACCGGCTCCGGGCTCGTGACGGGCGCGACTGCCGGCAGCCCCGCGGTCGGCGCCTGCCAGGCCGCCTCGGCCGCGAGCTCGCGCACGAGGTCCAGGGAACGCTGCTCCTCGTAGGCCGACAGCCCCCCGCGGCGGACCATCTCAGGCAGGAAGATGAACTCGACGAAGGCCAGTGAGGCCAGGTCAGCCCGGCGCATCGGCCGGCGGTCCAGCAGCGGATCGACCATGATCGACTCCCCGCGCATCGTCCACGCAGACCACGCGTCGCCCGACCACCAGCGCAGGTCGGCATGCCCCACGGGGTCGGGGTACCAGCCCCTCCCCGGCCCCGGCGATGCCGGGGAGAATTCCGGGTTGGCTGCTGCGACTGGGCGACTCGACAAGTCCGACATTGCCCTCATCTCCTGACCACGGGCATACAGGCGGATCGGAGCGTTCCCGACAAGTCCACTATCCCGCTCGTGCAGGCGGGCAGTAAGGTCGAACGTCCCAGCGCCCGGACGGGGGAGCTCGGGTCAGCGGGTCCTTGGGGTCAGCGGGTCGTCGGCGTCAGCGGCCCGTGAAGTGGGGAGGCCGCTTCTCCCGGAGCGCGGCCAAGCCCTCGGCCAGGTCGTCCGAGGCGAGGGTGACCGCCTGGGCCAGGCCCTCCCACTGGGTCGCGACGGCCCAGTCGCGCGGGCCGCCGTCGCGCAGCGCGACCTTCGTCAGGGCCGTGGCCACGGGGGCGCCGCCGGCCACGGCCTGGGCCCCAGCCAGCGCTTCGTCGGCCAGCTCTGCGTCGGGGATCACCCGGCTCACCAGGCCCATCGCCCGCATCTCGGCGGCGTCAACCCGCCGCCCGGTGAACAGCAGGTCACGGGCCACCGCCACGCCACCGGCCTCGGTGACCAGGAAGGTGGAGAGCATCCCCGGGTGCATCCCCATGCGCAGGAACGGCAACGCCATGCCCGCGGACTCGCCGGCCCAGCGGATGTCACAGGCCAGGGCGAGCGCGGCCCCGGCGCCGATCGCGGGTCCGTTGATCGCCGCGATGGTCGGCATCGGCAGGTCGCGGATCCGCAGCCAGGTGCGGTAGTAGGCCAGCATCCGCTCGCGCAGCACCGGCACCGGCTCGTGGGAGTCGGCCCCGATCCAGGAGGTGTTGCCACCCGAGCTGAACGCCGTGCCCCGGCCGGTGAGCAGCACCGCGCGCACGTCGGCATCGGCGGCCAGCGCAGACATCAGCCGGTCCCAGGCCGCGGTCATCTCCAAGCCCATCATGTTGCGCCGATCCGGGTCCGCGAGCTCGACGACCACCAGGTGGCCCTCGCGGCGCACCGCGAGGCGGTCGGTCGCAGGGTCGAAGTCGGCAGGGTCCAGGGCGACATGCGCGCCGGCCGGGCTGGCGTAGGCGGGGGTCGGCGCCGGACCCCCGATGGGGTCGGCGGAAGCGGTCGAGGACGGCTGCGCGAGGCTCGGATCGTGAGGGGCAGTGGGTGTGGACATGCCGCGAGGCTAACGGGGAGCCTGCGTCACGCACGAGGGGGTGCTCGCGTATGGTCATCCCCGCACGGTCGTGGCCACGAGGGCCCGACCCCCAGGACTGGAGGACGACATGTCGGACGAGACCTACACCGGTGAGGCCTACTGCGTGAAGTGCAAGGCCAAGCGTGAGTTCACCGGGCACGTCGAGGAGGTCAACAACCGTCGTATGGCCAAGGGCACCTGCCCGGTGTGCGGCACCAAGGTTGCCCGCATCCTCGGCAAGGCCCAGTGAGCTGACCCAGCCGACGCTGGACGAGTGAACGAACGGGCCACGGGCCCGGATCGCGAGGGGCGCCCCCATCACGGGGCGCCCCTCGCGGCATGTCGGGGGTGGGCTCAGGGCGTGCCGTCCGCGGTGGTCTCCCGGTCGACGGCCCGACTTGTGGACCAGATCTCGCGGTAGGCGCCCTCGATCTGGCGGACAGCCGCCGTCGGAGCGGGGATCAGCGCGTCGGTCAGCCGGGCGCGGACCAGGTCCGGGCGGCGGGGCAGGGCGTGGTTCGGTATCCCACGGCCGAGCATGTGCAGCTCGCCGTCCTCGTGCGCCGCGTGCAGGGCGTGGGCGTTGAACCGGGCGACCTCGGCGAAGCTCTCGGCCACGCGACTCAGCGTCCAGGCGGCGGCCCGGGACTCGTCGTCGCCGCGGGCCGGGGGAAGGCCGGTGAGCAGGCGCTCGATGTCCAGTCGCTCGACCTGGACGGGGTGGGCCGCAGGATGGGTGGTGCGCAACGGTGCGATGAGGGACTCGACGGCCTCCCACTGCCGGGCGCCGCGCTCGGCGCGCTGGAGTGCGATCCGGTGTGGGTCTGCGCCGGGCCGGCCCTCGCGGTCGGGGGCATCGCCGTCGGGAACCGCAGCCAGCCGAGCGCCGCACACACGGGCGTGGGCCGTGGCTGCAGCCCGGTGCAGCAGCACCCCGATCGCGGCGATGTTGCGATGGACCGACACCGGGGCGTCGCCGCGTTCGGACAGCGACCACGCCAGAGTCCGCAGGCGCTCGATCCGGTCTTCCAGTTCGACCAGTCCCCGGCCCGCCCGGACGGACGGCCGAGCGACACCGAGGTCGACCGAGCCTGTCGCCAGCCCCGCCGAATCGGGGGGCCGTGGGTAGTCCAGCGCTGGGGTGAGCAGCTCCTCGGGGAGCCCCGCCAGCCGACCCATCGCCACAGTGGCCCGAGCCGTGTCCGCTGCCAGGGCGACCAGCGCGGCCCATTCCCGGGTGGCGGCGCCCAGCGTGGCCGGATGACGCATCCGCGATCCCTCCCGACTGCGCGGCTGGCCGGTGGGCGTCTGGTGGGTGGCCCACAGGTCGGCGGCCGTTCGGATCAGCCGGGCAGCCTCGGCGATCGGGGCGGCGGGACCAGTGACCGGCGGGGGTACCTCCCAGGGCCGCGGGCAGGCGCGCCGCTCGAGGTCGCGCAGGGTGCGTGGGCCGCGGCCGCGCTTCTCGGTCGCGGAGGCTCCCGATGCGGGCGGTCCGGCCACCGGGGTGGCGTCCAGAGTTCGACGTAGGTGGACCAGGGCCGAGGTGAGATCGGCGTGCGCGGCCAGCGCATCACGGGCGTGGGCGTCGCCCTGGCTGGCCGGATGCGCGGCCATCGCGCGGGATGCGCTCCAGTCGTTCGGCGGCCTCGCGGGTCAGCGTCGCGTAGGTCGTCCGACGGGGGGAATGCGTCGTCGTGATCATGCGGGAACCCCTGCTCCGGATCGGGCCGGGCGCCACCGAGGCGCGCCCTTCTCCCAGCCGCAGCTGCAGTCGTCCGCGCGGTCGGGTGCGGGTGTGGTCGGGGACACGGAACCTCCTGGGAAGCGCGGGCCGTCGGTGCGGCCCCTCATCTATCCCTGTGTGTGCCGCCCCCCGGCATCGCAGTTGCCCGGCAACGAACGCCCAGGAGGTCCGCGCGCCGCCTCGTGCCGGGCAACAGGGTTCCCGTGCCGCTGACTGGGGGTGGGGGAACGCGTTGTTGCCGTACCCGCGGCACACCAACGGTGCAGGTCAGCCCTCGTTCTGACCGATTGTCGGGCAGCCGGGGACGGTGTGCGGGGAGCGCCTGAAGCTCCCTGCGGCAACAGATCGGGCAACGCGCTGGCGGCATCCTCCGACCGTCAGATCACGAAGCGATCGGGAAGGGGGTCTCGACGTGGAACTGGACGCCACGACAGTGCACCGACTGCTCGACCGCATCGCGGTGCACGGATGGGACGGCCCGGATGGGCGGGAACTGCTCACGCTGGTCCGGGAGGCTGTGGTGGTTCCGGCAGTGCGACGTTCCGGACTGCGCGGGCCCGCCGCGGACCAGGCCGCGTCCTCTGCCTGGTCCGCAGCCTGGGACGCCCTGCGCCGTCCCTCGGCGATGAGGGCCGACAACCCAGGAGGCATGGTCTGCGTCGCTGTGCGCCGAGCCCTGCGGGACGAGGTGGCGGCCAGCTCACGCGCGGCCCCGGCTCGCGCATCGGTTGTCCGGCCGGTGTCGCTCGACGCGGCGCTCGATGCGGGCGTGCAGATCGCCGACCCCCCTGGCTGCTCATCGGTCGGACTGGGCCAGGGCCTCGAGTCGATCGCCGCCGCCCTGATCGCGATCGGATGGGCCCCCGGACAGCTGCGCGAGGTGATCGCCCACCTGGCGGACGGGTGCTCGATGGATCGCGCCGGCGGGCCGGCGACCCGGTGGCGGTGGGTGGCGATGCGCCTCGACCTCCCGGAGTGGCAGGTCCGGCGGCTGGCCGTTCTCCTGGTCGGTGTCGACGGCAGCCCTGGGTTGCTCCAACTCGTGCGGGGTCACGGGGTGTCAATCCTCGGCGAGCCGGCCATCCGGGGTGCCCTGCGGGCAACGTGGGTGGCCGATACGGACGGCCCGCGAGCGCACCTGGAGACTGCGGTCCGGCTCCATCCGATCGCGACCACCGACCGCGGTCGCCGGGGTGGTGATCGGCTCAGTGCGTAAGGGATCGCCCACGGTCAGTCACGGGATTTTGAGCAGCGCCAATCCCCGCTTACCCTCGATGAGATTGATGACGGACCTGTGCCGCCGGGGGGGAACCGGGGTGTGCAGGGGTCCGTCCGATTGCGCCCACGAATCTGGAAGGGGGCGGCGCAATGGGACGGGCGAGTGTGATGCTTGTTCGACGCGCAGGCTGGCCTGCGTGCTTCGCGTATGGAGGGGCCGGCGCTGTGTCGCGCGCACCCCGAGGACCCGCCCCCGCCGGCCCGCCGGACCCTGGCCGGGTGGGATCCACGCGGGCGGTCGCACAT
Source organism: uncultured Actinomycetes bacterium (assembly GCA_963777855.1). GTDB lineage: Bacteria > Actinomycetota > Actinomycetes > S36-B12 > CAIYMF01 > Prado023. The sequence continues at coordinate 9,287 of CAVZRW010000014.1, read as the reverse complement.
GTCCCACCCCGATCGGCCGGCGCCGATCGGCTGCCCCACTCCACCTGAGCGCCGGGACGCCGCAGCCGTGCTCTGACTCGCCGGGGTGCCGCACGCCCTGGCTGTGCCAACCGGGGTGTCGACGCCCCAAGCGAATCGACGCCCGGTGCGTCGCTGCTGACCCGCGGCTCACCGCACGCTCACCGCTCACGTCTCCCTGATCCCCTGCCGCACCCCCCCGGAGTACCGCATGCCTGCCAGATCCACCACCCCCGTCGAGGCGGCGCCGCGTCCCGCGCCCGACCTCGCACCGGTCCGCGGCCATCGGCGGCCGTGGCTGCTCGGCCTCGGTGTCCTGCTCACCGTCATGGGCGCCCTGGCCGTCGTGTGGCTCGTCGGTGCCGCCGGCCAGCGCCAGGAGGTCGTGGTGGTCGCCCGGGAGGTTGACTACGGCCAGCCGATCGACGCCTCCGACCTGGGCGTGGCTCGGGTCTCGGTCGATCCCGGGGTGGAGGTGGTCCCGGCATCCGAACGGACGGGCCTGGTCGGCCAGGTGGCCTCCACCCGGCTGGCCCCGGGGATGCTGCTGGGCTCCTCGATGGTGGAACCCGCCGGGGAGCCCGGGCCTGGAAGCGTCCTGGTTCCGATGGCGGTGCCGGCGGAGCGGATGCCGGCCGGTGGGCTGCGCGCCGGCGACCGGCTCCTGGTGGTGGACTCCGAGGCGGGCGGTGCGGGGGGTCCTGTCGCGGCACGGGTGGTCCGGGTGGGGCCACCGGATGTCAACGGCGTGAGCGTCGTGGATGTGACCACGACGGCCGCTGCGGGACCGCAGCTGGCGGTTTCCGCCGCCAACGGGCGCGTGGCGCTGGTCGTGCAACCGGCGGGAGGGCGCTGATGGCTGTCCTCACGTTGCTCAGCGCGAAGGGATCGCCCGGCGCCACCACGCTGACGGTCGCGCTGACCCTGGCCTGGGCGGGCGCCAACCCCGGGCGCCGCGCGGTGGCCCTGGACATGGACCCGCTGGGTGGCGACATGGCTGCTGGAGTCCTGCGTGGCGGGGTCGACCCGCAGGAGGGGATCCTGCGGGTGGCCACCTCCCGCGACGGGGACCCGGCACTGGCACTCGACTCGGCCGCCATCTCCCTGCGACCCGATGGCAGCGCTCGGGTCGTCCCGGGCGTCCCGGACAGGGCGCGAGCCCACGGTCTGACCCTCGCCTGGGATGTCCTGGCGGCAGGTCAGCCGCACGAGGAGGGCACGGACCTGCTCGTGGATGCGGGACGGGTCGAGTCAGCCGACGCCGGACGCGCCCCCTGGCTGGCCGACTGCGCGCAGGCGATCCTGGTCGTGCGGCCCACCCTCCCCGGGGTTGCCGCAGCCAACCGCCTGGTGCGCCAGTGGCGCGAGGCGGATCTCTCCGAATCGACCCTGCGGGTTCTCGTCGTCGAGGCGCCTGCTCCCTATTCCGCGAACGACGCGGCCCGGGTCCTCGGTCTGCCTCTTGCCGGTGTGGTCCCGTTCGATCCGCACTGCGCGAGGGTGCACTCGGAGGGGGCGCCTGCGCATCGCGGGTTCGCCAGGTCTGGCTACGTGCGGGCCATCGATCGGCTTGCCGCCGAGCTGGGCCGCGCGGCGGTGGGGCGCGCCGAGCGACTTGCCGCGCTCGATCCCGTGACGACCGTCGGCAGCGAGCCGGTGCCAGACGGGAGGCTGCGATGACTGGCCCGTCGCTGCATCTGGTCCCTGCGGTGGACCACGGCATCGTCGCCGAGGTGCGCCGAGAGGTCTCGGATGCGCTGGCCGTGCGCCTGCGCGAGTCGGCTGTGACCGAGCCGCGCGCTCGCCGGGAACTGGCACGCACGCTGCTGACCGACGTCCTGGTGGCACGCTCCCGTGAGCGGGTCCTGGCCGGCCTGCGGCCATGGACGGTGGACGAGGAGTTCGCGCTGGCCGACAGCGTGATGGACGCCATCTTCGGCATGGGTCGGTTGCAGCCCCTGATCGACGACCCCTCGATCGAGAACATCGAGGTGACCGGGTTCGACCAGGTGTGGATCTCCTACGCCGATGGCCGCGAGGTGCGCGGCGGGCCGGCCGCGGACTCCGACGCCGAGCTGATCGAGATGGTCCAGGCGCTGGTGACCCGCACCGGTCAGGCCGAGCGGTCGTTCTCCACCGCCAGCCCATCGCTGCACCTGCGCCTCGACGACGGGTCACGGCTGACGGCGATGGCCTGGGTCACGCCCCGACCGGTGCTGGTCATCCGCCGTCATCGGGTGCGCGACGTGTCCCTGGCCGACATGGTGGCCACGGGCTCGATGTCCGAGGCGGTGGCCGAGTTCCTGGGTGCGGCGATCCGCGCCGGGCGCAACGTGATCGTGACCGGGCCGCAGAACTCCGGCAAGACCACCCTGCTGCGGGCACTGGCTGCCGAGTTCTCCCCGATGGACCGGTTCGCGACCATCGAGCGCGAGTACGAGCTGCACCTGCATGAGCTGACCGAGCGCCACCCGCGCGTGGTGGCGATGGAGGCCCGGGTGGGGTCCTCCGAGCGGGACGCCTCCGGGCGTGCCCCCGGCGAGGTGACCCTGTCGGACCTGGTCGTCGACGCCCTGCGCATGAACGTCCGCCGGGTCATCGTCGGTGAGGTCCGCGGCTCCGAGGTGGTGCCGATGCTCACGGCCATGAGCGTGGGTGACGGCTCGATGTGCACGCTGCACGCCCGCTCGGCGCACAAGGCCCTCGACCGGATCGTGAACCTCTGCCTGGAGCAGGGCGGCGGGATGACCGACTCGTTCGCCTACCGCGCGGCCGCCGACGGCATCGACTTCATCGTCCACCTCGCCCTGCGCCACGACGCCGAGGGCTCTGGCCCGCGCGAGCGGTTCGTCGCCGAGATCATCGAGGTCGATGGGGTCGGCGAGGCGGGCCGACCTGTCGTGACCACCGTGTTCACGCCCGGACCCGACGGACGGGCGGTTCCCGCGCATCGACCGCACTGCCTGCCCGACCTCGTCAACGCCGGGTTCGCTCCGGCCCTGCTGGACGGACCTCACCTGGACCCCGTTCGCGCCGCTCTGGGGGTGCGTCGGTGACCCCGGCCCAGATCCTGGCGGCGGTCGGCGCGCTCCTGGCGGGAGCCGGCGTCTGCATCGTGGTCGCCGCACTGCGCGGCTGGGGTCCCCGCCCACGCGTAGCCAGAGCCGGTCGGGCGCGCCGTCGCGGGCGTGAGGCCCGGGTCCTGCTGGTGGTTGCCGTGGGCCTCGTGGTCTGGGCGGTGACGGGATGGCCCGCGCTGGGGATCGGCGCGGTGGCCGCGCTCGTGGGCCTGCCGGCCATGGTGTCGGCAGGGGGGCGTGCCGAGGTCCAGATCGGTCGGGTGGAGGCCGTCGAGGAGTGGGCCCGACGACTGTCGGACGTCCTGGCGATCGGGGTGGGGCTGGAGCAGGCCGTGCAGACCTCGGCCCGAACGGCCCCGGCTGCCATCCAGGAGCAGGTCGACGCGCTCGCGGCACGCATCGCGGCCCGGATGTCCACCGAGGAGGCGCTTCGCCGGTTCGCCGACGACGTCGACGATCCGACCGCAGACCTGGTGGCCGCGGCCCTGATCCTCGCCTCGCGTCGCCGGGGCCCAGGTGTGGCGGCGGCGCTCACCGCGATCGCCGACTCCGTGGCCGAGGAGGTGGCGGCCCGCCGACGCATCGAGGCCGACCGGGCCAAGCCGCGCACCACCGCCCGCGCCGTCACCCTCATCACCATCGGCCTGATCGGCCTGGGTCTGCTGAACCGGGCCTACGCCCAGCCCTACGCGACCGGCCTCGGCCAGCTCGTCCTCACGGCCACCCTCGGCTTCTTCGCCGCGGCCCTGTGGTGGATGCACTCGATGACGCGCACGACCGCGCAGGCCCGGATCCTGGCCCCCGCGGGAGGGTCCCGATGAACGGGGCGCTGGTGGCCGGGGCCCTCCTCGGGCTCGGTGTGGCGGTCGTCCTGGCCGGGATGCGCCCGGCCGCCCCGGACCTCGCCGCGGCGATGGCCCGGCTCGCGGGCACCTCGTCGGCTCAGCCCCTGCCCTCGGGCGCAAGCCCGATCAGCCGATCCGTCGCCCGCGCGGCGACGGCCATCGCGGCCACGCTCAACCTCGACCGGCATCGGGCCGACCTGGCGCTGACGGGCACAACCGCGCAGCGGATGGCCACCGAGAAGATCGGCTACGCCCTCGTCGGGCTCACCTTCCCGGTCGTGCTCGCGGCCATCCTCGCCCTCGCCGGCCTGGCGGTTCCCGCGGTCCTCCCGGTCGCGGTGTCGCTGGGGCTGGCTGCGGCCATGTCCTTCCTCCCCGAGGTTGATCTCGCCCGGCGGGCGGATCTCGCGCGCACCCAGCTGCGTCGGACCGTGTGCGTGTACCTGGAGCTGGTGGCCCTGGAGCGCGCGGCCGACGCGGGTGCCGTGGAGTCCCTGGAGCGCGCGGCTGCGATCGGGGACGGCGCGGGGTTCACGCACATCCGCGAGGCCCTGCTCCGGGCACGCCTCGAGGGCCGGACCCCGTGGGTGCAGCTGTCCCACCTGGCCGACGAGCTTCGCGTGCCCGAGCTCGGCGACGTCGCGGACATCATGCGGCTCTCCGGCGAGGACGGCGCTGCCGTGCTGCCCACGCTGCGCGCCCGTGCGGCCTCCCTGCGGGTGTCGCTGCTCCAGGCCGAGGTCACCGCAGCCAACCGGGCAAGCGAGCAGATGTCCATCCCTGTAGCCCTGCTCGGAGTGGCCTTCATGGTCCTGCTGGGCTTCCCCGCCTTCTGGCGAATCCTGTTCGGCTAGCACACCCACCAAGGAGAAACGATGAACGTCCTGCTCACCACCACCCTGACCCTGCTCAGCGCCCTCACCGGCCGGATCCGGACCACGTGGGACGAGCGCGCCACGGACCGCGGTGCCAGCACCCTGGAGCTGGTGATCCTCATCCTCGGCCTGGTCACCGTGGCCACCCTGCTTGTCGCGACCCTGACCGCGGCGGTCAAGTCGCGCACCGACCAGATCAACTGATGCCGCGCAACGAGCGGGGTTCGGTCACGCTCGAGGTGTCCGTGCTCGCACCGGTGCTGCTGCTGGTGGTCTTCACCATCATCCAGGTGGGGCTCTGGTCGTATGCCCGCAGTCTCGCGCTGGGTGCTGCCCAGGAGGGAGCGGCGGCGGGCCGCGCCTACACCGCACCCGCGGGTGCGGGCGTGGCACGGGCCGAGCAGTTCCTCGCGGCCACAGCCGGCGACTCCCTCGTCGACGCCTCGGTTGCCGCCCACGTGGAGGCTGCCGAACTGCACGTCGAGGTGACGGGTCGGTCACTGAGCGTCCTGCCGGGCGTGCCGGGGCTTCCGGTGCGGCAGAGCGCGCAGGGCCCGCTCGAGAGGTTCAGCACCCCATGAGCGTTGCTTCGTCGTCGCGACGGTGACCGCGGATCGGCGACACTCGAACTGGCCGTCGTGGCGCCCGGGCTGCTGGCGCTGCTGGGTCTCGTGATCCTGGCCGGACGGATCCAGGCGGCCTCCAGCGCTGTGGAGCAGGCCGCCTCCGCGGCGGCACGCTCGGCCTCGATCTCCCGTGACGCCCGCGCGGCGCAGGCCCACGCCCAGCGGGCTGTCCGCGACTCGCTGGCCGACCAGGGCGTGACCTGCGCCGTGTTGACCAATGACGTGGACGTCACCGGGTTCGCCGCCGTGGTGGGGCAGGCGGCCAGCGTGAGGGTGCAGGTCACCTGCGCCGTGCCGCTCTCCGACGTGATCGTGCCGGGGATGCCCGGCACGCGGCTGGTGAGCGCCACCGCGACCAGCGCCCTCGACCGGTACCGGGGCCGGTCATGACGCGGCCCGCTCCGGCGGACGGCGAGGCCGGTTCGGTCACGCTGTTCCTCGCGATCACCGTGGTGGGCCTGCTCGTGCTTGCGGGCCTCATCGTCGACGGCGGCGCCAAGGTCCGGGCTGCCCAGCGGGCCGACCGGGTGGCCGCCGAGGCGGCGCGGGCGGCCGGTCAGGCCCTCGACGTGGTCGCCGTGCTCGACGCCGGGTCGGTTCGGGTCGACCGCCGGGCGGCCGTCGTCGCCGCGCAGCAGTACCTGGCGGATGCCGGCGTGGACGGTGCGGTCACGGTCACCGCCGGGGGCGCGGGCCTACAGGTGCGGACCCACGCCCAAGCGCCCACCGTGTTCCTCGGCCTCGTCGGCGTGACTGAGTTCTCAGTCACCGGCAGCGCGGAGGTCGTCCTCGTCCACGACGCCAGGGGAGGCGTGCAATGACACTGATGCTCGACCACCATCGGATCCCGACCGGCACCTCCATACTCAGGACCAGGGTCCGGGCCGTCGCCGCCGCTCTCGGCATCGTGGCAATCGTCGTCGGCGTTCCCATGGCCCTCGTCCCGCTCGGCACGGCGCTGCCGCTCGATGCGGCCGCGCTGCGTCCCGGGGCGCTTCTGCGTCCCGACGACGGCAGCGTGCTCCTGGTGGCGCTGCTGGCCCTGGCCTGGACCTCCTGGGCCGTGACGGCCGTGAGCGTGTCGCTCGAGGTGGTCGCAACAGTGCGGCGGATGCCCACCCCGGACCTGCCCGGGGGTCGTGCGCCCCAGCGCCTTGCCGCCGTCCTGGTCGCAGCAGTCGTCGTCGGGCTGAGCACGGTGCCGGTGGGGGCGTCCGCTGTCACGGCTGCCCCGGAGTCCACGTCGGCCGCGCTCGAGACCGCGGGCCGAGTGCCCTGGTCGGTCCTGGCAACCTCCGCGGATCGCTCGAGCACCGAGATGCTGACCAGTCGGACGTCGGTGGGTTCGGAGGAGGTCGCAGCAGCGTCGCATTCACCCGTGCAGGACCTCGATCGAGCGGTCTCGAGCGGGTCGCAGCGGGGGCGTTCCGAGGAACGCGAAGCGACGGGCTCGCGACCTCAGCGGGATCGCGGCGGGGCCAGCGTCACCGTCGCGCGCCACGACACGTTGTGGGCACTGGCCGAGCGTCACCTCGGGTCCGGTGAGCGGTTCACGGAGATCGTCGATCTCAACCTGGGCGTGACCCAGGACGATGGACGGGCCCTCAGCCATGACGGCCGCATCTACCCGGGCTGGGTCCTTGCACTGCCTGGCGCCGGTGCGGCTGCAGTAGGGGAGCATCATGTCCGTCGAGGGGAGACCCTCTGGTCCATCGCTGAGGACGTGTACGGCCAGGGGGCCCGATTCCGTGAGGTATTCGCCGCGAACCGGGGCCTCGCGCAGGCGGACGGGCGGCGGCTGACCGATCCGGATCTGATCATCCCGGGCTGGGAGCTGGCACTGCCCGACCTGGGCCGGTCCGGTCGAGACCCCGGGGCCTCCTCCTCCGGCGAGGTCCCGCTTGACCGACCCTCGACGCCCGCGTCCGGTGAGGGGGACGTGCCCGTCCTGGATCGCGCCGAGGGAGGCACCGAGAGGCGCGCCGGCGCGACGTCGGAGGCGTTGCCGCTGGAACGCGGCCCCCTGTCCGACGGCGCGGTCGACGGCATGACCGCGGTCGACGGTCAGTCCGCGGTGGGCGCGGCGCCGGGGGGCCTCGGCTCTGCGAGCGGGGGTGAGGCCCCGGCCAGGACCGGCGCACCCACGCCAGAGCCCGCGGCCCGACCAGAGTCGACCCCGGCCCAGTCGTCGACCCCGGCTCCGACTACGAGCGTGGCTCCGACCCCGGCACCGACGCCGAGCGTGGCGCCGAGCGTGGCGCCGAGCGTGGTATCCACGAGGACCGCGGGTGCTGGACCGCACGCGGTCCTGGAACCGGCCGCGCCGCACGCGACCCTGGAACCGGCCGCAGAGGCAGGACCTGTGAGCACGGCGGGGCCGGCACACGCCGTCCGTCTGCCCGGTGGTGGCGTCCTGGCCACCGTGGTCCTCGCCGGGGTTGCCGGTGAGGTGGCCCGCCGGCGTCGGGTCTTCCAGCGCTATCGCCGCCCGGGGGAGCGGATGCCGCTGCCAGCGGGGTCGGGCCTGGCCGCGGAAGCCGCTGCTCGTGAGGGCCTGGCTGATCCGGCGGTCGTGCACCTGCGCCGGGCGATGTCGGCGCTGACCCACGTGGCTTCGGCACGACCAGGCCCGCAGCCCCGACCGCGACTTGTCCGGCTCGCATCCGAGTCGGTCATCATCGAGTTCGACTCGCTGACCACGGATCCCGCGGGCCCGTTCACCGCGCTCGATGCCACGACGTGGCAGTTCGACCTCGCGGCACCCACCGAGGACCTGGACGACCTCCATGCCTACCCGGGGCTGGTCACGCTCGGGGTGGCTGGCTCCGAGGTGGTGCTGCTCAACCTCGAGGTCGTCGGGATGCTCGCCCTGACCGGGCCGCGTGACGTCACCGGCCCCGCGCTTCAGGCGCTGGTCGCCGATGTGGCGCTGACGGGGGTAGCTGGACTGACCGAGCCCCTGATCTGCCTTGCCGACCCCCGACTGGCCGACGGTATGGAGCCGGGCCAGCTGGAGGTGGAGGAGGATCCCACCCGAGCCGCTGCGGCGATGCGCACCAGGATGGCCGCGTCGCGCACCCGACAGGGTGGCACGACCCCCGATAGGGCGGACCCCCTCCAGGTGGTTGTCGCCGACGTTGCCCTCGACGTCGCACCACCGCCGGGGTGCGGAGTCGTGCTCATCACGTCAGCCGAGCACGCCGGGGCTGGGGCGACCCTGGCTCTGCAGCGCGACGGACGTGGCGTGCTCCATCCCGACGGCGTGGCACTGGCGTCCCCGGGGCTGCCGCCGGCCTCGGTGGAGGCGGTCGTGTCCGTGCTGGCCGCCACGGAGCTCCCCGACGAGGCCACTGAGGACTCAGGCCACGGGGATCTCCCACAGGCGCCGATCCATGGTGCCGAGATCGTGGTCGACCTTCGCGACGGCGCGCGACCTGGTAGCTCCGATTCGGCCCTGGCCAGTCCCACGGTGCCCGGTGCGGGTCCCGCGGTGTCGCTGCCGACGACCGCAGTCGGGCATCCCGGAGCCAGCCCGGTCCACGGTCCCGGAGCCAGCACGTCCGTGGCTTCTGTCGGACTTGCCGTGGCCACCCGGGAGGCCCCCGCCCCCGAGCCGGCCCGGGACCCCGCCCCGGACCCCGGTGCTCCCCGCGTGCTCGTCCTGGGTGAGATCCGGGTGGAGAGCGCCCACGGTCGGGCAGAGTCGACCCGGATCGGTCGCCTCGCCGAGACCGCGGCGTTCGTCCTGCTCAATCCCGGGGCGCGGCCCAGCGAGCTCCAGGGTGCGCTCTGGCCGGGGCAGCGATCGAACCCGGCGACGTGTCGGCAGATGATCTCGCGCAC
>CAVZRW010000013.1:0-250522 GCA_963777855.1 uncultured Actinomycetes bacterium | reverse complement strand
GCGTCGGCCACGGGGCCGGCTGGAACAGGGGCTGGAAGCCGGTGCCCTCGCCGAACACCTCCTGGGCCCGACCCGTCGTCGGGTAGATCCCCTGCCGGACCCAGTCGTCGAGCAGGGTCACCATGCCCAGCCGCGAGGCCGGGGTGAAGTTGCAGTGGCCGGCACCGTAGGGCGCGCCGGGGGTCTGCGGGAAGGTGGCGGGCGGCACGGTGAACAGCTGCACCAGCTTGTCGGTGGGCGTGGTGACGCTCGCCTTGAGCTCGCTCTGGTTCTGCACCAGGACCAGCGGGTCGGCGGCCGTGTGCAGCGTGATCGTCGGCACCTCGATGGTGCCCGACGGTGCCCCGCCGAGCTCGGTGGCCTTCGCCTCAGCGGCCGCGTCGGCGCTCACCCGGGGGGCGGCGGCCAGCGTGGCCACGATGTCGGCGGTCGCCCCCGCGCCGCCCGACCGAGTCGATCAGCTGCGTGTCCGCGGCGGAGAACCGTGCCGCGTAGTCGGTCTCGGTGTTGTCCGAGATCCCCCCGCCGTAGCGCTGCTCCACGTCGTAGCGACCGAACGTGCTGAAGCCCAGGCCGGTGAGCACCGCCTCGACCGTGCCCCGGACCCGTGACTCGATGGTCGAGGCGTCGTAGGTCTTGGTCTGCGGTGCGGCGTCGACCAGCGCCCCGAGGGCCAGCACCTTGGCGGTACCCCCGCCCTGGACGTCGGCGGCCGCGTCGACCAGGGCCTTGGCCGCCGAGGTCCAGGCGGCGTTGGCCTCGTCGATCGAGCTGTAGCCGTGGGTCTTGAAGGCGGGGTCGATCAGTGCCTGGATCCCGGTGGCCAGGTCGAGGCCGAGGTTCATGTTGGGCACCAGGCCGGCGTGCACCCCGCACAGCGGCGCGGCGCCGTCCACCCACTCGGGGTGCTGCTCGGCGACCTCCTGGGTGATCAGGCCCCCGAGGCTGTCGCCCCAGACGTAGACGCGATTGGGCTCCCCCACGGAGTCCTTGAACAGCCCGTAGAGGTCGTTGGCCGCCTTCACGCCGTCCTCGACCGCCCAGCCGTTGCTGGCGTACCCCGATCCGGCCAGCGCGTAGCCCTTGGCCAGCAGGGCATCGGCCAGGGCGGTCTCACCGCTGGAGTAGCCCGGGGCGGGCTCGGCAGCGGTGGAGACCGGGGTGAAGTCCGGTGGCTGGGGGCTGGCTGAGCGGTAGCCGTGGCTGTACAGCAGCAGCGTGCCGTTCCAGGTGTCGGGCAGCAGGATGTCGTACTCGGCGCCGTTCAGCGTCCCGCTGCAGGTGTCGGCGCAGTCGGTGAACGCCACGTCGTTGCTGGGGTCGCGCACCTTGCTCACGGCAGTCGGCTCGGAACTGGAGCAGGCGGAGGCGAGCAGGGCGAGCAGGCATACGGCCACGGAACCACGGATCGGCTTGGTCACGCGGCGAAGTGTGGCAGGCCCCGGCGCCTCGCGCGCGCAATCGGGCGGCGGGACCGCGACGGGTCGCGGCGTCGGCCTCGGAGCGGTCCCGGGTCCCGTGGGCGGTCCCGGGTCCCGTGGGCGGTCCCGGTCCGCCCGGCTCAGTCCACGATCTCCTTGAGGTCGTCGAAGGTGGCCCACTCGTCGGGGAAGTCCTGCTCGATCCGCCGGGAGCGCGTGCGCAGGGCGCCAGCCACCAGCGCGAGGGCCAGCAGCGTGAGGCCCAGGCCCAGGCACAGGGCCGGACCGTAGGAGTGCGCCCACAGCACGGGCGCTGCCTCCTCGCGGGCGGCCGCAACACGCGCGTCGACCTCGGTGGTGGGGCTCGCGGTGGACATCGACAGCAGCGTGACCACGTCCTTGCCGGCTGCGTCGCGCAGGGAGTCCCGAACCCGGTCGGCGGTGCGCAGCACGATGCCCGTGGTCGGGTCGACCCAGAGGGTGCGGGTGACGCTGTGGGTCCGGGTGAGCACGACTGTCTGCTGCTCCGAGCCGACCAGCGCGCCGGGCACCGGCACGGTGCCCACGGCAGTGGCCGGAAGGGCCTGCTGGAACTTCATGGCGTCGAGGTCGCCGACCCGGTCCCGACCGATGTAGGGCATGCTCACCGGTGCCAGCAGGGTCACGTCGAAGTAGGGGTACGGCGCCTGCGGAACGAACCAGGGCAACCGGAGCGGACTGCCGGCGCCGGCCATGGCGCTCGGCGTCACCCCGCCCACCTGGGCCCCGCAGCAGTCGACCAGGGCCTGGGTGTGCCGGTCGGCAGCCAGCCGGTAGGTGAGCTCGGCGATGAGCCGACCGTCGTCGGTGGCGGTCCGGGTGGTGGTGTCGGAGACCGTCACGTTGGCGCCCTCGGCCCCCGCGGCGGCGCTGGCCACGGGGTCGACCGTCGTGGAGACGGTGGTCGTCACCGGGATGGGCTGCAGGGCCGGGCTCGCGGTGCCGGTCTCGAGGTTGAACAGCGAGGTGATCGTGCCGGTGGTCGTGGTGGTCGACGTGGCGGGCTGGCCCTGGGGGGGCGGCGACTGGGCCAGCAGGGGGGTCACCCAGAACCTCAGCACGGGAGCGGCCACGACCAGCAGCAGGCCCAGGGCGACGGCCAGGCGCAGCAGCCAGCGTCCGGCACGACCCGTCGACCACCGGCTCACCACTGACCTCCTTCCCCGCGGACGCCCCCCGCGAGCTCCACGCAGCGTGCGCTGACGGGCACCGACAGTGAGGCTAGTGCGCGGCATCCTGCCAGGAGGCTCCCACACCCACCGACACGTCGAGGGCAACCGAGAGCTCCACGGCCCCGGACATCGCGCCGCGGACCACCTCAGCAACAGCATCGGCCTCCCCCGGGGCGATCTCGAGGACCAGTTCGTCGTGGACCTGCAGCAGCAGCCGCGAGGCCAGGCCCTGCGCGGCCAGGGCGGCGTCCGTGCGCAGCATCGCCACCTTGATGATGTCGGCCGCCGAACCCTGGATGGGGGCGTTGAGCGCCATCCGCTCGGCCATCTCGCGACGCTGCCGGTTGTCGCTGGTCAGGTCCGGCAGGTAGCGCCGGCGGCCCAGCAGCGTCTCGGTGTACCCGGTCAGGCGGGCCTGCTCCACGACGCCGGTCAGGTAGTCGCGCACCCCGCCGAAGCGTTGGAAGTACTCGTCCATGAGCCGGCGCGCCTCACCCGGGTCGATGCCCAGCTGTTGGCCGAGGCCGAAGGCGCTCAGGCCGTAGGCCAGCCCGTAGGACATGGCCTTGATCTTGCGGCGCATCTCCGGGTCGACCGACTCCGGGGGCACGCCGAACACCCGGGAGGCGACGGTGGTGTGCAGGTCCTCACCGGAGGCGAACGCCTCGATCAGCGCCTCGTCCTCGCACAGGTGGGCCATGATCCGCATCTCGATCTGCGAGTAGTCGGCCGTCATCAGCGACTCGAAGCCCTCGCCCACGACGAAGGCCTCGCGGATCCGGCGGCCGGCCTCGGTGCGGATCGGGATGTTCTGCAGGTTCGGGTCGGTGCTCGACAGCCGTCCGGTCGCGGCGACCGTCTGGTTGAAGGTGGTGTGCACCCGGCTGTTCGCGTCGGCCAGCGGGATGAGGCCCGCGACGGTCTGGCGCAGCCGGGAGGCGTCCCGGAAGCGCAGCAGAGCCTCGAGCACCGGGTGGCCAGTCGTCGCGTACAGGGTGGTCAGCGCATCGGCGTCAGTGGTGTAGCCGGTCTTGATCCGCTTGGTCTTGGGCAGGCCGAGCTCGTCGAAGAGCACCTCCTGCAGCTGCTTGGGCGAACCGAGGTTGAAGGTGCGCCCCACGATGGCGTGGGCGTCGGCCTGGGCGGCGGCCACGTCCACGGCGAACTCGCCCTCGAGGGCGCGCAGCAGCGGGAGGTCGACCGCGATCCCCGTGGCCTCCATCACCACGATGAGGGGCACCAGCGGCAGCTCGACCTCGGCGAGCAGCGCGGCGCCCCCACGACGGGCCACCTCAAGCAGCAGGACCTCGTGCAGGTCGAGCGTGGCCCGGGCCTGCACGCCGAGCTGCTCGAGGGCCTCGGACTCCACGACCCCGTCGAGGCTGAGCTGCTCCTGCGGGTCCTCGACCGTCGGCAGGTCCCGGTGCAGGAACCGGGGCACCAGGTCGATGAGGTCGAAGCTGCGCTGGCCGGGCAGCACCACGTACGCGGCCAGGGCCGTGTCCCCCGCGAGCCCGGCCAGCGGCCAGCCGTGCGCGCGCAGGGCCAGCATCGGGCCGTTCGCGTCGTGCAGCACCTTGCCCACGGCGGCGTCGGCGAACCACGCCCGCAGCGCCGCGGCGTCGTCGGCGAGGGGGTCCCGGGCGGGGCCGGGGGTGGGGGTGACCGGGCCGGGGGTGGCCGGGCCGGGGGTGACCGAGCCGGGGGTGGCCGGGCCGGGGGTGACCGGGCTGGGGGTGGTGGACTCGGTGGGGGTGGCCGAGTGCTCGGGAGCGGGGTCTGGCAGGGCGTCGACGTCGATGACGAGGGCGGGACCGCTGGGGGCGGCCAGGCCCAAGCCCGTCACGCTGCCTGTCCCAGCCCCCCACGTCCCGCGCACGGTGACCGCGACCGGCGAGCCCGCGGACGCCAGCCAGGGGCCGACCTCACCGGGTCCGGCGAGCCGGACCGCCACCGGGGGCGAGACCGCGGGCCCGGCCTTGGCGGCGTCGTCGGGCAGGTACTCGAACAGCCGGTCGCGCAGCACCCGGAACTGCAGGGCGTCGAACACCTCGTGCACCTGCGCGCGCTCGAACGGCCGGCGGACGGTGTCCTCCAGGGCCACGGGCAGCGGCACGTCACGCACCAGCTCGGTCAGCGCGCGGTTGGTCTCGATCTGGCCGATGTGGGCGCGCAGGGCCTCGCCGACCTTGCCGGGCACCTGGTCGGCGCTTCGGATCAGCTCCGCCAGGCTGCCGTACTGGGTGATCCACTTGGTGGCTGTCTTCTCCCCCACGCTGGGCACCGAGGGCAGGTTGTCGCTGGGGTCCCCGCGCAGGGCGGCGAAGTCCGGGTACTGGGCGGGCGTGAGGCCGTACTTGGCCAGCACCGCCTCCGGGGTCATCCGGGCCAGGTCCGAGACCCCCTTGCGCGGGTAGAGCACGGTGGTGTCGGCGTCGACCAGCTGGAAGGTGTCCCGGTCGCCGGTGATGATCAGAGTCTCGAAGCCCTGCGCCCCGGCCTCCCGGGCCAGCGTGGCGATCACGTCGTCGGCCTCGTACCCGTCGACCTCGATGGCCGGGATCCCCATCGCGGCCAGCACCTCCTGGATCAGCGCGACCTGGCCGCGGAACGGCTCGGGCGAGCTGGCCCGGTTGGCCTTGTACTCGGGGAACCTCTCGGTGCGAAACGTGGTGCGCGAGACGTCGAACGCGACCGCCACGTGGGTGGGCACCTCGTCGCGCAGGGCGTTGATGAGCATGGACGTGAACCCGTAGACGGCGTTCGTGGGCTGGCCGGTGGTCGTGGAGAAGTTCTCCACGGGCAGGGCGTAGAAGGCGCGGTAGGCCAGCGAGTGGCCGTCCAGGAGCAGCAGTCGGGGGCGGGTGGGCTGCGAGGCGGTCACCGCCCGATCCTACGGGCGCCGGCGAACCCCGGGGCGCGGCTGCCCGGCGGATCCCCACCCGGGAATCGGAATCGCCGTCCCAGTATGGCGGCGGGCCCGTCGCCCGGTTCCCGCCCGCCGCCACGCGGGCCCGTCGCGCGCTTACTGCCGATCTTGGTGCGGGATCGGCCAGATGCGGCGGATCGTGCACACAGGATGGCCGATCCCGAACACGGCCCTCGCGGCGAGCGCATGGGCAGCCGGGGGGCGGCGGGGCCGGGGGCGGCGGGGCCGGGGGCGGCGGGGCGGGGGCGGCGGGCCGGGGGCGGCGGGGCCGGGGGCGGCGGGCGGGGCGCGGGGCGGGGGGCGGCGTGAGGCGGGGCTTGGGGGCGGGGGTGGCGGCGGGGATGGGCCGGGTGGCTACGCTGCGGGCATGTCCAGCGACTCCCCGCAGGCCTCCCAGCCCGACCCCTCCACCGCGGGCCCCTCCGTCCCGTCCTCCCAGAGCCCGGCGACGGACCCCGCGGCGACACCACTGACGGGACCCATCCTGCCGACGAGCGAGTCCGAGCTCGCGGTCGTCGAAGCGCTTCGCCACCTCGGCCTGGGCGCGCTCCCCGACCACATGGGTATCGAGCTGATCGAGGTCGGGGCTCAGCGCACAGTGGCGCGCATGCCCGTCGTGGGCAACACCCAGCCCTACGGACTGCTTCACGGCGGCGCCTCGGCCGTCCTGGCCGAGTCGGTCGGATCGATCGCCTCGGCTCTGCACGCCGGACCCGACCGGATCGCCCTGGGCCTCGAGTTGAACTGCACCCACCACAAGGCCATGCGCGAGGGCTACGTGATCGGCACAGCCACGCCGTTGGTCCTGGGGCGCACGGTCGCGTCCTACGCGATCAGCATCACCGACGAGGGTGGCGCGCCCGTGTGCACCGCACGGCTGACCTGCCTGCTGCGCGACCGGTGAGCGAGCACCACGGTGCGCGCGGTCCGGTGAGCGGGCACCGCAGAACGCGCGGCCCGACGAGCCGGCACCACGTTGGGCACGGCCCGGTGAGCCGGCACCGCGGTACGCGCGGCCCGATGAGCCGGCACCACGTTGGGCACGAGCCGACGAGCAGTCACCGCCGTACGCGCGGCCCGACGAGCCGGCACCGCCCTACGCGCGGCCCGCTGCGCGGCCACCGCGGGTGGCGCGGGCCACTGAGCGCAGATCACGGTGCGCCCCGCTCTCTCAGCGGGCCCCACAGCACGCCCCGCCCGGTGACTGGGACTCCGTTGACGCACTCACCCGGTGAGCAGGGCTCGCGGTGCGCACCACGCGGAGGCGGGGCACATGGCGATACCCCGCCCGCGCGCGGGATCCGACAGCCCGGACAGCGTGCCGGCTGACCTGCCCGCCCGCACTGCCCACCGGCCACGCGAGACGGCACGGGATCCGCCGGTGATCGGCCTCGGCACGATCATCAACATCGTCGCGATCCTGGTGGGCTCGGCGATCGGCGTGGCGCTGGGCCACCGCCTGCCGCAGCGCACCCGCGACGTGGTCACCGACGGGCTGGGCCTCGTGGTGCTGCTGGTCGCGGCTCTGTCTGCTGCGGCGGTACTCGATCCGGCCGTGCGCGCCGAGGTGGGGGCCGCCGGGGTCCTGATCGTGCTCGGCTCGGTACTCATCGGGGGCATCCTCGGCTCCCTGCTGCAGATCGAGGCCCGCCTGGAGGGGGTGGGCGAGGCGATCCGCCGCCGGCTCGACGGGCGCGGCGGGCCGGCGGGGCCCACGGACGTCGAGGTGGACGGCTCCCTGGCCGACCCCGATCCGAGCGCGCCGCGCGACTCCACCTTCGTGGAGGGCTTCGTGACCGCCTCGCTGGTGTTCTGCGTGGGCCCGCTGGCGATCCTCGGCAGCCTCTCCGACGGCCTCGGCCTGGGCATCGACCAGTTGGCCCTCAAGTCGGTGCTCGACGGATTCGCCTCGATCGCCTTCGCTGCCACCCTGGGGTGGGGCGTGGCCGCCAGCGCCCTGGCTGTCGGGGTCTACCAGGGCACGCTGACCCTCGTCGGTTGGGCACTCGGCTCGGTGCTCACCGACGGCCAGATCGCCCTGCTCACAGCCACCGGCGGGCTGCTGCTCGTCGGGATCTCGCTGCGCCTGCTGCGCATCCGCCCCGTCCCCGTCGGCGACCTGCTGCCCGCACTGGTGGTCGCCCCGATCCTCACCGCGCTCGTGAGCGCCCTGCGCTGACCCACGCCCCGGGCGCCCGGCACCGCACCCGGATCACGGCAGGTCTGCTGGGCCGGTCGGCGATCCATCCACGTCCGCAGGAGGATCGGGCCCTCAGAGTTGGATGGATCGCGGTTGATGGCGCACCGTGGAGGAGCGCGGTTGGGGAGCGCGGCGAGGTGGGGGATGGATCTGCTGTGGCGCGAGGCCTAGCCGCCGAGGTAGGCCTTGATGACCTCGTCGTCCTCGGCCAGTGCCCGGGCGTTGCCCTCCAGCTTGAGTGCGCCGGACTCCATCACATAGGCGTAGTCGGCCACCCGCAGGGCCGCCAGGGCGTTCTGCTCGACGAGCAGGATCGTCACGCCCGAGTCGCGGATCTTCTCGATCGTGTCGAAGATCAGGTCCACGAGCACCGGCGCCAGGCCCATCGAGGGCTCGTCGAGCAGCAGCAGGGTCGGCTTGGCCATCATGGCCCGCGCGACCGCCAGCATCTGCTGCTCGCCGCCGGACATGGTGCCGGCCTTCTGGTTGATGCGCTCGGCCAGGCGGGGGAACAGCTCGAGGACCATGTCGCGATCCGCGGCGATCGCGTCCTTGTCGGATCGGCTGAACGCGCCGAGGTCGAGGTTCTCGTCGACGGTCATCCGAGGGAAGATCCGTCGGCCCTCGGGGCTGTGCGCGATGCCCAGGCCCACGACCTCGTGGCCCTGGGCGCGAGAGATGTCCTTGCCCTCGTAGACGACCTTCCCGGACTTGGCGTGCAGCAGGCCCGAGATCGTGCGCAGGGTCGTGGACTTACCGGCCCCGTTGGAGCCGATGAGCGTCACGATGGCGCCCTTGGGCACCTTCATCGACAGACCCTTCACCGCGGCGATGTTGCCGTAGTAGACGCTGACGTCGGTCAGCTCCAGCAGCGGCTGGCCCACCTGGGTCTCGGTCATCGCGCGCTGCCCTCCGTCCCGGTCTTGCCCAAGTACGCCTCGATCACGCGCGTGTTGGCCTTGATCTCTGCGGGGGTGCCCTCGGCGATCTTCTCGCCGCGATCGAGCACGGTGACCCGCTCGGAGACGCGCATGACCACGCTCATGTCGTGCTCGATCAGCAGCACGGAGACGCCGCGCTCGTCGCGGACGCGGTGCACGAAGTCCACGAACCGCGCCGACTCCTGCGGGTTCATGCCGGCGGTGGGCTCGTCGAGGAGCAGCACCCTCGGCTTGAGGGCCAGTGCCCGGGCCACCTCGAGGCGGCGCTGGTCGCCGTACGAGAGGTTGCGGGCGTACTCGTTGTCGGTGCCCTTGATGCCCACGAACTCCAGGAGCTCGCTGGCCACGACCCGACCCTCCTTCTCCTCGCGGCGCTGCCGGCGGGTCTTGAGGACGGTGCCGAACAGCCCGGAGTGCAGGTGCGAGTGCATGGCCACCATCACGTTCTCGGAGGCCGTCATGAGGCCGAAGAGTCGGATGTTCTGGAACGTGCGGCCCAGGCCCTTGCTGGCGATGATGTGCGGCGGCAGGGCGGTGATGTCCTCGCCGCCGAGGTGGACCCGCCCCGTCGTGGGCGTGTAGAGCCCGGTCAGCACGTTGAAGAACGTCGTCTTGCCGGCGCCATTGGGGCCGATCAGGGAGACGATTCCGCCGTCGGGGATGGAGAAGTCCACCTCCTTGACGGCGGTCAGGCCGCCGAAGCGCACCGTGATGGACTGCGCGTCCAGCGCCAGGCCCGTCGACTGGGCCGCCGGGCCCGCCGCCTGTGCTGTGCTCACTGGGGTGCCCCCTCGAGGTCGGCGTGCAGGTCCTCCACCTCGGTCCGCTCCTGCTCGTGGAGAACCTGCTGGGTGCGGGTCTCCGGGAACAGGCCCTCGCGGCGGAACAACATCATGAGGACCAGGATGCTGCCGAAGATGAGGAAGTTGTACGACGGGAAGTTGATATCGGTGCCGAACTGCTCGTTGATGGTGGCACCGATCTGCGGGAGGGCTGTGGAGTTGATCCAGGCCAACGAGAGGGCTCCGATCATCACGCCCCAGACGTTGCCCATGCCGCCGAGCACGACCATCGCCAGAAGGATGATCGAGATCGAGAAGTTGAACCGGTCGGCGAAGACGCCGTTGACGTGGACCGCGAACACCACGCCGCCCAGGCCACCCATGAAGGCGCCGACCGCGTAGGCGTAGAGCTTGGAGCGCATCAGCGGCACGCCCATCATCGACGCGGCCAGCTCGTCCTCGCGGATGGCCAGCCAGGCTCGGCCGAGCCTGCCCTCGCGGATGCGCAGGGAGACGAACACCGCGAACGCGACGACCAGCGAGAAGAGCAGGAACTTGGTGCCCAGGTCGAAGGGCCCCAGGGGCGCTCCCCCCGGCAGGACGGAGATCGGGTCCAGCGGCGTGATCCCCTTGGTGCCGTTGGTCAGGTTGAAGCCGGCGATGTCATCGCCGTTGGTGACGATCTGCGGGATGATCTCGCCGAAGCCCAGCGTCACGATCGCCAGGTAGTCGCTCTTGAGGCGCAGCGTCGGCGCGCCGATCAGGATGCCGAAGAAGGCGCAGATCGCACCCGCCATCACCAGGACCAGCCACCAGTTGATGTGGATGCCCACCGACTCGGCCGGCGCTGCGCTGAGGAAGTGGATGTTCACCTGGTAGAAGAACGTGCTCATGAACCAGCCGGCGCAGTAGCCGCCGATCGCCCAGAAGGCGACGAAGCCCAGGTCGAGCAGGCCGGCGTAGCCCACCACGATGTTGAGGCCGATCGCGCAGATCACCCACACGATCGCCTCATTGACCGCCGTCAGCGGCAGCCACTGCTTCACCAGGTCCTGGGCCTGTGTGGGCAGGGTGTCGAGGGCGAACTTGTAGAACGCCCACAACCCGATGGCGGCGATGATGAAGCCGATCGCCCAGCGTCGGTTCGAGTTGCGGATCGCGGTGCTCGTCGGCGGGAGGGCCGGTGCGTCGATCGTCGGGGTCGCCATGGTTGCTACACCTTCTCCACCGTCGGCTGGCCGAGGATGCCCGTGGGCCGGAACACCATGACCAGGATGAGGATCGTGAACACCACCGTCTGCGACCACTTCTGGCCCAGGCCGTAGGGCAGGCCGTCGTTGAGGCCCTGGATGACGCCGATGAGCACACCGCCGAGGACCGCGCCGGCCAGGTTTCCGATGCCGCCGAGCACGGCGGCCGTGAAGGCGATGAGGCCGAGCTGGAAGCCGGCGTCGTAGCGGGTGGTCCCGACCGACTCGAGGAAGAGCAGTCCCGCAGCACCTGCCATCGCACCACCGAGGGCGAAGGTGAAGGCGATGGTCCGGTCGACGTTGATGCCCATCAGGCGGGCGGCGTCCTGGTCCTGGGCGGTGGCTCGCATCGCGCGGCCCTGCTTGGTTCGCTGCACCACGTAGGTGAGCAGGATCAGCAGCGGGATCGTCACAGCGACCACCACGATCGTGGTGTAGTCCAACTGGACCCCCGCGATGTCGATTCCGCCGTCGGGGATGACGGTGGGCCACTGCTGGGGGGCCGAGCCGTTCCACTTCAGGCCCACCCACTGGAGGATGAAGCTCATGCCCACCGCGGTGATCAGCGCTGCCAGCTTCGGGGCCCGTCGCAGGCGCCGGTAGGCGACCCGTTCGATGGTCACGTTGATGATGGCGCCGAACGCCATCGCTGCGACCAGGGTGAGCAGCATCATCGCCCAGCTCTGCGCGCTGGGCTCGGTCGCCCCGAGCCAGTGGACCATCATGAACCCGGAGAAGACCGTCGAGAGCATGAACAGGTCGCCGTGGGCGAAGTTGATCAGCTCGATGATGCCGTAGACCAAGGTGTAGCCCAGGGCGATCAGGGCGTAGAGGGCTCCGTTGCCGAAGCCGTCGAGCAGGACGGTGAAGAACTGGTTGGGTGCCTTGACGAGGTTCAGTACCAGCCATGCGGCCGCGGCGAGGAGCAGGAGCATCCCGAGCACGCGCCCGATGGCCTGCTTGCGGGTCATCGCGATCCGCATCTCCGCGGCTTCGACTGCTGTCGCAGTAGTCATGCGCCGACTCCTGTCCTGCTGTGGGGGAGGTTTGGGAGGGTAGCGGGGTTGGGCCGGGCACCCAACCCGGCGGGGCCCATGGGCCCCCCTGACTTGCAGGGGAGGGGCGGCCGAGAACGACCGCCCCTCCCCGAGTGTCAGGTCAGCTCAGCGTGAGCTGCTTGACCTTGAGCTCCTTGCCGTCGGTCATCTGCAGCATCGTGATGGCCTGGGCCTTGGTGTCGCCGGTGGCCGTGTCGATCGCGATCTCGCTGCCGATCACCGACTTGTCAGCGGGCACGGTCACGCCGGAGCCGGTGAAGGCCGCGTCGGTGACGCCCTTGCGGGTGCCGTCGGACTTGGCGATGGCCTCGAGGATGACCTGCATCGCGGCCACGCCGTACAGCGGGTAGCTGCCGACGGGGTCGGCGCCGTACTTCTCCTTGTAGGCGTTCACGAGGTCGGCGCCGGCGCCACCCTGGGCGATCAGGGTGCTCGCGTCCAGACCGGCGAAGGTCATGTACGCGCCCTGGGCCTCAGGCTGGGCCTGGAAGTCCGGGTAGCCGGTGAAGCCGTCCGGGGCCAGGACCTTGACGGTCTCATTGTCGCCGAGGACCTTGACCTTGTCCTTGATCAGCTGGCCGCCGTTGTTGTCGTAGATGCCACCGATGTACAGGCAGTCGGGGTTCTTGGCCTTGATCTGCTCGAAGAACGCGGTGTAGTTGGGCTGCTTGGCGTCCCACGCCTCGTTGCCGAGGACCTCGATTCCCTCCGCGGCCGCAGCCTCGGCGAAGAACGTCGCCACACCCTGGCCGTAGGTCTGGTTGTCGTTGATGACCATGCACTTCTTCACGCCGAGATCGGCAGCCGCGAACTTCGCTGCCGCGGCACCCTGCTTGTCGTCGGTCGTGGCGACGCGGGCGTAGTTGCGCGTGCCCTTGGGGTAGTACTTGTCGGGCGAGCCCGGGTCGACCGGGTCGGGCCGGGTCAGGCCCACGCCGGTGTTGGCGTGCGAGACCATGAACATCGGGCCGGCCGGGTCCTGGTTGAGCACCGGGACGATGATCTTGGCGCAGCCGGTGTTGTAGGTGCCCATGACGGCCACCTCGTCGGTGTTGGCGACGTGGTCCTGCGCGTTCTTGGCGCAGGTCGCGTCATCCCACGAGCCCTTGGCGGCCGTCGAGTTGTCGTACTCCTTGAACTCGATGTTGTACGCGCCGGCCTTGTTGCCCTGCTGCTCGAGGTAGAGCTTGATCATGTCGTTGGTCGACTTGTTCGCGTCGGCCGCCGCACCCTGCAGGGGGAGGTCCGTGGACACAATCAGGGTCTTGCCGGCGGCTGCGCTGCCGGAGGCACCGTCGGTGGCGGTGTCCGAGGAGCTGCTGCAGGCGGCCAGCGCGAGGGCGGAGGCGACAGCCGCCGCCCCGATCTTCACCGTTGTACGCATGTCCATCCTTTGGGGGAGTTCGGGTCCGGGCCAGCGGGAGCGGGCCTCGTGGGGCGGAACCTACCAGCACATTCCGGAACACACAGGCCACGGCCCCCGTGTTTCACAACGGTCGGATAACGGTTGTTCTCGTGCTCAGCATGTGCTGTGGGTCACGTGGACTCGGGCTGATATACCCACTGGGGTACCTGCCCTACGCAGCCGGCCACACGCCGCGCTGGAGGGGCCTCGTCACTGCCCCGAGGCCGCCGTCCTGTCCAGGACGCCCCGGGCAACCTCGGCCATCGACATCCGCCGATCCATCGCCGCACGCTGCAACCAGGCGAACGCGGCCTGCTCGTCCATGCCGAATCGCGACTGCAGCACGGCCTTGGCCCGGTCCACCAGCTTGCGAGTCTCGAGGCGGTCCTCCAGCGCGGCGAGATCTCCGCGCAGCGCGCTGACCTCGGCGAACCGCGCGAGGGCGATCTCGATCGCGGGGCGCAGCTCGGCCATCGAGAACGGCTTGACCACGTAGCCCTGCACCCCGGCCGCCAGCGCGCGCTCGACGAGGTCCGACTGGCTGAAGGCGGTCAGCAGGACGATGGGTGCGATCCCCTCGACGGCCAGGGCCTCGGCCGCCGAGATCCCGTCGAGCACCGGCATCTTGACGTCCATCAGGACCAGGTCCGGGGCCAGCTCGCGGACCAGCCGCACGCCACTCTCGCCGTCGCCGGCCTGGCCGACGACCTCGTAGCCGGCCTCGCTGAGCATCTCCACGAGGTCGAGGCGGATCAGTGCCTCATCCTCGACGACGACCACGCGGGCGACCACGCGCCCACGATACCGGCGCCGCCACGTAGGATTCGGCGCGTCGCCCCGGTATCCCAACCGGCAGAGGAAGCGGTCTCAAAAACCGTCCAGTGTGGGTTCGAATCCCACCCGGGGCACCGCGCCTCACGCACCCCCGCGCCCGGCACCACGCACCCCGCGCCCGCACCCCGCACCCCGCACCGATGTCGGCCCCGTGTGAGGGCCGCTGAAGCGGTCTGGGCCCCACCTCGACGGAATCCGCCCTCGAAACGGGGCCCGGACGCGGGTGGCGATGGGCGGGCGGCGGGTGGTGGGATGGCGGCCATGGATGATGTGCCCACCGGCCGGCCGGACGTCCCGCTGGTCCACCACGTGACCCTCACTGTCACCGACGCCGATCGCAGTGCGGCCTGGTACCAGCGGCTGCTCGGACCGGCTGCCCTGGTCGAGCGCGCGGGACCCGCGCTGGCGGCGGGTTCGCATGCAGTGGCCCAGCGGCCTCGTGATCGGCGTCACCGAGCACGCCGGTACGGCCGACCGGGACGCGTTCCACCACACCCGTGTCGGCGTGGACCACGTGGGTCTCGGCTGCCCCGGGGAAGCCGACGTGCGCGCGTGGGCGGCGCACCTCGACGCGATCGGGGCGGATCGGGGCCCGGTCGAGGACGTGCCCTACGGGTGGGCGGTCACGGCCCGCGACCCGGACAACATCCCGGTGGAGTTCTTCGCCGCGAGGTAGCGGGCGCCGCCGGCGCACTCCCGGCACCCGCCGCACGCTCGGGCCGGCCCGGAAGGGGCTGCCGGCCCGGCGGGGGGCTGTGGGTCAGTCGACCAAGCGGGGCTTGAGGTCGAGGATCCGGGCGAGCACGCCGTTGACGAAGGCCGGGGACTCGTCGGTGGACAGCCCGCGGACCATGTTCACCGCCTCGTCGATGGCCACGGCCTCGGGCACGTCGTCACACCAGAGCAGCTCGTAGACCGCGATGCGCAGCACGTTGCGGTCGACCACGGGCATGCGGTCCAGCGCCCAGCCGGAGGAGTAGGTGGCCAGCAGCTCGTCGATGCGCGACTGGTGCTCGACCACGCCCTCGACCAGCGTGGCCACATAGGGGTTCGCCGGTGGCGAGGCCTGCGCCGCACCCACGGACATCGGCCCCTCGCGCAGCACGATCAACGGCGAAACCCCGCGCAGGTCCGCGGAGAACAGCACGTCAAGGGCGCGCTTGCGCGCCTTCCCGCGGGCGGTCACAGGTCAGTTCACGCGGCCGAGGTACGACCCGTCGCGGGTGTCGACCTTGACCCGGGTGCCGGACTCGACGAACAGCGGGACCTGGATCTCGGCCCCGGTCTCCAGCGTCGCAGGCTTGGTGCCACCGGTGGACCGGTCGCCCTGCAGACCGGGCTCGGTGTAGGTGATCTCCAGCTCGACCGACGCCGGGAGCTCGACGTACAGAGGGGCGCCGTCGTGGGTGGCCACGAGCGCGTTCTGGTTCTCCAGCAGGTACTTCTCGGCCTCGGCGACCACGTCGGCCGAGATGTGGATCTGGTCGTAGGACTGCAGGTCCATGAAGACGAAGTCGGTGCCGTCCTTGTACAGGTAGGTCATGTCGCGCTTGTCGACGTTGGCGGTCTCGACCTTGACGCCCGCATTGAACGTCTTGTCGACCACCTTGCCGGTGAGCACGTTCTTGAGCTTGGTGCGCACGAACGCCGGCCCCTTGCCGGGCTTCACGTGCTGGAACTCGACCACGGTCCAGAGCTGGCCGTCGATGTTGAGCACGAGGCCGTTCTTGAGGTCGTTGGTCGTGGCCATGGTTCTCCCAGGGGGTGCGGTGTCGTGGTGCCGGCCGGCCGACCTCGAGGTCCTGCCGAGCGCAGGCCCCAAGGGTACCGGCTCGGCCCACACTCCCCCGAATCGCCGACGGCGGGCGGCGGGGTGGGCGCGGGATCCGACGTGGGGCCGGGGCCGCGCTGGGAGGTGGGTGGAGCTAGGGGGTGGCCGCGATCGCCTCCAGGGCGAGCAGGTACGAGCCGATGCCGAACCCGGCGATGACGCCGCTGGCCACCGCCGAGATCACCGACGTGTGCCGGAACTCCTCGCGGGCGTGCGGGTTGGAGATGTGCACCTCCACGAGGGGTGCGGTGCGCATGGCCGCCGCGTCGCGCAGTGCGTAGGAGTAGTGGGTGAATGCGGCTGGGTTCAGGACGACCGGCACCCGCGCGTCGGCGGCCTCGTGCAGCCAACCGATCAGCTCGGACTCGGAGTCGGTCTGGCGCACCTGCACGCGCAGGCCCAGGGTCTCGCCGCGCTCCACGCAGCGCGCCGCGAGGTCGGCGAAGGTCGCCGAGCCGTACACCTCCGGCTCGCGGGAGCCCAGCCGCCCCAGGTTGGGCCCGTTGAGGACCAGGACGTCACGCTGCACACCGTCGGACATGGGCGGGACTCTACCGAGCCGCGCACGGGGCCGAGTGCCCGCGCGGGTCAGTCGGCGATCTGGCCGTAGGCGGCCAGCAGCAGCGCCGGGTCGGGGCCGTCGAGGAACACCGGGGAGCCGATCGCGTCCAGCACGACGAATCGCAGCCGGCTGCCGCGGGCCTTCTTGTCGACCATCATCGCCTCGGCCAGGCCCGGCCAGGCCCCGGAGTAGGAGACCGGCAGCCCGAGGCTGGTGAGGACGGCCCGGTGCTGGTCGACCTCATCGTCGCCGATCCGCCCAGCCAGGCGGGCCAGCTCGGCGGCGAACATCATCCCGACCGACACGGCGGCGCCGTGCCGCCAGCGGTATCGCTCGACCCGCTCGATGGCGTGGCCCAGGGTGTGGCCGTAGTTGAGGATCTCGCGACCGCCGAGGGCGCGCGTGGTCTCGTGCAGGTCGCCGGCCACCACGTCGGCCTTGACCCGGATCGCGCGCTCGACGAGCTCGCGCAGCACCGGGCTGGCCGGGTCGACCGCCGCCACGGGGTCGGCGCGCACCAGGTCGAGGATCGCGGTGTCCGCGATGAACCCGGCCTTGACCACCTCGGCCATGCCGGCGACCAGGTCGTTGCGCGGCAGCGTGGCCAGGGTGTTGAGGTCGCACAGCACGCCGGCGGGCTCGTGGATCGCTCCGACGAGGTTCTTGCCCTCGGCGGTGTTGATCCCGGTCTTGCCCCCCACGGCGGCATCGACCATCGCGAGCAGCGTGGTGGGCACGTGCACCACGCGCACCCCACGCAGCCAGGTGGCGGCGACGAACCCGGCGAGGTCGGTGGTCGCTCCGCCACCGACGCTGACGACGACGTCCGAGCGGGTGAACCCGGCCTGGCCGAGCACCCCCCAGCAGAAGGCCGCGACCTGGGCGGTCTTGGCGTCCTCGGCGTCGGGGATCTCGAGCAGGATCGCGGCGTAGCCCGCGGCCAGCAGGTCCTCCCGCACTGCCTCCGCGGAGGTCCGCAGCGCAGCCGGATGGATGATCGCCACGCGTTGGGCGTCCGGCCCGATCAGCGCGGGCAGCTCGGCGAGCAGGCTGGTGCCGACGACCACCTCGTAGGGGCTGCCGGCGGTGACGGCGATCCGGGTGGGGTCGGTCATCGTCAGGGCTCCGTGGTGGGTGCGGTGGGGGTGGTCGGTGTGGTGGGTGCGGTGGGAGTGGTTGGTGCGGGGGTAAGGGGACCTGCCGGGGTGCCAGGAGACGCCGGGACCGCCCGGGCCGCAGCGGCGGCGTCCCCGCTCGAGGCAGTTCCTGGGCTGGCCAGGCCCAGACCGGCGACAACAGCCGCCACCGACTCGGCCACCGTCTGCGCGTCGGTGTCGACCGTGAGCACGGCCACCGACGCGTAGAGCGGCGCACGGCTGTCCATCAGGGCCTTCATCTGGGCGCGCACGTTGCCCAGCAGCACCGGGCGGGGCACGGACAGGCCTGCCCGCTGCGAGGCCGCCGCCAGGCCGACCCGCAGCCACACCACCGGCGCCCCCTCGAGCCGGGCACGGGTCGCCGGGTCCATGACCGCTCCCCCACCCAGGGCGAGCACGCCGTCGTGCTCGATCAGGGCCGTGGCCACGGCCCCCGCCTCGAGCCGCCGGAACGCGGGCTCGCCGGACTCCACGAAGATGTCGGCGATCGCCCGGCCCGTGCTCTGCTCGACGTCGGCGTCGGTGTCGCGGAAGCCGACCCCGAGCGCCTCGGCCAACGCCCGACCCACCGTGGTCTTGCCCGCACCGGGCACCCCGACCAGCACGGCCACCGGTCCGACGCCTGAGGGTCGGGCTGCGTGGCCGGGGGCCGTCGAGTCCGTGGAGCTCGGTGACGCCGGGCCCGGGCCTGTCGCGTCCATCGTCTCCGTCGACTCGCCCGAGGCGTCAAGGGCCGTCGGGCCTGTTGCGTCAGACAGGGCGGCCGCCTCGCCCGAGGCCGCCGGGGCCCGGTCGACCGACTCGGTTCCCCCGGCCGCCCCGAGCGCCTCCGGTCGGCTCATCGGATCGCCAACCCCGCCAGGTACGCCTCGACGTTGCGGCGGGTCTCGGTCACCGAGTCCCCCCCAAACTTCTCGAGCACCGCGTCGGCGACCACCAGCGCCACCATGGCCTCGGCGACGACACCGGCCGCGGGCACCGCGCAGACATCGGAGCGCTGGTTGTTGGCCCGCGCCTGCTCTCCGGTGGCCACGTCCACGGTGCGCAGCGCGCGGGGCACCGTCGCGATGGGCTTCATCGCCGCGCGCACGCGCAGCAGCTCACCGGTGCTCATGCCGCCCTCGGTGCCCCCGGATCGACCCGAGGCCCGCCTGACCCGCCCGGGCCGTACGGCCATGATCTCGTCGTGGGCCACCGAGCCCCGCGAGCGGGCCAGCGCGAAGCCGTCGCCGACCTCCACCCCCTTGATGGCCTGGATGCCCATGAGTGCCCCGGCCAGGCGCGCGTCGAGGCGGCGGTCCCAGTGCACATGCGAGCCCAGGCCGGGGGGCAGGCGGTCGACGAGCACCTCCACCACCCCGCCGAGCGTGTCGCCGTCGCGCTTGGCGGCCTCGACCTCCTCGGCCATCCGGGCCGCGGTCTCCACGTCGAAGCACCGCGCAGGGTCGGCGTCGACCGCCGCGAGATCGTCGGGGCACGGCAGCGGCGTGTCCGCGGGCACGGCGACCGTGCCCAGCTCGACCACGTGGCTGATCACCGAGGCGCCGAGCACATCACGCAGGAACGCCTTGGCCACCGCCCCCAGGGCCACGCGGGCCGCGGTCTCCCGCGCGGATGCGCGCTCGAGGATCGGGCCGTGCCTCAGCGAAGCCGTACTTCTGCATGCCCGCGAGGTCGGCATGACCGGGCCGCGGCCGGGTCAGCGGCGCGTTGCGCGCCTGCGCGGCCAGGACGTCGGCGTCGACGGGATCAGCGGACATGACCTCGATCCACTTCGGCCACTCGGTGTTGCCGACCTCGATGGCGACCGGCCCGCCGAGGGTGCGGCCGTGGCGCACGCCGCCGATGACGCGGACCTCGTCCTGCTCGAACTTCATCCGGGCGCCGCGACCGATCCCCGAGGCGCCGGCGCGCCAGCTCGAACCGATGTCGGCAGTGGTCACGGACACGTCGGCGGGCATGCCCTCGAGCACGCCCACCAGGGCCGGGCCATGGGACTCCCCGGCGGTCAACCATCGAAGCATTGGCCGATTCTGTCATGACCCCGCCCGGCGCCCCTCCCGCCGGCGCAGACCCTGCCGAAAGGGCAGGACCCTCCGCGGCGACGCGGAGGACCTGCCCTTCGCGGAGGATCTGCGCCCGGGAGGGTGGGGGCGGGGGGGAGTGGGGGTGGGGCGTGAGGTCAGCCGATGGCTACTGAGTCCCCTCGGCAGACGACCGCGTTCTGGTCGCCGTACAGGAAGCCCGCGCAGTCGTCGTTGAAGATGTCGTAGAGCCGGTAGGACTGGGCGAACGCCTCGCCCTCGCCCACGGTGTACTTCTTGCCGTCGAGCTTGAGGGTCACCGAGTCTCCGAGTGGGGAGACGTTCAGCGCGGAGATGGTGTGCGCCGGTGGCCGGGGTCGCGGCCTGGGGTCCGGGCATCGGACTCGGGCGGCGGGATCCTCGGGCGGCGGGCGCCGGCGCCGGCGCCGGGGGGGCGGACTCGTCGGCCTTGGGGACGAGCGGGGCGAACGGGTCGCGGCTGGTGACCTGCGCCAGCGAGGCCTGCCGGGCCGGCTTCCCGGCCTCGGCGTCCTTGGGTCCCTTCGCGGCCGACCCGTCGGTCGCGCCGCCCGACCGCGGCCCCTCGACGCGGAGCCTCGCCCGCGGCGCCCGATCGGCGTCCGAGACGACCACCCGGGCTGCAGCAGGAACAGAAGCGCCCCCGCCGATCACCAGCCCGCCGATGATGGCCACCGCCACCATGAGGAACTGGCACGCCCGCCCCCACGGGAGCGCTCCGGTGCCGAGTCGGTCGCCGGCGCGCTGCGCTCGAGGATCTGCTCACTCATCGGACTCACCCTTCGCGTGCCGTTGGTGGTCGCTCGCGCGTGGTCGGCGGCGTCGCGTCGGGCAGCATGAACACGTAGGCCGTGATCACGGCCGTCAGGTCGTCCTCGGGCGTCCTCGGCGCATGACCGCGCGTCATGGTCAGGGCGGAGACCGTGACCACGCGCTTCATGCCCTCCAGCTCGCGCAGGTAGTTGCGCAGCTGGGCGAACGTCCCACAGGCGGTGATGTCCAGAGCGATGGACTCGACGGTGGCCTTGGCCGGCGCGACCGGAGCAGCTCCCGCGGCCGGCGCCTCCTCCGAGGAGGTAGCGGTCTCCGAGGACTCCGAGGTCTGGCCCCCCTCGGACTCGCCGGCAGCGCCGGTGGGGCAGCGGAGCCTCCTGCTCGACCGGAGCGGGACGACCCGGCGTCACGGAGGCGACGATCACGTTGGCCTTCCCCGCCACCGTGGTCAGGTTGCGGATCAGGCGCGGCAGCGCCGGGGTGGCCGGCATGCGCTGGCCGATCGCGGCAAGCTTGGCCTCCTGAGCAGGGAGCTCCTCGCTCTGCTTCTTGAGCAGCGAGATCCGCGACGCAGCTGGGCGCTGGCGTCCTGCTGGCTGACCGTCTCGGTCTCCAGCGCGGCGGCGTCGCCCGCTGCGGGGCGATCAGCAGCAACCAGCTGACCACCAGCAGCAGGGCGACGCACCACCGCGGTCACGATCCGCCAGGTACGGGTGCTCACGGCGGCTCCTCCTTGGAGTAGCGCCGGACAGGGCCTCGGTGGTGATGTCGGCCGTGGAGCAGAAGTTGACCACCGTGGTCTGCTCCTCCTTCGTCGAGGCGCGAGGCTCGCGACCACGACGGGTCCTCGACGGGTGTCGAGCTTGGCCAGCGAGTCCAGCCAGTTGGCGACCGAGTTGTATGAAGGCCTGCGCCGAGGCGGACACGTCCCTGACGGGTGCGCCGCTTGGTCGGCGGCCCCCCGTGGTCCCCCGGGGGGGTCGGCGGGCTGCACCGGGTCGTCACCGAGACATCGAGGGTGTCCAAGCCCACCCCTGAGGGCATCGTCAGCGCGAGGTCGTTGAGGAGGAACGACCACCGCACCTCGTTGCCCATGGCGAGCTGCAGCTGGTCCTGGGCCAGGGCCACCCGGCGAACACCTACGGGCACCTCCGAGTACCGCGCGGACTCCGTCTGCAGCATGGTGCGCTCGAAGGTGGCGGCATCGCAGCTGTCCTCCTGGGCGCTGGTCGCCTTCTGCCAGGTGACCAACCACAGCAGCGCCACCACGAGCAAGGCTCCCATGACGGCCGCGACGGCGGCCAGCTTCGCGGTGCGCACCGCGACCCGGCGGGCGTAGATGGCCGGGATCAGGTTGACCCGGGCGACCACGGGGATCGCGCCCTCCATCGGCAACTGGTCGACCGGGGGGGCCTGGTCGATCACCGCCCCGGGTGTGCCGTCCGATGGGTTGGTCATGCCGCACCTCCCAGGGCGAGCCCGACCGGCACCACGGCCGTGCGGGTCACGAAGCGGATCTGGGCCGGCGAGAGCCCGGAGCGACCCACCGCCACCGAGCCGAAGGCCGAGCCGTACTCGACGGGGATGCGCAGCCGCTCGGACAGCAGCTCGGCCAGGCCCTCCATCCCGGAGGTCCCCCCGCTGAGCACCACCCGGGAGACCGACCCATGGGTCGAGGATGCGGCGAAGTAGTCCAGCGACCCGCGGATCTCGTCGACCAGGTCGCCGCACACCCGCGCGGCAACCCGATGGGCGAGCCGGTCACCCCCACTGGGGTCCGACAGCGACATCTCCCGCTTGACCTGCTCGGCCTCGGCGAGGCTGATGCCGAGCTCGGAGATCAGTGCCGTCGTGATCGTCCGGCCGCCGTGCAGAAGGATGCGCACGAAGCGGGGCATGCCGTTCTCGTGGACGACGATGTTGGTCAGGTCGGCGCCGATGTCGACCACGGCCTCCGGGCGCGCCTCGAGCCCGAGACCCGGCGCGGAGGCGGCCGAAGCGCAGGACCGCGAAGGAGCTCAGGTCCACCGCCAAGGGCGTGAGCCCCGCGGCCATCGCCGGCGTCTAGGTGCGGGCCACCATCTCGTCGACGGCCGCGACAACCAGCCCGCCCAGGGACCGCGTGCCATCGCTGGCGCGGATCTCCTCCAGGGGTGCGAAGTCCATGACCGCCGTCGAGGTGTCGATCGGCACCTGGTCGCCGACGATCAGCGGCAGCGCCTTGCGCAGCTCGCTGTGCGACCCGTAGTAGGGCACCTCCACCGGCCGGATGACGACCTGGGGGTTGGCCACCCCGAGGATCACCTTGCGGTGGGAGAACTTCACCGACCTCCACAGCTCGACGATCGCCTCGGTGACGGCGACCTGGTCGCGGACCTCGCCCTCGCGCACCGCACCGTCGGGCAGGGCGATCGGCCGAACCGGACGAGCTTGGGCGTTGCCCCCCGCAGCGATACCTCGGCAGCGCGCACGCAGGACGTGCCGATGTCCAGGCCGATCGATGTTCGACGTCCCACGGTAAACCCTCCTTCACAAGGTGCTAGAGGAGGAATCGGCCGCGCTGGGGCGGCACTTGAAGGCCGGTTCAGGCCGACAGGAATCCGGCGTACCAGGACACGATCGGCGCGCCCACCAGGATCGCCGTGAACGCTCCGGCGATCATGAACGGCCCGAACGGCAGCGCGGTCTTGCGGCCCGCCCGCCCGAACAGCATCAGCCCGACGCCGACCACGGCCCCGAGGAAGAACCCGAGGAAGGCCCCGATGGCCAGACCCCCCAGCCGAGCCAGCCCAGGTACAGGCCGATGACGCCGGCGAGCTTGACGTCGCCGAAGCCCATCCCGGCCGGATAGATGAACGCCAACAGAAAGTAGAGCCCGAACAGGATGAGCGCGCCCACCCAGGCGTACAGGTAGGCCTCCCATTGACCCTCGAACACCGCCAGGCAGCAGCAGCAGGACCGGCGACCCCGTAGGACGGCAGCGTGATCACATTCGGCAGGCGCTTCACATCCAGGTCGATCAGGGCCAGGACGACGGCGAGCGCGGCGAAGTACAGGTAGGCCGGCAGCTCCCAGCGCGAACCCGAAGCGCCACGCCATGGCGCCGAACAGCACGCCGGTGCCGAACTCCACCAGGGGGTATCGGGCCGAGATCGGGTTGCCGCAGTCGCGGCACTTGCCGCGCAGCACCAGCCAGGACAGATCACCGGGACGTTGTCGTACGGGCGGATCTCGTGTCCGCACTTCGGGCAGGCCGACGGAGGACTCGACGATGGACTCACCCCGTGGCACGCGCCAGATGACCACGTTCAGGAACGACCCGATGACCAGCCCGAACACGCCGCACACCACAACGAGCCACACCATGTTCGTCAGCCTGCCAGAAGCCAGGCGTGCCTCGGGGACACCTGTGGATCACTCGAGTTTCGGTGGCAACTTCGCCGGTCGTCTCCGCTGCCCACTCCCGTTGGCCCAGGCGGGAAGTACGGCGGTGACGTGGTCTGTAGCCGCTGGTCGTACTTGTAGTCCTTGATGTAGCCGGTGCTGATGGAGCCCGTGCCGACGATGCCACGCCAACGTTGCGCGATGGATCCGCGGCACACTCAGGTAGCCGGTGGGGGTCGCCCTGGTTGTAGGTCGCGACCCAGAAGGAGTGGGCCAGGGTCTGGATGCTCGCGTAGACCCAGCGGCGCACTACCGTCGAGGTGGTGGACGTCGGGATACGTAGCAGGTTGGTCCTAGCTGTTCGGCGTGTCCACTGGCAGTGGCTCCCGTTCGATCCGCTGCTGTTGCTGATGATGCCGGTAGGGGTCGACTGGCAGGTCTGGCTCCCGCTCTTCGTGACGCTCCGACCCGGTGACGGCGACCGGGTGGTAGACGACCACGGAGTTCTGCGCGACCAGACCCGACGATGTTGCGAGTTCTCGCGCGTCGGCGCGTCACCGGCGCCGTGCCGTCGAGCGAGGTTCCCGGTCACGTAGCACGTTGTTCTCCGGCCGCGATCGTCACCCGGCCCGTTGACCGTTCCCTCGACGTACACATTGCCCAGACCGCAGTCGTTCTTGGGTGGGTAGGTCTCGACTGCACGGTGGGTGGCCGGCCAGCGCACTCGAGGACTTGGTCCTGCGCCACGTCGGGTGCAGTAGGCGACGTCGGTCACGCCGGCGTTCGCTGGTCCGAACCCGTGCGGGATCACGTCCTTGGTCGCACTGCCCGACGTGGTGCCGTTGACGACCTGGCCTGGGACGCAGGTGGCGCTCGACGGTCGAGCTCTTCACGTAGATGACCAGGCCGTCGGGGACCGGGACCGTCTGCTTGGCCGCCGGATACTTCTGGCCGGTGGCGGGCGTGAAGTGCGCGGCGCATCCCGCAGTTCGGGGCTGGTGTCGATCACCGCGGGGTTGCCCGACGAAGCCGATCGTGGTGCCCGCCGACATCGTGTTCCAGACGTCCATCGTGCCGTTGGAGTTGAACCGGATCCGGGTGTCCCCGGTGTACTGGCAACCGGGCTTGTTGACCAGGTCGCCGGTGGTGTCGGGCAGCGGGTTCGACGTTGGCCCACCGTGCGCCCTTGCGTGCTCAGCGACGGGGTGCCCGCTGCCGCGGAAGCAGCCTGTCTTGGCCGCGGAGGCGCTGGTCGTCGGCGGTCTTGGGGCAGTCGACCGGTAGGTCGTGAAGCCCTGCCGGAACTGGGTGTTGCCGTTGATCAGCGGCATGTCGTTGAAGTGGACGGGGCCATCGAGGATGTCCGCGGTGATGAACTGGATCTCCTGGCAGTCGGGGAGCTGTCCTTGCGCGCTCGTTCGGTGACGGGCTCCACCAGTACTTCGCCAGGGTGATGCCTGCGTCGCCGCAGTCGTCGTGCCCGGTGCCGCTGGTGTAGGCGACCTGGTTCTCGGGGTCGGCATCCTCGAAGTCGGTGACGTACAGGTAGCGCTGCGAGCCGGCGATGCTGATCTTGGCCTGCAGGGTGCGGCGCGACGTCCGCCGGCGCGACCGGTCGAGGCCAGCCAGATGGTGAACTGGTCCATGTCGCGGTGTCGACGTCGTAGTGGAACTCCCCGTTGTTGGGGTCACCCGGTGCTGCACGGGACCCAGCCCACCGGGGTCGCGCTCGTCCATCCGCACTTGTTGGTCAGCCACGCCGGGTCGGGTTCGGCCCCTTGCAGGGCGGGGTTGTCGCAGTCGGTGGTCTCGAAGTAGTTGCGGTCCTGGTTCAGGTGGCCCAGGTAGTGGTCGATCCCCGCCTGAGCGGCCGCCGAGGCGCTCCACGCGCGCCTGGCCGTCGTGGGTCTGCGGGCTGCATGGACGCGCGTAGGCCATCGCCGAGGCCACGATCACGGCCGGCGAGCATCAATCCGATGACCATCATCATCGCGATGCCGTCTCGTCAGCCAGGCGACGCGGGATCGATCGCTGCATGTCAGATCACCACTTCAGGGACTCGGGGTGGGCGAGGCGGTCGGGTTGTTGCCGGAGTTGACCAGGCTGACCCGGGAGACGACGGTCGAGCTCTCGTCGCGCGACGAGGTCTGGGAGGTCACGACGATGTCGATGCTGTCGACCGCCTCGAGCCCGGCCGTCGACAGGGGAACCGCCAGCGCGCTCTGGCTCTCGCCGTAGTAGGTGAACATGGTCGCGTTGGTGATGTTCTTGGCGAGAGTCCGGGTCGCGGATCTCGCACCCGGAGGTCCCGGCCGTGCAGTAGGTGTAGTCGTGGTTGTTGGGCAGGTGCAGGTCGGGCAGCTGGTAGGTCTCGATCAGCTTGCCCCCGGTCACGGTGTAGGAGACGCGCACCGGGCCGTAGCGGGTCATCGTCGACCCGGTCGGCTCGATCAGGGTCGACAGGGCGGCGTAGAAGGACACCGACTTCGCGTCGCCCTGGATGAAGGCCGAGTCGGTCGAGGTGGAGCCCAGCAGGCGCGGCTCGACCGCGGTGCGCAGGGTCTTGGTCATGGCGTCGATCGCCACCTTGTTCGCCGAGACCTCCTGCAGGCGCAGCGAGTTCGTGCCCATCAGCCGCGTGGCGGTGAGCATCCCGGTGGCGACCACTGCCATCACCGATGCGGTCAGCCCCACCGTGACCATCACCTCGATGAGTGACAGTCCCGTCTCCCGCCGGCCGCGCAGGCGGTCCCTGAGTCGCCGGATCACCAGTGCACCACCATGTCGGGCAGGGTGACGACCGTCGGGCTGCTCGGGATCCCGCCGGTGGTCCACCACGACGACCAGGTCGGTGTCCTGCGGGCAGCTGCTCACACCGGTCACGGGCTCACAGTCGATCCAGCTGAACCTCGTGTCGATCAACCAGGTGCCCGCCGGCAGCGAGGTCTTGAGGTACCCGCCGCCGCTCGTGGTACCGATCACCAGCCGGTCGTCGCCGCCCTCGCACCCGGTGTCGGTCACGGGGGTCGCCACCAGATCCACGTTGTCGATGCCGACCACGACCCCGGGCAGCATCGGATTGGGCCGGGCGATGGTGCGGATCTCGATCGGGGCGAGGTTGACCGTGGTGGTGGCAGTCCCACCTGGGGTGGTCGGTACGGAGCCGGGCCTCGGGTAGCCCAGCGGGTTCAGCGCCGGGTCGCTCTGGTCGCACGAGCCGGCCCAGACCGAGTAGCCGGCCGTGAAGGGCCACAGCCCACTGACGGTCACCGGGTTCGTGCCGGTCGGGGGGTGGATCTCCCCCGGGGCGGCCAGGCCCGGGTTGAACAGGGTCAGGCCTGGCAGCGGCGAGGGCAGCTGGTGGCCCGACATCGTCGAGTACGAGACCCGGATGCTCGATGAGCGGTCGTAGGACATCGGGATGACCTTGAGCTTGCCCAGCTCGAGGGCGGCGGACTTGGACACGGTCCGGAAGCCCTCCACGTTCACGTACCCGGCCGAGTCCACGGTCAGCGTGTAGGTGCCGGTGGCCGAGAGCATGAACACCGCGCAGCCGTCCGCGGCGGTGTACCGCGTGTACGGCCCCGAGGGCCCGGTGGCCACGACCGCGACGTTCTCCGTGCCCAGGCCTGCGCTGTCGGTGAGCTTCATCGCCAGGTAGCCGACATCGCCCTCGACACCCTTGATCGGGGTGAGCATGGTGTTGCCCTCGACCTCGTGCGGGGTCCCCGAGTCGGTCCAAGTGACCCGGACGTTGACCATGATGGTCAGGTAGTCCACGGAACCACCCCCGTCACAGGGGCTGGCTCCGTTGCCGTTGAGCTGCAGGCTGCTGGTGCGCTCGACGGTGAAGCTGCGCCCGTCGATCACCAGCGCCTGCCCGGCGGTCCCTCCGGGAAGTGGGGCACCGTTGACCACCCGCGTGGCCTGGATGGCCCCGAGCTGGCCGGACTTGTCCGCGTGCTGGAACGAGTTGCGCACCACCTCGAGCTCACGCTCGGCCAGGTGCGTGGCCTGCTGGCGAAGGCGGTCGTCCCGGGTCACCCGCATGGTCAGGCTCAGGCTGTAGGCGAACGAGGTGGAGACCACTGCGAGGATGGACAGGGCCACGATGGCCTCGATGAGGGAGAACCCGCCCTCGTCGGAGAGCCTGCGCCGTGCGCGCGCCTGCCAGTGACGTCCCATGAGGGGGCTATCGGCATCCTGACGGCCCCGGTGTAGCGACGTCACCTGGTGGCGTTCGCCGCACGGACCGCGGCATAGGACGGATAGCCGAACTCGGTCATCCCCTCCCAGGGGACTCAACCAGCCACGCCGGGGCAATGGACAGGCTGATCCAGCGCTCGGGCTGCACCACATCCCTCGGGCATCCGGAGTCAAGGATCCACTGGGGTCCGGCTGCCCGGTTCGGACCCGTCAGCCGCAGCGAGTCGGGATGATCCTTGAGGTACCGACAGACCTGGGTCAGGTTGCGCCCGTACAGCCCGCCCTTGACCGGAGCGTAGAGGGCATCCTCGATGCCCACATGGTCCAGGGCCTCCATCGCCATGTAGTCCACGAGACCGACGAACCCGCCAGTGACCCCGGCGACCGTGGTCGAGGGCAGATAGCCGAACACCACCGCACCCTCCTTGGCGTCCTGTGGGACGTCGACCTCCCGCATCGCGTCCACCAGGCTCAGTCCCCAGTTGGGCATCCCCGCACGCCCCTGGGCCATCGAGACCAGATGCGGGGGGAAACGCGAATCCGCGACCCAACGAACCGATGACCGCGACACCCACCACGAGCACCGTCGCCGCACGCACGAGCGTCCCCCACATCGTCGCCCGGCTCCCGGCACCGCCCCAGAGCAGCACGACCACCCAGACCGCTCCCGCGCTTGCCCCGGGCACCACGACCACGCTGGCCGTCCAGAGCGCCTTGACGGGGTAGTAGAGCATCAGGTCCCAGGACGAGTGGGTCAGCACCATGAGCCCCGATACGAGCGCCACCCCCGAGGCGATCATCGCCAGGGACGTCCAGGCCCAGAGCCGGTGCCCACGCCGGTGGGCCCCGGCACAGCTGAGCAGGGCGGCCAGGATCGCGACACCCCACCACCACTCCGGCCGGAACAGGTTCGAGACGGTCGAGGTGGACGCCTGC
Organism: uncultured Actinomycetes bacterium; assembly: GCA_963777855.1. Lineage (GTDB taxonomy): Bacteria > Actinomycetota > Actinomycetes > S36-B12 > CAIYMF01 > Prado023. Next base: position 221,578 of record CAVZRW010000013.1, on the reverse strand, counting down.
GCACCTCCGTCCAGGTCACGCAGCCCGGCAACCCCGTTCAGGGTCAGCGCGGCGCCGAGCACCCACACCATCCATTCCTCGGGCTGCGCCGCGCGGCGCCGGAGGGCCGCAGCCAGCCACGGGAGCACGGCGAGACCGACCACGGGCAGCAGCAGCTGCCATGCGTTGGCGGTCACGGCCACGGCGCTGGCAGCCACGACGCTGCCGGCCCGGAGCCGATCTGGCCCTCGCCCAGCCCGAGGCTCAGAACCGCGATCAGGCAGACCCCCACCACCATGTTCATCACGTTCCCGAAAGCCAGGAACGTGCTGAACCAGGCCGTCTGGACGAACACCAGCCCGCCCAACGAGGCCGCGAGGACCGCCGGGCCTCGACGCCCGGTCATCAGGAGGGTCAGCCGGCCCGCGGTGGACATGATCCCCAGGAGCATCAGGGCGAGCATCAGGAAACCGACCGGGGCGATCGCCCGCCACAGCTCGGGAGCGGTTGTCGGCACTCCCGTCGCGCTGGTCACCCACGCGCCCAGGGCGTGCAGGACCTTGGGATACCCCGTGGCGCCGGGGAGCACCATCCCGGACTCCCGCACCTCGCGAATGGCGCCCAGGTGTCGCAGGAAGTCAGTGCCCGAGGAGTTGATCCTCGACCAGCTCTCCAGCGGCTGACTCAGCACGAGCCAGGTGAAGAAGCCGACCAGCGCGGCGAATCCCACCGCGGCCGGCCGGTCCACCCCCACGAGGTCGACGCGTCCGCCGCGCCGGTGGGCGACCAGACCAGCGGCGAGGGCGAACAGGGCCGCCCCGGCCAGCGCGCCCGCCCGCGACCCGAGGGTCGCCACGCCGCTGACTCCCCCGATGAGGCCCCACCCGAGGCCCCAGGCGCAGGCAGCACGAAGCCCGCAGGAAGTCCCGACACGACGCTGGACCGGGTGCCGGCCCGTCCCGTGATGGCGGCGGCGGCCATCCCCGCCATCCCGACGCAGACCACGGCGGCGGCCAACGGCGCAGCCATGAGCAGCACCGGGACCGTGACCGCGAGGAAGCCGAGCCAGACCCCTGCCCGAGGCACCCCGTCGCGGACGTCGCCAGGTCCAGCGGGCGGGGAGTCGGGACGCTCGATCGGGTCCTGAGGCAGGGCGCCCCCGGCACAGTCGGCGGCGGCGACGATCCCGCCCGCCGTGGGTGCGGCATCCAGGGTGCCCAGCGTGCCTGCCTGCGATGGTTCCATGGGGGCGTTATCGGTCGAGTTGGGTCCGCCATTGAGCCTGCCCGGCTGGGGGCGAGGCCGCAGCCACGCAGCGGGGCCCCGGACCCGAGGTCCGGGGCCCTACTGCACTCAGTTCTGGGTCAGCAGGCGGTGGTGCTCAGGCCTCCGGGGCTCGAGTAGTAGAAGGTCTTGCCCGAGGCGGCCACCGCGGACGATGCAGAGGCCGCGTTGCCGTTGGCGGAGGCCGTGATGACCGCGCCACCGGATAGTTCTTGGAGTCCGAGTACTTGAAGCCCATGGACTGCAGCTCGCCCATGCTCGTCGTGTAGGTGTTGCTCTGGGTCAGCCACGTCTCCTGGGCCGTGGCCGCGTTGCGCAGGTCGGACTGCACGGCAGCCTCCCAGCCCTTCTGGCGCTGGTTGAGGAAGACGGGGATGGCGATGGCGGCGAGGATGCCGATGATGATGATGACGACCAGGAGCTCGATGAGGGTGAAGCCCTCCTCGCCCCGCTCCTTGCGCAGCTTCTCCAACATGTGTTGCTCCTTCAGGAAGACGAGCCCGGTGGATCCCCGGACAACCACTGCATCGGTCGCGCTGGGCCAGGCTCTTGAGAGACGGGTTCTGCTGTCACCCATTCGGCCCAATCCGGCCGAGCCCCCGGACGCTCGCCCGTCAGGGCGAGCCGACCTCCAGGTCCGTCGCCCCGCGGCAGAGCCACGCGCCGTGCGGCGACGTCGCTCACTGGATCAGGTCGAACACCTTGAAGATCGGCATGTACAGGGCGATGATCATCGACCCGATGACCACACCCATGACGGCGATCATGATCGGCTCGATCAGGGAGGTCAGCGCCTCCGTCGTGGCCTCGACCTCCTGGTCGTAGAACTCGCTGATCTTGTGCAGCATCTCGTCGAGGGCACCGGTGTCCTCGCCGACGCTCATCATCTGCACGACCATCGGCGGGAACACCGGGTGGTCGAGCAGGGGTCTGGCCAGCGGACTCGCCCTGGCGCACGCTCTCCTGCACGTCGCGCACCGCCCGGCCCACGACCACGTTGCCGGTGGTGTGGCCACGATGTCCAGCGCCTGCAGGATCGGCACGCCCGAGTGGAGCATCGTGCCCAGGTTGCGGGTGAACCGGGCGATCGACGATCTTCTGGAACAGGGGGCCGAAGACCGGCGCCTTGAGCTTCAGCGGATCGACGACGTCGCGCACCCGCGGGTGCAGCTTGAACTTCTTCCAGCACGACCCCGCCCGCGACCAGCACGAGGACGACGTACAGGATCGCGTTCTTCAGCACGTTGGACAGGAACACCAGGAAGCGGTCGGGGCCGGCAGCGTGCCGCCGAGCGACTGAACATCGTCCTTGAAGGTCGGCACGATGAACAGCAGCATGCCCGCCACGCCCAGGACCGCCATCACGGCCACGACCACCGGGTAGGTCATCGCCGACTTGACCTTGCCGCGCAGCTTGACCTCGGCCTCGTAGTTCGCCGCGATCTGCAGTCAGCGACTTGTCCAGGAAGCCGCCGACCTCACCGGCCCGGCACATGTTGACCATGAGCGGCGGGAACACCTTCGGGTGGGCGCCAGGCGTCGCGGAGCGCCTTGCCGCCCTCGACGTCGCCGCGCACCTGGGTCAGCACCTTGGCCAGCGGCTTGCACTCGGTCTGCTCCTCGAGGATCGTCAGCGCGCGCAGCAGCGACAGGCCCGAGTTGATCATCGTCGACGAACTGCCGGGACATGATGGCCAGGTCCTTGAGGCCGACCTTGTTGCCGACCGAGATGATCTCCGCTTCATGCCCGCGTTGGCCTCGGTGATGGAGACCGGCGCGTAGCCCATGGACTTGAGCTTGCTGGCCACCATGGCCGCGGAGTCGGCCCTCAGCCGGCCCGCGCGACCACTTGCCGGCGCGGTCGCGGACCGCGTACTCGTACGTCGCGCCGTCGTGGTGCGCCCTCCATCCCCGGCCGGCAAGGCGGGTGAAGTCCTCGACGTGGTGGCACTTCTCCAGGCCGGTGTCGTACGTGATGCGCCCGGAGCGCACGAGCTCGGCCAGGTGCTGGTCGAGGGTGTGCATGCCGTGGGTGGCCCCGGCCTGCAGCGCCGAGTAGATCTGGTGGGTCTTGCCCTCGCGGATCAGGTTGCGGATGGCCGGCGTGGCCACCATCACCTCGATCGCGGCAACCCGGCCCCGGCCGTCGGCGGCTTGCACAGCGTCTGGGAGACGATCGCCTGCAGCGTGCCGGCCAGCTGCAGGCGGACCTGCTGCTGCTGGTGCGGCGGGAACACGTCGATGATGCGGTCGATGGTCTGCGCGGCGTCCTGGGTGTGCAGCGTGGCGAAGACCAGGTGACCGGTCTCCGCCGCGGTGAGGGCGACCTGGATGGTCTCCAGGTCGCGCATCTCGCCGACCAGGATGACGTCGGGGTCCTGGCGCAGCACGTGCTTGAGGGCGTTGCGCGAAGGAGTGGGTGTCCTCCCCCACCTCGCGCTGGTTGACCAGGCAGCTCTTGTGCTCGTGGACGAACTCGATGGGGTCCTCGACGGTCATGATGTGCTCCTGGCGGGTCCGGTTGGCCAGGTCGACCAGCGCGGCGAGGGTGGTGGACTTGCCCGACCCGGTGGGCCCGGTGACCAGCACGAAGCCGCGCGGCAGCGACGCGAAGTTCCCCATCACCGGCGGCATGCCCAGCTGCTCGATGCTCTTGATCTCGAAGGGGATCACGCGGAAGGCCGCCCCGAGGGCATTGCGCTGGCGGAACAGGTTCACCCGGAACCGGGCCACGCCGGTCAGCGCGTAGGAGAAGTCCAGCTCGAGGGTCTCCTCGAACTTCTCCCGCTGCTGCTGGGTGAGGATCGCGTACATGACGCGCTGGATCACCTCGGGGGTCAGCGGCGCGGCGTCGAGGATCGGACGCAGGTAGCCGTCGACCCGCACCGTGGGCGGGGCCCCGGCAGTCAGGTGCAGGTCGGAGCCGCGCAGCTCCATCATCGTGATCAGGGCCTCGGGCAGGGAGAAGTCATCGAGGCGGATCTCGTCCTCGGTGGTCAGCCGCGAGTAAGCCTCCATCGTGGACTCCGCGCTGCGCACCTCGGGCGTCGGCCCGACGAGCGGGGAGTCGGGCACCAGGCCCACGTCCGCGCCGCGCACGTCGGGGGCCAACAGGGGCACGGGCTGGTGCGTCGGGGCGGCCGCCGGCTCGACGAGCATGCTCGGCGCGACCTGTGCCGAGGGCGCCGTGGGGCTGCGGGGGCCAGTGGGGCCGCCTGTGCCGCGGGGGCGCCTGGCGCAGGGCCAGCCGACGGCGGCTGGGCCGTGTAGTCGCCGGAGCGGGCCAGCAGGGCGTCGAGCATGCCCACCGACGGGGTCCTCACCGGGCTCGCGTCAGCCTCCGGGGCGAATCCCGGGTATGCCTCGTCCATGATCCCTCCGCGCATCGACGGCCACGGGGCGTGCGCCCCACTGGCTGGTGCATCGGTGCCCATGTGGGCCCGACTTGAGCCTCAGACCACCACGCGCAGGATCTCGTCGAGGGAGGTGATCCCCCGGGCGACCTTGAGCATGCCGTCCATGCGCAGGGTGGTCATGCCCTCGGCACGGGCCACCGTGCTCGATCTGCGATGCCGAGGAGCGCTCGACGGTCAGGCGCTCGACCTCCTCGCTGACCCGCATCACCTCGTGCAGGGCCAGTCGGCCCTTGTAGCCCGTCTTCGCACAGGCCGAGCACCCGACGGCCCGGTGCAGCGTGGGGATCTCCTCGCCCGCACCCCACGGGTAGCGGGCCGCGACCAGGCGTCTCCTCCGTGGGCGTGTAGGTCTCCTTGCACTTGCTGCACAGCCGCCGCGCCAGGCGCTGGGCCAGCACGCAGTCCAGGGCCGAGCCGACCAGGAAGGGCTCGATGCCCATCTCGGTGAGACGAGTGACTGCCGACGGAGCGTCGTTGGTGTGCAGCGTGGACAGCACCAGGTGGCCGGTGAGGGCCGCCTCGATGGCGATCTGCGCGGTCTCGTGGTCGCGGATCTCGCCGACCAGCACGACGTCGGGGTCCGCGCGCAGGATCGAGCGCAGCGCCGCGGCGAAGGTCAGGCCCGCCTTGGCGTTGGCCTGCACCTGGTTGATCCCGGCCAGGCGGTACTCGACCGGGTCCTCGACGGTGATGATGTTCACCTCGGGGCGGTTGATCATGTTCAGCGTCGAGTACAGCGTCGTCGACTTGCCCGAGCCGGTGGGCCCGGTCACCAGGATCATGCCGTAGGGCTTGGTGAAGCTCTCCTGGTACCGCACGAGGTTGTTCTGCGAGAACCCGAGGTCGGTGAGCTCCAGCATCGCCGTCGAGTTGTCGAGGATGCGCATGACGACCTTCTCGCCCCAGACCGTCGGCAGGGTGGCCACACGCAGGTCGACCTTGCGGCCGTAGGCGTTCACCGACAGCCGGCCGTCCTGCGGCATGCGCCGTTCGGCGATGTTGATGTCGGCCATGATCTTCAGGCGGCTGATCACCCCCGACTGGATCGACCTCGGTGAGCGCATCACCTCGTGGAGCACGCCGTCGATGCGGAACCGCACGCGCAGGTCGTGCTCGGTGGGCTCGAGGTGGATGTCGGAGGCCCCGTCCTGGATCCCCTGGGTGATCAGCAGGTTGACGAACCGGACGATCGGCGCGTCCTCGACGACCTCCTTGATCTTGGAGAGGTCGTCCTCCTCGGGGCGCACGTCCATCGCCGTGGTCAGGCTGTCGAGCTCGTCACCGGCCCGGTACGCGCGGTCGATCGCGGCGAGCACGTCGCTGCGCGTGGAGACCACCGGGCGCAGGTCGACCTTGGCCAGCGCGCGCACGTCGTCGAGGGCGATCACGTTGGCCGGATCGGCCATCGCCACCAGCAGGCGGCCGTCGACGAAGCTGACCGGCACCAGCATGTAGCGCCGGCACACCGACCCGGGCACCAGGGCCGTGGCCGACGGATCGATCACGGTGTCACCGAGGTCGATGAAGTCCAGGCCGATCTGGGCGGCGAGGGCCGCCACCAGGTTCGCCTCGCTGAGCACGCCGCGATCCACCAGGATCCGGCCCATGCTCCGGCCGAGCCGCCGCTGCTCGTCGCTGGCCTCGCGGACCTGGTCCGCGGTGGCCAGCCCACGCTCGAGCAGGACGTCGCCGAGCTGCTTCACGCATCACGCTCCCTGCTTGGTCGTCGAGCGGTGGGGGGAAGGAGGGGCTGGATCGGCCCGCCCGTCACAGTCCCCGGACGCTGGCGATCAGGTGGGAGAGCAGACCGGCGGGCAGGTCGCCGGCCTCGGACCCGGCCGGACGAGCCAGGGGTGCCGGGGCACCCTCGGCGGAGGTGCCCTCAGCGTCCAACGACGCCGGGGAGCCCTCGAGCTCTCCCGGCTGACGCGGGGTCGGCAGCCCCAGTCCGAGGGTCTCGGCCGAGGGCTCGGCAGCCCACGAGGCCGTGGGCACGCCGGGCACGGGCGCGGTCGCCTGCTCGCTGGCACCGGCCAGGTACTGGCCCAGCCCCGGGCCGGCGAGAAGGTCCTGGCCGTGGTCCGCATCCGGGTGCGCCTGCACCGGGGAGCCCGGATCGGAGCTCGGCTCCCCCAGGCCCAGGGCCTGCGCCCACGGCGACCAGGCCACGTCGGCCACTGGGTGGTCGACCGCGACGTCGAACACGGGCAGCACCTCGAGCGCCGGCTCGTCACGGTCGTCGAAGCCCACGGTATCCCCGCGGCTCGAGATCAGCTCGAAGGTCGGCTCCGGCTCCGAGACGAGTGCGACGGCCTCGAACACCGCGGCCGCGACCCGAGGGCTGGCCGTCATCGCGAAGGACGTGTTCGGCACCTCGGCCGGCTCGGCGAGGGCCACGACCGGCGTGACCTGGGGTGCCGGCTCCAGCGCCACGGGAGCCTCGTCGGCGCTGGCCCACACCGGGGCGGTGCCGATCTCGACATCCGGCGCGAGCGCCGGGACGCCCTCCTCGTCAGCCGGCTCGGCGTCGAACAGCGACGCCGCGACATCCACCGCGGGATCCACCTGCGCCGGGGCGGGCTCCACCTGCTCCGCGAGCTCCACCGGCAGGTCCAGGCCCGGCTCGGCCGCGGGCTCGAGGGCCGGCTCGGGGGCCTCATCGAGGGCCGGCTCGGGGGCCTCATCGAGGATCTGCTCGAGGGCCGGCTCGACCTCCTCGGGGGCGGCCACCTCGGCAGCCAGCGCCTCCGGGGCCTCGACCACCTCGACCACCTCGCCGCCGTCCGCGACCTCCGCCACGGGCTCCGCCTCCGCCACGGCCACGACGTCCTCGACGGCCACCACCGCCGACACCGCCGGGGCGACCCGGGCTGCCGCCGGGACCCGGCCCTCGAAGCGATCGAGCAGTGCGGCCACGACGTCACGCTCGGAGTCGGTGTCGTCGGTGCGCACCTGCACCAAGCCTCGGTCCATCAGCTCGGCGAGCCGACCACTGGCCGCCAGCTGGGCGGCCCCGGCCGCGGCCACGACCTCGGCCAGCGTGCGCCGACCGTCGATGCGGGCCAGGATCGCCCAGTCCTCGACGCCGAGCATCGGGGCCATGGACAGGTCCGGGGTCAGGCGCAGCACCGCACCGGACTCGGGAAGCATGCCGTGCACGAGCTCCCACTCCTCGACGCGCGTCCGGGCATCGGCGATCAGCTGGTCGACGCCGAGGCGGACCCCGAGGTCACCGGAGCGCGGGTCCCCCATGGAGACCGCGAACTCCCCCTGCTCCCAACCGAGCATGTCGCCGACCGCGTCGACGCAGTGATCAGCCGCGACCTCGCGCGCCAGCGCCCCGTCGACGACGCCGGACTCCACCAGGGCCAGCACCGGATGGGCCGAGTGCAGGGCCGCCGCGAGGTCGTCGGCGGGCACCGGGGCCGCGCCCAGGACCTGGCGCAGCAGGCCCGCCCGCGTCGCATCCGCGGTGGCGGCGCTGACCTGGCCATCGACGAGGTCGACGGCACCGACACCGGCCGGGGAGGTGATCTGCATCCGCGCGGTGCGACCACCCATCGCCAGCAGGGCCAGGACGTCGGCCAGGCGGAACTCTGACAGGCTGCCGGACAGGGTCGTCGTCATCGAGGTCGCCCTCCTGGGTGCGCGGACGTGGGCCAGCCCCACTCCATGCTCACAACCATCGTCACGCACCCGCAGGACCTTGAGCGGCCAGCCTCCGATCCAGCTCGTCGTGCAGGGCGGCACGCATCGCGGCGAGGTCCGGCTCGCGACCGGTCATCAGCCGCACCTGCGCTGCGGCCTGGTGGGCCAGCATCTCCTCGCCGGAGACTGCGCGGCCGCCCGCCGCCCGCCAGGCGCGGACCAGCGCGGGCGGCCACGGCCAGTACGACACGTCGAGCAAGCAGCCCGGGTCCGTGGGCACGGCCCCGGCCAGCGCGGCGCCCGCCGCGGCGGGGACGGTGCTCACCACCACACCGGCCTCCCGCACCCCGGGCAGCACCCCCGGCCACGGGCCCCGCGTCAGCGCGACCCCGAGCGACTCGGCCAGCGCGGGCAGGTCGGCGCCCGCCTCGGGTCGACGCGCCAGCACCAGGACCCGGGGGCACCCCAGCTCAGCCAGGGCGGCCACGGCTGAGGCAGCGGTGGCCCCGGCACCGATCACGACCGCCGGCCCTGCCTCGGCGCCGATCCCCGCCAGGGCTGCGACGATGCCGGCCACGTCGGTGTTGTGCCCGACGGGCCCGTCGGGCTCGAACACGACCGTGTTGGCCGCACCCACCTGCTGGACCAGCGTCGAGGAGCGCACCAGCAGCGGCAGGACGGCCCGCTTGAGCGGCATCGTCAGCGACAGCCCCGCCCAGCTCGCGTCGCACCCGGCAAGGAAGCCGGCCAGCCCAGCCTCGTCGACCTCGATCGCCTCGTAGGTCCAGTCCAGGCCCAGGCTCCGGTACGCGGCCCGGTGCAGCACCGGCGAGAGGCTGTGCGCGATCGGGCTGCCGAGCACGGCCGCCCGACGCCGGCCGTGCGCGCTCACGGGTTGGCCGCGGTCCAGTCGGCGAACTCCTTCTTGAAGGTCAGGAACTCGTCGTAGTCATCGGTGAACTTGGTCTCCCCGGTGTCCGGGTTGACGGTCACGTAGTACAGCCAGGGCCCGTCGGCGGGGTTCAGCGCGGCCTTCATCGCGGCCTCCCCCGGCGAGTTGATCGGGGTGGGCGGCAGGCCCGGGTTCAGGTAGGTGTTGAACGGTGAGTCGGTCTTCTGCAACTCCTCGGTGCTGAGGTTCAGCGTGGACTTGCGCAGCGCGTAGTTCAGCGTGGCGTCCATCTGCAGCAGGCCGTAGGTGCCGCCCTGTGTCGCGGGGTCGAGGCGGTTGTAGATCACGCGGGCGATCTTGTCGAAGTCGTCGGGATGGCCCTCGGCCTGCACGAGGCTGGCGACGATCAGGGCCTCGTAGGTGCTCAGTCCCTGTGCCTTGGCCCCGCGGGTGAGCTTCACCTTCGCGGCGGCCTGGTCGAACCGGTCCACCAGGCGGGTCAGGATGTCGGTCGCCGACTCCCCCTTCTCCAGCTCGTAGGTGGCCGGGAACAGGAACCCCTCGGCGTTGCCCTTGGCGTACTTCGGCAGCCCGAAGCCGCCCTTGTCCAGGGCAGCCTCGATCTTCTTCTTGGAGATCCCGGACGCCTTCGAGATGGCCTCGACGCTCTCCCAGATGCGCAGGCCCTCGCGCAGCAGCAGCTTGTTGGTGATCCGCGTGGCCGGATCGACCATCCGGGTGACGGCGGCCTCGGCGCTCATCTCCAGGCGCATGTCGTAGCGGCCCGGGCCGATCGTGGCGGCGCGCGGCTCCTGCGCGGCGGCGGCCACCCAGGCGTCCACCGAGGCGACCACCCCCTCGTCCTTGAGGGTGCGCCCGATCTCGGAGACGGTCTGGCCCTGGGTGACGGTGATCTCCACCGGCTCGGTGCCCTCGCCGACGAAGTCCTCGGGCGGCGTGCCGAAGGAGGGCAGCCCGTCGATGGCCACCTTCACGCCCAGGCCGATGAGCGCGAGGACGCCGAGGCTGAGCAGCACGGCGATCCAGGACCGGCCCCGGTGCCGGGCGCCGTTCGGTGTGGAGGAGCTGGGCTCCATCTGCAGGCCGAGGTTGCTCATCTCACTCCTGGACCGGGATCCCGGGGGCGCGTCCGGTCGCGCGCTCGCTGTCCACAGCGTATTGGACGATGATCACGGCGGCCGCCTGGTCCACCACGGCCCGGCTGCGCCTGGCAGAGCGGCCCGCGGCACGAAGGTCACGCGTGGCCGCGACGGTGGTCAGTCGCTCGTCGACCAGCCGGACCCCGATCGGAGCCACGGCCGGGACAAGCTCCTCGGCGAAGTCGCGCGCCGCCGCGGCCGCGGCACCCGGCCGCCCGGACATGCCCAGGGGCAGCCCGACGATCACCTCGATGGCCTCGTGCTCGGCCACCAGCGCGGCGATGCGCGCCACATCGCCCTCGCCGCGGGTGACGGTCTCCACCGGCACGGCCAGGGTCGCGGTCGCGTCGGTGCGTGCCACGCCGATCCGCACGGAGCCGACATCGACTCCGATCCGGACGCCGGGGCGCACTAGGCGCGGGCCGACAGGTAGTCGCGGGCAGCCTGCAGGGCGGCGTCCACCCCTTCGGGCCGGGATCCGCCGCCCTGGGCGGTGTCGGCCTTGCCCCCGCCACGGCCCTCCACCGCCGGCAGCGCCGCGGCCAGCACCTCGCGCGCGCTGAGCCCACGCTGCTGGCCCAGCGCGTTGACGCTCGCGAGCAGTGAGACCTTGCCCCCGTCCACGGCCGCGCCCACCAGCACGACGGGGAACTCCGAGCTCACCATCTGCAGGGCGGCATTGGTTGCCTCGCGCAGGTCGGCCGCCGACGCGCCGTCGGGCAGCGTGTAGGTCCACACGCGTGCGTCGCCGATGTCGTGGCGGGTGCCGATGGTGCCGTCGATGTTGGCCATGACCGCGGCCTTGCGCAGCGCCGCGATCTGGGCCTCGGCCTCCTTGAGCCGCTCCATCAGCCCGCCGATGCGCTCCCCGAGCTCCTCGGGGCGTGCCTTGACCATCTGCGAGACCTGCGACAGCAGCAGGTGCTCACGGGCCAGGAACCGGTAGGCGTCGGACCCGACGAGGGCCTCCACGCGCCGAACCCCCGAGCCGATCGAGGACTCCGAGAGGAACTTCACGACGCCGAGCTGGCCCGAGCGGTCGGTATGGGTGCCTCCGCACAGCTCGCGGGCCCAGTCGCCGACCGAGACCACCCGCACCTGGTCGCCGTACTTCTCGCCGAACAGGGCCATGGCCCCGGCCGCACGGGCCTGGTCCTGGGTCATGTACTGGGCGGTGACCTCGAGGTCGTCGAGCAGCAGCGCGTTGACCCGGTCCTCCACGTCGGTCATCACCGAGGCCGGCACCGGCGCCGGGCTCGGGAAGTCGAAGCGCAGACGGCCCGGTGAGTTCTCCGAGCCCATCTGGGTGGCCGTCTCGCCCAGGATCTCGCGGAACGCCTTGTGGATCATGTGGGTGGCGGTGTGCGCGCGGGAGATCGCCAGGCGACGGGGCACATCGACCTCGCCGATCGCCGCGGTCCCCACGCTCGCCTCGCCGTCGACCACCGTCGCCCGGTGCACGAACAGCCCGGGCACGGGCTGCTGCACGTCGTACACGTCGAGCACGGAGCCGTCGCCGAGCCGGATCCGGCCCTGGTCGCCGATCTGCCCGCCGCCCTCGGCGTAGAAGGGGGTGCGGTCCAGCACCGCCTCGACGTGCGTGCCTGGCCCTGCTGCGGCAACGGTCTGGCCGTCGACGAGCAGGCCGCGCAGCACGCCCTCGCTGAGCACCTCGGTGTACCCGGTGAACTCGGTCGTGCCCGAGGCGTCCATGACCTCGCGGTAGACGGTGGCCGGGGTCAGGCCGGCCTTGCGGGCCCGCGCGTCGGCCTTGGCCCGCTCGCGCTGCTCGGTCATCAGCCGTCGGAAGCCAGCCTCGTCGACGCTCACCCCGGCGTCGGCGGCCATCTCCAGGGTGATCTCGATCGGGAACCCGAACGTGTCGTGCAGGGCGAACGCCTCGTCGCCGGGCAGCACCCCGCCGCCGCTGGCCCTCGCCTTGGTCACGGCGGTCTCCAGAAGGGTCGTGCCCCGGCCGAGGGTCTCGCGGAAGGACGCCTCCTCCCCCACCGCGATCGAGGTGATCCGCCCGGCGGCGTCGACCAGCTCCGGGTACTGCGGGCCCATCGCCTCGATCGCCGCGTCGATCAACTCGCCCATCGACGGGTCGTGGGCGCCGAGCAGGCGCATCTTCTGCACCACGCGACGCATGATCCGGCGCAGGACGTAGCCGCGGCCCTCGTTGCCCGGCAGCACGCCGTCGCCGATCAGGAACGCGCAGGTGCGGGCATGGTCGGCGACCACCCGTAGGTCCACGTCGGACTTGTGGTGCGTTCCGTACGACGCCCCGGACAGTTCCATGGCCCGGTCGAGGATGTGGCGGGTGGTGTCGATCTCGTAGATGTTGTCCACACCCTGCAGGATCGCGGCCATGCGCTCCAGGCCCATTCCGGTGTCGATGTTCTTGGCCGGCAGGTCCCCGCGCACGTCGAAGTCGACCTTGGTGCGCACCTCGGAGAGCTCGGACTGCATGAACACGAGGTTCCACACCTCGAGGTAGCGGTCCTCGTCGGCGACCGGCCCGCCCTCGCGGCCGTGCTCCGGGCCCCGGTCGTAGTAGATCTCCGAGCACGGACCGCCCGGCCCGGGCACGCCCATGTGCCAGTAGTTGTCGGCCAGCCCGCGGCGCTGGATGCGCTCCAGCGGCAGGCCCACCTCGCGGTGCCAGAGGTCGATCGCCTCGTCGTCGTCCTGGAAGACGGTGACCCACAGCCGATCCTCCGGGAAGCCGTAGCCGCCGTCTGCCACGGAGCCGGTGAGCAACTCCCACGCAAACGGGATGGCGCCGGGCTTGAAGTAGTCGCCGAACGAGAAGTTGCCGGCCATCTGGAAGAACGAGGCGTGCCTGGTGGTCTTGCCGACCTCCTCGATGTCCAGCGTGCGCACGCACTTCTGCACGCTGGTGGCCCGCGGGTAGGGCGGCGTGGCCTGGCCCAGGAAGTACGGCTTGAACGGGACCATGCCGGCGTTGACGAACAGCAGCGTCGGGTCGTCGAGCAGCAGGCTCGCGCTGGGCACCGGGGTGTGGCCGCGGTCGGTGAAGAACGCCAGGAACCGCCGCCGGATCTCCGCGGAGTCCATGTACTCGAAGCTCATCGACGTGCCTTCCTGGTCAAGCGGGAGGTGGTGCTCCGCGGCGCGCTGGGGGCGGTCTCGTCGACGGCGACCCAGTCGGCGGGGATGGCGGGGCCCGGGGCGGCCCCGGCGGGCGCGGCGGCCCCGGCGGTCCCGGCGGGCGCGGCCGGCGCGGCCGACCCGGGGGGCCCAGCGGCGTCTGACCCGCTGCTTCCGGACTGGTCATCCCCGACCGCCTCTGCCGACCCGAGGACCAGCCGACCCGCCCTGCGCGCCCGCGCGTCCTGCAGGCGGCCGATGCCGTTGGCCGTCTTCCCCGCGAGGTTGCTGGTGGTCTGCGCGGCCAGCTGGGCGCTGCCCAGGGGACCGAGCTCCCGGGCCCGCTCGACCGCGCGGGTACCGCGCCGGTAGGCCACGATGCCACCGGCCGCCCCCACGGCGACCCAGAACGAGCGACTCATGGGCCTGACCCTAAACCGCGGCGCCGGAGGGGGCCGAATCGAGGCGCCGCACCACGCTCACCGTTCACCCGCCGGAGCCGGAGGTCGGCGCCGGCCCTCGACGTGGGATCCCCGGCCCGGCCCGGACCCGTCGCGCAGCACGGACGGGGCGTGGGGCCGCGGGGCGGAGTGGGGCCGTGGGACGCGGGGGCTCCCGTCGCGCGCATGATCCGTGCGGGTTCCTGGTGCTCTAGGAGAGCGAACCCACACGGATCACGGCCAAGGCGGCGCCGCGGGGGGCCGAGGGCCGGCGGGAGGCCGGCGCGGGGGCGGGCTCCGGTGCCCGGGTCCTCAGCGGCACCCCGAAGGACTCCCCGGACCAGTTCTCCGCCGGCTCCTCCGGCGCGCTGGCCACCCCCGGCGAGGTCTGGTCCCAAATGCGGGCCCCGGTCCCCGTCAGGCCGGTGGCCGAGCCGCGAAGGACCAGCACCTGTCCCGCCTCCGTCACCCCCGCCACGCGGGCGCCCGGAATCCCGACGGCGAGGTCGTCGAAGCCGTCGGCGTCGAAGTCCCCCACCGCCAGCACGCCGAAGCCGGAGCTGGATGCCAGGGCAGGCAGGCCAGGGACCCCCGCGTACCACAGCTGGTCACGGTCGGCGGTCAACCCGGCGGCCGACCCGTAGAGCACCTGGCCGGCACCCCGAGCCAGCACCGGGCTGGGGGTTCACCAGCCCCGCACCCGCCAGTCCGGCGATCCGGGCAGGCCTGCGCCGGGTACCACTTGCCCGTGACTCCAGCACCCATGATCGACCCCTCTCCTAGCCTCCCTTCGACGCAACGCCGGGGCGAGGGGGGCGATCAGGGCCCTTGGTCCCGGGGGCCGTCGGAGGGGGTGAGGGCCCCCCGCAGCCGGGCCAGCACGTCGCCGATCCGGGCCTCGACTCCGTGGTCGGTGGGCTCGTAGTAGTGCCGGCCACGGACCTCGTCGGGCGCGTACTGCTGGGCCAGGACCCCGCTGGGATCGTCGTGCGGGTACCGGTAGCCGACAACGCCCTGGTTGCGCCGCGCCGGCGAAGTGCCCGTCGCGCAGGTGGGCCGGGACGGCCCCGATCCGCCCCGCCCGCACGTCGGCCTGGGCGGCGTCGATGGCGCGGATCACCGCGTTCGACTTCGGAGCCAGCGCCAGGTGGATGGTGGCCTGTGCCAGGGGGAGGCGCGCCTCCGGCAGGCCGATGGACGCAGCGGCGGTCATGGCCGCCGAGGCCACCCCGAGGGCGCTGGGGTCGGCCAGCCCGATGTCCTCACTGGCCAGGATGACCAGGCGCCGCGCGATGAACCGTGGGTCCTCACCCGCCTCGATCATGCGGGCCAGGTAGTGCAGCGCGGCATCGACGTCGGATCCGCGCACGCTCTTGATGAACGCCGAGATCACGTCGTAGTGCTGGTCGCCCTGGCGGTCGTAGCGCACCAGGGCGCGCTGCACGGCCGTGGCCACGTCCTGCTCGGTGACCGTGGCGGGGTCCTCGGCGCTGGCGGCCGACCCGACCCCCGACGAGGCGGCCTCCAGGTAGGTCAGCGCCCGTCGCGCGTCGCCGCCGGCGAAGCGAACCAGGTCGGCCCGGGCCTGGGCGGTGAGCGCCACGCGCCCGCCGAGGCCGCGCTCGTCGGCGACGGCGCGATCCAGCAGGGTCCCGACCTCCTCGTCGCCCAGCGGGCCGAGGGTCAGCAGCAGGGAGCGCGAGAGCAGGGGGCCGACCACGGAGAAGCTCGGGTTCTCCGTGGTGGCGGCCACGAGCGTGACCCAGCCGTTCTCCACACCCGGCAGCAGGGCGTCCTGCTGGGTGCGGGTGAACCGGTGCACCTCGTCGATGAACAGCACCGTGGGCTGGGCCGACATGCGGGCGGTGTCGATGGCCGCGCGGACATCCTTGACCCCGGCGGTCACCGCGGAGAGCTCCACGAAGTGCCGGCCGGAGGCGCGGCTGACCAGCGAGGCGATCGTGGTCTTGCCCGTGCCCGGGGGGCCCCACAGGATGATCGAGCTGGCGCCCGACCCCTCGATGAGCCGGCGCAGCGGCGAGCCGGGCGCGAGGAGGTCCGCCTGGCCGAGCAGCTCCCCGAGCTCACGCGGGCGCATCCGCACCGCGAGGGGGGCGCCCGCGGCTGCGGAGCGCTCGCCGAGATCCGGTGCGTCGAACAGGGAGGGACCGGTGGGGGTCGTTCGGGAGGGGCCGGCCACGCGGCCATGATAGGCACCGTGAGCGACGCCGCCCGCGCCCCGCGCGACCCCGACGCACCGGATCCGCGCCACCCCCGAGCCGCGGCCCACGACGCCGAACCCGAACCCGGTGCCGACCCCTGGCTGCCGGCCCCGCTGGCCGATGCCCTGGCCCTCGCCGGACCGGGGGCGCGTGCCTACGCCCGCTACGGCATCCGGATGGAGACGGTCGCCGCGGTGCGTGCCCGGGGCCGCTCGGCGGCGTGGCGCTCCGTGCACGCCGGCACGCACCGGCCCTGGATCATCGCCACCGGGCCGGACCCCGACGACGTGGCGTGGTGCGCCGCGGCGCTGGTGCCCGGGGAGCCGCCCATCGAGGGGATCACCATCCTCCGGGGGGCCTTCGCCGCGCTGCCCGGGGCGCTGCGCCCGGTCGAGCACTGGGACTGGGACTGGTGGTGCACGACGCAGGCCCCGCCGGCCCGCCCCGGCGAGGCCTCGGTGGTGGGGCTCGACCCCGCCGACCCGCGGATCCAGGCGCTGCTGGACCACGCCTCGCCCGGAGCCCACGCCCGCCCGGGCGACCCCCTCGTGCTGGGGTGGGCGGGGGTCACGGCCCGCGCGGCCACGCGCCTGGCCGGGGCTCCCGTTCCCGTCGGGGCCGGCGAGTACCTCGTGGCCGTCGCGGCGGTGACCACGCGACGGCCCGGGATCCCCCACCTGGCCGCGGTGGCCACCGATCCCGCCTGGCGTGGGCTGGGCCTGGCCCGGGACGTGTGCGCCCACCTGACCCGCACCCAGCTGGCTGCCGGCGTGCCCGCGGTGACCCTGGGCACCGAGGCGGGCAACACCGCCGCGGCAGCCGTCTACCGGTCCCTGGGGTTCCAGATCGCGCAGAGCTGGACCAGCGGCAGGATGCCCGGAACAGTCGCGCCGGGCACCTGATCCACGCCGGGACGCGCTTCGGTGGAACCGCGTGGTAGCACTCCGGGGGAATACGCTGCGCCCATGACTCTCCGACGCGTCATCGCGGCCCTGCTGATCATCGTGGCCAGTCTCCTGGCCCCCTTCGCGGTCGGCGCCCTCTGGGCCGAGCGCACCATCACCGAGACCGACACCTTCGTGGAGACCCTGGCTCCCCTGGCCGACGACCCGGCCGTGCAGCAGGCGGTCGCGACGGAGGTCTCGACCTCGCTCATCGACGGGATCGACGCGCAGGCCCGGGTCTCCGAGGCCCTGTCCAGGGTGAACGGCCCGCTGGCCGGCGTTCGGCCCGACTCGGCCATCGCCGAGGCGATCGCCTCCGGGATCAACGGGGCCATCCAGTCCGGGGTCACCTCCTACACCCAGAGCGACCGGTTCGGCGATGCGTGGACGGCCATCGCCACGCTGCTTCAGGAGCAGTTCGTGAGACTCCTCGAGCGTGACACGGCCGACGCGGCCGTGACCCTGGAGGATGGGCAGATCGTGCTGGACACGAAGGTCGCGGTCGAGAAGGTCCAGGCTCAACTGGTGGAGCGCGGCGTGCCGTTCGCCGACAGGCTCGAGGTCCCGGGTCGCGAGGTCGTGTTGGCCGACAGCCCGAACCTGCAGACCGCTGCCACAGCGCTGGGCATCTTCCTGCCGGTCGCGAACTGGTTGTGGCTCGTGGTGCTGCTGATGTTCGTCATCGGGATCATGCTCTGGCGACCTCGCGCCCGGGGTGTCCTGTGGACCGGCATCGGCCTCACGATCGGTGGGGCCCTGCTGTACGCGAGCCTGAGCCTGGGACAGGCCGAGCTCGTGTCCCAGGCACCCGCGGACTTCGCCGACGTCCTGACGTCGGTCAGCACGACCATGCTGCGCTTCCTGGTCAACGCCACCCTCGTGATGATCTGCCTGGGCATCGCCCTGGCGATCGCAGGCTGGCTGGCCGGCGCGACGAGGTCGGGCCGCAGGGTCCGCGACGCGATCGCCGGTGCCGCGCACCGGTGGGGCAGCCCGCTGGCCGACGGTCCGGTGGGTCGGTTCACCTCGGACCACCCCATGCTGGTGCCCACCCTGCGCGCCCTCGTGCTGGCCCTCGGTGCGGCCTACCTGATCCTGGTCGACCGGCGCAGCCCGTCGATGATCCTCTGGACGTTCGGGCTGATGGCCCTCGGGCTGCTGCTCGTCGAGATCATCGAGGGTGCCGGCCGCGGGTACGAGGAGCCCCGGGCCGGTGCGCTGGCGGCCGAGGCCACGGGGGTCCCGGTTGCCGCCGGCCCCGCACCGGCGGGGGAACCCGCGCCCGGCCGGGACCCGTCCTAGCGGGTCTCGTCGGCGTCCACGTCCGCGGCGTGCAGCCGGGCCAGTCGCTCGTTGTAGGCGCGCAGGTCGGCGTCGCCGTCCAGGTCGGCGCGCCGGTCAGCACGGCGCGCCTCGCGGTCGTCGGCTCGGGCCCACTGGATGGACAGGGCCATGGCCACGACCAGCGTCGGCAGCTCGCCGAACCCCCAGGCGATGGCGCCGGCCACGTGCGTGTCGGCCACGGGGTCGGTCAGCCACGGTGGGCGGACCAGGGCGTACCAGCCGGCGACCATCGGAGCCTCGGTCATCATCATCGGGACCGCGAAGAACGAGTGGATCACCAGCGAGGCCATCAGCAGGATCAGCCGGGCCGAGTAGGGCAGCCGTCGCGGTCCGGCATCCACCCCGATGACCACCCAGTAGAACAGGTAGCCCGCCGCCAGGAAGTGGACCTGCATCGCGAAGTGGCCCAGGTGCGAGCTCATCAGCCAGGTGTAGAGGCCCGTGTAGTACAGCCCGTAGAGGCCGATCGTGTAGATGAACAGCACGTAGGCCGGGTGGGTCACGAAGCGGGTCAGCGGGCTGTGCAGGGCCCAGGTGATCCACTCCCGCGGCCCGCGTGCGCCGCCGGGCGCGGCCGGGATCGCCCGCAGGGCCAGGGTGATCGGCCCGCCGAGCACCAGCATCACCGGGGCCAGCATGGCCAGGGCCATGTGGGAGACCATGTGCAGCGCGAACGAGACCGGGGCGTACCAGGCGATTCCCGAGCACGTGGCCCAGACGACCACCAGCCAGCCGAGGACCCAGGCGACCAACCGGCCCACCGGCCACGAGTCCCCCCGCGTGCGCAGCGCGACGTACCCGGCCACGTAGGCCGCCACCGCGAGCACGGCCGCGCTGAACCAGACCCAGTCGGGGTGCCATCCCAGGGCGACCAGCCGGAACGTGGGGGCCGGCGGGTAGGGGTAGCCGATCAGGTCCTCGCCGGCGGTCGGCAGCTCGATCGGGGTGCGCGGGAACGGGGAGCGTGCCAGCACGACGGCAAGCCCGAGCGCGGCGCCGAGGATGCCGACCTCGGCCAGCATCCGTGCCGGGCGTGCCCCGGGGCCGCCGGAGCG
The DNA here is from genome assembly GCA_963777855.1 of uncultured Actinomycetes bacterium. Classification (GTDB taxonomy): domain Bacteria; phylum Actinomycetota; class Actinomycetes; order S36-B12; family CAIYMF01; genus Prado023. Next base: position 202,080 of record CAVZRW010000013.1, on the reverse strand, counting down.
CCACGCGGCACGGATCGAGCGGGCCAGCAGCACGGCCAGGCACAGGGCGGTGATCTTGACCAGCAGCGTGCGGCCGTAGGCGGTGCTGACCAGCTCCGACACCGAGTCCATGCGGGTCGCTGCGGAGGCGAACCCGGTCAGCGCCAGCGCCGCGACGCTGCCGACGGCCAGCACGCCGAAGCGGCGAACCCGCTCGGCCATGCCCGGCGTGCCGCGCACCGCGTGCGTGGTCAGCGCCACCAGCCCGCCGGCCCAGAGGGAGGCCGCCACGGCGTGCACGAATCCGCTGATCAGCGCCAGCGAGTGCCCGCCCAGGCCGGCGGCGTGGCCGGTCAGGGACGGGATCCCGACGGCCGCGGCGGCCACCAGCGTCCAGCCCGCGGCCGAACCCAGGGTCCGCGCCGAGCCCAGGCCCAGGCCCACGCCCAGGGCGAGCAGGGCGGTGACCAGGTAGGCCCGGCTCACCTCGACGTCCCACAGGTAGGTGGTGATGATCCCGGGCTGGACCAGCTGGGACAGCCCCATCCCGAGCACGTCGGCCAGCGTGAACAGCGCGAAGAGCGCGGCCGCGCCGCTGAGCAGGTAGGCGGCGCCCACAGCCAGCCGCAGGTCCGCCCGGCCGATCGGGGTCACGTCGGTGTGGGCCGTCGGGTCCAGGGCGACCGCGCTGACGGCGAAGCCCAGCATCAGACCACCGGACAGCAGGGCCACCAACCGCAGAAGCGGCAGGCCGTCGACGACGAGCCGGCCCGCGTCGGGCAGGCCCTCCTCGACCGGGCTCCACAGCACGCCCGCGGCCGACGCGGCAACGACCAGGGCCACCGCGGCGGCCACCACCCAGACGACCCGGGGGGCGCGTGCCGCTGCCGCGGGCTGCTGCGTGCCCCGGTTCACCTCGGGGGTGGTGCGGGTCATCAGGGCCTGCGTGCCCGCACCATGAACCAGCGCCCGGCAGCCGCGGCCGCGAGGACGACGACGCCGAAGACGAGGATCGAGCCGAGCAGGCCCATTCCCCCGGTCGCCTCGGAACCCGTGGGCTCCGGTGAGACCGTGGCATCGATGGGGACCGCGCTCTGCAGGGGGCTCGCCGAGGCCGCTGCCGCAGGCGAGGCCGCCACCGCGCTCGGCGAGGCCCCGGCTGCGATGCTGAAGGTGATCGAGCCGTCGATGGGGTGCCCGTCGGCGGAGACCACGCGGTAGGAGGCCCGGTACTGCCCGGCCGGGGTGTCGGTCGGCCACGCGGCGGTGACCGTGTCGCTCTCGAGCTCCAACGGGCCCAGGGCCACCTTCTCGCCCCCGACGGCCCTGGCGGTCACCGCGTTGCCCTCGGCCATGAGCTCCTCGCCGAACGTGAACGAGATGCTCTGCGGCGCCGCGCCCAGCTCCTGGCCGTCGCGCGGGGTCGAGGACTCGAGCTCGGCATGGGCCAGCGCCGGACCGGCGGCCATGAACGTCGCCGCCGCCAGCAGGACGGCCCCGGCGATCCCACGCACCTTCATCGCAACTCCCTCATCGTGCTCGCTGGTCGTGAGCCAGACTACGTGGCCCCCGCCGGCCCGCGGCTTCCCGCCCCGGGCCGTCAGCCGGAAGCCGGACCCGCCGGACCCGCCTCGGTACCCGCTGGACCTGCCTCGGGACGGGCGTCGATCCCGGCCTCCTTGCGCTGGGCGGCCGTGATCGGGGTGGGCGCACCGGTCAGCGGGTCGTGGCCCGCGCCGGTCTTGGGGAAGGCGATGACCTCGCGCAGCGAGGCGGCGCCGGTGAGCAGCATGACGATGCGGTCCCAGCCGAACGCGATGCCGCCGTGCGGCGGCGGGCCGTAGGCGAAGGCGTCGAGCAGGAAGCCGAACTTGTCGCGGGCCTCCGGCTCGTCGATGCCCAGCACCGAGAAGACGCGCTGCTGCACGTCGGCGCGGTGGATACGGATCGACCCGCCACCGATCTCGTTGCCGTTGCAGACCATGTCGTAGGCGTAGGCAAGCGCCTCACCAGGCGCCTGCTCGAACCGGTCGATCCACTCGGCGTTCGGCGAGGTGAACGGGTGGTGCACGGCCGTCCAGCCGGGCGTGCCGTCGTCATCGACCACGGCCTCGAACACCGGCGCGTCGACGATCCACAGGAACGACCACGCATCGGGGTCGATCAGGTCGCAGCGCTCGGCGATCTCCAGGCGCGCAGCGCCCAGCAGTGCCCGGGCCTCGGGGGCGGGGCCGGCAGCGAAGAAGATGCAGTCACCCGGCTGGGCGCCGGTCGCCGCCGCCAGGCCGTCGCGCTCGGCCTCGGTGATGTTCTTGGCCACCGGGCCGCCGAGCGTGCCGTCCTCGGCGAGGGTGACGTAGGCCAGGCCACGCGCCCCGCGCTGCTTGGCCCACTCCTGCCAGGCATCGAACGTCCGCCGCGGCTGCGACCCACCGCCGGGCATCACCACGGCACCCACGTAGGGGGCCTGGAACACCCGGAACGGGGTCGCGGCGAAGTAGTCGGTGAGCTCGACGAGCTCGACGCCGAAGCGCAGGTCGGGCTTGTCGGAGCCGAACCGGCGCATCGCCTCGGCGAAGGTCATGTGCGGGAACTCGGCGATCTCGTGGCCGATCGTGCCGGCCCACAGGGCCCGGATCACGGCCTCGCCGACCTCGAGGACGTCGGCCTGCTCCACGAAGCTCATCTCGACGTCGAGCTGGGTGAACTCCGGCTGGCGGTCCTTGCGGAAGTCCTCGTCGCGGTAGCAGCGCGCGATCTGGAAGTAGCGCTCCATCCCGGCGACCATCAACAGCTGCTTGAACAGCTGCGGGCTCTGCGGCAGGGCGTACCAGCTGCCCGGCTGCAGGCGCACCGGCACCAGGAAGTCCCGGGCCCCCTCGGGGGTCGACCGGGTCAGGGTCGGGGTCTCCACCTCGAGGAAGTCGCGGGCGAACAGCACCTCGCGGGCGATCTGGTTGACCTTGGAGCGCAGCCGCATGATCCGCGCGGGCTCGGGGCGGCGCAGGTCGAGGTAGCGGTAGCGCAGGCGCGCCTCCTCGCCGACCTCGACGTGCTCGTCGATCGGGAACGGCAGGGGCGCAGCCTCGGAGAGCACCTCGAGGCTGGTCACCGTCACCTCGACGGCACCGGTGGGCAGCTCGGGGTTCTCGTTGCCCGCTGGGCGGGCGACGACCTCGCCGACGACCTTGACGCAGAACTCGTTGCGCAGCGGGTGGGCCACGGCGGGGTCATGCACGACGACCTGCACGATCCCGGAGCCGTCGCGCAGGTCGAGGAAGGCCACGCCGCCGTGGTCGCGGCGCCGGCCGATCCAGCCGGCCAGGGTGACGCTCTGGCCGACGTGCTCGGCGCGCAGGGTGCCGGCCTCATGGGTGCGGATCATCGGGTGCTCTCCTCCTCGGCGGCCGGGGGCCCGGCCGGGTCGTTCGTGCGCGCCACGCGCGGGTGCAGGTCGCCGGCCGGGGGCGCCCACGTGCCCGGGTCGGCGGGCACCTGCTCCCCGGAGCGGATGTCCTTCACGGAGTCACCGGCGGCGTCGGGGAACCAGACGAACGGGATCCCCCGGCGGTCGGCGTACTTGATCTGCTTGCCGAACCGGTCGGCGCGCGGCGCGACCTCGGTGGGGATGCCCCGGGCACGCAGCGCGGTCGCGATCGCGTCCGAGGCTGGTCGGCTGGCCTCGTCGGTGACGGCCACGAGCACGGCCGTCGGCACCGAGCGGCTGGCCCGGGCCAGGTCACGGCCGAGCAGGGCGGCCATCAGCCGCGAGACGCCCAGCGAGATGCCCACGCCCGGGTAGGTGGTGCGCCCGTCGGAGGCCAGCGCGTCGTAGCGGCCCCCGGAGCAGATCGAGCCGAAGTCCTCGTGGCCGACCAGCGCGGTCTCGTAGACGGTGGCGGTGTAGTAGTCCAGGCCGCGGGCGATCTTCAGGTCGGCCACCACGGCGCCGGGCATCTGCTGCGCGGCCGCACCCACGACGGCGGCCAGCTCGGCCAGGCCCTCGTCGAGCAGGGGGTGGGTCACGCCCAGAGCACGCACCTGCTCCACGAAGGAGGTGTCGGCGCTGCGGATGCCGGCCATCGCCAGGCACGCCGCCGCGCCGTCGTCGGTCAGTCCGGCCTCGGTGCGCAGCAGGTCTGCGACGCGGGCCGGGCCGATCTTGTCCAGCTTGTCGATGGCCCGCAGGGCTGCGCCCGGGTCGGCGGCCCCGGCGCCGAGGAAGAACCCCTCGGCGAGCTTACGGTTGTTCACCAGGATGACGGCCGGGGGCATCGGCAGGGCGCGGAACACCTCGGCCATCACCAGGGCCACCTCGACCTCGTGGTGGAAGGCCAGGGTGTCGCGGCCCACGATGTCGATGTCGGCCTGGGTGAACTCCCGGTAACGGCCCTCCTGCGGCCGCTCGCCGCGCCACACCTTCTGGATCTGGTAGCGGCGGAAGGGGAAGTCCAGGTGCCCGGCGTTCTGCACCACGTACCGGGCGAAGGGCACCGTGAGGTCGAAGTGCAGGCCGAGGCCCGCGTCGGGCTCGTCGGCCGGCGCGTGCAGCCGGCGCAGGACGTAGACCTCCTTGTCGATCTCGCCCTTGCGCAGCATCTGCTCCAGGGGCTCGACCGCGCGGGTCTCCAGGGAGGCGAAGCCGTGCAGCTCGAAGATCCGGCGCACCGTGTCCAGCACGTGCTGCTCGACGATCCGCTCGGCCGGCAGGTACTCGGGGAAGCCCGAGAGCGGGGCGATCCGGCTCATCGGCGAACCCCCGACGGGCCCGGACCGGCCAGGCCCTGCAGGAACGGGTTGACGCGGCGCTCGGTGCCGATCGTGGTCGTCTCGCCGTGGCCGGGCAGCACGAGCATCTCGTCGGGCTGGCCGAGCACCACGCGGGCCAGCGACTCCCGCATCGCCGCGGGGTCGCCGCCGGGCAGGTCGGTGCGCCCGATGGCCCCGGCGAACAGCAGGTCCCCGGAGAGCATGAGCGGCTCGGCGCCGGTCTGCATCATCCGGAACGCCGTGGAGCCCGGGGTGTGGCCCGGGGCGTGGTCGGCGGTGAAGCCCATGCCGGCGATCTCGATCGAGGCGCCGTCGGTGAGCTCGCGCACGTCCGAGGGCTCGGCGAAGTCGGTGGCGCCCACGACGGAGGCGAACATGGCCCGGGTCTCGCCCGAGACCCCGGCCCACGGGTCCGCCAGCAGACGCCCGGTCGCTTGGGTGGATCCAGGCGGGGATGTCGTAGCCGTCGCACACCGGCAGGACCGACCACATGTGGTCCAGGTGGCCGTGGCTGAGCAGCACGGCGACCGGGCGCAGGTGGTGCTCGGCCAGCACCGCCTCGATGCCCGCCCGGCACTCCATCCCGGGGTCGACGATGACGGCCTCGGAGCGCGGGCCCGGCGCAAGGATCCAGCAGTTGGTCGCGAACGGGCCAGCGGGGAACCCGGCGATGAGCATGGGTGGCTCCTTGCTGGTGGTAGGGCGGCTGGTTGGGGCGGCTGGTTGGCCTGGCGGGGAGGGGGCGGGAGGTTCGGGCGAGGCGGTGGGTCGGGCGCGGGCCGTGGCGCGTCCATGCCCGTGACAGGCCCGCGCCGTGGCTCGTGCCGCGACGCGGCGCGCCAAGGCTATCCGGCGGGCGGCCTGCTGGCCTAACGCGCCTAGACTCGCGCGCGGATCACCCGCACGCGTCTGGGAGCAGCTGTGACGAACGAGAAGAAGCCCGGCACCGGGGTCACGAACAAGCGCCGCCGCCAGCTGGCCGCGGCCAAGGCCGAGCGGCAGGCCGCGCGCCGGGCCGCACGCGAGGCCCAGCACCGCCGCCGCGTGCGCATCGGCAGCGCGCTGGCCGCACTCGTGGCGGTGCTGGGGATCGCGGCGATCGTATTCTGGCCCGAGGGCTCCGGGGACACCGTGGCCAGCCCGAGCGCCAGCCCGACCGCCAGCCCCACCCCCTCGGACATCGGCTGCGAGCCGGCCCCCACTCCCCCGGCCGAGCCCGCCACCTTCGAGAAGGCTCCGGAGCCTGCCCTGGCCCCCGACACCAAGTACACGCTCACCCTGGACACCAACTGCGGGCCGATCACGATCGCCACGCTGCCGAAGAAGGCGCCGGAGACCGTCAACTCGATGCTGTGGCTGGCCCAGGAGGGGTACTTCGACAACACGCTGTGCCACCGGGTGACCACGGAGAACCTCTACGTGCTGCAGTGCGGGGACCCGACGGCCACGGGCAGCGGCGGTCCGGGTTACACGGTGCCTGACGAGAACCTGCCGAAGGACGAGGAGGCCAACTACCCGGTCGGCACGGTCGCGATGGCCAACTCCGGGGCCGACACCTCCGGCAGCCAGTTCTTCATCGTCTACAAGGACACGACCCTGCCGCCGGACTACACCATCTGGGGCACGGTCACCGACGGCATGGATGTCGTGACCAGGGTGGCCGAGGCAGGGGTCCTCGGTGGGGCCGGCGATGGCAAGCCGGCAGCCCAGATCGGCATCCTCACCGCGACGGTGGATCCCGAACTCGGCTGACCCGTCGGGCCCGTCCCATGGGACAATGCCCGCCACGGACAACGCAAGGGGTGCGAGCATGACCGAGCACGACCACGGACGGGTCGCCGACGACGGCACGGTGTACGTGCGCCGCCCGGACGGCCAGGAGGTCGTCGTCGGCCAGTGGGCCGCCGGCGGGGATCCCAGCGCCGGGCTGGCCTTCTTCGAGCGCAAGTACGAGGGGCTCAAGGCCGAGGGCGAGCTGCTGCTGGCCCGACTCAAGGACGGCAAGGGCACCCCCGAGTCAGTCGCGACGGTCACCGCGAAGCTGCGCGACGCCGTGGAGAACCCCCACGTGGTCGGCGACCTCGCCGCGCTGGCCAGCCTGGCCGACACCCTCGACGCGGCCGGGGAGCAGCGCAAGGAGGCGGCTGCGGCCGCCCGCGAGGAGGCGCGCGTGCGCACGATGGCGCAGCGCACGGCGATCGCGGAGGAGGCCGAGTCGCTGGCGGGCTCCACCCAGTGGAAGGCCTCTGGTGAGCGGTTCAAGGCCCTGCAGGAGCAGTGGTCGGCCCTGCCCCGGGGCGATCGCTCCTCACGCGAGGCCGAGCAGGAGCTGTGGAAGCGGTTCAGCGCCGCACGCTCGGCCTTCGACAAGGCCCGGCGCGCCCACTTCTCGGCGTTGGATGCCACCCGCAAGGAGGCGTCCGCGGCCAAGGAGGCACTGATCGCCCAGGCCGAGGCCCTGTCCACCAGCACCGACTGGGCCGACACCGCGCGCGCCTACCGCGGGCTGATGGACCAGTGGAAGGCCGCACCACGGGCCGGTCGCACCGAGGAGGACGCCCTGTGGGCCCGGTTCCGGGCCGCCCAGGACGCGTTCTTCTCCGCGCGCAACGCCGCCCAGGCCGAGCGCGACGGCGACCAACTGGAGAACCTGCACGCCAAGGAGGCGCTGGCCACGGAGGCCGAGGCCCTGCTGCCGATCACCGACCTGGCCGCGGCCAAGTCCGCGCTGCGCAGCATCGCCGAGCGCTGGAACGCCATCGGCCACGTGCCGCGCGGTGACCGTGACCGGGTCGAGGGCCGGCTGCGCAAGGTCGAGGACGCGGTTCGCCGGTTCGAGGACGACCAGTGGCGGCGCACCGACCCTGCCAAGCGCGCCCTGGCCGAGTCCACGGCCATCACGTTCCGGGAGTCCCTGGCCAAGCTCGAGAAGCAGGCCGCCGCTGCGCATGCCGCCGGTGACGACCGCAGGGCCGCCGACCTGCGGGGCCGCGTCGAGCAGACGCGTGCGCTGCTGGAGGCCGCGGAGAACTCGCTGGCCGAGTACACGAGCTGATCCGGCGGCGCCGCGGGGCCCTCGCCGGCTACACCCGGTAGGCGTCGAACACGCCCTCGACGGAGCGCACCGCTCGCAGCACCGAGCCCAGGTGCTTCGGGTCGCCCATCTCGAACGTGAACCGCGAGATGGCGATGCGCTCCTTGGTGGTGGACACCGAGGCCGAGAGGATGTTGACGTGCTGGTCGGAGAGCGCCCGCGTGACGTCCGAGAGAAGCCGGGCCCGGTCGAGGGCCTCGACCTGGATGTTGACCAGGAACACTGACGACGCCCCCGGTGACCACGCCACCGGCACGAACCGCTCGGCCTGGCTGCCCATCGCCGAGACGTTGGTGCAGTCGGCGCGGTGCACCGAGACCCCGTTGCCGCGGGTCACGAAGCCGATGATCTCGTCGCCGGGCACCGGCGTGCAGCAGCGGGCGAGCTTGACCCACACGTCGCCGAGCGTGGAGCCGATCACGGTGACCCCGGGGTCGGAGTCCGAGCGCTGGCGGATCCGCGGGATCGCCTCCGGGGTGACGCCCTCGGCCGCGTCGTCGGCGGCGGCGGCGGGGCCACCGGCCGTGGCGACCAGGCGGTGGATCACCGTCTGCGGGCTGATCCGGCCCTCGCCGATGGCCGCGTAGAGCGCGGTCACGTCGTGCTGGCGCAGGTCGGCGGCGACCGTGCTCAGGGCCGCCGTGGACAGCAGGCGGTGCACCGCCACGCCCTCCTTGCGCATCGCCTTGAGCAGCAGGTCCTTGCCCTTCTCGATGGCCTCCTCGCGGCGCTCCTTGGAGAACCACGCGCGGATCTTGCTCTTGGCCCGGGGGCTGCGCACGAAGCCCAGCCAGTCCTGGCTGGGGCCGGCCCCCTCGGCCTTGGAGGTGAAGACCTCCACCACGTCGCCGTTGGACAGGGCGCTGTCCAGGGGCACCAGCCGACCGTTGACCCGCGCGCCGACGCAGCGGTGGCCCAGCTCGGTGTGCACCGCGTAGGCGAAGTCGACCGGGGTGGATCCCGAGGGCAGGGCGATCACGTCCCCGCGCGGGGTGAACACGAACACCTCGGAGGTGCCGAGGTCGTAGCGCAGGGACTCCAGGAACTCCCCCGGGTCCTCGGTCTCGCGCTGCCACTCGACCAGCTGGCGCAGCCAGCCGAGGTCGTCGGGGCCGAGCTTGCCGCCGACCTCGGACTGCTTGTACCGCCAGTGCGCGGCGATGCCGAACTCGGCGGCCCGGTGCATCTCGTGGGTGCGGATCTGCACCTCGACGGTCTTGCCCTCGGGCCCGATGACCGTGGTGTGCAGCGACTGGTACATGTTGAACTTCGGCATCGCGATGTAGTCCTTGAACCGCCCGGGCAGGGGGTTCCACTGCGCGTGCAGGGTGCCGAGCACCGCGTAGCAGTCGCGCACCGAGTCGACCAGGATGCGCACGCCGACCAGGTCGTAGATGTCGGAGAAGTCGTGGCCGCGCACGATCATCTTCTGGTAGACGGAGTAGTAGTGCTTGGGTCGGCCGGTGACCGAGGCTCGGATCCGCGCGGACTTCAGCGTCGAGTCGATCTCGGAGATGACCCGTTCCAGGTACTGCTCGCGGGCGGGCGCGCGCTGGCCGACCAGGCGCACGATCTCGTCGTACATCTTCGGGTGCAGGGTGGCGAAGGCGAGGTCCTCGAGCTCCCACTTCATCGTGTTCATGCCCAGCCGGTGGGCCAGCGGGGCGTAGATCTCGAGGGTCTCGCGGGCCTTGACCGCCTGCTTGGCCGCGGGCAGGAACTGCAGCGTGCGCATGTTGTGCAGCCGGTCGGCGAGCTTGATGACCAGCACGCGGATGTCGCGGGCCATCGCGACCACCATCTTGCGCACGGTCTCGGCCGCGCTGGCGTCGCCGTAGGTGACCTTGTCGAGCTTGGTGACGCCGTCGACCAGCGAGGCGATCTCGTCGCCGAACTCCGCGCGCAGGTCCTCCAGGGTGTAGCCGGTGTCCTCGACGGTGTCGTGCAGCAGGGCCGCGGCCAGGGTCGGGCCGGTCATGCCGAGGTCGGCCAGGATCTGGGCCACGGCGATGGGGTGGGTGATGTAGGGCTCACCGGAGCGGCGCTTCTGCTCCCGGTGCAGCAGCTCGGCGGTCTCGTAGGCCGAGACCACCTGGCGCAGGTCGCTCTTCGGGTGGTACTGCTTGAGCGTCCGCAGCAGGTTCTCGACCTCGGGGTTGGAGGTCGCGGGTGTTCCGCGGGCCATCCTGGACAGCCGTGAGCGCAGGCCCGAGGCGGATTCCACCGCGGACTCGACAGGCATCACCGCATCCGGCTCGGCCAACGCACCTCCTGGTCGGTGGGGCGAGTCTACGTGGCCGCGCCGGATCGCGCGGCGGGGCTACCGCTTGGACTTGCTGGTGCGCTTGGGCTGGTTGCGCGGCCCTGTCGCGGCGCGTCGGGCCCGGGCGCGCTCCATCGCCTCGTCGGAGTCCACCGGGGGCGAGGAAGCCGTCACCGACGTCGGTGACCGAACCCGACGCCGTGGCGCCCGCAGCCGCCGCCGCGGTCCCAGCCGTCGCCGTGGAGCCACGCGCACCCGACCCGCGGGCCTGCACCCGGCGGGCCAGCGCCTGCATCTGCGGGTCACGCTCCATGAGCTGGGCCAGCAGCGGGGTGGCGATGAAGATCGAGGAGTACGTGCCGGCGGCGATGCCCACGAACAAGGCCAGCGACAGGTCCTTCAGGGTGCCGGCGCCGAGGAGCCCCGCCCCGACGAACAGGATCGCCGCGACCGGCAGCAAGGCCACGATCGAGGTGTTGATGCTGCGCACGAGGGTCTGGTTGACCGCGAGGTTGGCTGCCTGGGAGTAGGTCTGGCGGGCCTGGCCGAGGATGCCGCGGGTGTTCTCCTTGACCTTGTCGAACACCACGACGGTGTCGTAGAGCGAGTAGCCCAGGATCGTCAGGATGCCGATCACCGTGCTCGGGGTGACCTCGAACTGCAGGATCGAGTACACGCCGACCGTGATCACGACGTCGTGGATCAGCGCCACCAGGGCAGCGATCGCCATGCGCCAGTCGAAGTAGAACGCCAGGAAGACCGAGACCAGGACCAGGAACACGATCAGGGCCTGCACGGCCTTCTTCGTGATCTCCCCACCCCAGGTGGGTCCGACCAGCTGCACCGAGATCTCGTCGGGCTGGACGCTGCAGGCCTCGGCCAGTGAGGAGCGGATCTTCAGGCTCTGGGGGTTGTCCACGGCCTCCGTGGTGACCCGGATGGCTTCGTTGCCCAGCCCGGTGACGGTGCTCGGCTCGGTGCCGGCCTCCTCCACGGCGGCACGCGCCTGCTCGACCGTGCACGACGAGGAGGGCACCTGGAACTCCGCGCCGCCGGTGAACTCGATGCCGAGGTTCAGGCCGCGGAAGATCAGCGAGCCGAGGGCCAGAAGGACGATGGCCGCGGAGACCGCGTACCACGTGCGCCGGCGGCCGACGATGTCGTAGGAGACCTCACCGGAGTACAGCTGGTGACCGAGGCGTCCGAGTCGGGACATGACTACCGCCTCCCTGCGGTGACTGCGGCCTGGGCGGCCGGCTCGTGGATGCCCAGGCGCTCGGGGTCGACGCCGCTGAGCTTGTGGCCGGACTGGAAGAACCGCGTCTTGGCCAGCAGCGCGACGACCGGCCGGGTGAAGGTGAAGGCCACGAGCACGTCGACGACGGTCGTCAGGCCCAGGGTGAAGGCGAACCCGCGGACGCTGCCGATGCTCAGCAGGTACAGCACGACCGCGCCCAGCAGCGAGACGAAGTCAGCAGCCAGCAGGGTGCGCCGGGCCCGCATCCAGCCGGCCTCGGCGGCCACGCGCAGCGAGCGGCCGTCGCGCACCTCGTCACGGATGCGCTCGAAGTACACGATGAACGAGTCGGCGGTGATGCCGATGGCCACGATGGCACCGGCCACGCCGGCCAGGGTGAGGGTCAGCCCCACCTGGCGGCCGAGGATGACGAGCAGGTCGTAGGTGATCAGCGCGGCGATCACGAGGCTGGCGACCGCGACCAGGCCCAGGGCCCGGTAGTAGAGCAGCAGGTACAGGGCCACGAGTGCCAGGCCGATGGCGCCGGCCAGCAGGCCCGCGTGCAGGTAGTCGGTGCCGACCGTGGGCGTGATCGAGGTGATCTGGCCGACGTCGAGGGTGATCGGCAGCGACCCGAACTTGAGCACGTTGGCCAGGTCGTTGGCCTCCTCGACCGTGAAGTCACCGGTGATCTGGGCCTGGCCACCGCCGATCGGCTCGAGGAACTCCGGGGCGCTGTAGACGATGCTGTCCAGGACGATCGCGAACTGGTTCTGGGGCGGGGCCTTGGCGTAGATCTCCTGGGAGATCTCGGCGAGCTTGCGGGCGCCCTCGGCGTCGAACTCCAGGGACACCGACCACTTGCTGGTCTGCGGGTCGAGCTGGGCGGTGGCGTTGGTGACCTGGGTGCCCTTGATGAACGCGGGCTGCAGCAGGTACTTGGCCACGCCCTCGCGGTCGCAGGTGGCCAGCCAGAGGTCCTGGTTGTCCGGGGTGCCGCCGGCCCGGTTGGCAGGCAGGGTGCAGTCCAGGCGCAGGGCCCGGTCCTGGAAGTCGGTGTCGTTGGCCGCGGCCTGGACCGGGGTCTCCGGCTGCTTCACGCTCGCCGAGGGGCTCGGGGAGGCCGACGGGCTGGCGGTCGGACTGGCCGTCGGGGTGGCGGACGCGTCGGTGGGGCTGGCCGTCGGGCTGGGGCTGGCGTCCGTGGCGGTCGGCGTGGGCGTGGGCTCGGGCGTGGGCGACTCCGAGGGTTCCTCGACCGGCGCGTTGGGGTCGACCCCCTCCGGGTTCGCGATCGACTCCACCGCACGGAAGGCCAGCTGGGCGGTGCGCCCGACGAGTTCGACGAGGCGCTCCTGGGGCACGGAGCCGGGCACCGAGACGATGATCGCGGAGTTGTCCCCGGACCCCTGCACGGTCACCTCGGCCTCGGCGACGCCGAGACCGTCGACGCGCTGGCGGATGATCGTCACGGCCTGGCCGAGCTGCTCCTCGGTGATGGAGCCGTCCGATCCGGGCGAGGCCTTGGGCAGCAGGGTCACCTGGGTGCCGCCCTGCAGGTCCAGGCCCAGCTGCGGGGTGTGCGTCTGGCCGGGCCAGAAGGCCCATGCCGTCAGCGCCGTGATCAGCAGCAGTGCCGGGCCGAGCACGCGCCACGGCCGGTAGCTGGCCAGCGAACTAGCCACGATCCGCCTCCTCAGGCTGGCTGCCCGCGAGGGGCGAGGTCTGGCCCGCCGCCACGACGGCAGCAGGCACAGGCAGGTCTACCGGCGTCATGGAGGGGCCTTTCGTCAACGATTGCGCCGATTCTAGACGCCGCGGAACCGCGCGCCCCCATCTGTGCCCTGCGGGCCCGGCGCGCCGCCGAGATCGAGTGGCAGACCCACCTGCCCGGCACCGGCGGGCGGCAGCAGGCCCACGTGTCGCCAGGCGGCCTCGGTGGCCATCCGCCCACGCGGGGTCCGGAACAGCAGGCCCGCGCGCACGAGGAAGGGTTCGGCGACGGTCTCGACGGTCTCGGGCTCCTCCCCCACCGCCACCGCGAGGGTGGACAGCCCGACCGGTCCGCCGCGGAAGGTCCGCAGCAGCGCATCGAGCACGGCCCGGTCGAGCCGATCGAGGCCCAGTGCGTCGACCTCGTAGAGGTCCAGGGCGGCGTGGGCCGTGGCGCGGTCGACGGTGCCGTCGCCGTGCACCTGGGCGAAGTCGCGCACCCGGCGCAGCAGCCGGTTGGCCACGCGGGGTGTGCCCCGGGACCGGCCGGCGATCTCCTCGGCCCCGTCGGCATCGAGCTCCACGCCCAGCAGCCGCGCCGACCGGGTGACGATCGTGACCAGGTCGGCGTCGCCGTAGAAGTCCATGTGGGCGGTGAACCCGAAGCGGTCGCGCAGCGGCCCGGGCAGCAGGCCCGCGCGGGTGGTGGCCCCGACGAGGGTGAACGGCGCGAGGTCCAGCGGGATCGCCGTGGCGCCGGGGCCCTTGCCGACGACGATGTCGACCCGGAAGTCCTCCATCGCGACGTAGAGCATCTCCTCGGCCGGCCGGGCCATGCGGTGGATCTCGTCGAGGAACAGCACCTCACCGGGGACCAGGCTGCTGAGCACGGCAGCGAGGTCGCCCGCGTGCTGGATCGCGGGGCCGGAGGTGATCCGCAGCGGGGTGCCCATCTCCTGGGCGATGATCATGGCCAGGGTGGTCTTGCCCAGGCCGGGCGGGCCCGAGAGCAGCACGTGGTCGGCGGTGCCCTCGCGGTTGCGGGCGGCCTGCAGGACCAGGCCCAGCTGCGAGCGGACGCGGTCCTGGCCGATGAACTCCGCCAGGCTGCGCGGGCGCAGGGCACCCTCGGCCGCGCGGTCCTCGGCGTCGGCGTCGCCCTGCAGGAGCTGGTCGTCGCTCACGCACGGTCCAGGTGACGCAGGGCGCTGCGCAGCAGGCCCGGGACACTGGGGATGGCGCCCTCGGCGATCACGGCCTGCGCCTCCGGGGCGATGGCCTCCGTGGCCGCCCTCGCATCGCGCAGGGGCCAGCCGAGGGCAACCAGGCCGTCGATCACCGGGCCCGCCCAGTCGTCGACGACGGGCATCGGGCTGCCGGCCGGGGCCGATGGGGCGCCCAGGCGGTCCTTGAGCTCGAGGGCGATCCGGGCGGCCCCCTTGCGGCCGATGCCCGGCGGGGTGGAGAGGGTGGCCAGGTCGTCGGCGGCCACGGCGGTGCGCAACTGGTCCACGGTGAGGACGGCCAGGATCGCCTGGGCAGTGCGCGGGCCGATCCCGGTGACCGACTGCAGGACCTCGAAGGCCTGGCGCTCGTCCTCGTCGGTGAAGCCGAACAGCGTCAGGGAGTCCTCGCGCACGACCAGGGCGGTGGCCACCTGCGCCGGGGCGCCCACCCGCAGGCCGGCCAGCGTGCGCGGCCCGCACTGCAGCGCCAGGCCGACCCCGCCGACGTCGACGACGGCGTGATCCCCACCGAGGGCGGCGACGGTGCCACGGACGAAGGAGATCATCGGGCACCTCCGGCAACGGTCCGCCGAGGGGGGCTGGGCACCCGGGTCGGGATGCGCGAGGGCGGGGCAGCGGCCACCGCGCGATCGATCCTCGCCGCGGCCGACCCGCGCCACACATGGCAGATCGCCAGCGCGAGGGCATCGGTGGCATCGACGGGCCGGGGGGCCTCGTCGAGTCGAAGGATCCGGACCACCATGCCCGCGACCTGCGCCTTCTCGGCTCGGCCCGTGCCGGTCACCGCCGCCTTCACCTCGCTGGGGGTGTGCCACACCACGGGAAGACCCGCCTCCGCTGCGGCGAGGACCGCCGCTGCCGAGGCCTGGGCGGTGCCCATCACGGTGTGGAGGTTGTGCTGGCTGAACATCCGCTCGATGGCCACCACGTCAGGGGAGGTCGCTGCGATGACCTCCTGGATCCGCCGGCTCACCGCCAGCAGGCGCGTCGGGAGCGGGTCGGAGGCGGGGGTGGTGATGACCTCGACGTGGCGCATCGTCAGCGGACGGCCCAGCGAGCCCTCCACCAGGCCCACGCCGCACCGGGTCAGGCCCGGATCAACGCCGAGGACACGCACACGCCACCTCCGATGCGAACAGGTGTTCGTACCCTAGCCGGGGAACCTCGACGGGCACCCGGCCGACACGCGGTCACCGCAGTGGGGGATCCGCGCCGTCGTGGATGGTGAAGCCCGCCGGGGTGCGCCAGCGCCAGGCCTCGGGTTTCCCCTCCAGCCGCCACGCCGACTGGGTCTTGAACTGGTGATGGCGTCGGCACAGCGGCCCCAGATTGGCCGCGCATGTGGATCCGCGGGGCCACGGGACGCAATGGTCAATGTCGCAGGACTCGGCGCGGCGACGACATCCGGGCATCCGGCACTCAGGTTCGCGACCCCGGACCAGCCTCGCCAGGGCTGCACCCGGCGTGTACCGACGGCTGCCGGTCGCCATGAGCACGCCCGAAGCGGCGTCGGTCACCCAGGCCCGCCACCCTCCATCGGCGGCGAGCTCCCTGGCCACCTCGGCCGGAATGGGACCCAGGCCCGGGATGTGCGCCGGCTCGTCGTCGAGGCGCAGGAGCGTGCCCAGGCCCACCACCACACACACCTCCGGCCGCACGGTGAGCCCGGGGGGCCCATCGGCAGCGCCCGGACGGGCCGGAGCTGGGGCGGGCCGCTGCGCGGTCACCGCCGTGGGCCCGTCGTCGGGCCCATCGGCGGACGCGTCGGTGGGCACCTCAGCGGGCACTGCATCGGACGCCTCCGGGCCACCCCGCTGCGCCCTGAGCGCCGCGGCACCCTCGGTCGGCGGTTGCCCCGCGGGCTGGCCCGCGGCGAGGAGGACGTCGACGAGGATGTCAGCACGGACCTGGTCCATCGTCCGCTCCGGATCATCGAGGCCCCGCGCCAGTGCGCTGAGGCGTCGGTGGATCCGCAGTGCCTGCTCCTCGGCCAGGTTGGCGTGCAGAACCGCCATACCGTCCCGGTCCGGGAACACCTGGACCTTGCGGTCCGCCCAGGCCCGGCGGCGCACGTCCTCCTGCTGATCGGGCGCCAGGCGCAACCGCAGCGTGCGCGCCTCGCGGCGCACCTCGGGCGGGGTCCAGGCCCGCCGCCCCGAGGTGAGCCGCTCCTGAACCCTGCCGACCAGCGCCTCGACCACCTGCCGGGCGGACTCGGCGGTGAGCCCCGAGACCTCCAGGATCACGCAGCGCGCCGCCCACGCCGTGATGGCCGCGGTCTCCACGAGTCGAAGCAGCCCGGGATGGGCCGCCAGCTCCCGGGCGGCGGCGATTCGGCCCGCCGTGGTGGTCGGCGCCAACCGCAGGGCATGGGCCAGCTCCTCGCGCGCGGGATCACAGATGACCTCGGCGCTGGCCCGCTCCGAGCGCAGGCGCACCTCTGTGGCACCGGCCGCACCCACCATCGCCCGGGCACTGCCCGCAGCCACCCATGCCGCGCACGCCTCCCACGCGGCGGCCAACACCACCTGACAGGCACAGGGCCACCCGGGCACATGCCCGGGCACCGGCCACCCGGGCAGCTGCTCCCCCGCATGGTCGTACGTGCACACGCCAGCAGGCACCGCCGCGAGCGCGGCGACAAGCTCCGGTCCGGGCGCTCGATGGATCAGCGCGCGCACCTCCGCGCGCAGTGGCAAGTCGTACCAGTCAGGCGCCACCCACGCGGGCCTCGACTGCTGCCACCACTGCTTCAGCAGGGCGCCCAACTCCTGCTCCAGGCCGTCCGACTCGTCGCTGCACCTCACGACCACGGGAGGCCCCGACGCTGTCAGGACCTCGACGCCTCCGGCGATCTCGATGCGCGTATCGAACACGTGTTCGAGTGTAGTTCACCGCTCCGACATCGCGAAGGTGATGTATCAGGGCATCGGTGACAGTCCTGTATCTGGACATAGGTGACAGCGTCCGAAGGACAGGCGTGCGGGCTGGCGCCCGGCAGTGGAACCGAGGGACGAGGGGGCGAGGTCGGCGGCGGCGTCAGGCCCGTTCCGGGGACCGTGACGCCCGTGGCTGCGAACCCCGTCGCTCGGCTCAGGCCAGCGGATCGCTGGGGGTCACGGGATGACCCACCACCTCGGCGAAGCCCATGCCGAGACACTCGGCGAAGAGCTCCCGGTCCGGGATCGCGGCGTCGTCGGTCGACACGCCCAGACCCGCGTTGCCGTTGTACGACAACAGCGTGATGTTGGTCGCGGCACCGATCGTGCCCGCCATCGGGTACATCGCCAGAACCCTCGCACCGGCGACGTACACCTGGATCGGCACGCCGGGCACGTTGCTCGCGGTGAAGTCGCTGCGCTGGGCTGCCGAGGTGACGAGGTCGGAGGGCATGAGCCGGTAGCCCACCTCCGCCAGCGGGTCGACCAGGTGCAGCGCCGGCTCCTGGCGCCAGGACAGCACGATCTCGTGCAGCGCGTGCATGCGCGCCACCGGGTCGACGATGTCGACGGGCACCTCGAACCGCGCGATCGTCACGGCGTTCTGCGCCGGCCGCTCGGGGTTGCGCAGACTGATCGGCATGTTGCAGCGCAACGTGCTCACCGGCTCGTTGCGACGCTCGTGGTAGATCCGCATGCCCCCGGTGACGCCGGCCATGAACGCGTCGTTGAGGTTGAGGCCGTGGGGCTTCGAGGCCGCCTTCAACTCCGTGATCGGCACGTCGAAGGTGACGAAGTGGTAGTTGATCGACCGTCCGGTCATCACCGGCGACATGGCGCGGCTGGGGATCGCGGCGAACTTCGACACCGACTTCACCACGTTCATGAAGTCCTCCACCGCGCCCACCGGATCCTTGATCGCCCGACCGGCCATCGGCAGCGCCGAGTCCGCCACGTCCCTGACCGAGCGCACGAGGAACGACGAGGCATCCGCCACGGCGTTACCGAGGAAGCCCGCCGTGTCCAGCGGGGCGGCCACGGGGGCCGGCGGCATCGGCCCCAGGTCCTGCTCCCCGGGGCTCAGGTCGATGACGGTGGCGCCGAGCATCATCGCGCCCTGTCCGTCGGCGATCGCGTGGTGGAGCTTGACGATCAGGGCCGCGCGGCCACCCTGCAGTCCCTCGAGCAGGGTCACGCGCCACAAGGGCCGAGCCAGGTCGAAGTCCGTCATGGACTGGCGGCGCGTCTCGTCGAGCACCTGGTCCCAGGAACCGGGGTCCGCCACCCGGAACCGGCGCATGTGGAAGCTCAGGTCGAAGTCGGGGTCGATCACCAGCCGGGGGCTGAGGATGTCGGTCGGACCCTCGAGCACCTTCTGGCGCAGGATTGGCGCCACGCGGCTGGCCCGGTCGAACCGCTCGACGAGATGGTCCCAATCAGGGCTGCTGTCCAGCGCGATCAGGCCGATGATGGGTGAGCGCATGGTGGGGTCGTTGGCCGCCGAGCGCCAGGTGGCGAAGTCGAACCCGCTGAGCCGTCGGGGCGGGACCACGTTCGGGTCCGTCGGGGTCCTGGCCGCGCTGGCGGCCGATCCGACGGCGGCACCCGCGAGGTCAGCCACCGACTCGGCAGCACCCTTCACCGAACGGGCGGTCTTCTTCACGGCCGCCCGCTTCCCGGTCGACCGCGGCGCCGAGGCGGTGGAAGTCGCCGAAGCCGAGGCTGCCTTCTTCGCCGGGGCCTTCTTCGCCGGGGCCTTCTTCGCCGGGGCCTTCTTCGCCGGGGCCTTCTTCGCCGGGGCCTTCTTCGCCGGGCGCCTTCTTCGCCGGGGCCTTCTTCGCCGGGGCCTTGGCCGCGGGCGCCTTCGCCGCGGCCGCCTTGGCCGCCGGCGCCTTCGTGGTTGGGGCCACGTCCGCCGGGGACGTCTCGACGGCGGGTTCGGTCACGGCAGCCTTCTTCGCCGCGGGCGCCTTCTTCGCCGGGGCCTTGGCCGCGGGCACCTTCTCCGCGGCAGCCTTCTTGGCAGGCGCCTTCTTCGCGGGCGCCTTCTTCGCGGGCGCCTTCTTCGCAGGCGCCTTCTTCGCGGGCGCCTTCTTCGCGGGCGCCTTCTGCACGGGCCCCTCATGGGACGCGGCCGCCGCCGCCTCGACAGCCGCCGGCTCCGTCACCTCGGGTGCGGGCTCAGCCGACGACCCCGGGTCCTGGGCCTGCACCGCGTCCGGCGCAGACTCGTCCGAGGTGGTGCCGGTCTGATCCTGCTGCTCTGCCACGACGTGTCACTCCTGTCGGCCCGGGTCCCCCGCACCGTAGCGCCTCTGCTGCAGTCGATGGTAGGCGGAACCGCTCACTCCATCTCGGCGAGCACCTCAGCCGGGATGTCCGCGTTGGTGAACACGTTCTGCACGTCGTCGCTGTCCTCGAGGGCGTCCACGAGGCGCATGATCTTGGCCGCTCCCGTGGCATCGAGGGTCACCTCGACGGAGGCGACGAACTCGGCCTCGGCCGACTCGTAGTCCAGTCCGGCACCCTGCAGGGCCTGGCGCGCCGGCACCATGTCCGAGGCCTCGGTGATCACCTCGAACGCCTCACCGAGGTCGTTGACCTCCTCGGCGCCGGCGTCGAGGACGGCCATCAGCACGTCGTCCTCGGTCAGGCCCTCGGCCTTCGGCACGATGATGACGCCCTTGCGGGTGAACAGGTAGGACACGCTTCCGGGATCGGCCATGCTGCCGCCGTTGCGGGTCATCGCCACGCGCACCTCGGTGGCCGCCCGGTTGCGGTTGTCGGTGAGGCACTCCACGAGCACAGCCACCCCGTTGGGCCCGTAGCCCTCGTACATGATCGTCTGCCAGTCGGCGCCGCCGGCGTCCGCGCCGGATCCGCGCTTGACCGCACGGTCGATGTTGTCGGCCGGCACCGAGTTCTTCTTCGCCTTCTGGATGGCGTCGTAGAGCGTCGGGTTGCCGTCGACGTCGCCCCCGCCCGTGCGCGCCGCGACCTCGATGTTCTTGATCAGCTTCGCGAACAGCTTGCCGCGCTTGGCATCGATCGCGGCCTTCTTGTGCTTGGTGGTGGCCCACTTGGAGTGGCCGGACATGGTGGCTCCTTCTGCTCAGGCGGCGCGGCGCACCATGTCGGCGAACAGCGCGTGCACCCGATGGTCTCCGGTGAGTTCGGGGTGGAACGAGGTGGCCAGCAGCGACCCCGCTCGAACGGCGACGATCCTATCCTCCGGCGTCCCCGGCACGGTGGCGAGAACCTCGACGCCAGGCCCGACCGACTCCACCCACGGGGCCCGGATGAACACCGCGCGGATGGGCGGCTCGCCCACGGCCGGGAAGGCAACGTCGGCCTCGAACGAATCGACCTGGCGGCCGAAGGCGTTGCGCCGCACGACCATGTCGATCCCGCCGATCCCCTGCTGGTCGGCGCGGCCGTCCAGAACGGTGTCGGCCAGCAGGATCATCCCCGCGCACGAGCCGTACACCGGCAGGCCCGCGGCGACCGCAGTGCGCAGCGGCTCCATCAGGCCCCAGCGCACCGCGAGCATGGAGATCGTCGTCGACTCCCCGCCGGGGAGCACGAGTCCGCTGACGCCGGCCAGGCCCGCAGCGTCGCGGACCGGCACCGCGTCGGCACCCACCGCGGCCAACGCCCCCACGTGCTCGCGGACATCCCCCTGCAGCGCCAGGACCCCGATCCGGGGCCGGGTCACCAGCCGCGCTCAGCCAGGCGGTGCGGCTCCGGGATCTCCTCGACGTTGATCCCGACCATCGCCTCGCCGAGGCCGCGGGACACCTTCGCGATGATCCCCGGGTCGTTGTAGTGCAGGGTCGCCTGGACGATCGCGTCGGCACGCTGCGCCGGGTTCCCGGACTTGAAGATCCCCGAGCCGACGAAGACGCCGTCGGCGCCGAGCTGCATCATCATGGCCGCATCAGCCGGCGTGGCGATGCCACCGGCGGTGAACAGCACCACCGGCAGCGCGCCGCGCTCGGCGACCTCCTTGACCAGGGCGTAGGGGGCCGAGAGCTCCTTGGCTGCCACGTACAGCTCGTCGTGGCTCATCGACGACAGCCGCTTGATCTCGCCGCGGATGGAGCGCATGTGCGTGGTGGCGTTCGAGACGTCGCCGGTGCCGGCCTCGCCCTTGGAGCGGATCATCGCCGCACCCTCGGTGATCCGGCGCAGGGCCTCGCCCAGGTTGGTCGCGCCGCAGACGAAGGGGACGGTGAACGCCCACTTGTCGATGTGGTGGGTGTAGTCGGCCGGGGTCAGCACCTCGGACTCGTCGATGTAGTCCACGCCGAGGGCCTCGAGGACCTGGGCCTCGACGAAGTGCCCGATGCGCGCCTTGGCCATGACCGGGATCGAGACGGCGTCGATGATCCCCTCGATCATGTCGGGGTCGCTCATCCGCGACACCCCGCCCTGGGCGCGGATGTCGGCGGGAACCCGCTCGAGGGCCATCACGGCCACGGCGCCCGCGTCCTCGGCGATCCGGGCCTGCTCGGCGTTGACCACGTCCATGATCACCCCGCCCTTGAGCATCTCGGCCATGCCGCGCTTGACGCGGTCGGTGCCAACGGCGGGTGCGGGGGTCTGGGGCGTGCTGCTCACGGGGTCTCCTGCGCAGGTCGGGACGTTCGCCCCTTAGGTTACGTGCTCCGGGTGGCTCGCACGAAACCGCGCGTCAGCCGACCGCACCCAGGCTCGGCGGGGGCTGGTCGTCCATCTCGAAGGTCGTCGGGGGGGCGGCGCTTCCGGCCAGCCGGAACCAGCGCACGAGCCGGCCCTGACGCAGCAACCGGGCGGCCTGGACGCCGTCGTTGTGGAACCTGCGGGCCAGCGCCACCTGGGAGCACGCCGCCCGCAGGTCGGCGATCAGCTCCTCGCCCTCCGGGGAGGAGCTGAGCACTGGCATCACATCCGGATCGGCGAACACCTCGCGCAGGTCACGGCTGAGCTCGGACTCCACGACCCCGCGCTCGATCTCGTCGGCCGGGTCGGCGTTGCGCGAGTTGCTGGCCGCACGGGCCAGCACGATGGAGCTGGCCGGGTCCAGCAGGCCCGAGGTGGCCAGGGCCTCCACGGCCCGGGCCCGTCGCGTGAGCTGGGCGTCCAGTGAGGCCCGCGCCAGCTCGATGCGGTGGTGCAGGCGGTCCAGGCGCCCAGCCAGGGCACTCAGGCGCCACAGCACGAAGGCCACCAGCAGCCCGATGAGGATCAGCCAGCCGAGGTCCACCTTCACGGCGACTCCTCCTCGGACTCACCACTCCAGCTCGGCCGCCGCAGCGGCAGGCGGCCCCAGAACTGCCCGGAGAGATCAGCCTCGACCTTCTCCCCGCCCGGCGTGACGCTCTGGTAGACCTCGACGATGCTGCGCGCGACCGTGGCCCAGTCGAACTGCAGCGCCCGGGCCCGCCCCGCCGTGCGCAGGGCATCCCGGCGGGCCGGGTCCCCGAGCAGGGCGATCAGCTGCTCGGCGAGGTCGTCGTGGTCCTCGTTGCGGAAGTGCACGCCGGCCCGGCCCTCGTCGAGCACCCGCTGGAACGCCTCGATGTCGCTGGCCAGCACCGGGGCGCCGGCGGCCATCGCCTCGAGCAGGATGATCCCGAACGACTCGCCGCCGGTGTTCGGGGCCACGTAGACGTCGGCCGAGTGCAGGGCGCGGGCCTTGTCCTGCTCGCTGACCAGGCCGAGGAACTCCACCCGCTCCACGAGCGCGGGGTCGATCGAGGCGCGCACCTCGTCGACGTCGCCCGGCCCGGCGACCAGCAGGTTCACGTCCGGGAAGCGCTCGATGACCCGCGGCAGCGCCGCCAGCAGGATCGGCAGGCCCTTGCGCGGCTCGTCGATGCGGCCCAGGAACATGACGGTGTCGTGGCCCCGGCTGCGCCCCGGCAGGGGCTCGTCGCCCACGTACTGGCTGCAGTCGACGCCGTTGGGGATCAGCACGGCATCCCCGCCGGTGTACTCCACCAGGGAGCGACGCGCGTACTCGCTGACCGCGATGCGGGCGCGGATCTTCTCCATCGCGCTGCGCACGATCGGGGCCATCGCGTTGAGCTCGCGCCGCGAGGAGGCCAGGCTCGCGTGCCACGTGGCCACGATCGGCCCGGTCGAGACCCAGATGGACAGGATCGACAGCGTCGGCCCGGCCGGCTCGTGCACGTGCAGGATGTCGAACTCGCCGTCCTTGACCCAGCGGCGGGCCCGGGTGGCCGCACCGGGTCCGAAGTTGATCTTGGCCACGGACCCGTTCGAGCTGATCGAGATCGGCTTGCCCCCGTTGGTGACGTACTCGGGCAGCGCGTCCTCGTCGTCGGCCGGGGCAAGGATCTCGGCCTCGTGGCCGAGGCGGATCAGGGCCAGGCGCAGGTCGTGGATATGCGCGGCGACCCCGCCCGGGGTGTCCCAGGCGTACGGGCAGACCAGGCCGACACGCATCAGGCGCCCGGCCCGTCGTCGGTGGCGTGGCCCCCCGCGGAGTCGCTGGCGGCCAACCGGGCTGGGTCGAGGTCGGCCAGCCACAGCCGCTGGAGCATGTGCCAGTCCTCGGGGTGCTCGGCGATCGCCGCCTCGAGCGCGGTGGCCACGCCCTGGGTCGCGGCGCGGATGCGCGAGGCGCGGTCCCCGGTCGTCGGGGGCACCACCTCGGCCAGCACCTCGCCGCCGTTCACCCCGTCGCACCAGTACAGCGAGACCGGGTGCAGCGCGGCGCCCGTGTCGACGGCCAGCGCCGCCGGACCGGCCGGGAACCGCGCGGCCTGGCCGAAGAAGGTCACGTCGATCCCCTTGGCCGAGAGGTCCCGGTCGGCCAGCAGCGCCACCAGGCCCCCACCCGAGGCGGCCTCGGCAAGCGCCTCGTAGACCCCGGTGTCACCGAGGCCGAGGATCCGCATGCCCAGGTCCTCGCGGAAGGCCACGAACGCGTCGAACAGGCGCACCGGCTCCAGTCGCTCGGCCACGGTGACCACCTGCGAGATCGCGCGGCTGGCCCACGCACCGGCATGGTCCCAGTTGCCCATGTGCGGCAGCGCGGCGACCACGCCCCGGCCCGAGGCCACCGGGTCGACCAGGCGCTCCGACCGGTCGAGTCGGAACGAGTCGACCCGCGCGGTGTCCCACCCGGGCAACCGGAAGGCGTCGCACCAGTAGCGCATGTAGGAGCGCATCCCGGCCCGGGAGACCTCCCGCAGCCGCTCCTCGGGCACCTCGCCCAGCACCCGGACCAGGTTCGCCTCCAGCCGGCGCACCGCGGCCGAACGGCTGCGCCACTGCTGGTCGGCCAGCTGGTCGAACATCGCGTAGGCCGCCGACTCCGGCATGAGGCGCACGGCCCGCCAGCCGCCGGCGTAGGCCAGGTAGGTCGCCTGCTCCTTCACCGCGGGCTCACTGCTCGGCGGCGGGTGCCGCGGGTGCCTGCCCGTTGAGGGGCTTGAGCTGGCTGCGCACGTCCAGGCCGCGCTGGAACACGGTGATCACGGTCAGCACGGCCAGCACCGCCAGCGCTGCGGTCATCCCCCAGGAGACGAACTGCAGGAGGATCGCGCCGACGGCCAGCAGGATCATCCGCTCGGCCCGCTCCGCGATGCCGCCGTTCGCCGTGGCGCCCACGGCCTCCGCGCGCGCCTTCGCGTAGCTGATGGTCGCCCCGCCGACCAGGCACACCCAGGCCAGGATCGTCGTGAGCGTGTCGGAGTGCCAGGCCGCCCAGATGAGCACCCCGCCGAAGATCGCACCGTCGGCCACCCTGTCCAGGGTCGCGTCGAACCAGGCGCCCCACGGGCCCTGGGTTCCGGTGAGCCGGGCCATCGTCCCGTCGAGCACGTCGGCGGAGACGAAGAGGAACAGCAGCACCACAGCCGGGATGAACCGGCCCTGGGGGATGAGGATCAGCGCCGTGAGGACCGTCAGCGTGGTGCCGGTCAGCGTGACCATGTCGGGGGTGACCCCGATGCGCAGCAGGGCCTTGGCCACGGGCTCCACGACTGGAGCGATGACCCCTCGAGCTTCCTGGTTGTTCAGCATCAGGACCGGATCGTAGCGAGAATCGACCGGCAGGGGGCGGACCAGCAGCGGACCCCGCGTGCGAGGGACGAAGGTCCCTGTTGCGAGGCTGTCCCCGTCAGCGCACGACCGCGACCAGAAAGGGCATCACCATGGCTCAGGCGAACACGACAGGCGGTGGTTCGGTCCCGGCACCGACCAGCCCCGCGCAGATCCGCAACGTGGTGCTGGTGGGCCCCTCCGGAGCGGGGAAGACCACCCTGCTCGAGGCGATGCTCGCCGCCACAGGCACGATCCAGCGCGCGGGGCGCACGACGGAGGGCACCACAGTGTCGGACTTCGACGAGGCCGAGGTGCGCCAGCAGCGCTCCGTCGGGCTCGCCCTGGCCCCGGCCGTCGTCGACGGCGTGAAGGTCAACTTCCTGGACACCCCCGGCTACGCCGACTTCGTCGGCGACCTGCGCGCCGGGCTGCGCGCGGCCGACGCCGCGCTGTTCGTGGTCTCGGCCGTGGACGGCATCGACGGCGGCACCCAGATGCTCTGGGAGGAGTGCGCCGCGGTGGGCATGCCCCGCGCGGTCGTGGTGACCCGCCTGGACCACGCGCGTGCGGACTTCGACGAGCTGGTGGCGATCAGCCAGCGGTTGTTCGGCGAGGGCGTGATGCCGCTGATGCTGCCCGTGCACGCCGACGACGGCACGCCCGCGGGCTTCATCGACCTGCTCACCGAGCGGATCCACGACTACTCCTCCGGCACCCGGGTCGACCGCGATCCCGAGGCCCAGCACGTGGAGCTGATCGAGAGCACCCGTGCCAGCCTGATCGAGGGGATCATCGCCGAGAGCGAGGACGAGACCCTCATGGACCGCTACCTGGCCGGCGAGCACATCGACACCGACACGCTGGTGGCCGACCTGGAGAAGGCGGTGGCGCGCGGCTCGTTCTACCCGGTGATCGGCACCGCGGTCGAGGTCGGCGGGCTGGGCACGGCCGAGGTGCTCGACCTCGTCGTGCGCGGATTCCCGTCCCCCCTGGAGCACCCGCTGCCCCCGGTGACCACCCCCGAGGGCGAGCCCCGCGGCCCGCTGGACTGCGACCCGGCCGGCACCCTGTGCGCCGAGGTCGTGAAGACCACGACCGACCCCTACGTCGGGCGGCTGTCGCTCGTGCGCGTGTTCTCCGGGACCCTCGTGCCCGACACGGTGGTCCACGTCTCCGGGCACTTCACCCCCGGGCACGGCCACGAGGACCACGACCTCGACGAGCGCGTGGGTGCCCTGTCCAGCCCGCTGGGCAAGGTGCAGCGCAGCATCGACCGCGGGATCGCCGGCGACATCGTCGCCGTGGCCAAGCTGACCCGCGCCGAGACCGGCGACACGCTCTCGGACAAGGACGCCCCGCTGCTGATGGAGCCGTGGGTCATGCCCGACGCGCTGCTGCCGGTGGCCATCGTGGCCCGGTCGAAGGCCGACGACGACAAGCTCGGCGCGGCCCTCGGTCGGCTCGTGGCCGAGGACGCGACCATGCGCCTGGACCGTAACGCCGAGACCGGCCAGCTGGTGCTCTGGTGCATGGGCGAGGCGCACGTCGACGTGCTGCTGGATCGGCTGCGCACGCGCTACGGCGTGGCCGTGGACTCCGAGGAGCTGCGCGTCTCCCTGCGCGAGACCTTTGCCGCGCCTGCCAGGGGGCACGGCCGCCACGTCAAGCAGTCCGGCGGCCACGGCCAGTACGCGGTCTGCGACATCGAGGTCACGCCGCTTCCTGCCGGCTCGGGCTTCCAGTTCGTGGACAAGGTCGTCGGCGGCGCGGTACCTCGGCAGTTCATCCCCTCGGTCGAGAAGGGCGTGCGCACCCAGATGGACCGCGGCCTGGTCGCCGGGTACCCCGTGGTCGACATCCAGGTGACGCTCACCGACGGCAAGTCGCACTCCGTGGACTCCTCGGACATGGCCTTCCAGATGGCCGGGTCACTGGCGCTCAAGGAGGCCGCCGCGGCGACCCAGACCGCCATGCTCGAGCCGGTGGCCGCGGTCAGCGTGCTGGTCTCCGACGAGTACGTCGGCGCGGTCATGGGGGACCTGTCGGGTCGCCGGGGCCGGGTCTCGGGCAGTGAGCCCGCAGGCAACGGCCGGACGCTGATCCGCGCCGAGGTGCCCGAGCTGGAGCTGACGCGCTACGCGATCGAGCTGCGCTCGTTGTCCCATGGGACGGGAACCTTCACCCGCGAGTACATCGGCCACGAGCCTATGCCCGCCCAGATCGCGAAGAAGGTCATCGACGCGGCCACCGCCGCCGCAGCAGCCAAGCACTGACCGCAGACTCTCCCGCTCTTCGCCGATTCTCCCGTCTCTCCGGGAGAATCGGCGAAGACGTGGAGAGTCTGCGTCCGGTGGGGGGCGGCGGGTCAGCGGCGGTTGGGGCGCAGGGTCCAGAGGAAGCTGGCGGTGCCGGTGGTCGTCCAGTCCTCCATGGCCAGGGTGACCTCGATGCGGAACTCCGGGCGCTCGCCGGCGTCGAGGCGCTCGAGGATCGAGGCCGGGGTGTCGTGGAGCAGGGCCTCGGCGTAGAGCGGGCCGAGGGCCACGCGCTTGAACTGGATGCTGGCGTCCACCGGCAGAGGCGTCATCCGATTCATGTGCATGCCGAAGTTGCCCAGCACGATCGCCCCGGTGGCAGTCTCGGCCAGCGTGAACATGGCCCCGGCGTGCGGTCCGCCGACGTGGTTGCGGTACTGAGGATGGTCGGGCAGGCGCAGCACGACCCGCTGGGGGTCGAGCTCGAGGAACTCGAGGTTCATCGTCCCGACCATCGGGACGGCGGTGGGCATCTGCGCGACGAGGGAGGCGAAATCCATGCCCGCGACGCTACTCGGCCCACGCCACCGCCCCACCCGGCACCCCACCCCGCCACCCCGCACCCCACCCCGCCACCCGCCGCTCCCCCGCCACCCCGCCACCCCGCCGCCCGGCCAGCACCTCGCCGCGCCCCGCACCCACTGCACCCTCGCCCGGGCCACCGCCTGCCCACGGTCCCGCCGAGGCGCAGACCCTCCGGCAAGGGCAAGAACCTCCACGCCGCCCGGGAGGGTCCCTGCCGCGGCGGGAGCTCTGCGGCACGTAGCGGCGTGAATGCGGGGCCGTGGCGGCGGGACTGGCGTGCGGGTCGGGTGGGGGTACGGTTCGGCGCGTGCCTGAGGAGACGGATCTGCCGCCGGTGACCGTGTTCGACATCGACGGGGTGCTGGCTGACGTGCGGCATCGACTGCACCACGTGGCCGCCCGGCCCAAGGACTGGGACGCGTTCTTCGCCGCCGCGCCCTCCGATCCCCCTCTGGCCGAGGGCCTGGCTGCCGCACAGGCTGCCGCACAGGCCGGCCAGCGCATCGTCTACCTCACCGGTCGCCCGCAGCGCTGCCGGGCCGACACGACGACCTGGCTCGCCCAGCACGGCCTGCCCGAGGGCCAGCTGTTCATGCGCGACGACGCCGACCGACGGCCCGCACGGCTGACCAAGGTGGCCGCACTGCGCCGATTGGCACGCACACACACGGTCAACGCGCTGGTCGACGACGACGCAGCCGTGGTGGCGGCGGCCCGAGCGGCCGGCTTCACCGTCCTGCACGCCACCTGGATGGCCCCGGACATCGAGGGTGTGGACGGCGCCCCGGGACAGGGGAGCCAGGAGGTCCTGTTCGAGATCCAGGAGTCCGAGGGCCGGACCTGAGTCACCGCGCGCCACGACGCACCCGCCGGGCCCCGAGGCTCAGCGGTCCCACGACCGGGACCAGTGGAACAGCCAACCACCCGCCGACGAGTCACACCTCGGCGAAGGCCTCCACGGGCGGGCACGCGCACACCAGGTTCCGGTCGCCGAACGCGCCGTCGATGCGCCCGACGGGCGGCCAGTACTTGTCGGCCGCGAGCCCGGGAACCGGGAACACCGCCTGCTGGCGCGTGTATGCCCGATCCCATTCGCCGACCAGGGCCTGGGCCGTGTGCGGCGCCCCGCGCAGGACGCTGTCGGCGGCGCCGACCTCGCCGTCGCCGACCGCAGCGATCTCCGCGCGGATGGCGATCATCGCCTCGCAGAACCGGTCGAGCTCGGACAGCGGCTCACTCTCCGTGGGCTCGACCATGAGCGTCCCGGCCACGGGGAAGCTCATCGTCGGCGAGTGGAAGCCGTAGTCGATCAGCCGCTTGGCGACGTCGTCCACGGTCACGCCGGTGCTGCGGGTCAGCTCGCGCAGGTCCAGGATCAGCTCGTGGGCGACCAACCCACCCGGGCCGGTGTAGAGCACCGGGTAGTGCTCGGCCAGGCGCCGGGCGATGTAGTTCGCCGACAGGACCGCCACCTGGGTGGCACGGGTCAGGCCCTCGGCGCCCATCATCCGGATGTACGCCCACGGGATGGGCAGGATCCCGGCGCTGCCCCACGGCGCGCCGCTGACAGGGCCCACTCCCCCGTCCGGGTAGCCGCGGCCGACCGGCCCCGCCTCGCGGCGCAGCGGATGTCCGGGCAGGAACGGGGCCAGGTGCGCGCGCACCCCGACCGGGCCCACCCCGGGCCCGCCGCCGCCGTGCGGGATGCAGAAGGTCTTGTGCAGGTTCAGGTGCGAGACGTCGGCCCCGAACCGCCCGGGCTTGGCCAGGCCGACGAGCGCATTGAGGTTGGCCCCGTCGACGTACACCTGACCGCCCTCGTCGTGGACCAGTGCGCACAGCTCGGCCACATCGGCCTCGTAGACGCCGTGCGTCGACGGGTAGGTGATCATGAGGGCCGCAACCCGGCCGGCATGGGCGGCCAGCGCCTCGCGCAGGGCCTCGACGCTCACGTTGCCCGCCTCGTCACAGGCGACCACGACCACCCGTAGCCCGGCCATCACCGCTGAGGCCGCGTTGGTGCCGTGCGCCGAGGAGGGGATCAGGCACACGTCGCGCTCCTGCTCACCCCGCGAGGCATGCCAGGCGCGGATCGCCAGCAGGCCGGCGAACTCGCCCTGGGAGCCGGCGTTGGGCTGCACGCTCACGGTGTCGTAGCCGGTGATCTCCACCAGCTGCGCCTCCAGCGAGGTGATCAGCTCGGCGTAGCCGGCCGCC
The DNA here is from genome assembly GCA_963777855.1 of uncultured Actinomycetes bacterium. Lineage (GTDB taxonomy): Bacteria > Actinomycetota > Actinomycetes > S36-B12 > CAIYMF01 > Prado023. Next base: position 171,726 of record CAVZRW010000013.1, on the reverse strand, counting down.
TGCTCGGCCGGGGCGAACGGGTGGATCCCGGCGAACTCGGGCCAGGTGATCGGCTCCATCTCGGCGGTCGCGTTGAGCTTCATGGTGCAGGAGCCCAGAGGGATCATCGACCGGTCCAGCGCGACGTCGTAGCCGGCCAGGCGGCGCAGGTAGCGCAGCATCTCGGTCTCGCTGCGGTGGGAGTTGAACACCGGGTGGGTGAGGTACGGCGAGGTCCGCAGCCAGGCGCCGGGCAGTGCCCCCGGGCCCTGGCCGTCCCCGGCCGCCGGCGTGGCCCCCGCGCCCCCCGGGCCCGCGCCCGCCACCCCAGCGGCGGCGAACGCGGCCACCACGAGCTCCAGGTGGGCGCCCACCGTGGCCTCGTCGGCGCTGATCCCCACGTGGTCGGCGTCGACCAGGCGCAGGTTCACCCCGCGCTCGGCAGCCGCCGCCACGACGGCCCCCGCCGCACCGGGGACCACGGCGGTGACGGTGTCGAAGACGTGCCGGTGGCGCAGCGGGATGCCCAGCTCGCTCAGGCGGGCCGCCAGGTCCGTGGCGTGGCCGTGGACCCGCCCGGCGATCCGGGCCAGCCCGTCCGGCCCGTGGTAGGCGGCGTACAGCCCGGAGATCACGGCCAGCAGCACCTGGGCGGTGCAGATGTTGCTCGTCGCCCGCTCCCGGCGGATGTGCTGCTCACGTGTCTGCAGGGCCAGCCGGTAGGCGGGGCGACCCGCGGAGTCGACCGAGACGCCGACCAGTCGTCCGGGCATCTGGCGCTCCAGGCCGGCGCGGACCGCCATCACCCCGGCGTGCGGGCCCCCGAAGCCCATCGGGACGCCGAAGCGCTGGGCAGAGCCCACCACGACGTCCGCACCGAGCTCGCCGGGCGGCGTGAGCAGGCACAGCGCGAGCAGGTCGGCGGCCACGACCAGGCCGGCCCGGGCGCCGTGCACGCGCTCGGCCAGCGCTGCGAGGTCGGCCGGATCGTGGACCAGGCCCGTGGACGTCGGCGAGCTGACGAGCACGCCGAAGTACCCGGAGTCGGGCAGGCCGGCCAGCACGTCGCGCACGTCGAGGGTGATCCCCAGCGGCTCGGCACGGGTGGCCAGCACGGCCAGTGTCTGCGGGTGGGTGTCGGCGTCGACGACGAAGGTGGTGGCCCCCGAACGGTCGACCCGGTGCAGCAGCGACATCGCCTCGGCGGCTGCCGTGGGCTCGTCGAGCATGGAGGCATTCGCGATGGGCAGGCCGGTGAGGTCGCTGACCATGGTCTGGAAGTTCAGCAGCGCCTCGAGCCGGCCCTGCGAGATCTCGGGCTGGTAGGGCGTGTAGGCCGTGTACCAGCCCGGCGACTCCAGGACGTTGCGCCGGATCACCGCAGGGGTCAGGGTGTCCTGGTAGCCCAGGCCGATCATCGAGACGGCCCGGGTGTTGGCCCCCGCGATGCGACGCAGCTCGGCGGCCACCTCGTGCTCACTGAGGGCCGGGGCCAGGTCGAGTCCCTGCGACCAGGCGATGGTGGCCGGCACCGCCGCGCGCGCCAAGGAGTCCAGGTCGGGCTGGCCGACCACCTCGAGCATGTGCGCCACGTCCTCGGGCGAGGGCCCGATGTGGCGCTGGACGAACTCCGGGAGGTCTGCGGGCTCGATCTGCACGGGCGCAACCCTAGCGGGCCCCACCGGCCCGGGCCTGTGCGGTGAGCAGGCGTCAGCCGGTCTGGCGGCGCCGACGGCGGGCGGCGAGCTCGTCGTCGCTGACCTCGACCGTGGCCCCCGAGCTGCGCTCCGCGGGAAGGGCCATCAGCGACCCCTCGACCTCGCGCCCAGACACGACCGACGGCGATCCCGAACACTCCCTGGCCGCCACGCACGAGGTCGATGACCTCGTCCTCGCTCGTGCACTCGTACACGCTCGCGCCGTCGCTCATCAGGGTCAGGGTGGCCAGGTCCTCGACGCCGCGCGCACGCAGGTGGCCGACCGCGGTGCGGATGTTCTGCAGCGAGACCCCGGTGTCGAGCAGGCGCTTGACGACCTTGAGCACGAGGATGTCGCGGAAGCTGTACAGCCGCTGCGTGCCCGACCCGGTGGCCGGGCGGATGGACGGCTCAACCAGGCCGGTACGCGCCCAGTAGTCCAGCTGGCGGTAGGTGATCTCGGCCGCGGCGCAGGCCACGGGACCTCGGAACCCGACATCGTCGGGCAGGGTCGTCTGCGGGACGTCGAAGAGCGCCCCCTGCACCTCGTGGTGCGGTCCCGTGCCCTCTGCTGACATCCGAGCGCCTCCGGTCGACGTCACGTGCGTGTAGTTACACCCCCGGTATTCCCACGCCGAACGTAGGGCCCGCACAGGGCGGCGTCAACGCACGTCACTCCGACACGCCGAGGGAAACTCTCACCCTCAGGTTGAGGGTTAGACCAAGTCGAGCACGGGTCGCGTCCGAAGCCCTCCGAAGCCCGGGGTCGGGCCCAACGGCTGCCCGCTACGGCCGTTCCTGGAAGTCCTGCGGGGAGACCTGGTCCAGGAAGGCGCGGAACTGCTCGACCTGCTCCACCTCGTCGACCTCCTCGTCCTCCTCGACGGGGACGCCGGCCTCCGCCAGCACCGCCTCGGCGACGAGGATCGGGGCGTGGGCGCGCAGCGCCAGGGCGATGGCGTCCGAGGGCCGGGCATCGACGACGGCGCCGTCGAGCACGAGCTCGCCGAAGAACACCCCGTCCTCCAGGCGGGTGACCCGCACGCCGAGCAGCCGGGCGCCGGTCCGCGCCAGCGCCGTCACGAACAGGTCATGGGTCAGCGGCCGGGGCGGGGTCACGTCCTGCAGCGCCATCGCGATGGCGGCGGCCTCGTTCGGCCCGATCCAGATCGGCACGACCACCTCGCCGCCCGGGGGGCGGACCAGCACGATCGGCGAGCTCGAGGGCATCTCGACCCGAACCCCGACGACCTCGACCTCGACGTAGCCATCCACGCCGCCAGACTAGACCCGGGCGGGCGCAGCCACCATCGCTCAGCGGCCGAGGGTGCCCGGCAGCCCGGCCTTCACCAGCGTGACGTGCAGCTGCATCGCCAGCGCTGCGATCGCCCGCGCGGTCTCCTCGGCCCGGGAGACCGAGTCCGGGTGCCGCCCACGCGACATGGGTCGCACCACCTGCTCGACGAGGGCCAGCTCACGCTCGGCAGCCAGCTTGAACGGGCGCAGGTGCCGGGGGCCGTACCCGAACTCCGACATCTGCGCGGCGATCCGGCACACCTGCAGGGCAGTCGCGTCGTAGTAGGAGGTGCCCTGGCCCTGGACCACGAGGCCGAAGGACTCCAGCTCTCGAAGGACGTCGTTGGTGATGCCGGCCTGCTCGAGCAGCTCACGACGGGACAGCCGCAGCTCGTGGCTGTCGCCGGTGAGGTCCTCGGGGGTGGGGTGGGACTCCGCCACGACCAGGGCGCGCGGAGCGGCGTCGGCCGCGCTCAGCGGAGCCGGCGCCAGTCCCCGATCGATCTGGTCGAGGTGCTCGCGGATGACCTTGAGCGGCAGGTAGTTGTCGCGCTGCATGCGCAGCACGTAGCGCAGCCGCTCGGCGTCGGCACGGCTGAACTTGCGGTACCCGGACGGGGTGCGCGAGGGCTCCACGAGCCCCTCCCCCTCGAGGTAGCGGATCTTGGAGATGCTGATGTCCGGGAAGTCCGCGCGCAGCAGGTGCAGCACCTCACCGATGCTCAGCAGCCCGTCGGAGGCCGCCGCCGTGCTCATCACCGACCACCGCCCACCAGGAACACGAACCGGTACTTGCCGATCTGCACCTCGTCCCCACCCACGAGCACCACCTCGTCGATCCGGTCCCGGTTGACGTACGTGCCGTTCAGGCTGCCCGAGTCGCGCAGGACCCAGCCGGCCTCGCTGCGCAGGAACTGCGCATGGCGCCGGGAGACTGTCACGTCGTCGAGCACGACGTCGGCGTCGTCGGATCGGCCCACGACGATCGTGTCGGCGTCGAGCAGGAACGACGTGCCCTCGCTGGGCCCGCGGCGCACGACGAGCAGGGCGGTGCCGACAGCGACCCCGCCCACGCTGCTGGGGTCGACCGACCCCAGCGGTCCCGTCGAGTTCAACGGGACCTCGAGGGTTCCGGTCGCCTGCGCGGCGGTCTCGTCGACGAGGTCGACCAGCGCCGTTCCGCAGTTGCTGCAGAAGCGCGCGAGGTCAGCCACCTCCTGACCGCACTGGGGGCACGTACGCACCACGAGATCTCCATCCTCTGATCGGGCCCAGCACCTCGACCCGACGCACCACGGCGCGGCTGGATCTCCACCTGAGGTCGAGGGTGAACCGCGGGGCAAACCTATCCGACCCCATGCAGGCCGGGTCAACCCCTGATCATGAACAGGCCACGACCGGGGCCTGGCCGAGTCGGGCCACGACGGCCCCGCGGAGCCTCGGGCGGGTCCTCGGGTCTAGCTCTCGAGGCCGGCCGCGTACTGCTCGGACGAGAGCAGCGTCCCCCAGGCCGCGTCGGCGTCCTCCGCGGTGGCGCACTCGACGTCGACCATCCACCCCTCGCCGTACGGCTCGGCGTTGACCAGCTCCGGGGCGTCCTCCAGCTCCGGGTTCACGGCCACGACGGTGCCGTCCACCGGGGCGAACAGGTCGCTCACCGACTTCGTCGACTCGACCTCACCACAGGGCTCCCCCGCGGTGATCGACTCGCCGACGGCGGGCACCTGCACGAAGACGACGTCGCCGAGGGCCTGCGCGGCGAACGAGGTGACCCCGAACCGCAGCACAGTCGGGCTCTCACGGCGCACCCACTCGTGCTCGGGGGTGTAGCGCAGGTCGTCGGGGTACATCGGGCCTCCGTGGGATCGGCCGGGCTCCACTCGCGCAGGCCCGGGGAGCGTGTCAGTTGGTGTCGACCGGCTCAGCGTAGTCCGGGATGACCAGCGGGACGGTGGAGGTGATCTCCACCTTCTCGCGCTTGTCGACGCTGTACTCGGCCCCCGCGGTGCGCACGGTGTCGGCCACCCCGCCGGGGATCTCCATGGCTGTGGCCAGGGTCTCCGGGTCGCCGATGGCCAGGATCGTGTACGGCGAGGAGCGCAGGTCCCCGGAGATCAGGATCCCGGGGCCCTGGCCCTCGCCCGGGTCGGCGAACCAGGTGTTGACCACCACGCGGCGCTGGGCCACCTCGATGCTCTCGGCCCCGGCGTCGCGCAGCTCCTGAACCGCGTCCAGGATGTCGGTGGCCCCGACCCCGCCCCCGGGATCGCGGATCACGATGCGCACCCCGGGGCCGCTCACGGCGGTCGTCCCGGCCAGCACCTCGAGGGAGTCGCGGCGGTTGCGGGCCTGGGCCAGGGCCTCGGCGTCCGTGCCGGAGGTCAGCGAGTCCAACTCGGCCCTCAGCCGCGCCTTCTCCGCCTCCAGCCGGTCGTTCTCGGAGTCCAGGCTGTCGAGGATCTGCACCAGGTCCGAGGGCCGGGCGTTGGCCAGCGCATCGGCGCCCCCGTAGGCCTGGACGCCGGCCACGAGCAGGAGGCCGAGCAGGGCGAACATCGCGCCGGCGAGCACGCTGGACTTGCCCTGCCAGCGGAACAGGGAACTCTCGTGGAAGTCGGTGCTCTCGACCGGCGCCCCTGGATCGGGGCGCGCGGCGGGCGGCGCGCTGCCCCCACCGGCCGGGTCGGCGCTGCGCGGCTGATCGGCCTGCTCGCCGAGATCGTCGGCAGCCACGTCAGGCCCTCAGGACGTGCCGGCGGATGGCCGCGGCGTTGGAGAAGATGCGCATGGTGAGCACGACGACCACGCCGGTGGACATCTGGGCGCCGACCCCGAGCAGGTCCCCGATCCAGACGATGAATGCCGCGACGGCGACGTTGCTCAGGAACGAGATCACGAAGATGCGGTCGCGGAAGACCCCGTCGAGCAGGGCGCGGGTGGCCCCGACGACGGCGTCCAGCGCGGCGATGACCGCGATCGGCAGGTAGGGCTCGAACCAGGTCGGCACGGTGGGTTCCAGGATCAGGCCGGCGATGATGCCCAGCACGAGTCCCGCGATGGCGATCATCAGCCCTCAGCCTCCTGTGTGCCGACCACGCTCGCGGTGTCCGGCAGCCTCGAGGTGGATGCTGGAAGTTCGAGCTCGCGCGACGTCCTGGTGTCGAAGCCTATGTCGAACTGCTCGGAGACCTTGCCCAGGGCAGCCGCGTCCGGCGAGGCCAGGAACCGGTCGGAGAGGGTGTCGGGATCCCCGATCGCGGCGATCTGGTAGGGCGGGGTCAGGGGCCGGTAGTTGACCAGGATCGCGCCCGCGGCCGAGCGGATCGCGGTGCGCGCGGTCAGGCGCTGGCCGTTGATGGCCACAGCCTCGGCCCCGGCGTACCACAGGCCGTTGACCGCGCGCTGGACGTCGGAGTCGATCACCCGCTCCACGTCCTGGGCGCTGACCTGGTCGCCACGAGGGGCGTCGGTCAGGGTCACCACCACCCCGGGTCCGGTGACCGCGAGGTAGCCGGTCACCAGCTCGAGGTCGGCGATCTGCGCGGTCAGCACCCGGCCGGCCAGGGTCTGCTCGAGGTTGTCCTGGCGCGCGGAGACCACCTCCTGGCGCAGTGCGTCGAGCTCCTCGGTGAGCGCGTCCTGGCGCTCGTCGGCCAGCGCGATCCGCTCGATCAGGGCGGTGCGCTGGTCGTTGACGACCGGGGCGTTGAGGATGCGGGCCGAGATGCCCAGCGCGAGCACGAACCCGGCCAGCCCCAGGGCCGCGGCCGCCACGATCACCCGCTGGCGCCGGGATCCGGTCTCCGGGATGGCCGGGGCCCCCACGTAGTCACTGGCGACCGACTCCGCGGTGAGCTGCTCGATGAGGTTGTAGCGCTCGCGGGCGACCCCCGGCCGCGGTTGCGGGTCGGTGGGGGCAGGCGTCGTCCCGGATGCCTCGAGGGCCGCCGGGGCGTCCGGCGGGGGGGTCTGCGTGCTCATGCGGACTCGGCCTCGAGCACGGCGTACCAGTCGGCCAGCAGCGCCGCAGCCCGGTCGTCGCTGGCGGCCTCCACCCACAGCCGGATCACGGCCTCGGCCTGGTCGGGGATGGCCAGCACCCACGAGCCGTCGGCCTCCTCGATGCGGACCCCCTCGGCCGAGCCAGCGACCCGCTCGCCGGCGGTCTCGACGAGGGTGCGCATCGCGGCCCCTCGGCGGGCCCACGGCACGGGGACCGCTGCGCGGGCCATGTGGGCCCGCGGGATGCGCCGGTCGATCGCGGAGAGCGTCATCTTGGTCCGGGCCACGAGGCCGATCAGGCGCACGAACGCCGCGATCCCGTCCACGTTGGGGCCCATCTCGGGCACGATGAACCCGCCGCGGCCGTCCCCGGCGAACACCAGGCCGGGTTGCCTGGCCGCCCGGGACAGGGCAGCCGGGGAGGTGCCCGTCCACTGCACCGAGACGCCGTGGAAGGCGGTCACGTCCTGGGCGACCCGGGTCGTCTGGGCGGGCAGGGCCACCACTCCCCCGCGACGCTCGGCGGCGACGAGGTCGAGCAGCACCAGCAGCGCGCGCCCGTGGTCGAAGGCCTTGCCGGTCTCGTCGATCAGCGACAGCCGCTCGCCGGTCGGGTCGAAGCGCACGCCGAGGTCCGAGCGGGAGGAGCTCACCAGCTCGCCGAGGCGGGCCACGGCCTCGTGGTAGGTGGCGGCCGTGGAGGTCGGCTGGTCCTCGTCGAGGCGGCTGTTGACCGTCAGGACGCTGATCCCCAGGCTGGTGAGGATCCTGGGAAGGACGAGCGCGGCGGCGCCCAGGCCGGTGTCGACGACCACCTTGAGGTGGGCCTGGTCCACGCCCGAGGTGTCGATCGAGCTCTCGATCTGCACCGAGTACTCGTCCACCGCACGGTGCGGGGTGTGGATGTCGCCGATCTCGTGCGGGAACGCGCGTCGGAAGTCACGGCGACCCAGGATCCGCTCGAGCCGCTGCTGCTCAGCAACCGACAGGTCAGAGCCGGTGCGGTCCAGCAGCAGGAGGTCCAGGCTCTCGGGCTGGCCGAGGGTCGTGCGCAGGTAGACCCCGCCCTGGGCCGACCGGCCGGTGTCCGAGCGCACGATCGGCAGGGGCGTGATGCGCAGGTCGCGCACGTGCATCCCGGCAGCGGTCAGCGACCCGGCCAGCGCCCGGTTCATCGCCCGGGCGGCCCGGGAGTGGTCGCGGCCGACGGTGATCGTGGACCCCTTGGGCAGCAGCGAGGCGTAGGCCGCCGCCAGGCGCACGACCATCTCCGGGGTGATGTCCAGGTTGACCATCCCGCTGACCCCGCGCGGGCCGAACAGCGAGCGGTGGCCCTGGCCCTCCCAGATCACGTTGTCGTTGACGACCGCGCCGGCCTCGATCGTCTTGGCCGGGTAGACGTGCACGCCGGGGCTCAGCTGCACCTCCTCCTCGAGGACGCACTGGTCGCCGACCACCGCCAGCTGGTCGAGGTGGACTCGGGCCCGCAGCTCGGTGGCCCGGCCCACGAGGGCCGACTGCAGCTCGCACCCGGTGTCGACGTACACCCCGGAGTCCAGCAGCGAGCCGACCACCCGGGAGCCCCGGCGCACCATCACGTTGCTGCCCAGGACGGTGTTCGGCCCGATCACGCAGTCAGCCTCGACGCTGCAGTGCGCCCCCACGAAGCACGGGGAGAGCAGCGCCGCCCCAGGATCGACGACGGCGCCCTCGCCGAGCCACACGCGCGGGGAGACCTCGAAGCCGCCGATCTCGGCCGCGACCCGGCCGTTGAGCACGTCGCGCTGCACCGACAGGTAGCTGTCGATCGTGCCGACGTCCTCCCAGTACTCGGAGGTCACGAAGCCGAACAGCCGCTCACCGTCGGCCAGCAGCTCGGGGAACACGTCGGCCGACCAGTCGATGCGCTCGTCGGCCGGGATCCGGGCCAGCACCTCGGGGGCCATCACGTAGATGCCGGTGTTCACCGTGTCGGAGAACACCTGGCCCCAGGTCGGGCTTCTCGATGAAGCGCTCGATGCGACCGGACTCGTCGGTGATGACGTTGCCGAACTCCAGCACATTGGGCTTGCGGGACAGCGCGACCGTGACCAGCGCGTCGTTGGCGTGGTGGAACTCGATCAGCGCGGCTGAGGTCGATGTCGGTCAGCGCGTCGCCGGAGATCACCAGGAACGGCTCGTCGCGCAGCCCCTCCTCGGCGTTCTTCACGCTCCCGGCGGTGCCCAGGGGACGGCCTCGGTGGCGTAGCTGACAGGTCCACCCCGTACTCGGCGCCGTCGCCGAAGTAGGAGCGGATCGACCCGGCCAGGTACTGGACCGTCACCACCGCCTCGCCGACGCCGTGCCGGCGCAGCAGGCGCAGCAGGTGGCCCATGATCGGCGCGCCGACGACGGGCAGCAGCGGCTTGGGCACGTTGGTGGTCAGGGGGCGCAGCCGGGTGCCCTCACCGCCGGCCATGACCACCGCCCGCATGGCCTAGGCCCCTGCCGGGCTGGGCGGACGGCCAGCACCTGGCGCCCCTGGCGCAGGTAGAGCCACGCGCTGTAGAGGTACAGCCCGGCCCCCCAGATGGCCAGGGACCACCCGAGCGTGCGGGCGACCACGCCGGGGCCGAGCACCGCACTGACACCCCAGAGCAGCAGCGGGAAGGAGGCCATGAGGCAGAAGGTGGCCGCCTTGCCGACGAAGTTGACCGGCAGCCCCGTGATCCCGCGGCGCTTGAGCCGGCCCATCTCGACGGCCAGCACCACGTCACGGGCCACCAGCAGGGCGACGAACCACCAGGGCACGACCCCGCGCACGAGGAACACGACGAGCACCGCCAACGTGCTCAGGCGGTCGGCGATCGGGTCGAGCAGCTGGCCGACACGCGAGATCTGGTTCCAGCGCCGGGCCAGCATCCCGTCGAGGTAGTCGGTGATCGCCCCGAGCGCGAGCACGATCGCGGCCAGTCCGTCGGCCTGCACCACCAGCGCCAGCCACACGAACACCGGGATGGTCAGCAGGCGGATGCCGCTGAGGACGTTCGGCACGGTCCAGACGCGATCGGTCTGGACCTGCGTCTGCTGCACACGCATGTTCGCCCCGATCCGCTGGCTCGACCCTGTCGCCGCAGCCTACCTGAGCGCCCACCCGCACGACCCCGCCCCGGGCCCCGGGTCGCCGCCGCCGGCCGGGGATCGCCCGGGCGCCCGGCACACCGGCGCAGGTGCCCCGGGCACGGTGCCAGGCGAACCCGGTCCGGCCCGCTCAGGACAGCGACACGGCCTGCCGGGAGTAGGTCGGGTCCTCGAGGTTGGCCACGAGCCAGGTGGCCACATCGGAGCGGGCGATCCGTGAGCCGGCGACCCGGCCCTTCGTGATCACGCTGACCTCGCCCGTGGCCGGGTCGTCTGTCAGCCCGACGCAGCGCGCGATGGTCCAGTCGAGGTCGCTGGCCATGATGGCGCGCTCCTGGCCCTCGTGGTCGTCGATCGCGTTGCGCAGCACCAGGGAGATGGTGGCGCGCACGGGCAGCGGCATCTGGGAGCCCGACCCGTTGGCCCCGACCGTGCTCACCGCGAGCAGGCGGGTGCTCGGGTGCAGCGACCCGATGATCGTCGTCATGCAGTCGGTGATCATCGACGACCGGCCCAGGGTGTGCGAGCCGATGGCACTGATCACCGCCTCGGACCCCCGGACCGCCCGGCCCACGGCAGCGGCGTCCCGGGCGTCGCCCACCTCGGCGCGCACCGACTCGGGCAGCCCTGCCACCGCCGCCGGATCCCGGACCAGGACGCTCACCTCATGGCCGCCCGCCAGGGCCGCCGACACGACCGCGCGGCCGGTCCCCCCCGTCGCCCCGAACACCGTCACCTGCATGGGCACCTCCTCGAGAGCGCATCCCACCACGAACCCAGCCCCCGTGCGACCCGACCGGCCGGGGACGGCGCCGGGGGTCAGCCCGGGAATGGGCGCGCGGATCCGGCGCGGGCTCGCGGTGCGGGCTCGCGGGATCGGGCGTGCGGGCTCGAGCGCGTGCACGCTCGCGGGCGCGGTGTGCCGGGCGGGGCTCACCGACCCGTGAAGGCCGCCTTCCCGGGGCCCTCGGCCAGGAACGACTGCATCCCGATCGTCCGGTCGTCGGTGGCGAAGAGGCCCGAGAACTCCAGGCGCTCGATCTGGCACCCGGTGGCCACGTCCACCTCCATGCCCTGGTTGATTGCGCGCTTGGCCGCGGCGAGGGCCAGCGGGGCCCCGGAGGCCAGTGTGCGGGCCAGGGACAGGGCCTCGTCGTACACGCCCTCGTCGGCCACGACCCGATCGACGAGACCGATCGACAGGGCCTCGGCGGCCCCGATGTGGCGCCCGGTGAAGATCAGGTCCTTGGCCCGGGAGGGCCCGATCAGCCGGGGCAGGCGCTGCGACCCACCCAGGCCCGGGATCACGCCGAGCAGCACCTCGGGCTGCCCCAGCTTCGCGCGCTCGCCTGCGACGCGCAGGTCGGCGCACAGGGCCAGCTCGCACCCGCCGCCGAGGGCGTAGCCGGTGATCGCGGCGATGACGGGCACCGGGATCGCGGCCACCGCGGCGAAGGACTCCTGCAGCACGTGCGAGGCGGCGGCCATGTCCTGGTAGGACATCGCGGCCATCTCCTTGATGTCGGCCCCAGCGGCGAACATCTTCGGCCCACCGTGGATGACCACGGCACGCACCCGGGCCCCGTCCCCGGAGGCGGCAGCGCTGATCCACCGGGCGGCAGCCAGGATCTCGTGCTGCATCGCGAGGTTCAGGGCGTTCACCGGCGGGCGGTCCAGCCGCAGCGTGGCGACCCCCTCCTCGAGCTCGACCCTGCTCAGGCTGCCCTCGACGACCACATCCATTGCCCGCACCCCTGTCCCGTTCCTGGCCCCGCGATCGACGAGCGTACAACCGCTGCACGGGGCCCCCCGTGGGCCCTCCCCCCGGCCCGACAGTGCGCACGCAGGGGAGCGCTCCCGCGTGCTCACGCCACGGAACGCCGACTTCGCGCCCGGCACGCGCGCGATCGCAGGTGGACTGGCCCAACGTTGGGTAGGCTGCGCCCCGTGCACGGAGCGGTGGAGCGGCCCAGGCCCTCAGCAGACGGACCTGCCTCGGTGAATGCGGCGGCACTGCCCGTCGAACGGCTCGCTGAGGCCTGGCCCGGCATGTGGAACCCCCTGGGCGTGACCCTGGACGCCGAGGGCGCCAACGTCGCCATCTGGGCCGAGGGTGCCCACTCGGTGGACCTGTGCCTGTTCGACGAGAACGGCCGCGAACGACGCGTCGCCCTGGCCGAGAGCACCTTCAACACTTTCCACGGCTACGTGCCGGGAGTGCGGGCCGGTGACCGGTACGGCTTCCGGATCGACGGACCGTGGGACCCGTGGCGCGGCGACCGGTGGAACCCGGCCAAGCTGCTCATGGACCCCTATGCGCGCGCCATCGAGGGCCGGTACGTGCCCCACCCGGCCACCCGTGGGCACGCCGGCCACGACGACACGGTGCGCGACGACCAGGACTCCGCGCCCTACGTCCCGCGCTGCGTGGTCGTCGGCGACGACGGCTTCGACTGGCAGGGCGACGTCCGGCCGTGCACCCCGTGGACCCAGACGGTCATCTACGAGGCCCACCTCAAGGGCCTGACCATCCGCCACCCGGAGATCCCCGAGAACCTGCGCGGCACCTACGCCGGCCTGGCCCACCCCGCCATGGTCGCGCACCTGACCCGCCTGGGCGTGACCGCCGTCGAGCTCCTGCCGATCCACCACTTCATCAGCGAGGACCACGTCCTGGCCAACGGGCTGGTCAACTACTGGGGCTACAACACCCTGGGCTTCTTCGCCCCCCACGCGGACTACTCGTCGTCGGGCACCCGCGGCCAGCAGGTCACCGAGTTCAAGGCGATGGTGCGTGCGCTGCATGCGGCCGGCCTCGAGGTGATCCTCGACGTGGTCTACAACCACACCGCCGAGGGCAACGAGAAGGGGCCCACGCTCAGCTTCCGCGGCATCGACAACGAGGGCTACTACCGGCTGAGCAACGGTCGGCAGTACGCCGACTACACGGGATGCGGCAACACCCCCGATGCGTCCCAGCCGCACGTGCTGCAGCTGATCATGGACTCGCTGCGCTACTGGGTCACCGAGATGCACGTCGACGGGTTCCGGTTCGACCTGGCCAGCGCGCTGGCCCGCTCGTTCCACGACGTGGACATGCTCGGCTCGTTCATGTCGACCATCCAGCAGGACCCGGTGCTGCGGACGGTCAAGCTGATCGCCGAACCGTGGGACATCGGCGCCGGGGGCTACCAGGTGGGCGAGTTCCCCCCGCTGTGGACCGAGTGGAACGACAAGTACCGCGACTGCGTGCGCGACTACTGGCGCGGTGCGGGGTCGATGTCGGACCTGGGCTGGCGTCTCACCGGCTCGGCCGACCTCTACGCCAGCGAGGGCCGCCGACCGTTCGCGTCGATCAACTTCGTGACGGCCCACGACGGGTTCACCATGCGCGACCTGGTGACGTACTCGCAGAAGCACAACCTGGTCAACCGCGAGCACAACCGCGACGGCACGGACAACAACCGCTCGTGGAACCTGGGAGTCGAGGGCGAGACCGAGGACCCGGACATCAATGCCCTGCGCCACCGGCAGGTGCGCAACCTGCTCACGACGCTGCTGCTGAGCACCGGGGTGCCGATGCTGACCGCCGGCGACGAGCTGGGCCGCACCCAGCAGGGCAACAACAACGCCTACTGCCAGGACAACGACGTCTCCTGGCTGGACTGGGACCTCGAGGCCTGGCAGCGCGACATCCTGGCGTTCACCGCCGGGGTGGTCCACCTGCGCCGCAACCACCAGGTCTTCTCGCGCACCTACTACTTCGACGGCAAGGTCAGCGATGCCGCACACCCCAAGGACCTGGTGTGGCTGCGCGGCGACGCAGGGGAGTTCACCGAGGCGGACTGGCACTTCAGCGACAACCGGATGATCGGGATGTACCTCTCCGGTGAGATGCGCTCGCGAGGCCCGCGCGGCGAGCGCGTCACCGACGACCCCTTCCTTCTCGTGCTCAACTCCGCCCACCACGCCAACACCTTCCTGCTGCCCGGCCCGCCCTACGGCGCGATGTACCAGGTGGTCGTCGACACTGTCGGCGGCCACGCCGGGGAGAGCGGGCCCACCCACCCGCACGGAACCGAGCTGCCCATGCCCGCGCTGAGCGCGAAGCTGCTGCGCATCACCGCCCGCTGACCCCGCGCCCCCGCCGTCGGCGCAGTGGCACGGACCCGGAGGCACGGACCCGGAGGCACGGCGCGTGGCACGGGCGCGGAGGCTCGGCGCGGATTTCGGCCCCGTCTAGAGGGGCCACAGTCGATTCGGGCCCCGCCTCGATGGGATTCGCCACCGAAACGGGGCCCAAGTCCCGGGCGCCCGACGGCGGCGGCGCGGGGTGACGGCGGGCGCGGCCGGCGTGGGCGTGGGGTGGAGTGGGTGGGTGCGGGGTCAGGGGCGGCGGGCGGACTGCAGGGCGCGCAGCCAGTGGGCGCTGTCCTTGGGGGTGCGCACCTGGGTCTGCTGGTCCACGTGGACCAGCCCGAACCGCTGGCGCCACCCCTCGGCCCACTCGATGTTGTCGAACAGCGACCACGCCAGGTAGCCGCGCACGTCCACCCCGTCGGCCCGGGCGGCGACGACCTCGGCGAGGTGGGCCTGGAGGTACTCCACCCGACGGGCGTCGGCCACGCGGGCGTCGAGCACCTCGTCGGGCAGCGCCATCCCGTTCTCGGCGACCCACAGCGGCACGCCCGGCAGGGCCTGGGCGGTCTTGCGCAGGGTCGTGCCCAGGCCCGCGGGGTTGACCTCCCAGCCCATCTGGGTCGTCGGAGCCCGCGGCACGAACTGGACCGGAGGGCACCCCGGGTGGGCGCTGACGTCCTGGGCGACCGCGCCGCTCGCCCCGGGCGTGGCCGGGGCGAGCCGCTGGACGGTGTAGTAGTTCACGCCCAGCCAGTCCAGGGGTGCGCTCACGGCGCCGAACTCGGCGCTGTCTGCGAACGACCAGTCGCTGATCGCGGCCGTGGAGTCCACGACCTCGGCGTTGAGCCCGCGCCCGGCCAGGGCGTCGAGCCACAGGTGGTTCTGCAGGCCGTCGATGTGCCGCGCCGCCGCCCGGAGCGCCGGGTCGTCGCGATAGGGCTCGTCCGGGAATGTGGGCATCAGGTTGAGCACGATGCCGACGTCCTGGGCAGCCCCCGCCCGCAGGCCCTCGACCCCCCGGGCATGGGCCACGAGCAGCCGGTAGGCCACCTCCAGGGCGTGGGCCGGCTCCTGCACACCGGGGGCATGGATCCCGGCCGCATAGCCCAGGAACGCCGAGCACCACGGCTCGTTGAGCGTGGCCCACGACCCCACCCGGTCACCGAGCCGGGTGGCCACGGCGTTGGCGTACTGGCCGAACAGCTCACCGGTGCGCGGACGCAACCAGCCCCCGGTGGCCTGCAGCTCGCTGGGCAGGTCCCAGTGGTACAGCGTGACCAGCGGCGTGATCCCGCGCTCGAGCAGGGCGTCGCAGAGCCGGTCGTAGTGGTCCAGGCCGTCGGGTGACATCGGGCCCCGGCCCCCGGGCTGCACCCGGGCCCAGGAGATCGAGAACCGGTAGGCGTCGACGCCCAGCCACGCCAGCAGGTCCACGTCCTGGGCCATGCGCGCGACGTGCTCGCAGGCGGGGTCGCCCGTCGATCCATCGGCGATGGCCCCCGGCCGGTCGGCCAGGTCGTCCCAGATCGTGCGGCCACGACTGGCCGAGGCACCCTCGACCTGCCATGCCGAGGTACCCACCCCGACCGTGAAGTCCGTCGGCAGGGCGGTGGACAGATCGACCACGGGCTATCCCTTGACCGACCCGGCGAGCAGGCCCCGCACGAAGTAGCGCTGCATCGACACGAACACGATCAGCGGCACGATCATCGAGATGAACGCTCCCGCCGACAGCAGGTGCCAGGCCGAACCGCGGGTGCCCGAGAGCTCGGCCACGCGCACGGTCAACGGGGCCACCTTCGGGCTCGCGCCGAATGTCAGGCCGACCAGCAGGTCGTTCCACACCCACAGGAACTGGAAGATGGCGAATGCGGCGATCGCCGGCATCATCAGCGGCAGCAGGATCTTGAAGAAGATCGTGACGTGGCCGGCGCCATCCACGCGGGCGGCCTCGAAGAGCTCCTTGGGCAGCTCGCTCATGAAGTTGTGCAGCAGGTAGATGGCCAGGGGTAGGGCGAAGATGCTGTGCGCGATCCAGATCGGCCAGAACGTGCCCGCCATGCCCGCGTCCACGAAGAGCTTCTGCAGCGGGATCAGGGTGACCTGGATCGGCACGATCTGCAGGGCGAACACGACGATGAACAGCGCCGCGGCCCCCTTGAACTGGACCCACGCGAAGCCGTAGGCCGCCAGGCAGGCGATCGAGATCGGGATGATGACCGCGGGGATGGTGATCACCGCGGAGTTCAGGAAGTACGTGGACAGGTTCGTGGAGCCGCCGAACAGGGCCTGCTTGTAGTTGGCCAGCGTGAAGCTGGGGTCCTGCCAGACCGTCCACCAGCCCGACCTCGCCGCGTCGCGCGCCGGCCGGAAGCTCGTGATGAGCAGGCCCAGGGTGGGGATCGTCCAGAGCAGGGCGATCACCGCGGCCAGGATGGTGGCCCAGATCGACTTCTGGCGCAGCGCGATGCTGCCCTCAGTGGCCTTGGGCACCGTTGGCGATGAGCTCCTCGCCCTCGGGGATCGAGTGCGCTGCGGGATTCATGGCAGTCATCAGTTGGCCGCCTTCCGCAGCTGGGTGATGTTGTACGCGACGATCGGGATCACCAGGATGAACAGCAGCACCGCGAGCGCGGCGCCGAGCCCGGCGTTGTCGTAGACGAAGCTCTGCTTGTAGAACTCGTTGGCGACCACCGAGGTCTTGAACTGCCCGCCGGTCATCGTGCGGACCACGTCGAAGACCTTGAGGGTGCCGATGGCGATCGTCGTGACCACCACGATGATCCCGGGCCGGATGCTGGGAACGGTGATCTTGCGGAACATCTGCATCCCGGAGACCCCGTCGAGCTTGGCGGCCTCGATGATGTCGTCGGGGATCGCCTTGATCGACGCCGACAGGACCGTCATCGCGAACCCGGCCTGGATCCAGATCATCACCACGATCAGGAAGAAGGTGTTCCACGGCTCGGTGATCAGGAACTGGTAGGGGTCCAGCCCCATCCAGATCAGCACCTGGTTGGCCAGGCCGATCTGGGGGGCGGCCGCCGGACGGAAGTCGTAGACGAACTTCCAGATGATCGAGGCGCCCACCATGGAGATGGCCATGGGCAGGAACACCAGCGCCTTCGACAGGGCCTCGGTGCGCGTCCGGTCCACCAGCACCGCGTAGAGCAGGCCGATGGCGGTGGCCGCGAAGGGGACGAGGAGGACCCAGATGAACGTGTTGACCAGCACCCGCTGGTACTCGGGCTCGGTGAGCAGGGTCGTGTAGTTCTCGATGCCGACCCAGGAGTCCCCGTCGGCGCTCTTGAAGGAGCCGATGATGGTCAGGATCGCCGGATACAGCAGGCCCACGGCCAGCATGATCATGGTCGGGTCCGATGAACCCGATCGCATGCGCCGACTCGGCGGCGCGACCGCGAACCCTGCTCACCACGAACAGCACGATCGCGAAGAAGGCACCGAACAGCGCCAGCGCCTCGAACATCTGGATGATCTTCTCAGTGGGACTCACTGGGCCTGGCCTCCTGCATGGGGACTCACGTGGGGCTGGCACCGCCGGGGCGGCGCGCGTTCACCCGGGGCGGAAGTGCACCGGGGGTCGGGTGGATTGTCCACCCGACCCCCGGGTCATGCGATGACGTGCAACCGACTCAGGAGGTCGGCCAGGACTTCTCGATGTAGTCGAGGGTGTCCTGCGTGGACTTGCCGGTGATCCAGTCGGTCATGCCGGTCCAGAAGGTACCGGCGCCGACGGCGGCAGGCATGTTGTCCGAGCCGTCGAAGCGGAACGACGCGGCCGGGTCCTGCAGCGCCTCGACCGCGACGCGGTCGATGCCCTTGAACAGGGCCGGGTCAGCACCCATGTTGGCGGTCACCCAGCCGGAGCTGACGGCAGCCTTGGTGTTGGCCCAGTCCGAGGTGGACAGGTAGTTCTGGAACGCCTGGACCTCGGGACGGTCGGCGAACGCCGTGACGAACTCGCCACCGCCGAGGGTCGGCTTGCTGGTCTCGTCGACGCCCGGCAGGTAGAACGCGAACACGTCGCCGTCCTCACCGATCGTCGCGCCGGCCTCGGTCAGGTTCGAGGCGTAGAACGAGGCCTGGCGGTGCAGGGCGCAGGTGCCGGACAGGATCGGAAGGCCGGCGTCCTGGAAGGTGGTCGACGCGATGGACTTCACGTCGCCGAGCCCGCCGTTGACGTAGTCGGGGTTCTTCACGATCGAGCCGACCTCGTCGAGGACCTGGGCGACCTTCGGGTCGTTGAACGGGATCTCGTGGGTGACCCACTGGTCGTAGACCTCGGTGCCATGCAGGCGCAGCATGACGTCCTCCATCCAGTCGGTCAGCGGCCAGCCGGTGGCGTCACCGGAGCCGATGCCGACGCACCAGGGCTTGTCCACCTTGCCGGACTTGGCGATGGTGTCGGTCAGGGTCTTGAGCTCGGCCCACGTCTTGGGGATCTCCCAGCCGTTGTCGGCGAACATCTGCGGCGAGTACCACACGAGGCTCTTCAGGTTCGAGCCCAGCGGGGCGGCGTAGAAGGTGCCGTCGACCGAGCCGTAGTCCTTCCAGTCCGTGTTCCAGTTCTTGTCCACGTTGGCCGCGGTCTCGGCCGGCGGGGTCTTCACCGCGCCCTCCTTGACCAGGGTGGCCAGCAGGCCCGGCTGCGGGACGTAGGCGATGTCCGGCGGGTTGCCGGCCTTCACGCGCACCTTGAGCTGGGCCTCGAACTCCTTGGAGCCCTCGTACTCGATGGTGGCGCCGGTGCACTCCTCGAACGGCTTGTACGAGTCGATGTGCATCTGGTCCTCGGGGGCGACGATCGAGGTGTAGACCGTCACGGTCTTGCCCGAGAGGTCGCCGTACTGCGCGAACGCCGCGCACTTGTCCGCGCCGGAGGCCGTGGCCGAGGCGCCGTCAGTGGCGGTGTCGTCGCTGCTGGAACACCCGGTGAGGGCAAGGGCGATGCTGGACGCGCCAGCGATCGCCGCGAGCCATCGGGATCGGGAGGTGGTCGTCATGAAACGGGGTCTCCTTTGTGCGGGATCGGACGGGCGACCCGTCCTGCCTGCCACCTTCGCGGTCGGGGACCCCCCATGCAACGACCACCACGGTGCAACGCTCATGCATCACATAACGATTCGGTAACAACGCCGCGACGAACGGGTGACGGGCGGGCTCACCCGAGCCAGGCCGCGCAGTGGCCCGGCAGCCGCAGGCGCACCCCGTCCCAGTCGACCAGGGCGTCGTCGGCGGAGGCGGCCAGCACATCGCTGCCCCCGGCACCTGCCAGCTCGACGTCCACGGCCTCGTCGGTGGTGTTGAGCACGCACCACAGCGCGCGGCTGCCCTCCCGGCGCACGATCACCACGCCCGGGGCGCCACTGACCCCGACGGCGGCGTCGGGGTCGGCGAATGCCGGGTGGCTGTGCCGCAGGGCGATCATCCGCCGGTACCGGGCCAGCGGGCTGGTCGGGTCGGCCGACTGCGCTGCCACGGTGAGCCCGGACCACCCCTCGGGTGCCGGCAGCCACGAGTCGTCGGCGGTCGTGAACCCGTAGGGCGGTGCACTGCCCGACCAGGGCAGGGGTACCCGCGCGCCATCCCGGCCCGGGTCGGCGCCCCCGGAGCGGAACCAGATGGGGTCCGCCCGGCGCTCGTCAGGGATCTCGGCGTCGGGCAGGCCGAGCTCCTCCCCGGCGAAGACGTACACGCCACCGGGCAGCGCGTGGGCCACATGGGCCAGGGCAAGGGCCTTGCGCAGCCCCTGCTCCCCACCGCCGAGGCGGGTCACGACCCGCGGGGTGTCGTGGTTGCTGAGCACCCAGGTGGGCGGGGCGCCGACGAGGGCCACGGCGTCGAGCACGGACGAGATCGCTCGGCGGATCGCTGCCGCGTCCCAGGCCACGATCAGGAAGTCGAAGCAGAAGACCTGGGACAGCTCGTCGGGCCGGGCGTAGGCCATCGAGCGCGCGACCGGGTAGGCCCACGCCTCGGCGACCGTGACGATCTCGCGTGGGTACTCGTCGATCACGCGGCGCCAGGCCCGGTAGACCTCGTGGACCTCGTCGCGGTCGAAGAACGGGGCGGTGCGCAGGACCGCGCGCGGATCGGGGTCACGCTCGACACCGTCGGCGAGGTCCAGTCGCATGGCCCGGATCACGGCCTCGGGGTCGGGGTGGTCGGCGTAGGTCATGTCCTTCTTGAGCCCGAAGGCCACATCGACCCGGAAGCCGTCGACGCCCAGGTCCAGCCAGAACCGCAGGGTGTCCAGCGAGTCGGCCAGGACCTCCGGGTTGTCCCAGTTCAGGTCCGGCTGGCTGGAGTCGAACAGGTGCAGGTACCACAGCGCGCGACCCTGATCGTCGCGGGCGGCCGTGGGCAGCGGCGACCAGGTCGAGCCCCCGAAGACCCCGACCCAGTTGTTGGGGGGCTGCGCACCGCCCTCGCCGCGGCCGGGCAGGATGTGGAAGCGGGCGTGCTCGGCACTTCCGGCGCCCGCGGCCAGGGCGGCCCGGAACCACGCGTGCTCCACGGACACGTGGTTGGGCACCACATCGACCACGATCCGGATCCCGCGACCGTGCGCGGCATCGATCAGCGCCCGGGCATCGCCCAGGGTCCCGAACCGGGGGTCCACGTCGCGCGGGTCGGCCACGTCGTAGCCCCCGTCGGCCAGGGGCGAGGGGTAGAAGGGACTGAGCCACACCGCGTCCACGCCGAGGTCGACGAGATGGTCCAGGCGGGCCAGGATGCCGGGGAGGTCACCCTCACCGTCGCCGTCGGAGTCCGCGAACGAGCGTGGGTACACCTGGTAGAACACCGCGCCGCGCCACCAGGGCACCGGCGAGCGGGGTGCGCTGCCCTGCGGGTCGCTGCTCATGGTCTCCTCCTCAGCATGGGCCGCGCGGCGCCCCGGCGCCCGACATCGGCCCGATCGATCGCCGCGGTGCTCTCGCGCACCACCAGCAGGGTCGGCACCGTCACCCGGCGCGCTGGCTCGGGCTCGCGGTCGTGGTGGGCGATCAGCCCGGCCAGCTGCAGCGCGGCCAGCTCGCCGAGCGTGCGCACGGGCTGGGCGACCGTGGTCAGGCCGAGTGCCTCGGACAGGTCGTGGTCGTCGATCCCGACCACCGACAGGTCCTCAGGCACCCGCAGGCCCAGGCTGCGGGCCGTGGCCATCACCCCGAAGGCCATCTCGTCGCTCTCGGCGAACACCGCGGTCGGCGGGTCGGCACGGTCCAGCAGGGTGTGCGCGGCGCGCTGGGCTCCCCGCACCGTGAAGTCGGCGGTGACCTCCAGGTCCGGGTCCCAGGGCAGGGACGCCTCCTTGTGGGCCAGCAGGAAGCCGCGGCGGCGATCCGGGGGCGCGGTGAACGGGATGCGCTCGAACGGCCGGCCGGAGACCAGCCCGATCCGCCGGTGGCCCAGCTCGACCAGGTGCATGGTGGCCGCGCGCGCGGCAGCGACGTCGTCGATCTCCACCCCGGTGACCCCGGGCAGGCTCGCCCCGAGCAGCACGATCGGGATCCGGCGGTCGGCCAGCAGCGCGGCCTCGTCCGGGGCCGGCGGGACGTTGACCAGCAGCACGCCGTCGGCCTCGCGCCGCGGGATGTCACCGAGCAGCGCCCGGCGCCGGTCATCGAGGTCGACCAGGCGATGGACCAGCACGACGATGCCCTTGTCGGACAGCGCGCGCTCGGCGCCGTCGAGGACCTGCGCGAAGTACCAGCGGTCGAGGTAGGGCATCACGACGGCCACCCGGGCCCGGTGCGAGGCGGTCGGGGCCAGGGAGTAGCCGAGCTGGTCGGCGGCCTGCTGGACCTTCACCCGCGTGGCCTCGGAGATCGACCGGTGCCCGCGCAGCGCCCGGGAGACGGTGGCCGCCGACACCCCGGCGAGGGCAGCCACGTCGCGTACGGTGGTGGTCACGGCCCTCCTCGCGCGCTCGGATGATCACGCGGAGGCTATCGCCGGTCAGGGCCCCGCGGCAGCCCCCGTGCACGGACGGCGCATCGCAACCCCGGCCCGGGTCCCGGTGCCGATCGCACGGCAGGCGCCGACCGGCCCATGGGTAGTAGCGTCGCCGACGTGATCGGTCGCTTCCCCATCATCGACATCGCCCCCGTGGTCGAGGGCGGTGCCTACCCGGTCAAAGCCGTCGTCGACGAGGCCTTCGACGTCTCTGTGACCGCCTTCCGCGAGGGCCACGACGCCATGGGCGTGGAGGTGCAGTTCGTCCCGCCGGGCTTCACCACGACCGAGTTCGCCATCGGCTCCCCTGAGGGACCCCTGCTGCGGATGCACGAGGTCGGACCCACCCAGCCCGATCGGTGGACCGTCTCGGCCCGGCTGCCCGCCGAGGGCGACTGGCAGTACTACGTCATCTCCTGGGGTGACCCGTACGAGACCTGGAAGCACAAGGCCGAGATCAAGCTACCCGCCGGCATCGACGTCGAGCTCGAGCTCGAGGAGGGCGCGCGGGTGCTCGACCGTGCTGCCGCACAGGCCACCGACGCCCACGCCCGCAAGGTGCTCACCGAGGCGGCCGCCGCCATGCGCGACACCCACGAGAGCGCCGTGCAGCGCCTCTACGCCGCCGAGGCTCCCGCGGTCCGCGCCGCGCTGGAGGCCAACCCGCTGCGCGAGCTGCCGCACTGGTCGGGTCCCTGGCCGGTGCGCGTCGAGCGCCCGCGCGCGCTGTACGGCGCCTGGTACGAGTTCTTCCCCCGCTCCGAGGGCGCGACGCTGAACCCGCCGCGCTCGGGCACCTTCCGCACCGCGGCACTGCGCCTGCCCGCCGTGGCGGCCATGGGATTCGACGTGGTCTACCTTCCCCCGATCCACCCCATCGGCCGGACCTTCCGCAAGGGCCCGAACAACACGCTCACCCCGGGCCCCGACGACCCCGGCTCGCCGTGGGCGATCGGCGCGCCCGAGGGTGGCCACGACACGGTCCACCCGGACCTGGGCACGATGGCCGACTTCGAGCACTTCATGGCCGTGGCCGCTGAGAACGGCCTGGAGATCGCCCTCGACTTCGCCCTGCAGGCCTCCCCGGACCATCCGTGGGTCGCCGCGCATCCCGAGTGGTTCGTGACCCGCGCCGACGGCTCGATCGCCTACGCGGAGAACCCGCCGAAGAAGTACCAGGACATCTACCCCATCGCGTTCGACGCGGACTTCGAGGGCCTCGTCGACGAGTGCGAGCGCATCCTGCGGCTGTGGATGGGCAAGGGCGTGCGGATCTTCCGCGTGGACAACCCGCACACCAAGACCGTGGAGTTCTGGGAGGTGCTCTTCGCCCGGATCCGCGCCACCGATCCCGACGTGCTGTTCCTGGCCGAGGCCTTCACCCGCCCGGCGATGATGCGCACGCTGGGCACGGTCGGCTTCCACCAGAGCTACACGTACTTCACCTGGCGCAACACCAAGTGGGAGATCGAGACCTACTTCACCGAGCTGAGCAGCTACGCCGCGGACTACATGCGGCCCAACTGCTTCGTGAACACCCCGGACATCAATCCGTTCTTCCTGCAGTCGGGCAAGAAGTCGGCCTTCGCGATCCGCGCGACCCTCGCGGCGCTGCTGGCCCCCACCTACGGGGTGTACGCGGGCTTCGAGGTCTACGAGCACCTGCCCCTCGCCCCCGGCAAGGAGGAGTACCTGGACTCCGAGAAGTTCCAGTACCGCCCCCGTGATTGGGCCGCAGCCTCGCACAACAGCCTCGTGCCCTACCTGACGATGCTCAACCGGATCCGCCGGGAGCACCCGGCCACCCACGAACTGCGCAACCTGCGCTTCGAGCACATCGACAACTCCCAGATGCTCGCCTGGAGCAAGCGCCGCGGCGACGACGTCCTGGTGACGGTGTGCGTGCTGGACCCGGACTCGCCTCAGGCGGGCGTGCTGCACCTGGACCTCGGTGCGCTGGGCTTCGGCAACGACGAGAGAGTGCTGGCCCGTGACCTGATCTCGGGCCAGACATGGGCGTGGGGGGCCCAGAACTGGATCCGACTCGACCCCAACTTCGCATGTGCGCACGCCGTTGTTCTGGAGAGGATGCCATGACCCCGCCCGAGACCCCCGCAGATCCCACCCCCGAGGCGAAGAAGGCAGCGACGGGTTCCCCCGCGAGCGGCACGCCCGCCCCAGCAGCGCCGGCCGCCCCGGCCGCCCCGGCAGCGCCGGCCGCTCCAGCCGGGCCGGCAGCTCCAGCAGCGCCGGCCGCTCCAGCCGGGCCCGCGCCGGCACCGATCGACACAGGCGACATCGACCGGCTCGTCGACGGCGCCCACCCGAGCCCGCACGCGATCCTCGGGGCGCACCCGTACGACGGCGCGATCACCATCCGGGTGCTGCGGCCGATGGCTCGCGAGCTGATCGTGGTGACGCCGGAGGGCCGCTACCCGATGACCCACGAGCACCGCGGGGTGTGGGTGGCCGTCGTGCCCGGCGACGTGATCCCGGCCTACTCGATCGACGTCGACTACGGCCAGGGGATCATCCCCTCCGACGACCCCTACCGGTTCCTGCCGACCCTCGGCGAGCTCGACCTGCACCTCATCGGCGAGGGCCGCCACGAGGAGCTGTGGACCACCCTCGGCGCGCACGTGCGCAGCTACGACAGCCCGTTCGGCCAGATCACCGGCACGTCGTTCGCCGTCTGGGCCCCCAGCGCCGAGGGCGTGCGCGTGATCGGCGACTTCAACGGATGGGACGGCACCGGCCATCCGATGCGCTCGCTGGGCGGCACCGGGGTGTGGGAGCTGTTCATCCCGAACATCGGGGCCGGGGTGACCTACAAGTTCTCGATCCTGGGCAAGGACTGGGTGTGGCGGGAGAAGGCCGACCCGATGGCCTTCCACACCGAGGTGCCGCCGTCCACCGGGTCGGTGGTGTTCACCTCCGACTACGAGTGGGGCGACGACGCGTGGATCGCCCAGCGCGCCGCGACCGACGTGCTGGCCTCCCCGATGAGCGTCTACGAGGTGCACCTGGGCTCGTGGCGCCTCGGGTCTGGACTACCGCCAGATGGCCGCCGAGCTGGTCGACTACGTCACGGAGCTCGGCTTCACCCACGTCGAGCTGATGCCGGTGGCCGAGCACCCCTACGCCCCGAGCTGGGGCTACCAGGTGACCTCCTACTTCGCGCCCACCTCGCGCTTCGGCAACCCCGACGACTTCCGGTTCCTGGTGGACACCCTGCACCAGGCCAACATCGGGGTGCTGCTCGACTGGGTGCCCGCCCACTTCCCGAAGGACGCCTGGGCGCTGGCCCGGTTCGACGGCACGGCCCTCTACGAGCACGCAGACCCGCGGCGCGGCGAGCAGCCGGACTGGGGCACCTACGTGTTCGACTTCGGCCGCACGCGAGGTGCGCAACTTCCTGGTCTCCAACGCGCTCTACTGGCTCGAGGAGTACCACATCGACGGCCTGCGCGTGGACGCCGTGGCCTCCATGCTCTACCTGGACTACTCCCGCAACGAGGGCGAGTGGCTGCCCAACCAGTACGGTGGGCGCGAGAACCTCGACGCCGTGGCGTTCCTGCAGGAGATGAACGCCACCGTCTACAAGCGGGTGCCCGGCGCTGGTGACCATCGCCGAGGAGTCCACCTCGTGGCCCGGCGTGACCCGGCCCACGTACCTCGGCGGCCTCGGGTTCGGCCTCAAGTGGAACATGGGGTGGATGAACGACTCGCTGGGCTACGTCTCCCGCGAGCCGGTGCACCGCATGTGGCACCACAACGAGATGACCTTCGCGATGGTCTACGCGTGGAGCGAGAACTTCGTGCTGCCGATCTCCCACGACGAGGTCGTGCACGGCAAGGGCTCGCTGGTGCAGAAGATGCCCGGCGACCGGTGGCAGAAGCTGGCCAACCTGCGCGCCTACCTGGGCTACATGTGGTCGCACCCCGGCAAGCAGCTGCTGTTCATGGGCAGCGAGTTCGCCCAGACCTCGGAGTGGAGCGAGGAGCGCGGCCTCGAGTGGTGGCTGACCGAGTACCAGGACCACTTCGGCGTGCAGCACTGCGTGCGCGACATGAACCGCGTGTACCGCGAGAGCCGGGCCCTGTGGGACCAGGACAACACCCCCGAGGGCTTCCAGTGGATCGACGCCAACGACGCGTCGGGCAACGTGTTCTCGTGGCTGCGCGTCGGCAGCGACGGCTCGGTGCTGGCCTCGATCACCAACTTCTCGCCGATGGTGCGCTCGGACTACCGGATCGGGCTGCCGAACACCGGCCACTGGCGTGAGGTGCTCAACACCGACGCCGCCGACTACGGCGGCTCGGGCGTGGGCAACCTCGGCGGCGTCGAGGCCACGGAGCAGGCCTGGCACGGCCGACCGGCCTCGGCAGGGGTCACGCTGCCGCCGCTGGCGACGGTGTGGCTGCGCTACGACGGTGCCGAGGCCGAGCCCGTCGCGGACGTGGTGGTCGACTCCGTGGCCGTCGAGTAGCGCGGGTCCGGTCACGGCGTCCGGGCGGCCTGCCGGCGGGTCGGCGTGACCGGGCCGGTGTCGGTACCCTGCTCAGCTGTCGACGGCCCGCGCCCGGGTGTCCCCCGTGCGCCATCTCGTACGGGCGCGCGACTTCGCGGATGCCCAGTACGCGCAGTGCCTGACCGTCGATGACCTGGCGGCGGCCGCGTGCCTGTCGCGGGCGCACTTGAGCCGGCGGGCGTTCGGGGAGTCCCGTACTCGTACCCGCTGACCCGCCAGCTCGAGCGGGCGGCAACCCTCCTGCGGGGCACGGACTACTCGGTCGCGGACATCTGCATGCAGGTCGGCCTGACCAGTGTCGGCTCGTCCACGTCGAGCTTCACGAGGCTCCGCGCAGCGTCGAGGCTCAGAACAGGGCGTTGGCCAGGTCCGTGCGCGCCCGGGTGACGGCCGGGTCGTCGGGTCCGACGACCTCGAACAGGTCGATCAGGTGCGCCCGGAGGCGATCGCGATCGGCTCCCGAGGTGAACCGGATCGCCCCCACGAGCCGTGCGAACGCCTCGACCGGGTTGCCGTCGAGCACCAGCACGTCGGCCGCGCGCTCCTGGGCGGCCAAGTCGTCGGGTGCGGCGTCCGCGGCGGCCAGCACGGCGGCGTGGTCCACCCCGGAGACACGCTCGAACACCCCCACCAGGGCCAGGCCGGCGCGCGCCACGGGGTCGGCCGGCGTGGCGTCGAGGATGGCCTGGTAGGCCGCGCGCGCGCCCGCCCAGTCGCCGGCCTCGATCGCGTCGTAGGCGGCCTCCATCCGGGGGTCGGCCGGCTCCTCCGCGGGGCCGGACTCGTCAGCCTGCCCCAGCGTGCCGGCCACGCCGTTGGCCGCGGCGAGCGCGAGCAGCTCGTCGAGGTAGGCCTTCACCTGCGGCTCGGGCAGGGCACCCTGGAACAGCGGCAGCGGGCGCCCCCCGACCACCGCGAACACGCTCGGGATCGACTGGACCTGGAACGCCTGCGCGATGGCGGGGTTCGCGTCCACGTCGACCTTCGCCAGCACCCAGCGTCCGCCTGCGGCCTCGGCGAGGCGCTCGAGGATCGGCGAGAGGGTCCGGCACGGCTGGCACCATGTGGCCCACAGGTCCAGGACCACGGGCACCTGCATCGACAGCTCCATGACATCGGTCTGGAAGCTGGCGTCGGTGACGTCGATGACCACCGAGGGGGCGCTGGGATCGGCCGCGCGGCTGGCCGCGCGCTGCTCGGCCTGGGCCTGGGCCTCGCGGGCGGCGGCAAGGGCGCCGAGGTCGACGGCGCCGTATCCGGAGATGCTCATGGCGGCATTCTTCCATCGCCCCCGGCGCAGGCGCGCCACGTGATCGCCCGCCCGGGCCGGACGATCGCACCTCACGGCGCGCGACGGGCCAGGCGGCGGCTCAGATCGGTTCGCGGTAGGTGCCCCACTCGGCGCGCAGCACGTCGCACATCTCCCCGAGGGTCGCCTCGGCGCGCGCGGCGTCGATGAGCAGGGGCACCAGGTTCGCCTCACCCCGGGCGGCCTCAGCCAGGACGCCCAGGGCCTTGTCGACGGCCGCACCGTCTCGGGCCTCGCGGCGGGCTGCCAGGGTCTCGACCTGGACGCGCTCCACCTCGTGGGAGACCCGCAGGATCTCCAGCGGCGTGTCGATGGCCCCGGTGTGCACGTTGACGCCGACCACGCGCTTGCGCCCGTCCTCCAGGGCGATCTGGTGGTCGAACGCCGCGTCGGCGATCAGGCCCGTGAACCACCCCGACTCGATCCCGGCGAGCAGGCCCGAGGTGATCGGGCCGATGGGGTGCTGCCCGTCGGGCTGGCGGGCCACGCCCTGGGCGATGATCTGGTCGAAGATCGCCTCGGCCTGGGCCTCGATCCGGTCGGTCAGCGCCTCCACGTACCAACTGCCGCCCAGCGGGTCGGCGACGTTGGCCACCCCGGTCTCCTCGGCGATCACCTGCTGGGTGCGCAGCGCGATCTCCGCGGCCTTGTCGCTGGGCAGGGCCAGCACCTCGTCGAGGGCATTGGTGTGCAGCGAGTTGGTGCCCCCGAGCACCGCGGCCAGCGCCTCGATCGCGGTGCGGACGATGTTGTTGTCCGGCTGCTGGGCGGTCAGGCTGACCCCGGCGGTCTGGGTGTGGAACCGCAGCCACTGGGCGCGCTCGGTGCGGGCACCGTAGACGTCACGCATCCACCGGGCCCAGATCCGCCGGGCCGCACGGAACTTCGCGATCTCCTCGAAGAAGTCCACGTGCGCGTCGAAGAAGAACGACAGCCCCGGGGCGAACGCCTCGATGTCCAGGCCCCGGGAGAGCCCCAGCTCCACATAGCCGAACCCGTCGGCGAGGGTGAAGGCCAGCTCCTGTGCGGCCGTGGAGCCGGCCTCGCGGATGTGGTAGCCCGAGACGCTCAGCGGCTTGTAGCGCGGCACGTGGGCCCCGGCCCACTCCATGAGGTCGCCGATCAGCCGCAGGTGCGGCTCGGGGCCGAACAGCCACTCCTTCTGGGCGATGTACTCCTTGTAGATGTCGGTCTGCAAGGTGCCGTCCAGGCGGCTGATGTCGGCCCCCTGGCGCTCGGCGGCCACGACGTACATCGCGAAGATCGGCACGGCCGGCCCCGAGATGGTCATCGAGGTGGTGACCTCGGCCAGCGGGATGCCGGAGAACAGCACCTCCATGTCGGCCACCGAGTCGATGGCCACGCCGCAGTGGCCGACCTCGCCGCGGGCCAGGGCGTCGTCGGAGTCGCGGCCCATCAGCGTGGGCATGTCGAACGCGACCGAGAGTCCCCCTCCGCCGGCGGCGAGGATGTCGTGGAACCGGGCGTTGGTGTCCTGGGCGCTGCCGAACCCGGCGAACTGCCGGATCGTCCACAGCCGGCCCCGGTAGCCGGTGGGGTACAGGCCCCGCGTGTAGGGGTACTGGCCCGGCCAACCGATGTGGTCGGCGGCCTCGGCACCGCCGGCGGGGCCGTACACCGGGTCGACGGGGTCACCCGAGAGGGTGCTGAAGTCCGCGTCGCGCACCTGCCCCGCGACCTGCGCCGCACCGAAGTCGCGCTCCCAGCGCGCCCGGCCGCTGATCTCCTCGCCCATTGAGCCCTCCACGCCGAACCCGCGACGGTCGGTCGCCGGTGCTGCCCACCCTACTCGCCGGTCCCCGCAGCGGTCCGAGGTCCGCGGGGCCGGGCTCAGCCGTCTCCCGAGGCCCGCCGGCCCGCCGGCACCCGGATCCATCCAAGTCCGCGGGCCTCAGGTGCCAGCGGACTTGGATCGATCGTCGGCGTGGCCGGCAATCCTGGACCGATCGCGCCGCCGCCGGTGGGGCGGGGCGGGCGGGGCTCAGTTGGTGACCGTCAGCGTGAACTGGCCCGTGCGCTGCGCTGCGGCTGCCAACGCCGGCCGCCGACCTCCAGGACCCCGTCGCGGATCCGGTTCGACCAGGGCAGCAGCGGGAAGCTCGCGCACTGCTCGGGGTCGTGCAGACCGGACTGCGGCGTCGGGCGCAGCAGGTCGTACCCGGCGCCGGACCCGGTCCGGATCCGCCCCGCGGCCACCGCCGCCCCGGTGCCGGGCAGCACGTCGAGCTCCCAGCCGACGCTGCGCAGGGCGATCACCTCACCCATCGCACTCCCCGCCACCTGCCCCTGTCCCGGGCAGGACCGGGCCGGTCACACCGTGACCTGGACCCGCACCGTCGAGCCCGCCGGTGCGTAGGGCACGGTGTTGCCCTCGATCGGCACGCCATCGACGGTCAGCCGCCCGCGGGCACCCGGTGCCCCCGAGTTCGACACGGCGATCTCGTAGGTCGCCCCGCGCGCCACGCGCGTGACGGTGTACTCGGGCACGTCCGGGCCGATCTGCGGATCGACGACCAGGCCGTCGTAGTCCGGGCGCACGCCCAGCAGGTACTGGGAGACCGCCACGAAGTTCCAGGCGGCCGTGCCGGTGAGCCAGGAGTTCTTGGCCTCGCCGGCGCGCGGGGCCTGCTTGCCGGCGATCATCTGTGCGTAGACGTAGGGCTCGAGGCGGTGGATGTCGGAGATCTCCTCGCGGTAGGCCGGCGCGATCCGCTGGTAGTGCTCGAAGGCCGCAGCCCCGCGGCCGACCATGGTCTCGGCGATGATCACCCACGGGTTGTTGTGGCAGAAGATGCCGCCGTTCTCCTTGTAGCCCGGCGGGTAGGTGGAGACCTCGCCGAGCTCGATGCGGTAGGTCGTGTAGGCCGGGTACTGCAGCACCATCCCGTGCGGGGTGCCCAGCATCGCCTCCACCGAGTCCAGCGCGCGGATGGCCGGGGCGTCGAGGTCCTGCGGTCCCTGGCCGTGGCCGATCCCGGCCATCACGGCGAACCCCTGGGGCTCGATCCAGATCTTGCCCTCGTCATGGGCGTCGGTGCCCACCGGGTTGCCGTAGTAGTCGTAGGCACGCAGGAACCACCGGCCGTCCCAGCCGTGCTCGAGCACGGCGCTGCGCATCTGCTCCACGAGCCCGTCGGCCCGGTCGGCCACCTCGACCAGGCCGCGGCGCCTGGCGAGCTCGGCGTACTGGGCGCCGTAGAGCACGAACTGCGCGGCGATGAACACCGACTCGGCCACTCCCCCGGACTGGTTCTCCGTGGTCTGGAACGACTCCCCCGGCGTGGTGGAGAAGCAGTTCAGGTTCAGGCAGTCGTTCCAGTCCGCCCGGCCGATCAGCGGCAGGCCGTGCGGGCCCCGGTTGGCGTGCGTGAACTCGAACGAGCGCGTCAGGTGCTCGAACAGGGGTGCGGCCAGCGACCGGTCGTTGTCGAAGGGCACTGGCTCGTCGAGGATCGCCATGTCCCCGGTCTCCCGGAGGTAGGCCGCGACCCCGGCGATCAGCCAGAGCGGGTCGTCGTTGAAGCCCGAGCCCACGTCGTTGTTGCCGCGCTTGGTCAGAGGCTGGTACTGGTGGTACGCCGAGCCGTCCGGGAACTGCGTGGCCGCGATGTCCAGGATCCGCTCACGGGCGCGCTCGGGGATCAGGTGGACGAACCCGAGCAGGTCCTGGTTGGAGTCGCGGAAGCCCATGCCCCTGCCGATCCCGGTCTCGAAGTAGGAGGCCGATCGGCTCATGTTGAAGGTGACCATGCACTGGTACTGGTTCCAGATGTTGACCATCCGGTCGAGCTTCTCGTCCGTGCTGGTCACCCGGTAGGTGCTCAGCAGTGCGCTCCAGTGGGCGCGCAGTGCCTCCAGGGCGGCGTCCGCCTGGGCGGCGGTGGCGAACCTGGCCAGCAGCGCGTGTGCGCGGGACCGGTCGAGCATCTGGTGGGCGTCGTCGGCCCACTTCTGGTCCTGCGGGTTCTCCAGGTAGCCCAGGACGTAGACGAGGTCGCGGGACTCCCCCGGGGCGAGGTCGACGCGCACCGAGTGCGAGCCGATGGGGTACCAGCCCGAGGCCACCGAGTCCGCCGAGCGACCGGCGCGGGGCACTGCGGCCTCGGCCAGGCGAGTTGTAGGCCCCGACGAAGGTGTCCCGATCGGTGTCGAAGCCCTCAGCGCGGGTGTTCACCCCGAAGACGGCGTAGTGGTCGCGGCGCTCGCGGTACTCGGTGCGGTGATAGATCGCCGAGCCGGTCGGGCCGTCCTGCTCGACCTCGACCTCGCCGATGGACAGGGTGCGCTGGTAGTTGGTCTGGTCGTCGTGGGCGTTCCACAGGCAGAACTCGACGAACGAGAACAGGGTGATCGCCTTGGGCCGCGTCCGCGGTGTTGGTGACCCGCACCCGCTGGACCTCGGCGTCCTCGCCCAGCGGCACCATCACCGTCGTGTCCACCCGCACCCCGTTGCGCTCGCCGACGATGCGCGAGTAGCCCAGGCCGTGGCGGGCCTCGAAGTGATCGAGGTCGGCCTTGACCGGCAGCCACGAGGGGGTCCAGACGTCCCCGTCGTCGTGGACGTACAGGTAGCGCCCGCCCGCGTCGGCGGGGATGTTGTTGTAGCGATAGCGGGTCAGGCGGCGCATGCGGGCATCCCGGTAGAAGCTGTAGCCGCCGGCCTGGTGGGAGATCAACGAGAAGAACTGCTCGCTGCCCAGGTAGTTGATCCACGGGTACGGCGTCTGCGGGGTGGTGATGACGTACTCGCGGGCCTCGTCATCGAAGTGGCCGTAGCGCATGTGAGCCTCTCCGGCGCGATCACCCACAGGTGCGGGACCACCCCGCGAGCAGGCTTAGGGAGCGCTCTCACAGCGCACCCGACGCGCCCTTCCGGTGACAGATCGTATCCGCAGGGCCTCCCCCATGCCCCGCTGCGGGCGGGCGTGGCTCAGCCGGAGACGGCGGCGACGATCGCGTCCGCCGCGGTGAAGGCATCGGTGCGCCCCGCGGCGACGTCCGCAGCCAGCGCGTCCAGGCCCGCCCCGCGCCCAAGGTCCGCGAACCGCGCCTGCAGGGCGGCCAGGGCGATGCCCTGGATCTCCGCGGCGGCCCGGGCCTGCCGGCGACGCACGCCCTGCCCGGACTCGGCCAGCCACGCACGGTGGCCCTCCAGGGCCTCGACCAGCTCGGGCAGTCCCTGGCCCCGGGTGGCCACCACCTTGATCACCGGCGGTCGCCACGCCCCCGGCTGTGCTGAGGGACCGAGGGTGATCATGTGCCGCAGCTCGCGCGCGGTCGCGTCTGCCCCGTCGCGGTCGGCCTTGTTGACCACGAACACGTCCCCGATCTC
Organism: uncultured Actinomycetes bacterium; assembly: GCA_963777855.1. Taxonomy (GTDB): domain Bacteria; phylum Actinomycetota; class Actinomycetes; order S36-B12; family CAIYMF01; genus Prado023. The sequence goes on along the minus strand of CAVZRW010000013.1, from coordinate 138,320 downwards.
GAGGATGCCCGCCTTGGCGGCCTGGATCCCGTCACCCATCCCCGGGGCGAGCAGGACCACGGTCGTGTCGGCCTCACCGGCGACCTCCACCTCCGACTGGCCCACGCCCACGGTCTCGACGAGCACCGGGTCGCACCCGGCGGCGGCCAGCACCCGCACGGCCTGCGGGGCCGCCGAGGCAAGCCCGCCCAGGTGCCCGCGCGAGGCCATCGAGCGGATGAACACCCCCGGGTCGGTGGCGTGCTCCTGCATCCGGATCCGGTCGCCGAGCAGGGCACCGCCGGAGAACGGCGAGGACGGGTCCACCGCCAGCACGCCGACCCGCCGACCCGCCGCCCGGTACTGGGTGACCAGTGCCGACGTGGTCGTCGACTTGCCGACCCCGGGAGATCCGGTGAGGCCCACGATGTGCGCACCCAGGGGTCCGCGCCCACCGCGCGGGCCCCGCATCCGCGTCGGGCGACCCGGCCCGGCCCGTCGAGCCACCCGCTGCGGGAGAGCCGGGCGAGCCCTCGGCCGCCGTGAGCCGGGCCAGCACCCGCATGAGCTCCCGCAGCTGGGGGGCGCCATCCTCGACGAGCGTGATCAGGCGCCCCACCGAGCGCGGGTCCCCCTCGCGGGCGCGCGCGACCAGGGCCTCGACCTCCACGGTCCTGGCCACACGCACCCCTCTCCTCCCCCGAGTCCGCGGATCTCCGCGCGATCAGGCCGAGGGCACCCGCACGATCAGCGCGTCGCCCTGACCCCCGCCGCCGCACAGGGCCGCGGCGCCCACGCCACCACCGCGACGCTTGAGCTCGTGGGCCAGGTGCAGCACGATCCGGGCACCGGACATGCCGACCGGGTGACCCATGGCGATCGCGCCGCCGTTGACGTTGACCTTCTCCGGGTCGACGCCCAGCTTCTTGCGTGGAGACGATGCCCACGGCGGCGAACGCCTCGTTGAGCTCGAGCAGGTCGAGGTCCGCCGGCGCGATGCCCTCCTTCTCGCAGGCCTTGATCACGGCGTTGGCCGGCTGCTCCTGCAGCGACGCGTCCGGTCCGGCGACCACACCGTGGGCGCCGATCTCAGCCAGCCAGCTCAGCCCCAGCTCCTCGGCCTTGGCCCGGCTCATCACGACCACGGCGGCCGCGCCGTCGGAGATCTGCGAGGCCGAGCCGGCGGTGATGGTGCCGTCCTTGGTGAACGCCGGGCGCAGCCTGGCCAGCGACTCGACGGTGGTGTCGGCGCGCACTCCCTCGTCGACGCTGAACTCGATCGGGTCGCCCTTGCGCTGCGGGATCGACACCGGCACGATCTCGTCGTCGAACAGCCCGTCCTTGGCAGCGCGCGCGGCCAGCTGGTGCGAACGCGCCGAGAACTCGTCCTGCTCCTCGCGGGTGAGGTCGTAGCGCGAGTTGTAGCTGCTCGGTCGACAGGCCCATGGCCAGCTGGTCGATGGCGCAGAACAGCGCGTCGTGGGCCATCGAGTCCTTCATGGTCCAGTCGCCGTACTTGACGCCCTCGCGGCTGCCGACCAGCACGTGCGGGGCGTTGGTCATCGACTCCATGCCACCGGCCACGACGACGTCGAACTCGCCGGCGCGGATCAGCTGGTCGGCCAGGGCGATGGCGTCGATGCCCGACAGGCACACCTTGTTGATGGTCAGCGCGGGCACGTCCAGCGGGATGCCCCCGGCGATGGCCGCCTGGCGCGCGGTGATCTGCCCGGCGCCGGCCTGGATGACGTGACCCATGATCACGTACTGCACCTGCTCCGGGGCGACGCCGGCCTTGTCGAGCGCCCCCTTGATGGCGAACCCGCCGAGCTCGGCGGCGGAGAAGCCCTTCAGCGAACCGAGCAGCCGACCCATCGGGGTGCGGGCGCCGGCGACGATCACGGATCCGGACATGGTGTGCCTCTCTGTCGTGGGCTTCTGGTCGGTCTGCCCAACGGGCCACGACGCAGCGGCGGGTGCGGGACCGGCTGACATGGCGTGCCTCTCTCTCGTGGGTTCGTGCGGTACTGCCTCATGGGTCACGATAGCCACGGTCCCGGGGCGTGGTGTCACCGGATCGGGGTCACCGACCGGCAACCCGCCGCAGGGTCGCCCAGCCCTCGCGGCCACCTCCGGCCACGCGCCCGGATCGCCCACGGCGTAGGCTCATTCCCGGATGGAGCTGGGCCTGGCGCCCGGCAGAGAGGTGGTGCCCGATGGATGCACAGACCCCAGCGCCCGGGACGTCCGATTCGTCCGCAGCGGCGGTGCTCGGCCCCCTCGTCGAGCGGATCGACCACGTGGGCCTGGCGGTGGCCGACCTCGACGCGGCGATCGCCTTCTACGAGCGAGTGTTCGGCCTGCGCAGCGTGCACGAGGAGGTCAACGAGGAGCAGGGGGTGCGCGAGGCGATGGTGGACATCGCCGGCTCCGGGTCCTTCCTGCAGCTGCTGGCCCCCCTGCGCCAGGACTCCCCGATCGGCAAGTTCCTCGCGCGAAGCGGCGAGGGCATGCAGCAGCTGGCGTTCCGGGTCACCGACATCGACACCGCGTCCGCGCGGCTGCGCGATGCCGGGGTGCGCCTGCTCTACTCCGAGCCGAAGCGGGGCACCGCCGGGTCGCGGGTGAACTTCATCCACCCGAAGGACTGCGGCGGGGTCCTGGTCGAGCTGGTGGAGCCGGGCGCGGCGCACTGACGCCAGGAGCGGCTCACGAGCCTGCAGGCCGCACCCGTGGCCGCGTTCTGCCTGCTCGGCGTGGCCACGCGGCTGCCGAGCATGCTCCGGTATCTCACGGGTCCCGACCAGGGGGCGAATCGGGTCATTCCGCCCATCCGGTGGGCGATCCCAGCTCTGCGGCCCCCGCGTGCGCGAGGACGGTTACCGCCCAGTAGCCTGATCGGGAAGGCACTCGCCCCACGCTCCCGGGAGGTTCCACCATGCAGAAGATCCTCGAGGCAATCCTCAGCGACGCGCATCTGGAGGGGGGCTTCGGCGAGATCCCCGTCCCCGCCACGTACCAGGGCATCACCGTCCACAAGGACGAGGAGGAGATGTTCGCCGGCCTCCCCAGCAGGGACAAGGATCCGCGCAGGTCGTTGCACCTCGATGACGTGCCCGTCCCCGAGCTGGGCCCGGGCGAGGCGCTCGTGGCCGTCATGGCCAGCGCCGTGAACTACAACACCGTCTGGACGTCGATCTTCGAGCCCGTGAGCACCTTCGGGTTCCTGGCCCGTTACGGCCGCTCGCACGCCCTGGCCAAGCGCCACGACCTGCCCTACCACGTGGTGGGCTCCGACCTGGCCGGCGTCGTGCTGCGCACCGGAGAGGGCGTCAACGCCTGGAAGCCCGGCGACGAGGTCGTCGCACACTGCCTGAGCGTCGAGCTCGAGAGCCCCGCCGGCCACAACGACACGATGATGGACCCCGAGCAGCGGATCTGGGGCTTCGAGACCAACTTCGGCGGCATGGCCCAGATCGCCCTGGTCAAGTCCAACCAGCTGCTGCGCAAGCCCGCGCACCTGACCTGGGAGGAGGCCGCCGCGCCGGGCCTGGTCAACGCGACCGCCTACCGGCAGCTCGTCTCGCGCAACGGCGCCGGCATGAAGCAGGGCGACACCGTGCTCATCTGGGGTGCCTCGCGGTGGTCTGGGCTCGTACGCGACGCAGATGGCGCTCAACGGCGGGGCGACCCCGATCTGCGTGGTCTCCAGCCCGGAGAAGGCCGATCTCTGCCGCAGCATGGGGGCCGAGCTGATCATCGACCGCAACGCCGAGGGCTACAAGTTCTGGAAGGACCCCTCCACGCAGGACCCGAAGGAGTGGCAGCGCCTGGGCAAGAAGATCCGCGAGCTCACCGGCGGGGAGGATGTGGACATCGTCTTCGAGCACCCCGGCCGCGAGACCTTCGGCGCCTCTGTCTACGTGACCCGCAAGGGCGGCACGATCGTCTCCTGCGCCTCGACCTCGGGGTACATGCACGAGTACGACAACCGCTACTTCTGGATGAACCTCAAGCGGATCATCGGCTCGCACTTCGCCAACTACCGCGAGGCCTACGAGGCCAACCGCCTCATCGAGCGCGGCCTCGTGCACCCCACGCTGTCCAAGGCCTTCCCGCTGGCCCAGGCCGGCGAGGCCGCCTACGAGGTGCACCGCAACCTGCACCAGGGCAAGGTCGGCGTGCTGTGCCTGGCCCCCGAGGAGGGCCTCGGCGTGCGCGACCCGGAGAAGCGCGCGAAGCACCTCGAGGCGATCAACCGGTTCCGCGGGATCTGACAGGCCCGCGGCCCCGCCGTCGCGGCCGCGCTGTCGCACAAGCCTCCCGAAAGGGCGAGACCCTCCCCGGCGATGGGGAGGGTCTCGCCCTGTGCGGAGGATCTGCGGCGGTAGGGCCGCGCGCGGCCGGAGGGGCGCGGGGCTGTGCGCCGGGGGCGTGGTGTGGGATCGGGGGTCAGTGGAGGGTCGCCAGCCAGTCGATCAGGGCGCCGCTGACGGCGTCGGGGTCCTCGACCGCCGAGAGGTGGCCCACGCCGGCGATCTCCACGAGGGCCGTGGGGCTGCCGCCGGCGTGCGCGGCCTGGGCCATTGCCTGCGCGTCCGGCGCCGGGGAGATCGCGTCCTCCGCGCCGAACAGCACGAGCACGGGCCGGCCGAACGCCCCGATGACGGCCAGGGAGTCCGGCCGTGCGGCCATCGCCCGCTGCGCCCAGGCCACGCCGGCCGGGTCCTGGGCAACGATCCACTCGCGGACGGTCGCAACGACCGCCGGACGGGTCTCGCGGGTGGTGACCCCCAGGAGGTTGGGCATCATCGCGTCAGCGACCCCGGCCGCGGTGCCCGCGGCCTCCACGGCCGTGGCGACGGCCAGCCGGTTCGCGGCGGCCTCCGCCGGATCGGCCCCGGGCTTGGTGTCCGCGAGGATGATCGCCGACAGGCGCCCGGGGTGCCGGCGGGCCAGGTTCATCGTCACGTACCCGCCCATCGACAGCCCGCCCACGATCGCCGTCTCGAGGCCGAGGTGGTCCAGCAGCTCGACGACCGCATCGGCCATGACGTCGAGAGCGGGATCGGCGTCGGCGAGCGCAGTCGCCCCGAATCCCGGCAGGTCGGGGGTGATCACCCGGTAGCCGGCCTCGGCCAGGGCCTCGCGCTGCGCGGTCCACAGGGCGCTGTCCATCGGGAACGCGTGGATCAGGACGACAGCAGGCCCGGAACCGGACTCATGGAAGCTCAGCATGCCCCGGAGCCTAACGACTGCGCTGCGGCTGCGATACGTCGACGCGGGGGCACGGCCACCAGCGTCGTGCGGCCTGCCCGAACGCGCCCCGGCCGCTGCGCCACCGCCCATGGCCCCTCCGCCATGGCCGGGCGCCCTGGCCGTGCCGCCCACGGCCGTGACTGGGCCCCCCGAGCCGCGGGGTGCCCGATAATCGGTGCCATGGGGCGCAAGAACCGACGGGCCGACGAGGTCTCCCCGCTCAAGGCGATCGGCTCGGTGCAGGCCGCGCAGTCCCACCCCGATGGCGAGTGGAACGTCCGCACCGTCACCGGGGCCAACGCCACCAAGACCTACCGCTGCCCGGGGTGCCAGCAGGAGATCCGGCCAGGCACGCCGCACCTGGTCGCGTGGCGGGCCGACCGCCATGACGGGGAGGAGTTCCGCCGGCACTGGCACACCCCCTGCTGGTCGCGCCGGGGCCGCCTGCCGCGCTGATCCGCACCGACGCGCCGCGCGCCCTCCTCGGAGCAGGGGCCAGTGTGACATTCTGGTCCCATCGCAGACGAGCGCGACGGGTGCGCCCATTGGGGGTCACGGGCATGGCGAACACGATGAGGCATCACCGCTCCCGGACCTGGGTCCGGGTCCTGGTCGCTGCCGCCGTCCTGCTGGTGCTGGCCCTGCTCACGGCGGGCACCGCGTATGTGACCCACTACTCCGAGCGTGCCCTGCCCCGCACGACCGTGGGCGGGCAGCCGGTCGCGGGCATGACCCGTGCCGAGCTGGTGGGAGTCCTGCAGCAGCGCTTCGACAGCGTCTCGGTCACGCTGCAGCCGGCCGCGGGCGCGGCCCGGCAGGCTCGCCTGGCCGAACTCGGCTACACCCTCGACGTGGAGCGAACCGTCGACTCCGCCCTGGCGGCGAACGCCAGCTGGACCTCCTACGTCAGCGCACCCCTGAGGCCGCGGGACGTCTCCGCCGTGCTGCAGGCTGACCCGACTGCCCTGCAGCAGGTCGCCGACGCACTCGTCGAGGACGCGGGGAAGGTCGGCGCCCCGGCCCGGGTCACGCGAGCGAAGGACAAGAGGTCGTTCGTGGTGGTCCCGGCGGTGATCGGCCAGACGGTCGTGATGGCCGCCCTGCGCGATGACGTGGAGCGGGCGGCCCGCGAGTTCAGGTCGACCACCGCCGACGTCGAGCTCGTCGACGCGGAGCCTGAGTTCACCACCGCCGAGGCCCGCACGCTGGCGGACACGGCCAACGCGATGATCAAGCGCCGCGTGGTCGTCTCCGACGGGGCCGCCGACCATGCCGCCTCGGCCGCCAGGAAGGCCTCGTGGGTCACGATCCCGGCCACGGACGGCGTGCCCGGCACGCCGCAGCATCAGCACGGCCAAGGTCGAGGCGTGGGTCGACACCCTGGCCGAGGAGGCCGAGGTCACCCCCAGGGATGGGCTGCGCAACGTGTCGTCCACGGGCCGGGTGCTCGCGGTTGTGACCGCCGCTCGAGACGGGCGGGTGGTGACCAACGCCCAGGACGTGGCCGAGGCTGTCGCGCGCGCCATGGCCCGGGCCCGCGACTACGACGGCGAGTTCACGTACCGTGCGATCCCTGCCTCGTGGACCGAGCGGCGGGTCGCGGTCGGCGCGGAGAACCTCGCCTATCCGGCGGCGGAGGGTGAGAAGTGGATCGATGTGAACCTGTCGCGGCACACGATGACCGCCTACGTGGGCGGGCGGGTCGTCAAGGGCCCGGTGGCCATGGTCAACGGCGCACCCGCCACGCCCACGGTCGTCGGCACGTTCCGCGTCTACTACAAGAACCCCCTCATGACGATGCGCGGCGCCAACGCCGACGGCACCCACTATGAGGTCGAGAACGTGCCCTGGTCGTCGTTCTTCCACGCCGGTTACGCGCTGCACGGTGCGCCGTGGCGCTCGTCGTTCGGCTACGCAGCCTCGCATGGCTGCGTCAACCTGCCGGTGGACGTGGCCAAGTGGGTCTACTGGTGGGCACCGGTCGGGACGCCGGTGGTCTCGCACCGCTGAGTCCCCGGCCGCGCTGAGCGCACAGCCCGCAGCCGGCTGGGGAGCGCAGGCGTCCGCGCGGGTCCCCGCGCGGCCGGCGACGACCGGCGGTCGAGCCGGGGGCCACATACCCTTGGGCCCGTGCACGCGATCGTCGCCAACTCAGTCCTGCCCGCCCGCCGCCACCCGGTCTCCCTGCTCACCGAGGACGGCGTGCGGCTGGTCGGCGAGTGGTCGCTGCCCCTGGACGACGACCCGCGTGCCGTCATCGTCTTCGCCCACCCGCTGCCGACGGCCGGCGGGTCGATGGACTCCCACCTGATCCGCAAGGCAGCGTGGCGCTTCCCCGCGCTGGCCGGCCTCGGTGTGCTGCGGTTCAACACCCGGGGGACGGCTGCCACAGGGGGCCAGTCCGAGGGCACCTTCGAGGAGAACCGCGGTGAGGGCCACGACCTCGTGGCGGCGGTCGAGGAGGTCGTCCGACAGGGGTTCGTCGACCCCTGGGCAGTGGGCTGGTCGTTCGGCACTGACGTGATCCTGCGGTGGGGCAACGTCGACCCGGTGGCCGGCGCGGTGCTGCTCTCCCCGCCGGGGCGGTGGACGGACGCCGACGACGTGGCCGGATGGGCGGCATCGGGGCGACCGGTGACCGCGGTGGTGCCCGAGTTCGACGAGTTCGCCTCCCCGGAGATGGTGCGCGCCCGCTTCGCCGGGGTGGCCCAGGCGCGGGTCCTCGACGTTCCCGGCGCAAAGCACCTGTGGGTCGGCGAGACCTACTCGCGCCTCGCGCTCAGCGCGATCGTCGAGGCGGTGCTCCCCGAGGCCGCTCCGCTGCCCACGACGTGGGACGGCCAGGTGGAGCGCTGGAACGACGTGCGCCCGTTCGCCCACATGCGACGCGACGCCTGATCCCGCGAGGCCGTCGGGCCGGATCGGGGCCGGATCGGTGACGGTTCGGGGCCGGCCCCGGGCGGGGCGGGTCGGGCCAGCGCAGGCGAGCGCCGTGTGACGCAGCCCATCCCGGGCTCACACGACGACGCGCCGGGACCCGCACCTTCGCGGGCCCGGCGCGTCGTCGGAGTCGACCTACTTGGGGTACGCGCGGAAGCCGCGGCCCGTCTTGCGGCCCAGGTAGCCAGCCGTGACGAGGTGCTCCAACATCGGCGCGGGGGCGAACCCGGGCTCGCGGAACTCCCGGTACAGCGTGTTCTGGATCGCCAGCGAGACGTCGTTGCCGACGACGTCGAGCAGCTCGAAGGGACCCATCGGCAGGCCGCAGCCCTTCTTCATCGCCACGTCGATCTCGTCGGCCGTCGCGTAGTGCGCCTCGAGCATCTTCACCGCGTCGTTGAGGTACGGGAACAGCAGCGCGTTGACGATGAAGCCGGCCCGGTCGCCGCAGTGCACCGCGTGCTTGCCGATCCGCCGGCACACCTCGTCGGCGGTGGCGATGACGTCGGCCGCCGTGGAGACGTGGGCCACGATCTCCACGAGCTTCATGATCGCCGCGGGGTTGAAGAAGTGCATGCCCACGACGTCGGCCGGCCGGGTGGTGACCGCGGCCATCTCGACGACCGGCAGGCTCGAGGTCGTCGTGGCCAGCACGGCGCCCGGCTTGCAGATCTCGTCGAGGCTGGCGAACAGCGCGGTCTTGACGCCGATCTCCTCGATCACAGCCTCGACCACGAGGTCGACGTCGGCGAGGTCATCGAGCGTGGTCGTGCCGGTGACTCGGGCCAGCGCCTGCGCCTGGGCCTCCTCGGTGAGCTTGCCGCGCTGCACGGCCTTGGCCAGGGAGCGCTCGAGCGCGGTGCTCACCGCGGCGACCTTCTCCGGCGAGCGGGCGACGAACACCGTGTCGATCCCCGCCTTGGCGAAGACCTCGATGATGCCCGTGGCCATCGTGCCCGAACCGACCACGCCCACGCGGTTCACCGGTCGCCCGGCGCCGAGCGCCCCACCGGCGGCCGGGGTCAGCGCATCCGCGACGACCGTGGACGAGCCCGGCTGCGGCGTACGTGTAGAAGCCGGCCCCGGTCTTGCGGCCCTTCATCCCGGCGGTGACCATCTGCTTGATGATCGGCGAGGGGGCGTGCAGGCGATCGCGGCCCTCCCGGTACATGGTGTCCAGGATCTGGTAGGCCGTGTCCAGGCCGATGAGGTCCAACAGGGCCAGCGGGCCCATCGGGTAGCCGCAGCCCAGGCGCATCGCGGCGTCGATGTCCTCGCGGGAGGCGTAGCGGGCCTCGTACATCGAGGCCGCATGGTTGAGGTAGCCGAACAGCAGCGCGTTGGCGATGAACCCGGCGCGGTCGCCGACCACCACCGGGGTCTTGCCCAGCGACTCACCGAACGCCGTGGCGGCCTCGATGACCTCCGGACCGGCCACCACGGTGCGCACGATCTCCATGAAGCCGAGCACGGGGGCGGGGTTGAAGAAGTGCATCCCGACCACGCGGTTCGGCCGGCTGGTGGCGACCGCGATCTGGGTCACGGACAGGCTGGAGGTGTTGGTGGCCATGATCGCCTCGGCACCGAGCTCGGCGTCGAGCGTGGCCATGATCTCGGCCTTCAGCGCGAGGTCCTCGGGGACGGCCTCGATGACGAGGTCGCGGTCTGCGAGCGCGGCGATGTCGGTCGAGTACCGGATCCGCGCCAGCGTCTCGTCACGCTCGGCCTCGGTGATCTTGCCGCGCTCCAGGGCCCGCGCCAGCGAGCCCTCGACCCGCCCGCGTCCCCGGTCGATCGCGGCGTCGGAGATGTCCACGCCGATCACGTCGAAGCCCGAACGGGCCACGACCTCGACGATGCCGGCACCCATGGTGCCCAGTCCGACGACGCCCACCTTGCTGATCTGGCCCATGCTGATCCTCTCCTGGAAACACCCACCGGATGGCCACTTCCCATCCGCTGGCAGTCTCCCACCCGGCCCCCGAGCCCCCCGAGCCGACCCCCGGCCTGAAGAGCTCGGGGCGGCGCGAGTGCCGTGCGGCTGCTCGTTCGGGTGAGGCACCTCCCCGCGAGCCATCGGCGATTCGGGCCCCATCTCGATGACCGGCACCGCCGTTGGGCCCCATCTCGATGGGTTTCAGCATCGAGATGGGGCCCAACTCCCGGGAAGTGGGGGGGGGAGCCGGGGCGGGGAGGCGGGGAGGCGGGGAGGTGGGGAGGTGGGGAGGTGGGGAGCGCGCGGGTAGCCTGTGCGGATGCGTCTGATGGTGGCCGTCTGCTCCGTGGACTACATCGGCCGGCTCTCGGCCCACTTGCCCACGGCCACGCGGCTGATCCTGACCAAGGCCGACGGCTCGGTGTCGGTGCACGCCGACGACCGGGCCTACAAGCCTCTGAACTGGATGAGCCCCCCGTGCTCGGTCCGCGAGGCGGTCGACGACTCCGGGGCCGGCACGTGGACGGTCACGAACAAGGCCGGCGAGCAGCTCGTGATCACGATCGACGAGGTCCTGCACGACTCCTCCCACGAGCTGGGGGTCGACCCGGGCCTGGTCAAGGACGGCGTCGAGGCACACCTGCAGAAGCTGCTGGCTGAGCAGCCGGGGGCCTTCGGCGAGGGCTGGGAGCTGGTGCGACGCGAGCATCCGACCGCCATCGGACCGGTGGACATCCTCTTCCGCGACCATGCCGGCGCGCACGTGGCCGTCGAGGTGAAGCGTCGGGGCGAGATCGATGGGGTCGAGCAGCTGACCCGCTACCTCGAGCTGATGAACCGCGATCCGCTGATCAGCCCGGTGCAGGGGATCTTCGCTGCCCAGGAGATCAAGCCCCAGGCCCGGACGCTGGCCGAGGACCGCGGGATCCGCTGCGTGGTCGTGGACTACGACGCCCTTCGCGGCGTGGACGACCCGGAGTCCCGGCTGTTCTGAGCCGCGCTGTGCGACGGGCGGACTCGCCGCACCGCACATTCTCCCGGACGTGCTCGATCCTCGGCGGAGCAACCGGAGAATCGAGCACCTTCTGGAGGTTCCGTGCGTTCCGCGGCAGAGGCTACTCCAGCCCGTGGGCCTCGCGGATCGCCCGGACCACCCTGGCCATCACCACGGTCGCGTCGTAGTCCTTCGGGGTGAACACGGCCGCGACGCCCTGCTCGAGCAGCGCCGCCGCGTCGGCCTCCGGGATGATCCCGCCGACCACGAGCGGCACGTCGGTCATCCCCGCCGCCCGCATCCCGGCCAGCACCTGCGGCACGGCCACCATGTGGGATCCGGACAGGATCGACAGGCCGACCACGTCGACGTCCTCGGCGACCGCCGCTGCCACGATCTCCGCGGCCGTGAGTCGGATGCCCTGGTAGACGACCTCGAAACCGGCGTCACGGGCCCGTACGGCGATCTGCTCGGCGCCGTTGGAGTGCCCGTCGAGGCCCGGCTTGCCGACGAGGAAGCGCAACGGGCCCCCGAGCTCCGCGCCGGTCGCGCGCACGGACTCGCGCACCGCGGCGAGGGCCTCGTTGCCGGCGACCATGCCGCTCACACCCGCGACGCCGGTGGGCGCCCGGTACTCCCCGAACACGGCACGCAGCGTCTGCGTCCACTCCCCCACCGTCACACCCGCACGAGCGCACTCGATCGAGGCGGGCATCAGCGAGCCCGTGCCGGCCGCGGCCGACGCCAGGGCCGCACGTGCCGCGTGCACCCGGGCCTCGTCCCGCCCGGCACGCCAGGCCTGCACGGCCTGCGCTGCGGCCGACTCGACCGACGAGTCGATCACCTGGATCGCGGTGTCCAGGTCGGCCAGCAACGGGTTGGGCTCGGTGGTGGTGAACTGGTTGACGCCGACCACGACGTCCTCGCCGGACTCCACCCGCCCGCGGCGCGCGGCGTGCGCGGCCACCAGGGCCGACTTCATGTACCCGGTCTCGACGGCCGCGACCGCACCGCCCATGGCCTGGATGCGCTCCAACTCCTCGCGCGCGCCCGCCACCAGCTCGGCGGTCTTGCCCGCCACCACCACGGAGCCCTCGAACAGGTCCGGGTACTCCAGCAGGTCGGACTCGTAGGCCAGCACCTGCTGGATCCGCAGGGACCACTGCTGGTCCCACGGCCGCGGCAGGCCAAGCGCCTCGTTCCACGCCGGCAGCTGCACAGCGCGGGCGCGGGCATCCTTGGACAGGGTCACGCCCAGCATCTCGAGCACGATCCGCTGCACGTTGTTCTCCGGCTGGGCCTCGGTCAGGCCCAGGGAGTTGACCTGCACGCCGTAGCGGAACCGGCGGTGCTTGGGGTCGGTCACGCCGTAGCGCTCGGCGGTCAGCTGGTCCCAGATCTCGACGAAGGCGCGCATCTTGCACATCTCCTCGACGAAGCGCACCCCGGCGTTGACGAAGAACGAGATCCGGCCCACGACCTCGCCGAACTGCTCGGCGGGCACCTGGCCGGAGTCCCGCACCGCGTCGAGCACGGCGATCGCAGTGCTCAGCGAGAACGCGATCTCCTGCACGGGCGTGGCCCCGGCCTCCTGCAGGTGGTAGCTGCAGATGTTGATCGGGTTCCACTTGGGCACCTCGGTGACCGTGTAGGCGATCATGTCGGTGATCAGCCGCAGGCTCGGCGCGGGCGGGAACACGTAGGTGCCGCGCGAGAGGTACTCCTTGATGATGTCGTTCTGCGTGGTGCCCGACAGCGCCGCCGGCGCCGCGCCCTGCTCCTCGGCGACGGCCACGTAGAGCGCCAGCAGGTACATCGCGGTGGCGTTGATGGTCATCGAAGTGTTCATCCGGTCCAGCGGGATCTGGTCGAACAGCCGTCGCATGTCGCCGATGTGGCTGATCGGCACGCCCACCTTGCCCACCTCGCCGCGGGCGAGCTCGGCGTCGGGGTCGTAGCCGGTCTGGGTGGGCAGGTCGAAGGCGACCGAGAGCCCCGTCTGGCCCTTGGCGAGGTTGCGCCGGAACAACTCGTTGGAGGCAGTCGCCGAGGAGTGCCCGGCGTAGGTGCGCATCAACCAGGGCTTGTCCTTGGCCGCCATCTCAGCCTCCGTAGGTGTAGAAGCCGCGGCCGCTCTTGCGGCCGAGGTCGCCGGCGATGGCCATGCGGGTCAGCAGCTCCGGCGGGAAGAACTTCGGATCGGCGGTCTCGTTGTGGATGTTCAACGTGGCCCGGCGCATGACGTCGATGCCCGTCAGGTCGGCAGTGGCCAGCGGGCCCATGGCGTGGCCGAAACCGAGCCTGCAGGCGATGTCGACGTCCTCAGCCGTGGCCACGCCGGACTCCACCAGGGCGATGGCCTCGTTGACCAGCGCGGTGATGATCCGCGTGGTGACGAACCCGGCGACATCGCGGTTGACCACGATGCAGGTCTTGCCGATGCCCTCGGCCCACATGCGGGCGCCGGCCAGCGTCTCGTCGGAGGTCTTGAGCCCGCGCACCAGCTCGCACAGCGCCATCATCGGCACGGGCGAGAAGAAGTGCGTACCCACGACGGCCTCGGGGCGGGTGGTCGCGGCGGCGATCCGCGTGATCGGGATGGCCGAGGTGTTCGTGGCCAGGATCGCACCCTCAGGGGCCAGCCGGTCGAGGTCGGCGAAGAGGGCGGACTTCGACGTCGATATCCTCGAAGATCGCCTCGACCACGATGTCGGCGGTTGCGACCGCGTCGAGGTCAGTGCTCGTCGTGATCCGCGCGAGCGCCGCAGCGGCGTCCTCGGCCGAGATCCGGCCCTTCTCGGCGAACTTCGCCAGAGAGGCCTCGATGCCTCCGCGACCGCGCGCCACGGCCTCGTCGGTCACGTCGCGCAGCACGACGTCGTGACCGGCCACGGCACTGACCTGGGCGATCCCGGACCCCATCAGCCCTGCTCCGACGACAACGACCCTGGACATGCGCGCCTCCTCATGACAGCCACCGATTCCCTGCGATCCTAGCGCCCGGTTACCGGCCAGTAACTTGGGGGTGGGCCACGCCCGAACGGGCGCGAGGGGCGCAGTCGCCCCTGGGCGACGTGACGCGTGGGCCGGGGCCCGGGGCGGGCCGCGGTGAGCGCGTGGACCCGGGCGCGGGTGGCCATGATCGGTGCGGGTTAGCCCTGCTCTAGCGGAGGCAAGCACCACGGATCAGGATCGGCGAGGGGCCGCGGAGTCGGCCCCTCGGCCACGGTGACGCGTGGACCCGGGCGGGAGTGAGCGCGTGGACCCGGGGGCCATGATCCGGTGGGGGTTGGCTCTGTTCTAGGGGAGGAAAGCACGATGGATCATGGGCCGCGGGGCCGGCGGGGCGGCGGGGCGGCGGGGCCGCGGGTCGGCCACCCGGGCCGCGGGCCGGCGGGGCGGTGACTGGCCGGCGGGGCGGCGGCGGGCTGGCGACCGAGGCAGCGGCGAGTTACCCCGCGGCCGCGACTCGACCGCGCGGGCGGGCGCTCAGTCGTCGAACGGGGAGCGCTGCTCCAGCTTCTCGATCGTCGCGCCGATCCCGCGCAGGCTCTCCACGAACCCCGAGTACCCGCGCTCGATGTGATGGATCTCGTACACCGTCGTGTAGCCCGTGGCCGCCAGCCCCGCGAGCACGAGCCCGGCACCGGCCCTGATGTCGGCGGCCTCCACGGGGGCCCCGGACAGCGCCGGGCGCCCACGCACCAGCGCGTGGTGACCGTCCGTGCGCACGTCGGCGCCCAGCCGCGCGATCTCGTTGACGAACCGGAACCGGGCCTCGAAGAGGTTCTCGGTGATCATCGCCGTGCCGTCGGCAATCGCGTTCAGTGCGATGAACTGCGGCTGCAGGTCGGTCGGGAACCCCGGGTAGGGCAGGGTGACGATGTCCACCGCGCGCGGTCGGTCGTCCATGCGCACCCGGAAGCCGTCGTCCTCGACGTGGATGGTGCCCCCGGCCGAGGCGAGCTTGTCCAGGGCCATGTCCAGGTGCTTGCCGACGGCCCCCCGCACGAACACGTCGCCCTGCGTGATGGCCGCCGCGACCGCCCAGGTCCCGGCCACGATCCGGTCGGGCACCGTCCGGTGCTCCACGGGATGCAGCTCGTCGACGCCCTCGATGGTCAGCGTGGAGCTGCCGACCCCGTCGATGCGGGCGCCCATCTCCTGCAGCATCTGGCAGATGTCGACGATCTCCGGCTCACGGGCGGCGTTGTCGATCACCGTGACGCCGTCGGCCAGGACCGCGGCCATGAGGATGTTCTCGGTGGCCCCGACGCTCGGGAAGTCCAGCCAGATCTGCCCGCCGTGCAGACCCTGGGCCTTGGCCACGAGGAACCCGTGGTGGTTGTCGAATGTGGCGCCGAGCTTCTGCAGCCCGGCGATGTGCATGTCCAGGCCCCGGGAGCCGATCGCGTCGCCGCCGGGCAGGGCGACATCGGCCGCGCCGCATCGCGCGATGAGGGGCCCCAGCACGCAGATCGAGGCCCGCATCCGGCGCACGAGGTCGTAGTCGGCCTGGTGGTTCGGCAGGTCGGGGACGTCGATGGTGACGGTCCCGCCGACCATCGGCGAGAAGGACTCGTGGGTCACCTCGCAGCCCAGGCGCCGCAGCAGCTCGGCCATGATCTCCACGTCGAGGATCTCCGGGACGTTGGTGATCGTCGTGCGACCCCGCGCCAGCAGGGCGGCGGCCATCAGCTTCAGCACGCTGTTCTTGGCCCCGACGACCGAGATCTCCCCCTCGAGGCGGGCACCGCCGGTGACCCGGAACACCTGTTGCATGGGCCACATCGTAGGGGCCCGGCAGGGTCGAGGCCGGGGGCATAGGGTCAGGTCATGGTCAACCTCACCCGCATCTACACCCGCACCGGCGACGACGGCACCACCTCCCTCGGCGACATGAGCCGTACCACCAAGAACGACCCCCGGCTGGTGGCCTACGCCGAGGTCGACGAGGCCAACTGCACGATCGGCGTGGCCCTGGCGACCACACAGGTCGCCCCGGACGTGCGCACGGTGCTGCTGCGGATCCAGAACGAGCTGTTCGACGTGGGCGCGGACCTGTGCACCCCGGTGGTGGCCGAGCCCGCCTACCCGCCCCTGCGGGTGGAGCCCGAGTACGTCGAGCGGCTCGAGGCCGAGATCGACCAGTACAACGCCACTGTGCCCCCCCTGCGCTCGTTCGTCCTGCCCGGGGGGACCCCCGCCTCGGCGCACCTGCACGTGGCGCGCACCGTGGTCCGCCGCGCCGAACGGGCCACCTGGGCGGCCATGGCCGAGCACGGCGAGCAGATGACCGCCCTCCCGGCGACCTACCTCAATCGGCTCTCGGACCTGCTGTTCGTGCTGGCCCGGCACGCCAACCTGGCCGAGGGTGACATCCTCTGGACGCCCGGGGGCGAGCGCGGCTGACCCGCACAGCCAGGGGCCCCGCGCGGACGAACCGCGCGGGGCCCCTGGTGATGGTCGTGCGGGCGGATCAGCTGCCCCGGTGCATGGCCCGTCCCTCGGCCGCCATCGCGGCCTTGAGCCGTGACCGGGCCCGGATCTCGGCCGCCTTCTCGGAGCGGTCCACCGAGCCGTCGGCCAGGATCCGGTCGAGTGCGGCCTGGGCGCGCTCCACGTCGATCTCGGTGTCGAGCTCAGCGGTCTCGGCAAGGATCGCGACCTCGTTGTTGGCCACCGAGAAGAAGCCGCCGTGAACAGCCGCGCCGATCCTCTCACCGTCGGACGTCTCGATCCGCACGGGACCGTCGATCAGCAGCGCCAGCACGGGCTCATGCCCGGGCAGGATCCCGATCTCGCCCTCGGGGGTGGTGGCGACCACCATGCGCGCCGGGCCGACCCAGATCTCGCGATCCATCGCGACAAGCGACACCTGCAGCTCAGCCATGGCGCGCTCCTCAGCCCTTGAGCTTGGCAGCGTTGCGCTCGACGTCCTCGATGCCACCGGACATGAAGAACGCCTGCTCGGGGATGTGGTCGTACTCGCCCTCGGCCAGCGCCTTGAACGAGGCGATCGTCTCCTCGACCGGGACGAACGAGCCCGGCATGCCGGTGAACTGCTCGGCGACGAACATGTTCTGGCTCAGGAACCGCTGGATGCGCCGGGCGCGGTTGACCAGCACCCGGTCCTCCTCGGAGAGCTCGTCGATGCCGAGGATCGCGATGATGTCCTGCAGGTCCTTGTAGCGCTGCAGGATCTCCTTGGTCCGGGCGGCGACCGCGTAGTGGTCGTCGCCGACGATGCGCGGGTCGAGGATGCGCGACGTGGAGTCCAGGGGGTCCACGGCCGGGTAGATGCCCAGCTCGGAGATCGGCCGCGAGAGCACGGTGGTGGCGTCCAGGTGGGCGAACGTCGTAGCCGGCGCCGGGTCGGTCAGGTCGTCGGCGGGGACGTAGATGGCCTGCAGCGAGGTGATCGAGTGCCCACGCGTGGAGGTGATCCGCTCCTGGAGCATGCCCATCTCGTCGGCGAGCGTCGGCTGGTAGCCCACCGCCGAGGGCATGCGGCCCAGCAGCGTGGAGACCTCGGAGCCGGCCTGGGTGAACCGGAAGATGTTGTCGATGAACAGCAGCACGTCCTGCTTCTGCACATCGCGGAAGTACTCGGCCATCGTCAGCGCCGACAGGGCCACCCGCAGGCGCGTGCCCGGCGGCTCGTCCATCTGGCCGAACACGAGCGCGGTGTCGTTGATGACGCCGGACTCGGTCATCTCCAGGAACAGGTCGTTGCCCTCACGGGTGCGCTCGCCGACGCCGGCGAACACCGACACACCACCGAAGTTCTTGGCGACGCGGGTGATCATCTCCTGGATGAGCACCGTCTTGCCCACGCCGGCGCCGCCGAACAGGCCGATCTTGCCGCCCTTCACGTACGGGGTGAGCAGGTCGATGACCTTGATGCCGGTCCAGAACACCTCGGTCTTGCTCTCGAGCTGGTCGAAGGCCGGCGGCTGGCGGTGGATGCCCCAGCGCTCGGTGATCTCCAGCGAGGACTCCGCAACGTCCAGCGGCTTGCCCAGGGTGTTCCAGACGTGGCCCTTGGTCACGTCGCCGACCGGCACCGTGATCGAGTCGCCCGTGTCGCGCACCTGGGCACCCCGGACGAGGCCGTCGGTGGGCTGCATGGAGATCGCGCGCACCAGGTTGTCGCCGAGGTGCTGGGCGACCTCCAGGGTCAGCGTGCGGTTGCCGCCGCCCTCCTCCCCCACGCCGAACGAGACGTCGACGTGCAGCGCGTTCATGAGCGCGGGCATGGCCTCGACGGGGAACTCCACGTCGACGACAGGGCCGGTGACGCGGGCCACGCGGCCCACACCCTGTGCGGTCTCAACCGAGGCGGTCATGTAGATCCTCAACTTCCTGCAGTGGCGGAGGCAAGAGCGTCGGCGCCACCGACGATCTCGGAAATCTCCTGGGTGATCTCGGTCTGGCGGGCCTGGTTCGCCTGCAGCGTGAGGCTCTTGATGAGCTCCTCCGCGTTGTCCGTGGCCGACTTCATGGCACGCCGGCGGGCGGCGTGCTCGGAGGCGGCGGCCTCGAGCATCGCGGTGTAGACCAGGTTCTCGACGTAGCGCGGCAGCAGCTCGTTGAGCACGGTGTCGGCGTCGGGCTCGAACTCGTAGAGCGGCATCGCGGCGGCGACCGCAGCGGCCGCCTGGGTGCCCTCGGTGTCACGCACGGGCTGCAGCTCAGGCTGGCCGCCGGCCCCGACGACCTGCTCGACCACCTCGATCGGCAGGATCCGGCGGATGCGGACCTCCTGGCGACCCATGTTGACGAAGTGCGTGTAGATGAGGTGGATCTCGTCGGTCCCGCCCTCGGTCTCGCTGTCGGACAGGAACGAGGCGAGCAGGCCGAGCGCCACCTCCTTGGCGTGGTCGACCGTGGGCTGGTCGGTGAACCCGACGTACTCGCCCTCGATGTAGCGCTCGCGGAACTTGTAGAAGTTCACGATCTTGCGGCCCACGAGGAAGTGCACCGGCTCGATGCCCTGCTCGCGCAGGTACGCGTTGAGGCCCTCACCCTCGCGGATGATGTTCGACGAGTACGCCCCGGCCAGGCCGCGGTCGGCGCCGATCAGCAGGACTGCCGCACGCTTGCGGTTGTCCCGCTGGGAGATCAGCGGATGGTCGGACTCGGCGGACATCGACACGGCCGCCGAGATGGCGAGCACGAGCTGGCGGGTGTACGGCAGCGCCGCACCGAGGTGCCTCTGGGCCTTGACGATCCGTGACGAGGCGATGAGCTCCATCGCCTTGGTGATCTTCTTGGTCTGCTGGACGCTCTTGATCCGGCGTCGGTAGACCCGCATTTGGGCGCCCATGAGCTACTTCCGCACGACCTTGGTGATCTGGGTGAGCTCCACGTCGGCCTCCTCCACCGGAGCCACCGGCACGTCCTTGACCAGCACGTGCCCCTCGGTGGTGGTGAAGGTGCGCTTGAAGGCGTCCATGGCGCTCACCAGGCCCGAGACCGTGTCGTCGGAGAGGTCCCCCGTGCTGCGGATCGTGTCCGGGATGGCGGGGTGCTCGCGGCGGACGTAGTCCATGAACTCGGTGTCGAATCGACGCACGTCCTCGACCGGCACCTCGTCGAGCTGGCCGGTGGTGCCGGCCCACACCGAGATGACCTCCACCTCGAGGGACTGCGGCGCGTACTGCGGCTGCTTGAGGATCTCGACCAGGCGCGTGCCGCGGGCCAGCTGGGCCTTCGAGGCCGAGTCCAGGTCGGAGCCGAACGCGGCGAACGCCTCCAGCTCGCGGAACTGGGCCAGGTCCAGGCGCAGGCGCCCGGCGACCTTCTTCATGGCCTTGGCCTGGGCCGAGCCGCCGACGCGGGAGACCGAGATGCCGACGTTGATCGCCGGGCGCACACCCGAGTTGAACAGGTCGGACTCCAGGAAGCACTGGCCGTCGGTGATCGAGATGACGTTGGTCGGGATGTAGGCCGAGACGTCGTTGGCCTTGGTCTCGATGATCGGCAGGCCCGTCATCGATCCGCCGCCGAGCTCGTCGGAGAGCTTCGCGCAGCGCTCCAGCAGCCGGGAGTGCAGGTAGAAGACGTCACCGGGGTAGGCCTCGCGACCCGGCGGGCGGCGCAGCAGCAGCGACACGGCGCGGTAGGCCTCGGCCTGCTTCGAGAGGTCGTCGAACACGATGAGGACGTGCTTGCCCTCGTACATCCAGTGCTGGCCGATGGCCGAGCCGGTGTAGGGAGCCAGGTACTTGAAGCCCGCGGAGTCCGAGGCCGGCGCGGCGACGATGGTGGTGTACTCCATCGCGCCGTACTCCTCGAGGGCGCCGCGCACGCCCGCGATCGTGGTGCCCTTCTGACCGATCGCGACGTAGATGCAGCGCACCTGCTTGTTCGGGTCGCCGGACTCCCAGTTGGCCTTCTGGTTGATGATCGTGTCCAGGCACACGGCGGTCTTGCCGGTCTGCCGGTCGCCGATGATCAGCTGGCGCTGGCCGCGGCCGATGGCGGTCATGGCGTCGATGGCCTTGATGCCGGTGGCCATCGACTCCTTCACCGGCTGGCGCTGAACGACTGTGGGGGCCTGCAGCTCCAGGGCGCGACGGGTGGTGGTCTCGATCGGGCCACGGCCGTCGATCGGGGTGCCCAGGGGGTCGACGACCCGACCCAGGTAGCCGTCGCCGACCGGCACGGAGAGCACCTCGCCGGTGCGCTTGACGGTCTGGCCCTCCTCGATGGCCGAGCCGTCGCCCAGGAGGACGACGCCGATCTCGCGCACGTCGAGGTTCAGCGCCAGGCCCAGCAGGCCGCCGTCGAACTCGAGCAGCTCGTTGGTCATCGCCGAGTGCAGGCCCTCGACCCGGGCGATCCCGTCGCCGGTCTCGACCACCCGGCCGACCTCCTCGCGGGCGGTCTCCGGCGCGAACGCCGCGACGTTCTGCTCGATCGCGGCGCGGATCTCGTCGGGACTGATCGCCAGCTCCGTCATCGTCTCTCCTCGTTCCATCCCCGCCGGTCGGCGGGTCACGTCGTTGTTGTCGTTCGTCCTCTAGCCGACCAGGGCCCGGCGGGCCTGCTCGATGCGGGTCGCCACTGTCGCGTCGACGACCTCGCTGCCGATCCGCACCGAGATCCCCCCGACCACGTCGGGGTCCACCGCGGCATTGATCCGGACCTGCCGGCCGTGCAGCCGCGACAGCGCGGCGGTCAACCGCTGCGCCTGGTCGGGATCCAGCGGGCGGGCCACCCGCACCTCGGCGACCGAGCGGCTGCGCTGCTCGCCGGCCAGGCCCATGAGGTCGTCCATCACCGAGTCCACGCGCCGACCGCGCAGGTGCGCCAGCGCGTAGCCCAGGACCTGGCTGGTCTGGGCGGTCACCCGGCCGCCCAGCAGGGACTCGACCAGCCCGGCCTTCTGGGCCGAGCCGACCGAGGGATCGGTCAGCGCCATCTGCAGCTCAGCGGAACCTGCGACGGCGCGGGAGAACCCGAAGAGCTCGTCCTCGACGCCGTCCAGGGTGCCCTCCTGTTCGCCGACCAGGAAGGCCGACTGCACGGCCAGGCCCTCGATCGCCTCGAGCAGGTCGGTGGGGGTGGACCACCGCTGGGCCGCGACGTCGGCCAGGACGTCGGCCGCCAGCGGTGACACGCGCCCGCCGAACAGGGACTGCACCAGGCCGACACGGGCCTCGCCGGGCTGGCCCGCATCCGAGAGCGCCGTGCGCAGCTGCGAGTCGCGACCCACCAGGTCGGCGACCGCGAACAGCTCACCGGGCAGCTGCGCGAGTCCCGGATCGCCCCGACGCTGGTCGAGGCGGGCGCGCAGCCCGGCGGAGTTCTCCCGGACCGAGGCACTCATGGGGTGCCCGACTCCTGGGCCGCCGCAGACGCCTCGAGCTCGGCGATGAACCGGTCGACGGTGGCCCGGGCGCGGGCATCGTCGGTCAGGCTCTCGCCGACGATCTTGCTCGCCAGCTCCAGGGCCAGGCTGCCGACGTCGCGCTTGAGCGAGCCCAGTGCGGCGTCGCGCTCGACCTGGATCTGGGCGTCGGCCCGCGCTGCCACGGCCGCGGCCGCCGTCACGGCCTCGGCCCTGGCAGCCGTGACGATCTGGTCACCCTCGCCGTGCGCGGCGGTGCGGATCGCTGCGGCCTCCTTGGTCGCCTGCTCGAGCTGCTCGGAGTAGGCATCCCGGCTGCGCGCGGCCTCGGCCTGCATCACCTTCGCGCGCTCGATGCCACCCTCGATCTTCTCGGAGCGCTCCTCGACGATGCGGTTGAACGTCGGCAGGACGTACTTCCAGAACATCAGCAGCAGGATGATGAAGCACAGGGTGCCCCAGAAGATGTCGTACGGCGCCGGGATGAGCGGGTTCGGCTCCTCCGACGCGAGGATGATTACGGTGTCCATGGCCCTTCCAGATCAGCCTCGGGGATCAGCGGACGTGCTGAGGCGCCGATCAGGTGAACAGGAAGCCGGCCACGAGGCCGATGAGGGCCAGCGCCTCGGTGAAGGCGATGCCCAGGAACATGTTGGTGCGCAGCACGCCGGTGGCCTCGGGCTGACGGGCGATGCCCTCGAGCGCCTTGCCGACCAGGATGCCGATGCCGATGCCGGGGCCGATCGCCGCCAGGCCGTACCCGATGGCGTTGAGGTTGCCGTTGACTGCGGCGAGCGTCTCCACTGTGGTGGTTCCTTCCGTGTTGCCCGTGGCGGTCGCCCGGGAGTCTGTGGTGGGGGGACGTGCGGTCTAGTGCTCGTGACTGGTGGCGCCGTCGATGTACACGGCGGTCAGCAGCGCGAAGATGTAGGCCTGCAGGGGAGCCACGATGAGCTCGAAGCAGACGAACGCGAAGCCCATAACGAACGAGGGCACCGCGGCGATCTTCAGAAGCCCCTCGGCGTCCATCAGCAGGTAGCTCGTGGCGCTGAAGAACAGGACCAGCAGCAGGTGGCCGGCCATCATGTTGGCCAGCAGACGGATCGTGAGCGTCACCGGGCGCAGGATGAACGTGGAGATGAACTCGATCGGGGTCACCAGCAGGTAGATCGGCTTGGGCACGCCCGGCGGGAAGAGGTTCATCCTCATGTAGGCGCCGAACCCGTGCTCCTTGATGCCCGCGTAGTTGAAGGTGACGTAGGAGACGATCGCCAGCACCAGCGGCACGCCGATCACTGCGGTCGCCGCGATGTGCATCATCGGCATGATGCCGGTGATGTTGAACGCCAGGATCATCCAGAACAGGGTCACGATGATCGGCGCGAACCGACGGCCCTTGGCGCCCATGACCTCGTCGATGACGTTCACGTAGACCAGGTCGATCGCCATCTCGCCGAGGTTCTGCAGGCGGTTGGGCACGATCGAGGGGCGCTTGAACGCGGCCACGAAGAACAGGGCGAGCACCCCGGCCATGAACAGCCCGATCAGGTTGATGCGCGTGGGGCCCCAGAAGGTGTCGACGCCGAAGATCTGCGGCGGGAAGAACTCCATGATGGTCGGGGCCGAGTATCCGTCGCCGCCGCCCTCTGCCAAGGGAACGAGAGACCCGACCGCGGCTGGGACGATGAGCACAGTGAGCCTCTCCGGGGGTTCGTCACGGATCACAGCGGCGAGCGTGAGCCTGCGCTCAGTCGTCGCGTCCGAAGCGAAGATACACGATGTAGAAGGCGACCAAGAACCCGACCACCACCCCGACTGCGGTGAGCACGCGACCGGTCCCGAACCACCTGTCCAGCAGGATGCCGACCCCTCCCCAGACGATGGGACCGGACAGCAGCGACCCCAGCGCGCTCCAGGCGACGTCCTCGCCCTGCGGCTTCAGCGGGGGCCGTGCGGGGGTGCCCGCAGGCGGCTGCGACCCCTCCCCCGGCGCCTGTGCGCTCGAGTCGTCCCCGGGGCTCATCTGGGCGTCGGCTCGACGTAGGGGACCTGCGTGCTGCTCACCACGCGGGCCTCCAGCAGGAGGCTGCCGACGGTGCCCACCAGCAGGGAGACGAACAGCGCCGGGCGGGAGTAGAAGTCCTGGTCGCGCAGCAGCGCCAGCACGGCGATGAGCAGGACGAGCTTGACCAGCCATGAGCCGAGCACCCAGACCCCGAGCCGTGTGGCGTCCATCCCCGCGGTGAGCAGGGCCACCACCACCGTCACGCCGAAGAAGCCCACGGCGATGCCCATCCCGATCAGCGCCCCCCAGGCCCCGGCGCTGCCGTCGACGAGGTACCCGAGCAGGGCGGAGGCCGGCAGGGCGACGAGGGCCGCGATAGCGCCCAGGCGCACGACGCGGCGCATCGGGGCCACGAGGGCGGTCGGCCCCCGGCGCACGGGGTCGGGGCGGACGGGGTCGGGGTGGGCGTCCGTGCGGCCCGCCCCGGCGGGGTCGGGCTGGGCGGGGTCGGGCTGGGCGGGGTCAGGCTGGGCGGGGTCGATCATGGGGTCACCTCGGGTCGGGGGGCTCGGCGATCCTGCACGCTGGGCCAGGCCACGCCGAGGATGAGCAGCGCTGCGCCGAGCAGGCTGGCGGCCAGGGCGTAGCGCAGCGGCACGAAGGCCAGCAGCACCGACGTGAATGCGATCAGCGCGGCCCATCCGGTCAGCAGCAGCACGGCCCGACGCTGGGAGTGGCCCATCTCCAGCAGCCGGTGGTGCAGGTGCTGCTTGTCGGGGGCGAACGGAGAGCGGCCGGCCCGCGTGCGCCGCACGACGGCCAGTCCGAGGTCCACCAGCGGCACCGCCAGCACGGCCAGGGGGACGATGATCGGCAGCAGCGCCGGGAGCAGCGTGGTGCCCTCCAGGGCGTTCGGGTCCACCTTGCCGGTCAGGGTGATCACGCTGGCGGCCATCAGGTAGCCGATGAGCATCGAGCCGGTGTCGCCCATGAACACGCGGGCCGGGAACGCGTTGTGCGGCAGGAAGCCGATGCACATGCCGACCAGCAGCGCCGAGACGAGCGCCGAGAGGGTGGCCCGCTCGACCCCGTACTGGACGCTGAGCAGGTAGGCGTAGACGAAGAAGGCGGCCGCGGAGACCGCGGTGATGCCGGCGGCCAGCCCGTCGAGGCCGTCGATGAAGTTGATGGCGTTCACGCTCACGAGCACGATGAGCACGGTCAGCAGCACGGAGGTGGTCGGGTCCAGGACGAGCACGCCCCCGACCGGCAGCCACAGCAGGGTGATGCCCTGCAGGGCCATCACCGCGGCCGCCAGGATCTGGCCGGTCATCTTCACGGGGGCGTCGAGCTCCCAGCGGTCGTCGGCCAGGCCCAGGGCCACGATGATCACCGCGCCGGACATGAGGGCGATCCCCTCCTGGGAGGCGCCCTCGAAGACCGAGCGCATCATGGGCAGCTTGCTGGCCAGGATCATCCCGGCCACCAGCCCGGCGAACATGCCCAGCCCACCCCAGCGCGGGATGGCGTGGTCGTGCACGTCGCGGTCCCGGACGCCGGCGACGGCCCCGACCCGCAGGGCCAGGGCGCGCACCACCGGCAGGACCAGGTAGGTCAGGGCGGCGGCGACGAGCAGGCTCAGCCCGTACTCGCGCACCGGGCGCCCTAGCCGCGGGGGTAGGCCGGGAAGGCGGTGACCAGCTCGCTGACCTGGGCCCGGATGTCGGCGGCCGCCGAGCCGTCCTCGTCGCGCACGGCTCGGCCGATGAGCTCGGCGATCGTGGCCATCTGGGCAACGCCCATGCCCTGGGTCGTGACCGACGGCGTGCCCACCCGGATGCCCGAGGCGACGCTGGCCGGCCGCGGGTCGTTGGGGATGGCGTTCTTGTTGAGCACGATGCCCGCGGCATCCGCGCGGGCCTCGGCGTCGGTGCCGGTGACGCCAGTCGCCTGCAGGTCCAGCAGCGCGAGGTGGGTGTCGGTGCCCCCGGTGACCGGGCGCATGCCCTGCGCGGCCAGTCCCTCGGTGAGTGCCTTCGAGTTGGCGATCACGTCGCGGGCGTACTGGGCGTACTCGGGGCTCGCGGCCTCCTTGAGCGCCACTGCCTTGGCGGCCACGGCATGCATGAGCGGCCCGCCCTGCATCATCGGGAACACGGCCTTGTCGATGGCCGCCGCGTGCTCGGCCCGGGCCAGGATCATCCCGCCGCGTGGGCCACGCAGCACCTTGTGCGTGGTGAACGTGACCACGTCGGCGTGGGGGACCGGGCTGGGGATGGCCCTGCCGGCGACCAGGCCGATGAAGTGGGCGGCGTCGACCATGAGGATGGCGCCGACCTCGTCGGCGACCGCGCGGAAGGCCGCGAAGTCGATCAGCCGCGGGATCGCCGAGCCGCCGCAGATGATCATCTTCGGCCGGTGCTCGCGGGCCAGGTCGCGGACCTGGTCGTAGTCGATGTCCTCGGTGGTGGGGTTAACGCCGTAGTGCACGGCGTTGAACCACTTGCCGGAGAAGGAGACCTTCGTGCCGTGCGTGAGGTGCCCGCCGTGGGGCAGGCTCATGGCCAGCACCGTCTCTCCGGGCTTCATGAACGCGCCGTAGGCCGCGAGGTTGGCACTTGCCCCCGAGTGCGGCTGCAGGTTGGCGTGGTCGGCGCCGAAGAGCTCCTTGGCCCGGGCGATCCCGATGTCCTCGGCGTCGTCGACCACCGCGCACCCGCCGTAGTAGCGCCGGTGCGGGTAGCCCTCGGCGTACTTGTTGCTCAGGGTCGAGCCCAGCGCGGCCAGGACCGCCGGCGAGGTGAAGTTCTCGCTGGCGATCAGCTGCAGGCCGCTGCGCAGGCGCTCGAGCTCGCCGAGGATGACCCCGGCGATCTCGGGATCCTCGGCAGCGAGGGCGTCGAAGTCGGGGCCCCAGAACGGGGTGGTGTGGGACATGGTCGCTCCAGGGCGCTTGGGGTTCGCCGGTCGGCGCAGAGTCTACGTCGCTGACGGGCCCGTCCCGGGCGACGGGACCACGAGTTCCGGGCAGGTGGCCAGCAGGTCGGCCGGGTCCAGCGGCCCGGGCCGCACCAGCACCGGGCTCCCCCGTGTCAGGTCGACCACCGCGGAGGCCGGTCCGACCGGCAGCGGCCCGGCGTCGAGCAGCACGGCGAGGTGCTCGGCCAGGCCCCCCGCGACAGCGTCGTCGGCGGTCTGCGTGCCGGGCGCGGCAGTGGGCGCGCCCGCGACCACGCCGAGCGGCCCGGTCCTGGCCAGCAGGGCCAGGGCGACCGGGTGCAGGGGCATCCGCACGGCGATCCGCCCGGCGGCGTCGGTGATCGACCAGGCCAGCGTCGGCTGGGCCGGGAGCACCAGCGTCAGCGGCCCGGGCCAGAAGTCGCGCATGAGCTCGCGCGCAGCCGCGCTGACCTGCGCGATCCCGGAGACGGTGGCGATCGTGGGCACCATCACCGGGATGGCGAGGTCGGGCCGGGCCTTGGCCGCGCGCAGCGCGTCGGTGCCGCGCTGGTCGAAGGCGTCGGCGGCCAGGCCGTAGGAGGTGTCCAGCGGAAGCCCGACGAGCTGGCCCCGGCGCAGGGCCGCTGCCGCGGCGACCAGGGCGTGCTCGGGCTCGACGGCGGTGTCGATGCGGATCACGGACGGACCTCCGCGGGCCGGGCCACGGATGCGCCAGCCCCGGCGGCGAGGTCGGGTGCATGAGCGGTGACGGGCGCCGGGGCCGTCGAGCGCACCGCGCGCGTGTGCCGGGGACGCCCGGCGAGGTCGACGAGGTCGACCACCTCGCTCCACACCGGCGCACCATCGCCGCCGTGCAGTGCCCGCGCGGCGGCGGGCACGCCGGCCTGCCCCGCCTGCTCACCCTGGGCGTCCGCATGCTCGACGAGCAGCAGGCCACCGGGGCGCAGCAGCGTCGCGGCCTGGCGCAGCAGCGGGCGCACGAGGTCCAGCCCGTCGGGGCCGCCGTACAGCGCGACGGCCGGGTCGTGGTCGCGCACCTCGGGCTCCCGGGGCACAGCGGCGTCCGGGACGTACGGGGGGTTGGTCACCACCACGTCGACACGGCCCCGCCAGCGCGCCCACGCCCCGTCCGGCTCGGCCACCTGGGTCGCGTCGCCGGCCAGGAGCGTCAGGGTGCTGCCCACCGCGGCCACGGCCGCCTGCGTGGCCTGCACGTTGCGCGCCGTCCAGGCCAGCGCCTCGTCGGAGAGCTCCACGGCCAGGACCTGGGCTCGGGGAACCTCGCTGGCCAGCGCGATCGCCAATGCGCCGGAGCCGGTGCACAGGTCCACGATCACCGGGCTGCGGGGGCCCGAGGCCGCCAGGTGGCGCAGCACCTCGTCGACGATCAGCTCGGTCTCGGGGCGCGGGATGAACACCCCGGGCCCCACCTGCAGCTCGAGGTAGCGGAACGGCGCGCGGCCGACGAGGTGCTGCACCGGGAGGCGCTCGGCGCGCCGCGAGACGAGGTCCCCGAACTCGGCGGCCTGCTCCGCCGTCACCTCGGTGCCCAGGCGCAGCTCGTGGCGGGGCCGACCCGTCGCGTGCTCGAGCAGCAGCAGCGCGTCGACCTGCGGGCTGGGCACGCCGACCGCGGCCAGGGTCGTCGCCGCATCGGCGAGCAGGTCACGGGAGCGCGGCACCGGCCCAGCCTACGCATCCCCGGGGCTCGCGCCACGGCGCTGCTCAGGCCGGCGCCGGGGTCAGGCAGGCACGTACCTCACCGGCGACCCGCCGGCCGTCGGCGATGCAGTCGGGCACCCCGACCCCGTTCAGCGACGAGCCGGCGATCCGAACAGGGACCGCCGAGCTCAGCCTCGATCCGGGCCACCCGGGCCCGGTGGCCGACCACGTACTTCGGCATGGACCCCGACCACCGCACCACATGGCGCAGGGTGGGCTCCCCTGCGGCGCCCAGGATCGAGCCCACGTAGGCCGAGACGGTCGCCAGCAGCTGCTCGTCCGGGGCGGCCGCCAGCGGACCGACCCGATCCGGCACGAACGCCCGCACGAGCACCGTGCCGGGTGCCGCGCGTCCGGCCCACTTGTTCGAGCTGATCGTGACCCCGCTGATGGGGGCACGGTCGGGCCCGGCCTCGAGGTAGCCGTGCCCGACCGGGGCCGTGGGGAACGCCGAGGCGCGGTAGCCCAGGCTCACCGACGAGGTGCTGCCCACCGGGATCGCCCGCAGGTCGGCGGCCGCCGAGGCGGCGAACGGGGCGACGAGGTCGGCTGCGGCGCGGGGGCTGGTGGCGACGATGACGGCATCGGCCGTGATCGATCCGCCTGCAGCCAGCTCGGCGTGCACACGGGCCGGATGCACCGCCAGCGCGCTGACCGCCGAGCTGGTGCGGACCTGCACCCCGCGCTCGATGAGTGCCGCCACGAGTGCGTCCACCAGCGAGCCCATGCCGTCGCGCAGGCTGCGGAAGGGCGAGCCGGCCGGCGCCCCGGCCCGCCGGGCGGCGCGGCCCTGGGCCAGGCTGGCCAGCAGCAGGCTGCGGTGCTCGGCCTCGCTGGTGCGCAGCATCGGCAGCACGGCGTCCACGCTCAGGTCGTCGACGCTGGCCCCGTAGACCCCGCCGAGCAGCGGGTCGGCGAAGCGCTCGACCACACCGTCACCGAGCCGTCTGCGCAGCAGCGCGCCGATCGACATGTCGGCCTCGGTCATCACCCGGGGCAGCAGGACGTCCGCTGCGGCTCGGGCCTTGGCCGGCCAGCCGAGGATCCGGGTGCGCACGAACGGCCCGAGCTGGGTGGGCAGCACCATGCCCATGCTCGAGGGCATCGGGCGCATCCGCCCGGCCACGCGCAGGTCCACCGAGCGGGGTTCGCACACGCCGATCACCTGGTCGCTCGAGGCCGAGCTCGCGGATGAGGGCCAGAGCCGCGGGGCGGTAGGTGATCACCGAGTCGGGACCGTGCTCGATCAGGAAGCCGTCACGGGCCTCGCTGCGCACCTTGCCCCCGGCCACCGGACCCGCCTCGAGGAGCACCACCTCGGCCCCGCTGCCGGACAGCTCCCACGCGGCGGCCAGGCCGGTGATGCCGGCCCCGATGATCAGGACGTCGGTCATGGCCGGGCGCTCAGGCTCCCGACCGCGGGTCGCGCCCGGTCGTGGCGCCGGCGGCTCGTAGGGGCACAGGGGGTCCGACTCGAGGGGGTCGCCGGTCCATGCGTAGGCGCGGGCTCGCGAACCCCCGCACCACTGCGCGAAGGAGCAGCGACCGCAGCGGCCCTTGAATGCGGTGACGTCGCGCATCGCGAGCATGTCCGGATGCGTGCGGTAGAGCTCGACGATGCTGGACTCGCGCACGTTGCCCAGGGGCAGGGGCAGGAAGCCCGACGGGTTCACGGTGCCGTCCTGGGCGATGAACACGATGCCGTTGCCGTCACGGATGCCGAACCCGCGTCCGACGCTGCTGGCCTCGATCTGCGCGTCGGTCATGCCCTGGTGGCGCATCTGGCGCACGGCCACGCGGCGGTACTGCATCGCCTCGGTGGTCTTCACCTGGAAGGGGGCCTGCCCCGCGATGTCGAACAGCCAGCGCATGAGCCGCTCGGCGTCGACCGGGGCCATCTCGGTGAGGGTCGACCCGCGCCCCACGGAGATCAGGAAGAACAGGCTCCAGCGCATGAGCGTCCGGCCCCTGAGCACCTCGTACATGGCGGGCAGGTCTGCGGCCGTCACGTCGGTCACGAGGGTGTTCACCTGCACGGGCAGGCCGAGCCCGGCAGCCCAGTCGAGGGCAGTCATGGTCTGCGCGAAGGTGCCGGGGACGCCGCGCACGCCGTCGTGGCGAGCGGGGTCCGAGCCGTCGAGGCTCAGCGAGATGGCCTGGACGCCGGCGGCCTGCAGCTGCGCGAGGCGTTCCTTGGTCAGGTCGCCGGTCACGGCCGGGGCCAGCGACACCCCGATCCCCCGGTCGGTGGCCTCGCCGATCAGGAGGTCGAGGTCCGCCCGGCGCAGCGGGTCCCCGCCGGTGAGGACCAGGTGGGGCAGCGGGTCTCCGAACGTGGCGATGTCGTCGAGCACCCGCACGCACTCCGCGGTGCTCAGCTGGCCGGGGGCCGCGTCGGGCATGGCGGTGGCCCGGCAGTGCCGGCAGGCAAGGCCGCAGGCGGTGGTCAGCTCCCAGTACACGATCATCGGCGCCCGGGAGTAGACCCAGTTCACCGGAGTGACCGACCCGATCCCCACCGGGTGCCCGCCGGGGTGCCCCACCCTGCGCCCCTCGGGGTGCCCACCGGGGTTCCCGACCTGCTGACCGGTGCGGTGGTGGCTCACGGTTCCTCCTCGTGCAGGCCCGGCACAGGCCGGTTGCATCGACCCTACGTGGCGCAAGCGCCGACCTGGTCGGGACTTCCGACCCGCGCGGGGGGTCGGACGTCGCCTTGTGCCAGGCGGCCCACGGCCCGGGTGAAGCCGAGCATCCCGGCTGATCCCGCATGGAGGACGGCCCGCTCAGGCGGACGGGCCGCGCAGGGCGACGGCCCGGGGCGGGCTACCATTCCCCAATGCCGTTGGTGATCGTCGGGCTCAGCCACCATGACGTGGCTGCCGATGAGCTTGCCGTCCTGGACCCGGTGGCTGACCAGCTCGCCGAGCGCCTCTTCGCCTCGCCGGGAATCAGTGGAGTCGTCGTGCTCTCCACCTGCAACCGGTTCGAGGTGTACCTGGACGCAGACGCCTTCCACCCGACCGTCGAGCTGGCCTCGCGCACCATCGCCGAGCTCGTCGCGCCCGAGGGCACCGGCCTGGTGGAGGCGCTGCACGTGCACGTCGGCGAGGGCGCCGTCGCCCACACGATGGCGGTGACCGCCGGGCTGGACTCCATGGTGCTCGGCGAGGCCGAGATCGCCGGTCAGGTGCGCGCCGCGCAGGCCCACGCCGGCCAGCGGCTGTCCCCGACCCTGCACAGGCTGTTCCAGAGCGCGCTGACCACCTCCAAGGCCGTCACGACCCACACCAGCCTCGGTGCGGCCGGGCGATCGGTGGCCTCGGTCGGGCTGGACCTGGTGGAGGCACGCCACGGAGCCGTCGCCGAGCGCCGGGTGCTGCTGATCGGCACGGGCGCCTACGCCCGGGTGGTCACCGCCGAGCTGGCTCGCCGCGGGTGCACCGACACCTGGGTCCACTCGCAGACCGGCCGGGCCGCCTCGTTCGCCGCGAGCCATCCGCCGATGCGCCCGATCCAGCCGGACGACCTGCCCGACGCCCTGGCCCGGGCCGAGCTGGTCGTCTGCTGCTCGGGCTCGAACGGGGTCGTCCTCACCCGCGAGATGCTGGAGGCGGCCCGGTTCGGCGCCCAGTCGGCGCTGCCGATCGTCGACCTCGCCCTGCGCAGCGATGTGGCCCCCGAGGCCGGCGAGCTGCCGGGCGTCGACGTCGTCGGCCTCGAGGCCATCGGCGAGCACGCCCCCACCGAGGCGGCGGCGGCGATCCTGAATGCCCAGGAGATCGTCGCCAAGGCCGCCGAGACGTTCCTGCACATCGAGGGCGGGCGGGCTGCCGACCCCGCAGTCGTGGCCATGCGCGCCCACGTGATGGGGATCATCGAGTGCGAGCAGGCGGCCGTGGGGCGCAAGTACCCGCCGGAGGTCGCCGAGGCGGTCGCCCGGTCGCTGCGCCGGGTCTCCAACGCGCTGCTGCACACGCCCTCGGTGCGGGCCCAGGAGCTGGCCCGGACCGGAGACCTGGACGACTACCGACGCGCGATGCACACGCTGTTCGGCATCGAGGTTCCGGTCGACCAGTAGCTGCGGGGTGGCCACCGGCCCGATGCGGGGTCAGGGCAGACTGCGACCGTGACCGACGCCTTCTACGAGATCCTCGACGAGTCGGGGCTCGGTGAGCTGGGTGCCAGCGCCCGGGTGCGCGCGAGCACCCACACGACCGGCCCCTGGTCCGCAGGTCTGCAGCACGCGGGTCCGCCCTCGGCCCTGCTGACCCGGGCGGTGCGACGGCTCGGCGGGCTTCCGTCCGGGGGCCTGCCTGCCCGGCTGTCGTTCGACATCCTGGCCCCCGTGCCCGTGGGCGACCTCATGCTGACTGCGCGGACCGTGCGCCCGGGCCGGAAGGTGGCGCTGGCCGAGGCCTCGCTGGCCGCGCCCGAGGAGCCCGATCGCCCGCTCATGACGGTGCGGGCGTGGGTGCTGCGCACGCGCGACGAGCCGGTGGCCGACCTGCCACAGACGCCGGTCACCCCGGCCCCGCTCTGGCGCGCGGACGCCGCGCGACTCGTGCGCCAGCCCGGCTGGCATCCCGGGTACCTCGACGCGATCGAGTGGCAGTGGGTGGACGGTGCCTTCGAAGAGCCCGGTCCGGCGACCGTGTGGTCGACGATGCGCGTCACCCTCGTCGCCGGCGAGGACCCCGACCCCCTCGAACGGCTGGTGGTCGTGGCCGACTCGGCCAGTGGCATCTCGGCAGTGGCCAATCCCGGCCAGCTGCTGTTCGTCAACACCGACCTGACGCTGCACCTGACCCGCTGGCCGCAGGGCGAGTCGATCTGGATGAGCGCCGCCACCGCGATGGACGCCGCGGGAGTGGGCCGGACCACCGGTGAGCTCGGCGACCACGAGGGGGCTGTGGCCACCAGCGCCCAGTGCCTGTTCGTGGAGCCTCGGGCCTGAGGAGGGGACCGCGCTGTCCGGCGTGGCCCCGGCAGCGTCCACCCGGGCGGGCGCATCCCCCCGCGGAGCCACCGGGTCTCAGCGCAGGCTCAGGTGCGCGTGCGATCCACCAGCGCCACGACGATGCGTTCGACGAGGTCGTACGGGATCGGCCTGGTGTAGGGAAGGCGGACGGTGTCCGTCGCGGCACGGTAGGCAGCGACATCCCGCTCCAGGTCCCCGTCGAACTCCGGGATCGGGTAGAGACCTACGTGCTTCTTCCACGCCCCGAGATAGACCAGGTACTGCCCGTCCAGCGAGAAGCACGGCATGGTGTAGCGCACCGATTCGTCGATCCCAGGGGCCGCGCGATGGATGGCCTGCCGCACCTGCTCAGCGATCACGGCTGCCTCACCGTCCAGTGACGCCATGTACTGATCGACCGCGTTGGGCATGGCCTGCATGGGCTGAGGCTACGACCCCAGCGTCGTCGTGGGTGCGCCGAAGCCGCCGAGGGGGCCGCGACGTGGGCGGCGCAGACACCGGGCTCCCCGTCTGCACGCGAAACTGGCCGGAACACTCCGGCGGGCCGCGCTACCCTCTCCTGCCCGAGGCGAGGCACGCCACCCAGGCGGGCCAGGGCTTCCTGAAGGAGGCAGACGATGGGCGAAGAATCCCGCACGCACACCCCGGTCACCTACGACAGCTGCGCCCACGTTGCGGGGCCGTTCTACCACGGCACGACGGCGATGCTCCAGGTCGGCGACGAGCTGGTTGCCGGGTACGGCTCCACCTACCAGGACGGCCGGGTGTCGCGCAACATCTACTTCTCCGCGCTGGTCGAGACGGCCGCCTGGGGTGCCGAGCTGGCCACCGCGATGGCGGGCAGCGGCGAACGGGGTCACATCTACGTCATCGAGCCCCTCGGTCCGTTCGAGGACGACCCCAACGTCACCAACAGGCGATTCCCCGGCAACCCCACCCAGTCCTACCGGACCCGCGATCCGCTGCGCATCCTCAGCGAACTCCACGACTGGCAGGGACACGACCCCGAGGTGCTCGCGAAGATGCTGGACCACCTGGCACAGCTGCGCGAACAGGGCCTCGACGTCATCGAGGACTAGCGAGGTGGGGCCCTCGGGGTTCCTCAGGAGTTGGCCAGGCGCTCGGCCAGGTCGGCCTCGGTCAGGGCGGTGATCACGGGGTCGAGCTCGCCATCGAGCACAGCGTCGAGGTTGTGCGCCTTGTAGTTGACCCGGTGGTCGGCGATCCGGTTCTCCGGGTAGTTGTAGGTGCGGATCCGCTCGGAGCGGTCGACAGTGCGGACCTGGGACCGGCGCGCGTCGGAGGCCTCGGCGTCGGCAGCCTCCTGGGCCGCGGCCAGCAGCCGGGCGCGGAGCACGCGCATGGCCGACTCGCGGTTCTGCAGCTGGCTCTTCTCGTTCTGGCAGCTCACGACGATGCCGGTGGGCACGTGAGTGATCCGCACCGCCGAGTCGGTGGTGTTGACGCTCTGGCCGCCCGGGCCACTCGAGCGGTAGATGTCGATGCGCAGGTCGTTGGGGTCGATGTGCACGTCGACCTCCTCGGCCTCCGGGAGGACCAGCACGCCCGCGGCCGAGGTGTGGATGCGCCCCTGGGACTCGGTCACGGGTACCCGCTGGACCCGGTGCACCCCGCCCTCGAACTTCAGCCGCGCGTACGGCGCCTCCCCCGGCTCCAGCGTGCCGCGGGCCTTCACCGCGACCTTGACGTCCTTGTACCCGCCGAGGTCGGACTCCTCGGAGTCGAGGACCTCGGCACGCCACCCGCGGCGCTCGGCGTAGCGCAGGTACATGCGCAGCAGGTCGCCGGCGAACAGCGCGGACTCCTCGCCACCCTCCCCCGCCTTGACCTCGAGGATGACGTCCTTGTCGTCCATCGGGTCGCGGGGCACCAGCAGCAGGGTGAGCCGGTCGGCGACGAGTTCGCGCTGCGCCGCAGAGGCCTCGGCCTCGGCCGCGAACTCCGCGTCCTCGTCGGCCAGCTCACGCGCGGCGGCCTCGTCCTCGCCGAGCTGCAGCCACTGTCGGTACGCAGCCACGACCGGCCGGAGCTGGGCATGGCGCTTGCCGACCCGGCGGGCCGCCGCGGGATCCGCGTGCAGCGCCGGATCGGCCAGCTGCCCCTCCAGGTCGTCGTACTCCTCGACGAGGGCGACGCAGGATTCGAACATGGGGTTTTCCGCTGCCTCGCGGAACCTACTTCTTGTCGGCCTTCTTGCCGAAGCGGGCCTCGAACTTGGCCACGCGACCGCCGGTGTCGAGGATCTTCTGCTTGCCCGTGTAGAACGGGTGGCAGGCCGAGCACACGTCGGCGTGGATGACGCCGCTCTTGGCGGTGCTGCGCGTCGTGAACGTGTTCCCGCAGGTGCAGGTGACCGTGGTCTCGACGTAGTTGGGGTGGATACCCGACTTCATTGCTGGCTCCTTCGTGCGCCGGGTCGTGGGGCAGGCGTGCACCCACGTGAACCGGACGCGGTGGCCCGAGTATCCCACGACCGCGCGGATGAGCCCAAACGGCGCTGGATGGGGCGGGGTGGTCAGGCGGTGGGGGTGGGGCGGCGGTGGCTGGCCGCGCCGATCGCGGCGGCCGCGAAGCATGCGAGAGCGCCGAGGACCAGGCCCCAGCGGGCGCCGAACGTCGAGGAGACCCAGCCCGCGACGGGGCCGCCGAGCGGCGTGGTGCCCATGAACGCCACGAGCCACAGCGCCATCACCCGCCCGCGCATCGCGGGGTCGGAGGCGAGCTGCATCGTCGCGTTCCCGCGGGCCATGAGGGACACGCTGGCCGCCCCGACCCCTACCAGCAGCGCCAGGGCCACGCCCACCGTCGGGGACACGGCGGTGGCCAGCACGAGCACCCCGAGGACGACGGACGAGCGCACCAGCGTGGGCACGCCGGTTCGGCCGCGGGCCGCCGTGTACAGGCCCCCGATCACTGCGCCGAGGCCCATGGCCGCGGTCATGAACCCGTACGTGCGCGCGTCGCCGTCGAAGGTGGTGCGGGCCAGGTAGGGCAGGGTGACCTGGAACTCGTAGGTGAAGCAGCCCATGATCGCCATCATCAGCAGGGGCACGGCAAGCGCCCGCTCGCGGCGCACATAGGCCAGCCCGGCGCGCACCTGGCCCTTCTCGTGGGGCTGCGCCGGCGCGGGTCGAAGCGCCGAGGCGTCCATCGCCAGCAGCATCAGGATCACCGGCACGAACGAGGCGGCGTTGATCGCGAAACACACCCCGAGTCCCCCAGCGGCGATCACGAACCCGGCCACCGCGGGACCGAGCACCCGGGCGGCGTTGACCATGACGGAATTCAGGCTGACCGCGTTGCGCACGGACTCGGGGCCGACGATCTCGACGAGGAACGACTGGCGGGCCGGCTTCTCGAAGGCGTCGGTCAGGCCGAGCAGGCAGGCCAGGACCACGACCTGCCAGAGGACGACGGACCCGCTCAGCGTGAGCACGGCGAGCACGGCGGCGAGCAGGCCCATCACGACCTGGAGGCCGACGAGCAGGCGCCGCTTGTCGGCGCGGTCGGCGACGAGCCCGCCGTAGGGCCCGACGAGCAGGATCGGCAGGGTCTGGGCCGCGACGGTCAGCCCGACCCAGGTCGCCGAGCCGGTGATCTCGAGCACCAGCCAGGCCTGGGCGACCATCTGCATCCACGTGCCGACCAGCGAGATCGACTGCCCGGCGAAGTAGAGCCGGAAGTTCGGGATCCGCAACGCCGAGAACGTGCCACCCGGGGCCCGCCCGCCCCGGGGCGCGGTGCCCGGGTCGGCGCCGGTCTCGGGGGTTGCGCGGCTGGCCACCTCAGCCCCCGTGGTCGTCGCACTCAGGGTGGCGGTGTACGGCCACAGCCCGCCCCGGGGCGGGTCCCCGGCGACGACGAGCCGGCCCCGCGGGTCCCTGTGGAGGTCGTGGCGCCGGCTCGTGGTGCATGGTGCTCAGTCGTCGCTGCGCATCCCGGGCGCGGTCGGCGTGGTCTTCTGCACCTGCAGCAGGAACTCGTCGTTGCTCTTGGTCTCGCGCAGCTTGCTCAGGAGCAGCTCCATCGCCTGCTGCGGGTCCAGCGCGTGCAGCACGCGGCGCAGCTTCCACACGATCTTGAGCTCCTCGGAGCTCATCAGGAGCTCTTCCTTGCGGGTGCCGGACGCGTCGACGTCCACCGCCGGGAAGATGCGCTTGTCCGCGAGGCGCCGGTCGAGCTTGAGCTCCATGTTGCCGGTGCCCTTGAACTCCTCGAAGATCACCTCGTCCATCCGCGAGCCGGTCTCGACCAGCGCGGTGGCCAGGATGGTCAGCGAGCCGCCGTGCTCGATGTTGCGCGCCGCGCCGAAGAACTTCTTCGGCGGGTACAGCGCCGCGGAGTCCACGCCACCGGACAGGATGCGGCCGCTGGCCGGGGCGCTGAGGTTGTAGGCACGGCCCAGGCGGGTCATCGAGTCGAGCAGCACGACCACGTCGTGGCCCAGTTCCACCAGCCGCTTGGCCCGCTCGATCGCCAGCTCGGCGACCGTCGTGTGGTCATCGGCCGGGCGGTCGAAGGTCGAGGCGATGACCTCGCCCTTGACCGAGCGCTGCATGTCGGTGACCTCCTCCGGCCGCTCGTCGACGAGGACGACCATGAGGTGGCACTCCGGGTTGTTCGTGGTGATCGCGTTGGCGATCGCCTGCAGCACCATCGTCTTGCCCGCCTTGGGCGGCGAGACGATCAGGCCGCGCTGGCCCTTGCCGATCGGCGCGACCAGGTCGATGACACGGGTGGTCATGTTGGTCGGGTCGGTCTCCAGGCGCAGCCGCTCGGCCGGGTAGAGCGGGGTGAGCTTGCCGAACTCCACGCGGTTGCGCGCAGCCTCGGGATCGGCGCCGTTGACGGTCTCGACCCTGACCAGCGGGTTGAACTTCTCGCGGCGGTCGGTCTCACGGGGCTGGCGGACCAGGCCGGTGATGGCGTCGCCCTTGCGCAGGCCGAAGCTGCTTGACCATCGACAGCGAGACGTAGACGTCGGTCGGGCCGGGCAGGTAGCCGGTGGTGCGCACGAACGCGTAGTTCTCGAGGATGTCGAGGATGCCGGCGACGGGCACCAGGACGTCGTCCTCGGTGATCTCCGGCTCGACATCGCGCCCGGGCTGGCCGGCCTGGCCGGCTGGACGACGGGTGTCGTTGCGCTCGTTGCGGTTGCGGTTGCGGTCGCGCCCGCGGCGCCGGCGGCCCGTGCCGTCGTCGGCGTAGCGGTCCTCGCGGGCGTTCTGCCCGGACTGGCCCTGGCCGCCGCCGTTGGCCTCGCGGGCGTTCTGCCCGGACTGGCCCTGGCCGCCACCGTTGGCCTCGCGGGTGCCCTGCTGGGAGTCGCGGGTGCCCTGCTGGCCGTTCTGGCCCTCGCGGGCCTCCTGGGCGGCGCGACCGTTCTGGCCCTCGCGGGCCTCCTGACCGGCGCGGGACTCCTGGGCGGTGCGCTGCTCGCCCGCCCGGTCCTGGCCGTCCTGCTCGCTGGGGCGGTCCTGGTTCCCCTGGTCCGCCTGGCGGTTCTGGCGCTCGCGGCGCTGGCGGGGGGCCCGGCCCTCGCCCGCGGGCTGATCGGCATCGGCCGGGCGGGTCTCGTCGGATCGGCGCTCCTCGGGGGCGTGCTCCGCCCGCGTGCCCTGCTCGGCCTCCCGCTCGGCGGGGCGCTGCGACGAGCGCCCGGATCCGCCGGCCTGGCCGGAGGCCTGTGCGGCCCGGATGGCTGCCAGCAGGTCGCTCTTCTTCATTGTCGAAGCCCCGCTGAGCCCCATGTCGGAGGCAACCTTCTTGAGCTCGGGCAGGAGCATCGTCGACAGGCCGCCGGTCTTGCGCTCGCGCGCGGGGCTCTCCTGCTCGATGCTGATCGTGTCGGTCACGTGGGTCCTCGTGGTGGATGGCCGCTTGCGGTGGGATGCCCCGAACCGAGGGCGGCGCTTTCATGGATGGGGACGCAGGCCACGGGAGGTGAATTCCGGGGAGGGGGACGGCTGGGGCCGTGTCGGCCACCCGATCCGTGCTGGTCCTTCAGCACACGGTAGCACCCGTGTCGGGGATCCGTTCAGCACGCGGCACCCGGGTCGCGGCGGCGTCGAGACCTGGGTCAGATCCGCCGGGCCCCGGGCGCGGACACGCCGGGCCGCAGCACGCGCACCGCGGGACCGGCCAGCGACTCGACCAGTGCGGCGACCTGGTCGGCGCGATCGCCCACCGCAAGGGCGATCACGCTCGGGCCGGCACCGGAGATCGCGGCGGCCACGCCGCGCTCGCGCAGCGCCTCGACCAGCGCCATCGAGTCTGGGTAGACCGCGCGACGCTGCCGCTGGTGCAGCCGGTCGTCGGTGGCCTCCAGCAGCAGCGCGGGCTCGACGGTGAGGGCGTGCACCAGCAGGGCGGCGCGCGCGGCGTTGAACGCGGCGTCGGCGTGGGCGACGGTGGCCGGCAGCGCCCCGCGGGCCCGCGACGTCGAGGCCTCGTCGGCCGGAACCGCGAGCACGGGCTGGATGTCGGGGTGCACGGCCATCGACGTGGCCCGCCCCACCTGGCCGCCGGGGTGGCCGGGACCGTCAGGCCCCAGGGCCATCCACGCGATCGTGGCGCCGCCGAGCACACCGGGGGCGACGTTGTCCGGGTGCCCCTCGAGGCGTGTGGCCAGCGCCACCATCTGCGCGGGCGACACCTGGCTGCCGGACAGGTGCGCGGCGACGGTCAGCGCCCCGACGATGGCCGCCGCCGAGGAGCCCATCCCCCGGCTGTGCGGGATCACGTTGGTGCAGGTCAGCGCCAGACCGCGGCGGGCCAGCTCGCCGGACTCGTCGAACGCGGCCAGTCCGGTGCGGATGATCCGGGCCACGAGGTTGTTCCCATCGGTGGGCACCTGCCCGCGGCCCTCGCCGACCACCTGGACGCGCACGTCACCGGAGTCGGTGAACGCGGCCTCGATCACGTCGCGCACCCCGAGGGCCAGGCCGAGGCTGTCGAAGCCGGGCCCGAGATTGGCGCTGGTCGCCGGGACCTCGACGACGACCCGCTGGTCGGGCATCAGTCGGCCAGGCCCAGGGCCTGGGCCGCGGCCTGTACCTGCGCCGGGATCACCGTGGGATCGCCGGCCCCGGCCAGAGCCCACTGGGTGTCCTTCAGGCCGTGCCCGGTGAGCGTGCACACGATGGTCTGGCCGGCGTCGACCCCGCCGGCCGCCGCACGGGCCACCAGGCCGGCCACCGAGGCCGCCGAAGCCGGCTCGCAGTACAGGCCGTCACGCGCGGCCAGCGCCAGGTGGGCCTCGAGGATCTGGTCGTCGCTGACCATGTCGATGAGCCCGCCGGACTCGTCGCGAGCGGCGACGGCGAAGTCCCAGGAGGCCGGGTTGCCGATCCTGATCGCGGTGGCGATGGTCTCGGGGTTGGCCACGGGTGCCCCGCGCACGATCGGAGCCGCGCCCTCGGCCTGGAAGCCCCACATGCGCGGTGCCCGCGAGGCCAGGCCATCGCGGCGGTACTCGGTGTAGCCCTTCCAGTACGCCGTGATGTTGCCGGCGTTGCCCACCGGCAGCACGTGGACGTCGGGGGCGTCGCCGAGGGCGTCGACCACCTCGAAGGCCGCGCTCTTCTGGCCCTCGATGCGCGCGGGGTTCACGGAGTTCACGAGGGCGACCGGGTACGAGTCGCTGAGCTCACGGGCCACGCGCAGGCAGTCGTCGAAGTTGCCGTCGACCTGCAGCAGCCGCCCGCCGTGCGCCAGCGCCTGGGCGAGCTTGCCCATCGCGATCTTGCCCGCCGGCACGAGGACCACGGGCATCATCCCGGCCCGCGAGGCATAGGCCGCCGCCGACGCCGAGGTGTTGCCGGTGGAGGCGCAGATCACGGCACGGGCGCCCTCGTGCGGCGGCCATCGAGATGGCCATGGTCATGCCCCGGTCCTTGAAGGAGCCGGTCGGGTTGGCGCCGTCGAACTTCAGCAGCACGCGGCACCCGGTCAGCTCCGAGAGCCACCCGGACTCGACCAGCGGGGTGCCGCCCTCGCACAGGGTGACGACGGGGGCATCGGCGGGCAGGGCCATGCGGTCGCGA
This sequence comes from uncultured Actinomycetes bacterium, assembly GCA_963777855.1. Taxonomy (GTDB): domain Bacteria; phylum Actinomycetota; class Actinomycetes; order S36-B12; family CAIYMF01; genus Prado023. The sequence continues at coordinate 96,622 of CAVZRW010000013.1, read as the reverse complement.
TACTCGGTGATGACCCCACGCCACGGGCGGGCCCGGGAGACCGCCGAGGCCGGCGCGGCGCCCGCCTGCGCGCTCACCGGTCGCTCCCCACGACGCGCATGACGCCGAGCACGGCGTCGACGGCGGGCAGCTCGCGAAGTGCGGCCACGGTGGCGGCGAGGTCGGCCTCCAGCCCGAGGTGGGTGCGCACGAGCAGCTCGGCCTTCTCACCCTCGTCCTTCTGGGTCAGGCTCTGGATGCTGACCCCGTGCTGGGCGAACACCCCGGCGACGGCGGCCAGGACGCCCGGCTGGTCGGCCACCCGCAGGTGGATCGAGTAGGCAGTGCGCGAGGCCCCGATCGGCAGGACCGGCAGCTCGGCGTATGAGGACTCCCCCGGCGCAGTGGAACCAGTCACCCGGTTGCGCGCGGCCGAGACGATGTCGCCGAGCACGGCGCTGGCTGTCGGCGCCCCGCCGGCGCCTCGGCCGTAGAACATCACCTGGCCCGCGGCGTCGGCCTCGATGAAGACTGCGTTGAACGCGTCGCGCACGCCAGCCAGCGGGTGGGTCAGCGGGACCATCGCCGGGTGCACGCGCACGCACACCCCGGGCTGGCCGTCGGCGTCCACGAGCTCGGCGACCGCGAGCAGCTTGATCACGAAGCCCATCTCCTGCGCGGCCGCCACGTCCGCGGCGGTCACCGCGCTGATCCCCTCGACGTCGACCTGGTCGAGGTTCACCCGCGTGTGGAAGGCCAGCGAGGCCAGGATCGCGGCCTTCGCCGCGGCGTCGAGGCCCTCCACGTCGGCAGTGGGGTCGGCCTCGGCGTAGCCCAGGGCCTGCGCCTGGCCGAGGGCGTCGGCGAACGAGGCCCCCGAGGAGTCCATCTGGGTCAGGATGAAGTTGGTGGTGCCGTTGACGATGCCCAGCACGCGCCGGATCCGGTCGCCGGCCAGCGACTCGCGCAGCGGCCGCAGCAGGGGGATCGCGCCGGCCACCGAGGCCTCGTACATGAGGTCGACGCCCGACTCGAGCGCGGCGGCGTGCAGCGCGGCACCGTCGGTCGCGATGAGCGCCTTGTTGGCGGTGACCACCGACGCACCGGACTTCAGAGCGCGCTGGATGACCCCCCGGGCTGGCTCGAGGCCACCCATGAGCTCGACCACGATGTCCGGGCCGGAATCCACGAGCGCGTCGAGGTCCGTGCCGAGCAGCTCGGGGCGGATGCCGGGCCGCGGGCGCGCCGCGTCGCGCACTCCCACGCCGGTGACGACCAGCGGCGCGCCCACCCGGGCGGCGAGGTCCTCGGCCTGCTCCTCGAGGAGCCGCACGACCTGCGCGCCCACCGTCCCGCCCCCGAGCACGACGACGGACAACGGGGCGGGGGGCGGTGCCATGACGCAACTCCTTGGCAGGTCGGGACAGGTCCGCCGCGCCGGTAGCGGCAGGACGCCGCGATTCTCTCACGCCCCGCCGAGCCCCCGACGCCCCCGCCGCAGGCGACGGCGCAGCCCGCCGACGCCCCGCCGTCCCCCGCCACGGACCCCCTGTGCAGTCGATTCCGACCGTGAGGGCGTCGGTTTCGACTGCACAGCCGCGCAGTGGGTCGTGGTGGGGTCAGGTGGTGGGGGTCAGGCCCTCGTCGAGGGCGAACAGGTCGGCCTGGGTCTCCCGGCGCAGCACCACTCGGTCCACCCCGCCGCGCACGGAGACCACCGGCGGGCGGGCGACCATGTTGTAGTTGGAGGCCATGGCCCGGCAGTACGCGCCGGTGGCCGCAACGGCGAGCAGGTCCCCGCGGGCGAGGTCCGAGGGCAGCCAGGCATCGCGCACGACGACATCGCCGGACTCGCAGTGCTTGCCCACCACGCGGCAGAGCATCGCCGGCGCCGGGGAGACCCGGTTGGCGACCACCACCGTGTAGTCGGCGTCGTAGAGAGCTGTGCGCACGTTGTCGCTCATCCCGCCGTCGACCGAGACGTAGGTCCGCCAGGCCCCCGAGCGGTACTCGACCGGCTTGACGGTGCCCACCTCGTAGACGGTGACCATGCTCGGCCCGACGATCGCCCGACCCGGCTCGACGGCGATCCGGGGCACGGGGATGCCGCGGCGGGCGCACTCGCCGGCCACGATCACCCGCAGCGCCTCAGCCATGCCGACGGGGGCGACGGGGTCGTCGGTGGGCATGTAGGCGATGCCCATGCCCCCTCCGAGGTTGAGCTCGGCCACGGCGATCCCGTCGTCCTCGGCCAGGGCGCCGATGAACCCGACCACCCGGTGCGCCGCCACCTCGAACCCGGACGTGCTGAAGATCTGGGACCCGATGTGCGAGTGGATCCCGGCCAGGTGCAGCTCGGGCCGCGCGGTGATGGCCAGCACCGCCTGGCGCGCCGCCCCCGAGGACAGCGACAGCCCGAACTTCTGGTCCTCGTGGGCTGTGGCGATGAACTCGTGGGTGTGCGCCTCGACCCCCGTGGTCACCCGCACGAGCACCTCAGCGACCGCGCCGGCCTCTCCGGCGAGGTCGGCCAACCGGTCGACCTCCTCGAGTGAGTCGACGACGAACCGCCCGATGCCGGCGGCCAGGCCCTCGCGCAGCTCGTCGTCGGACTTGTTGTTGCCGTGCAGCGTCATCCGCTCGCCGGGGAAACCCGCGGCGCGGGCCAGAGCGAGCTCGCCGCCGGTGCACACATCCAGGCCCAGGCCCTCCTCGGCCAGCCAGCGCACGGTCGTGGCGCTCAGGAACGCCTTTCCCGCGTAGGACACGGTGCCGGGGAGCTCGGCATTGGAGTACGCCGACTGGAAGGCCGCGGCACGGGCACGGAAGTCGGCCTCGTCGAGGACCAGCACGGGGGTCCCGTGGGTCGCGGCCAGGGCCGTGAGGGCCCGCCCGCCGACGGTCAGCACGCCCGTGGCATCGCGACGGGCCGTGGCCGGCCAGATCTGCGGGTCGATCCGGGCCAGGGCGCCCGGGTCGGGCGCCGACGGGAGGGCGGCCTGGGTGAAGCCGTCCCCGTGCAGGGGGCCGGCAGGATGCGCGCGCATGCGCAGAGCCTACGAGGGATCGGGGCCCGGTCCGGCCGACCCCGCCGCGCGGGGCAGGCCGAATCGGCTGCGCGGGGCGTCGGTCGGGGGGGTCCACGTATCGGGGGCGCCGAGGTCGCGGCGGCGGAAGCCGTGCCGCACGCCCTCGATCTCGGCGGAGATCACGATCGCCACACCGATCACGTACAGCCACAGCTCGAGGGCGATCACGCCGCCGAGCACGGCCACCACCTGGCTGTAGGTCACCGACACCGTCAGGTACCAGCCGAGGCCCAGGGTGCCCAGCAGCATCGTCACCGTGCCCACCACCGCCCCCAGGTTCACCCAACCCACGACCCGTCGGGCACGGGTGCCGAAGCGCATCGACGCGGTCAGCAGCAGGTAGACGACGAGCAGGGCGAACGGCAGCCGGATGTAGCGGATCAGCTGGCTGACCGACTCGCCGATGCCCAGGGCGTCGAGCACCCTCGGGACCAGGCTGAGCACAAGGACGGCGATCACGATGACCACCTGGCACACGAAGGTGACCAGCACCGCGATGCCGCGGCTCAGGAAGCTCGGCGGCTCCGGGTCCAGCTCGAAGGCGATGTCGAGCACCTGCCGGCCGACGTACACGAACCGGCTGGCCGCGTACAGCGAGATCGCGATGCTGACCAGGCCCGCGGCACCGATGGCTCCGAAGGTGACCGCGCCGGATTCCTCCAGCGTGAGCAGGTAGGCCGCGACCTGGTCGACCAGGGCGGCCTGGTCGACGAAGGCCTCGTTGAGTCGGCCGATGAAGGTCTCGGCGTCGAAGGTCAGCACGATCAGCGAGGCCAGGCCCAGCAGCGAGGGCACCAGGGACAGCAGCGCGAAGAACGCCAGCCCCCCGGCCAGCACCGACCCTCGATGGCGGGCGAAGCGGGCGTACACCGCCGCCCAGAAGCCCACCGGACCCGAGGCGGTGGGCAGGTGCTCGTCGATGCGGCCCTGCCACTTCACCAGCGCCGGGGAGGCGCCCTCCTCGCGCAGCCGCTCGGCAGGCGACCCAGCGGGCGGTCCGGGGGTCGCGGCCGTCACGGGCTCGGGCGCGGTCGACTTCGGCAGGGGCGTCGAGGGCCCGACGGGCTCGGCGGGGGGCTGCTCGGCCACCCCTACATCCGCTCGGGGGCGGAGACTCCCAGCAGGGTCAAGCCGTTGACCAGCACCTGGCGCGAGGCCGCGCACAGCCACAGCCGCGCGATGTGCAGGGAGTCGACCGGCTCATCGCCCATCGGCAGCACCCGGCAGACGTCGTAGAACCGGTGGTAGGCGGTGGCCAGGGACTCCAGGTAGCGGGCCACCCGGTGCGGCTCACGCAGCTCGGCCGCCGAGGCCACGACGCGCGGGAACTCGGCGAGCATGCCCAGCAGGTCGCTCTCCCGCTCGTGGGAGAGCAGCGCGGGGTCGAAGGGGGCGGCGCGCCAGTCGATGCCCAGGTCCGCGGCGTGGCGCAGGACCGAGGCGATGCGCGCCGAGCCGTACTGCACGTAGTAGACGGGGTTGTCGTTGCTGCGCTTGAGCAGAAGGTCGACGTCGAGCACGAGCGGCGAGTCGACCGGGTAGCGGATGAGCGAGTAGCGGGCGGCGTCGGTGCCGACCTCGTCGACGAGGTCGTCGATGGTGATGATGTTGCCCGCCCGCTTGCTCAGCCGGACCTCCTGGCCCCCCTTGACCATCTTCACCAGCTGGCCGATCAGGACCTCGATGTTCACGTCCGGGTCGTCACCGGCGCAGGCGGCCACCGCCCGCAGCCGGTTCACGTAGCCGTGGTGGTCGGCACCCAGCAGGTAGATGCACAGGTCCGCCCCGCGCTGGCGCTTGTCCACGTAGTAGGCGGTGTCGGAGGCGAAGTAGGTCAGCTCGCCGTCGGCCTTGACCAGCACGCGGTCCTTGTCGTCGTCGAAGTCCGAGGTCCGCAGCCAGATCGCGCCGTCGGACTCGTAGACGTGGCCCTGCGCGCGCAGCTTGGTGAAGGCGTGCTCGACGGCGCCGGACTCGTGCAGCGTCCGCTCGGAGTACCAGACGTCGAACTCCGTGGCGAAGCGCACGAGGCTCTCCTGCTGGGCCTGCAGTAGCAGGCGGTAGCCGAGGTCCCGGAACAGGGCCAACTGCCTGTCGTGCGGCAGGCCGGTGATCCCCGGGTCGTTGCTGACGATCTCCGCGGCCAGGTCCTTGATGTAGGACCCGTGGTAGCCGTTCTCCGGGGCGGGCAGGCCGTGAGCGGCGTTCATGAGCGACTCGCCGAAGCGCTCCATCTGCACGCCGCGGTCGTTGATGTAGAACTCGCGGGTGACCGCCGCTCCCTGAGCCGCCAGGACCCGGGCGATGGAGTCGCCGACGGCGGCCCAGCGCGTGTGGCCCAGGTGGATCGGCCCGGTCGGGTTGGCCGAGATGAACTCGATGTTGATCCACCGGCCGGCCTGCGAGGTTCCCTGGCCGTAGTGCGCGCCCTCGGTGACGATCCGCGCGGCGACCTCCCCCTGGCTGGCCGCCTCGAGGGTGATGTTCACGAAGCCCGGTCCGGCGACCTCGGCGCGCGCGATCGCCGGGCTGATGGCCAGCTGGGCGGCCAGCATCTCGCCGATGATCCGCGGCGGCGTGTGCGCCTCCTTGGACAGCGTCATGGCCACGTTGGTGGCGTAGTCGCCGTGCTCGCGGTTCTTCGGCCGCTCGACCAGCGCGTTGACCCGGTACCCCTTGGGCAGGCAGATCTTGTTCCCCTCGATGAGGTCGGTCACGGACGCCGAGACGAGGGCGGCGAGGGCGTCGGGAGTCATGGGGTCATCGTAGTGGGGACGATGCGGCGCCCAGCGGCGGGCGATTTGGGAGGCCGGGGGCCGCCCGCTACGATGAGCAACGCCCTGGCCCCCGTAGCTCAGGGGATAGAGCGGTGCCCTCCGGAGGCATGCGCGCAGGTTCGAATCCTGCCGGGGGCACGTACGGAACAGGCCCCCTCGTGGGGCCTTTTCCGTACGTGCAACCCTTTGCAGGATTCGGGAGGAGGGCCGCCACGGCGGCCCGACGGGTCCTGCCGGGGGCACGTACCGAACAGGCCCCCTCGTGGGGCCTTTTCCGTACGTGCAACCCTTTGCAGGATTCGGGAGGAGGGCCGCCACGGCGGCCCGACGGGTCCTGCCGGGGGCACGTACGGAACAGGCCCCCTCGTGGGGCCCGGCCTCAGGCCTCCTGCGCCGCGAGACCCGCGAGCAGCAGCACCTCGGCCAGGGTCAGCCGGCGCAGCACCTCGAGGTCCACGCTCTCGTTGGGCCCATGCCAGCAGGCGGCCGGGTCACCCGGGCCCACCACGAGGATGGTGGCCTCGGGGAACTGGGCGGCGACGTCGGCGATGAACGGGATCGACCCACCGATGCCCATGTGCACCGGCGCCGTGCCGTCCCACGCATCGGTGAAGGCCTGGCGCGCGACCTCCGCCTGCGGACCGGAGGGCACCAGCGCCACGGCCGACCCGGTGGATCCGGGCACGACGGTGACGGCCACGCCCCAGGGGGCGCTGGCGACGAGGTGATCGGAGAGCGCCTGCACGGCCGCAGCCGGGTCCTGGCCGGGGGCGATGCGCATGCTGACCTTGGCCCGCGCGACCGGCAGCAGCACGTTCGCGGCGGCGTCGGTGCGGGGGGCGTCGATGGCCAGGACCGTGACCGCCGGCATCGACCAGATCCGGTTGGCCGCCGAGCCCTCACCGATGGAGGCCACCCCCTCGAGCACGCCGGCCTCCGCGCGCAGCGCCGCCTCATCGAGCTCGACGACCGGGGTGGGGCCATGCACCAGGCCGGGCACCGCCACGGAGCCCGCCTCGTCGTGCAGCCCGGCAAGCAGCCGGCACAGCGAGGTCAGGGCATCCGGGAACAGGCCGCCGAACACGCCGGAGTGCTGCTCCCCGTGGTGGGTGCGCACCTCCACGTAGGCCTCCACCAGCCCGCGCAGCGAGGTGGTGAAGGCCGGGACGTCGACCTCCCAGTTCGACGAGTCGGCGATGACCACGACGTCAGCGGCCAGCAGGTCGGCGTACTCGGCCAGGAACGCCGCGAAGGTCGGCGAGCCGACCTCCTCCTCGCCCTCGACGAACACCGTCACCCCGATGGGCAGTCCCTCCGGGTAGGCCTCGCGCAGCACCCGCAGGGCGCCGACGTGGGCCATGACGCCGGCCTTGTCATCGGCGGCACCGCGGCCGTACAGCCGGCCGTCGCGCTCGACCGGCTCGAACGGGTCGCTGTGCCAGTCGGCGAGGTTGCCCGCGGGCTGCACGTCGTGGTGGGCGTAGAGCAGCACCGTGGGGGCTCCCGGGGGGGCCGGGATCCGGCCCACCACGGCGGGGGCGCCGTCCTCGGCGTCGAGGACCTGGACCTCGCCCATGCCGGCGTCGGCGAGCAGGGTCGCCACTGCCTCCGCACTGCGGGCCACGTCCGGGGAGCTGGCGCCGTCGCGGCTGACGCTGGGGATGCGCACCAGCAGCTCGAGGTCGGAGCGGATGCCGGCCATGGCCCCGTCGACGGCGGAACGAAGGACATCGTGCGAGGGATCGGTCATGGCGCCATCCTGACAGCCACGGCCTGCTCCGCGCCGGGTGAGGCGAGGCCGTCCACCGTGATCGAGGCCGGGGCAGACTCGTTGTCGGCCTCGTCGTAGCCCAGCACGCAGACCGTGCTGGGCAGGTCGTCGGCCTGGATGGTGGCCGGGGTTCCGGTGTACTCGACGTAGCCCTCCGCTGTGGCGCAGTCGATGGTTCCGGCCGGGGCGCTGACCCATCGGAAGCGCACCAGGTCCGGGGCGGCCACCACGGGCTGGACCTGCACGCCCCCCTGGACGGCCACCTGGTTCAGCGTGATGTCGCCGGGGTCGGCCGGGGTGCCGTCGGCCTCGAGGACCACCGCGGTGGGGTGCGCGGCAGAACCGACGCAGACCAGCGTGAAGCCGTCGCGGTCGGGCAGCAGCACAGGCAGCGGCCACGCGGACCCGGCGGCGGTCGGGTCCGCGCCTGCGGTGACCGACGCGGTCGGGGTGGGCTCGCCGGTGGCTGTGGGCTCGTCGATGGCCGTCGCGGCGCCCGGGCTCGCCGGGGCACTCGGTGTCGGCACCGTGGGCAGGGCCCAGCCGGCGGGATCGCGGCAGTCGACCTCAGCCAGGGGCCCGGAGACCACCTCGACCGCGGCCTCGTCCACACCCGGGCCGAGGCGGACCTCCACCACGGTGCCGGGGCGCGCGGTCCGCACGACCGATGCCGCGGGGACGACCGACGCGGGCTGCTCGAGCGGGCACGAGCCGCCCAGACGCAGCCGGCCGTCCACGAAGCACGTCCCGAGGCCGCCCACGCCAGCCAGGTAGGAGGTGTCGGCCAGCTGCCGGACCTGTCCGTCACGCACCTGGCAGGGGCGGCCCAGGAAGCACTCGTGACCGTCACCGGAGCCGATCGTGGTGGTGGCGACCAGGCCGATCGCTGCTCCCGACGAGGTCAGCGCCGGTGATCCGAGGGACCCACCGAGGATCCCCGTGCAGGCGACCGCGTTCATGTCGGCCCACAGCCAGCGGTACTCGAGCACCTCGCTGGCCGCGCCGAGCTGGCATCGGCTGCCGCGCAGGAACTGCAGGTCCGGGGCGATGCCGGCCACCGGCACGCCGGCCACGAGGATCTCGGCACCTTCTTCAGGCGCCTGCACGGCCTGGATGGGCAGCACCCCCCGGTCGGCGAGCTCCCCGTAGGTGGAGCCGAGCTCGAGCAGGGCGAGGTCGGTCCACCGCAGCGAGGCCCAGGTGACCCGCCGGACGTCGACGACCACCGGGTTGGGCTGGTCGTCGGCGGTGCGCGGGGCGAAGGCGTTGAACTCGACGCTCGCGCCGCGGACCGGCCGGTCGGTGAGGACCGCCTGGGCGTCGACCAGCCCGACGCAGCGCGCGGTGGTCACCGCCTGGGCCCGGGCACCGGCCGGTGCACCGGCATCCAGCAGCCACGCGGTGCACGGCTCGTCGATCCCGGTCAGCCGACCGATGGCCGGCAGCGCGGTGCCCCGCGACTGCGCCTCGACCATCAACGGCGCCGGGGCGGATGGACCACCGGGGCCGTCCGCGGTGGCCCGGTACCAGATGCCGTAGCCGGCCAGGAAGGCGACACCGAGCACGAGGGCGCCCAGCCAGATCGGCCGCCAGCGACGCGCGGTCGCACTCGCGGGCGTCTGCTCGTCGGCCATGGCAGGACCGTACGCCCAGGACTGCGTGCCCGTCCGGGCACGTCGCCGGTGTGGCGCGGCCTCGCGAGAGCGGGCCGATGGCGGGCCGGGCACTGGCCAGCGGGCGACCCCGGGGCCCGGCGCGGCACCATCGACCCATGACCCAGATCCTCGCCGGTGCAGCCCTGGTCACGGCCTCGGGGATCGTCCCCGACGGGTGGCTGGAGGTCGAGGGGGGCACGATCGTCGCGCTGGGCTCCGGGGCGCCCCCGCGGCCGGCCGACGTGGCCCTCGGCGGCGGGTACCTGTCCCCGGGCTTCATCGACATCCACAGCCACGGGGGCGGCGGGGCCAGTGTGGTCGGCGCCGACGCCGCGGCGGTGGCGCGGTTCGCCGAGGCCCACCGCCAGCACGGCACCACCACGATCGTGGCGAGCCTCGTCTCGGCCCACCCGCAGGCCCTCGCCGCCGACGTGGCGGCGCTGGCCGAGCTGACCGGGCAGGGACTGATCGCCGGCTCCCACCTCGAGGGTCCATGGATCGCCGCCGAGTACAAGGGCGCCCACGACCCGACGACGCTGCGCGACCCCGAGCCCGAGGAGGTCGAGGCGATCATCGCCGCCGGGCGAGGGACCATCCGTATGGTCACCTTGGCTCCCGAGTACCCGCACGGGGTGGACGCGGTGCGCCGCTTCGTCGACAACGGGGCCATCGCGGCCGTCGGCCACACGAATGCGACCTACGACCAGGTGCGCGCGGCCATCGCGGCGGGGGCCACCTGCGCCACCCACCTGTTCAATGCGATGCGGCCGGTGAACCACCGAGAGCCCGGCCCGATCGTGGCCCTCACCGAGGACGAGCGGGTGGTCAACGAGCTGATCCTCGACGGCGTGCACGTCCATGCGGCGTCGGCGGCGTTCGCCCAGCGGGCCGCCGAGGGTCGCATCGTGCTGGTCACCGACGCGATGACGGCCGCGGCCGGGCAGGACGGCGACTACATGCTCGGCGACCTCGCGGTGAGCGTGGTCGACGGGGTCGCCCGCCTCGTCGACGGCGGGGCCATCGCGGGCTCGACGTTGACCATGGACCACGCGCTGCGCTTCGCGATCACCGAGGTCGGCATGACTCCCGAGGCCGCGTTCGCCGCAGTCACCGCGACGCCGGCGCGGATGCTGGGCCTCACCGACCGAGGGAGGCTGGCCGTCGGGGCGCGCGCCGACCTGTGCCACCTCGACGACGCGCTCACGCTGACGGGCGTCTGGGTCGCCGGGGAGCCCGTGGCTCGATAGGGCGCCGGTCCGGCAGCCGCCGGGCCCGGTGGTCGGAGCGCGGACGGTCGCGTTGCTCAGCCCGGGGCGCCCGCTCGGCTCGCCCCCGGCAGCCCCCCCGCCCCGTCCGGGGCTCTCGCCCGTCCCGCTCGCCCTGGCCCGCTCGCCGACCGGGCTCAGCTGCGCGCTGTCGCCCCCGGCCGGCCCAGCCAGCCGCCCTCGGGCGGGCGCAGGGCGCTCTTGACGGCTCGTTCCTCCCTGGCCAGGGCGTCGGCGATGGGCAGCCGGGCGACGGTCACGGTCTCGCGGAAGGTGGCCGAGGCGAACACCTGCATGCCGGCGCCCAGGGCCAGGGCAGCGCGCTCGCCGAAGCGCAGGTGGCGGTCGTGGCCGAAGCGCTCGATCCGCCGACCCCCCTCCCCACGCACGCGGTCGGGCACCAGCACCAGCTCGATGCGCACGTCCCGCTCGCGCAGCGTCGAGGCCAGCACGGTGAATGCGTCGACCATGGCGTCCTCGTCGAAGCGCTGCCCCCGGTCGACGGTGTCGGTGACCGCGGTGATGATCCGCACGCGGCGCCCGGGCGTCATCCCGACCCGGGCAAGGAACCAGGTGAGCCCGTCGGTCGAGCCCTGCCCGTGCAGGTAGCGGCGCACGGTCTGCTGGCCGACGAACTTGTCGTAGATGACCAGCGGCCGGCTCTCGGCGCACAACGGGCCGAACCGCTCGGTCCACTCCACCTCGCGGTTGACCCCCTCGCGCAGCGGCGCGTCGAGCGCCTGCCGGGCGGCCATGAGCACGCCGGTGCGCCCGGCTGTGGTGATCCGACCGATCTCCACCATGCCTGACGGGGTCACGGCCGAGAACTCGTCCTCGGCGACGCCGAGAAGCTCGGCCTGGTCGGTCTCCACCAGCACGAGCACCAGGTCGTCGGCCAGCTGGGCCTCGATCAGGGCGGGGTCGAGCATGTCGCCGAGGGCCTGGTCCAGGGGTGGGGTGGCGATGCCCACCCGCACGCGCTTGCTGCTCAGGACCACCTCCCAGGCCTTGGCCAGCGAGGTGGGCAGCGTGGAGACGGCCCGGACGAACAGGTCGAGGTGGGCCTGGGAGGTGAAGACCAGCCGGCCGTGGACGGCGAGGTCCTCGAGCAGCTCCTCGTGGATCGCGCGGCGCAGCGCCGGGTCCCCGGCCGAGTCCTGCAGCGCGGTGGCCGAGATCCCGACCCCGAACACCGTGCGCCGCGGGGGCCCGACCGTCACCGCAGGCCGCCCAGGACCTCGCGGAGCCGGTCATCGAAGAACCCGCCGGGCCATCCGTCGACCAGCTCGCCGTCGGAGTCGACCTCGAGCCGGCGCACGAACGCCGCGCCCTCGTCGTCGAGGTCCAGGTACAGGATCGCGAGGTCCTCGGCGGCCAGGGCTCCCTCGCGCACCCGGCGCAGCAGGCGCAGCGCCAGGTGCTCGGAGTGGGTCTCCACCAGCATCTGGGCCCGGCCGCTGGTCACGGTGTCGATGAGCAGGTCGCCGACGGCCGACTGCAGCCGCGGGTGCAGGTGCACCTCCGGCTGCTCGATGAGGATCAGGCCGTCGCGGGCCAGCAGGGACTGCACGATGATCGGCAGCACCTGGCCCACCCCGAAGCCGACCCCGCGCGAGGAGACCAGCACCGGCGGGTCGTGGCGCACGTCCTCGAGGGCGAGCACCGAGAACTCACCGGCCGTCATCACGATGTCCTGGCTGACCGGGTCGAGCATCCGCACGTGGTAGCCCAGCCCGAGCCGATCGCACCAGTCGTTGACGCCGGCGACCAGGTCGGGGCGGGCGTGCAGGATGGCGGCCATCTCCTCGCCGGCCGGGCCCACGTAGTCCTCGATGCCCTGGCCGACCTGGGTGGTCCGCTCGGCCCGGGCGCGCATCGGTCCCAGGAAGTAGACGCGGTCCAGGGTCCCCCAGAACTCGTCGGTGACCAGGTGGTGCAGGTCGAGCCCGTCGCCGGCCGGCCAGGGCCGTGGCCCTTCGAGCACCCCGGAGCGCCCGCCCTCGATGATCGAGGTCCGCGACCGCAGCGCCGCGCGCCGGGCCGGGTCCCAGCGGAAGGCGATGGCGGCCTCGCGGGGCACGCCCTGCGCGGAGGTCCAGCCGAAGCCCAGTGTCATCGGCGTCTGCGGGTCGTGGCGGTGCACCGCCATCCGGAAGCTGCCGCCCTCGACGAGGTCGCCGCTCATCGTGAGCACGTCGGGCCGGGCGGCGGTCTGGGCCAGCATCGGCAGCACCGAGAGCAGGCTGGACTTGCCCGCCGAGTTCGGCCCGAACACGAGCGTCAGCGGGGCGAGGTCCACGCGCAGGGGCTCGGGCGGGAACGACCGCAGCCCGCCCAGGGTCAGGTGACGGATCAGCACGACGGCGAGCCTAACGCCGGCCGCGGGCCGCGGCGGGGCGGATCGGTCACCCGACCCGAGTCCCCGGCCGGACCAGCAGCCGCGCCGGGGGTCGCCCGGTGGAGTCGGCGCCCCGGTCAGGATAGGGTTGGATTTATACCCCCGGGGGTATAAATGGGTCATCTGACCTAACCTGAGGAGGACTCATGAGGACGATCATCATCGGCGGCGTGGCTGGTGGGGCGTCCGCCGCCACACGTCTGCGCCGGCTCGACGAGACCCACGAGATCATCGTGCTCGAGCGCAGCGGTTACGTGTCCTTCGCCAACTGCGGGCTGCCGTACTACATCGGCGGCACGATCGCCGACCGCAGGAACCTGCTCCTGCAGACCCCGCGGAGCCTGAACGCGCGGTTCGGCCTCGACGTGCGGGTCAACTCCGAGGTCACCTCCATCGACCCGGCCGGGCGCACGGTCACGGTGAAGGACCTCACGACCGGCACCGAGTACACCGAGACCTACGACCACCTGGTCCTGTCCCCCGGGGCCTCGCCGATCGTGCCGCCGATCCCGGGCATCGAGCGGGCGCTGACGCTGCGCACGATCGAGGACACCGACCGGATCAAGGAGCGCGTCGACTCATTGCTGCTCTCGGTGGACTCCAGCGAGGAGGCGGTCGGGGGTGCGGCGCTGTCCGCGGTGATCGTGGGTGGCGGGTTCATCGGCCTGGAGATGGCCGAGAGCCTGCGCGAGCGAGGCATGGACGTGACGGTGGTCGAGCTGGGGACGCAGGTGATGGCCCCGCTGGACCCCGAGATGGCCGCGATCGTGGCCGCCGAGCTGCGCAGGCACGGTGTGCACCTCGCCCTCGGCGTGCAGGTCACCGAGGTCCGCGAGGACTCGGCGCTGCTCTCCGACGGCCGCGAGATCGACGCCGACCTCGTGATCATGAGCATCGGCGTGCGCCCCGACACGAAGCTGGCCTCCGCGGCCGGCCTCGAGCTCGGGCCCCGGGGCGGGATCAAGGTCGACGACCAGATGCACACCTCCGATCCGCACATCTATGCCGTGGGCGACGCCGTCGACAAGTCGGATGCCACCACCGGCGAGGCGACGCTCGTTCCGCTGGCCAACTCGGCCAACCGCCAGGGCCGCCTCGTGGCAGACGCCATCTCCGGGCGGACGATCCGCTTCGGCGGCGTGCTCGGGACCGCGATCGTGAAGGTGTTCGACCTGACCGTGGCCGTGACCGGCGCCAACGAGAAGCGGCTCAAGGCCTCAGGGCGGGCGTACGCGGCGGTCCACACCCACCCCGGCTCGCACGCCGGCTACTACCCGGGTGCCGAGCGGATCAGCCTGAAGCTGCTCTTCGATCCGTCGACGGGTCAGATCCTCGGGGCCCAGGGTGTCGGCGGGGTGGGCACCGACAAGCGGATCGACGTCCTGGCCACCGCCATCACCGGCGGGATCACCGCCGACGACCTGGCCGCCCTGGAGCTGGCCTACGCCCCGCCCTACGGCTCGGCCAAGGACCCGATCAACCAGCTGGGGTACGTCGCGGAGAACATCATGGCGGGCACGACCCGGACCATCGGCTGGAGCGAGGTCGGAGCCACCGACCGCCTCCTGGTGGATGTGCGCACGCCCGGTGAGCACCGTCGGGGACACATCGAGGGCTCGGTCAACATCAGCGTCGACGAGTTGCGCGCGCGGCACACCGAGATCCCTCGGGACGCCGCCGGCCAGCCCGTCCCGGTCGTCGTGTACTGCCAGGTCGGCCAGCGCGGGCACACCGCGGCGAGGCTGCTCACCCAGCTGGGGTACGACGTGGTCAACCTCGACGGAGGCTGGCTGACCTACAGCCTGGCCCACAGCGGCTGACGGGCTCGCGGGCGCTGCCGGCCACCCCCGGCCGACGCACACGGGCTCCGGGTGGCCGGCAGGCGTGCTACGCGCGCGCAGATTCGCCCGTGCGCGCCTGCGTGTGCGCGGGGCCTTGTGGGGTACGGTGTGCTCGCTGTTGGAACGCAGACGTTCGTGCAGCAGTTCATCTCACCGTTCGAGGAGTACACAGCACCATGGCACAAGGCACCGTCAAGTGGTTCAACGCCGAGAAGGGGTACGGCTTCATCGCCCCGGACGACGGCACCGCAGACGTCTTCGTTCACTACAGCGCGATCCAGACCAACGGCTACCGCTCGTTGGAGGAGGAGCAGCGCGTCGAGTTCGAGGTCACCCAGGGCCAGAAGGGGCCGCAGGCCGACCAGGTCCGCCCGCTCTGACGCCAGCACCACTGGCTTTCACACGAGGAGCCCCGATCCCGACCGGATCGGGGCTCCTCGGTGTCGTGGGCGGGATCCCGGCCGGGCGCCGGGCGCCGGGCGGGCGTGGCGGGGCCGGCGGGCGTCGGCGGGGCGTCGAGTCCGGCCAGGGCGTCGAGTCCGGACGCGCAATGCCGGGCGTCGCACGCCCGGCATTGCGCGGGCCGGGCACCGTGGCGGGGTCTCAGCCGCGCCGGGCGTGGCGCAGGGCGACCCCACTGACCGCCATCGTGGCCAGTCCCCCGATGAGCAGGGCCAGAGCGGGACTCACCACGTCCCCGGCCACGGAGGCCGCCAGCGCCGTGGCCGAGGCAGCCCCCAGGGCGAGCCAGTAGTTGGCACGACCCTTCAGGAACGCCCCGAGGCCCAGGACAGCCACCACCGCCAGGCCCAGGCGGGCCGGCCAGGCCCAGGGGCCGACCGCCACCCCCACCCCGGCCGCGAGGGCCACGCTGGCGCCGGCCACGGCGGCGGTGCGCCGACCGGCGGCCCAGCGCACCCCCGCCAGGACCCACGCCACGCCGAGGGCGAGCACCGCAGCCCAGCGGGCGGGCCGGTCGGGCAGGACCACCCAGGTCAGCCACGCCAGGGAGCCCAGCAGCGCGGTCTCCGACAGCGCGGTCCGGGCTGCGGCGTTCACCAGGACGAACGCCAGCACCCCGGCGAGGGCGGCTGCCCCTGTGGCTGTGGCGGCGCCCTGCGCGCCGAGGACGGCCGATACCCCCGCAACGCCGATCCCGACGCCGGTCACCAGCAGGGATGAGACCGCGCGGCGACGCTCCGCGCCCAGCGTCCGGCTCAGCGGAAGGCGCGCGAACAACCCCGCCGCCACCAGGCCCAACGAGGTCAGGATGCTCACCGCCGCGCGCATCGGGATGGCCCAGTCTCCCCACCCACGGGCCGTCACCCCCCCGACGGCCAGCAGGACCAGCGCGGCGCCCGCGTACATGCCGATCTCGGCAGCCACCCGACGGCTGACCAGGGGCGCTGGGGCTGGGCGCCCCACGTCCTCGGCAGGTGACCCCGATCGGGACAGCACCTGGGTGTACGCGCCCGGGTCGTTCTGCGGGTCCACGATGGGGTCGAGCACCTGCGTGTGGGCGTCCGCAGCGCGCGAGGGCACTGTGGGGGTGGAGTTGGCATACCCGGGCTGGCCAGACCCCAGCTGGCGGTCGCCCGGGCGGTCGTACCCAGGGCGGGGATCGCCGGGGCGGGCGTACCCGGCGGGGGTCGCCGGGGCGGGCGTACCCGGGCCGGGCGTATCCGAGCTGCGGGTCGTCCGGGCGGTCGTACCCAAGCCGGGGGTCGCCGGGGCGGGCGTACCCGAGCTGGCCGTCCCCGGGCCGGACGTCCCCGGGAGCGCTGGGGACCGTCGGCGCCGGCCCCTCGACCGGACCCCGTGGCGATGTCTCGGACTCAGCCGGCCTCGGAGCTGCCAGGCTGGGACCCGTGGCCCCGGCGATGACCTGGCCGGCGCGCGGCAGCGCGATCGTCGCCCCGCTCGCCGCACCGGGGTCACCGGGGGCCGCCGCCACCAGCGACTGCGGCCCCGGCGATGGGCCGGGGTGCTCAGGGCCCGCAGGTCCGGCGACCGGCTCCGGGTCGTGGCGACGGCGGAAACGGAACATGTGCCCAGCGTAGATGCGGCATCAAGGCCGAGCCGCACCCCACACTGAGGGCCGTGGGGACCAACGGCCGGCCGACGTCGTACAACGTGCTGCGGCTGCGACGCTTCGACCGCAGCTGCGTGCGCCCAGACGTGTTCGCCGGGCTGGGCGTCGCGGCATATCTGGTGCCCCAGGTGATGGCCTACGCCACGCTGGCCGGTCTCGAGCCCGTCGCCGGCCTGTGGGCCTGCCTGCTGCCGCTGGCCGTGTATGCGTTCGCCGGGACCTCCCGGTTGCTCTCGGTCGGCCCGGAGTCCACGACGGCCATCATGACCGCTGCCGCGCTGGCCCCCCTGGCCGCGGGCGACGCCCGCACCTACGCCGCGCTGGCGGCCCTGTGCGCCCTCGTCGTCGGGGTGATGTGCCTGGTGGCGGGGCTGCTGCGGATGGGCTTCGTGGCCGCGCTGCTCAGCAGACCCGTGCTCATCGGCTACCTCGCGGGCGTGGCGGTGATCATGATCGCCGGTCAGCTGGGCAAGTTGTTCGGGGTCCAGGTCTCCGGATCCACCCCGATCGCCGAGATCCTCTCGGCCGTCGGCCAGCTGGGCAACGCGAACCCGCCCACGACAGCCCTCGGCCTGGGCGTGCTCCTCGTGCTCTTCGTGGGTACCGCACGGGCGCCGCGCCTGCCGTGGCCGTTGATCGCCGTCCTGCTGGCCACGCTGGCCACGAGCCTGCTGGACCTCTCCTCGCGCGGTGTCCGGGTCGTGGGCGAGGTCCCGCACGGGCTGCCTCCCCTGAGCCTGCCGTACGAGGCCGACCAGGTCTTGCCGATCCTGGCAGCCGCAGCAGGGATCGCGGTGGTGGCGTTCACCGACAACGTGCTCACCGCCCGGGCCTTCGCCGAGCACGGAGAGGAGATCGACGCCGACGCTGAGCTGCGCGCCCTGGGCCTGGCCAACATCGGTACCGGCCTGACAAGCGGGTTCCCCGTATCCAGCAGCGGGTCGCGCACTGCCCTGGCCACGGCCTCGCTGGCCCGCACACCGGCCTACGGCCTGGTCACCACCGCGGCTGTGGTGTGCGTGCTGCTGTTCGCCGGACCTCTTCTGGGGGACTTCCCGCTGGCCGCGCTGGGCGCGCTCGTGGTCTTCGCCGCGTTCCGCATCGTGGAGTTCGGTGAGTTCCGCTGGCTCTGGGACTTCCGCCGCACCGAGTTCTGGCTCGGGATCGCCGCCTTCGTCGCGGTGCTGACCCTCGACCTGCTGCGCGGCGTGGGATTCGCGGTGCTGCTCTCGGTGGTGGCGATGCTGGCCCGGGTGGCCCGACCGCACGCCGCCGTTCTCGGCAACGTCCCGGGGATGGCCGGGATGCATGACGTCGGCGAGTACCCGAACGCCACCGAGGTCGTCGGGCTGCTGGTCTTCCGCTACGACTCGCCGCTGTTCTTCGCCAACGCCGAGGACTTCCGCACGCGTGTGCTGGCTGCTGTTCGGGACCACCTCGACGAGGGACACGCGGTGCACCGCGTGCTGCTGAACTGCGAGGCGAACGTGGATGTGGACTCCACGGCGGTGGAGGCCCTGGAGTCCCTGGTCCGAGAGCTGCAGGCCCGCGACATCGAGGTCGCCCTGGCTCGCGTGCACGTGGAGCTCGCCGAGCTGCTCGAGCGGGCGGGGATCCTGGCGCTCGTGGGTGCCGACCGCGTGCACCCCACCCTGCCCACGGCGGTGGCCGCCTACCGGGCCGACCGCGAGCAGTCCACCGGCCCCTGACCCCAGCCCTCGCCCGCAGCCCTGGCCCGCCCGGGTCCCGCCCCGGCCCCGCCACAGCGGCTGTGCGCGGTATTGGCCATGGGCTGGTCGGGATCGGCCACATCTGGCCGATCCCGCACGAAGATCGGCCGGAACCGCCCGAAGGCCCCGCCCACGTGCGGCTTGGGCCGCAGACCGGCGGCGGCCCCGGAACCGTCCTAAGGCCCCCGCCCCCGCGCGGCCTGGGCCGCAGACCCGCCGGCGCCCCGGACCGGCGGGGGTCGGCCACGTCCCGCGGCTGCCGGTCGGGCGTCGTCGGGCGCCGCGGCGGTACGTTTCCACCCGGGGACGAATCGCCCCGGGGAACCGGCTGCCATCCGGCGGCACTCCCCCGTCCGGTCCGGGAGGCAGTCGATGCTCGAGGCGTCCGAAGTGGGCAACAAGATGTCCAAGGAGGAGTTCCGGGCGACCGAGCCGGGTCTCCGGGTGGACCTGATCAACGCCCAGTACGACCTGAAGAGCGCCGACTTCGGCGTGCTGCTCTTCGTGGCCGGCGACGACCGGGTGGCCGGCAACGACGTCGTGAACCGGCTCAACGAGTGGCTCGACGCCCGGCTGATCCAGACCCACGTGATGGGCCCGCTGACCGCCGAGGAGTCGATGCGGCCGCGGTACTGGCGGATCTGGCGGGACATGCCGCCCAAGGGCCGGATCGCCCTGATGGCCGGCGGCATCATGCGCCTGCTCAACGAGAACCTCGCCGGCGAGCTCTCCGACACCGACTACGAGCGTGCCATCGACCACCTCGAGGAGCTGCAGGAGGCCCTGGTCGCCGACGGCATGCTGATCATCAAGGTGTTCCTGCACACCCCCGCCAAGGTGCAGCGCAAGCGGATGAAGAAGGCCGAGAAGGACCAGGACGAGGGCTGGCGCATCGACCAGCGCGACTGGGCGATGCTCGACCTGCTCGAGGAGGGTGGCGACAAGCTGGAGCGCCTGCTGCGGCGCACGTCGGTGGCCGGGGCCCCGTGGTCGGTGATCGAGGCGACCAACGCCCGCTACCGCGACGTGGCCGTGGCCCGGACGATCCTCAACGCGATCACTGCCCGGCTGGGCGAGACCCCGTCGCCGGGCCCGGCCGTCAGCGACCAGCTGTTCTCGCCCAACGAGCGCCAGTCCACGGTGCTGGACACCGTCGACCTCGAGCGCGACCTCGAGCGCGAGCAGTACTCCATCGAGCTCAACCGGCTGCAGCGCGAGCTGCACGGGCTGTCGCTGGAGGCCCGCGAGCGGGGGCTGTCCACGGTGCTCGCCTTCGAGGGGTGGGACGCCGCAGGCAAGGGCGGCGCCATCCGCCGGATCACCCAGGCCCTGGAGGCCGGGGACTACCGGGTCATCTCCACGGCAGCCCCCACGGAGGAGGAGCGCAAGTTCCACTACCTCTGGCGGTTCTGGCGCGACCTGCCGCCGGCAGGGAAGTTCGTGATCTACGACCGCACCTGGTACGGCCGCGTGCTGGTCGAGCGGATCGAGGGGTTCGCCACGCCGGCCGAGTGGCAGCGGGCCTACGACGAGATCAACGACTTCGAGGACCAACTGGTCGAGCGGGGGCTGTACGTGGCCAAGTTCTGGCTGCACATCTCCCCCGAGGAGCAGCTCGCCCGGTTCCAGGCGCGCGAGAACACCCCGGAGAAGGCGCACAAGATCACCGACGAGGACTACCGCAACCGCGAGAAGTGGGACCAGTACGTGCAGGCGGTCGACCAGATGGTGCTGCGCACGTCCTCGCGCGACGCCCCCTGGCACGTGGTGCCGGCCAACTCCAAGTTCGTGGCGCGCATCGAGGTGCTCGAGCACGTGACCACCGGCCTGCGCAAGGCCCTGCGCCGCCTGCGCTGACCGACCCCGCCCAGGCCCTGCGCAGCCGGCGTGCCCCCGGCGCACCCCGGCGCCCATGTGCCAGGCGGGCGCCGTCCCGGGCGCGCCCGCCTGCCCTGCGCCTCCCGCGCGCCCGCCCTGCGCCGCCCGCCTGCCCGCCGCCCGCGCCGACCAGGCGACGATTCTCCCGTTCTTGGTCGAATCTCCCGGAACAACGGGAGATTCGACCAAGAACGGGAGAATCCAGGTGCGCGGGGGGGGCCGGGCGGGGCCGGGGTGCGGGGCCGGGGGCCGGGGGGTCAGTGGGCGGCGAACTGCTGGAGGAGCTCGGCGACCCGAGCCGCGCTGCGGCCGAAGTACTCGGGGGCCAGGAAGTCGTCCATGAACGAGCGCACGTCGGGGGTGAGCACCGGTCCGGCGCGCAGGATGTCGACCATCTCGTCGAACGAGTCGGGGTGGTAGCCGATGCGCTGGCTGAAGATGTGGGCCTCGGCACTTCCGGGCAGGTGCTCGGAGATGCGGTCGGCCAGCAGCCACCGCGGGAAGATCACGGGCTTGCCGAGCGCCCAGGCCTCGTAGACGGTAGTCCCGAAGTCGGCGACCACGATGTCCGACAGGGGCATCGAGGCACCCGTGGGCGTGTGGTCGCGCCGGTTGCGCGGGTGCACCGAGACGTCGACCCGCGCGAACCGCTCGAGGGCAGGAAGGTAGTTCTCGAACGCGGGGAAGCTCGACGTCGCCCGACCGGTCTCGCCGCGCTTGCGGCGGTTGTGCGTCGGCGCCCACAGGATGCGCGGCTTGCCCCGGCCCCGGCCCCTGCGGCCACTGGCCGGGGCGGACTGCCCCGCGCGAAGCGCGCCGAGGGTGTGGCTGGCCTGGGGGATGAGCACGTCCAGCCGGGGCCAGCCGACGTCGTGCACCTGCTCGGGCCGCAGCGTGAGCGAGGGTGACTCGAGGATCCGTCGCCGCAACCAGGGGCCGGGCACCAGCAGGTGCGTACGGGCGTTGGCCAGGCGCCTGCCCTGGGCGTCCGCGGTCCAGAAGTAGTTCTTGTCGGCCACCCCGTGGCTCATCACGACGTCGGCGCGCTCGCGGATGAACAGGGCGAAGTTGACCGCGCCGTCCCGGTAGTACCCGCGCGTGGGGGCCGGCCCCGGGCAGGGCGGCGTCGATGAGACCGAGCAGCTGCTCCTGCACGCCGTGGTAGGACTCGGAGCGATCGAGCACGTAGTGGATCGGCCGGGGCATGGGCCTCAGGGTAGCGAGCAAGGATCCGCACGCTGGTCGACCCCGCCACGCGCCCATCGCCGGCGACACGGCCGTCTCACCATCTGGACAGGTTTGGACACCCCTCGCGCGTTAGGGCACCCTTCCTGACATGACCATGCTGGCCGGCGACGTGACGGGCATCCTCGTGATGCGCCGCCACATCGACCTGTGCCTCATGTGCTCCTGCATGTGTTGCGCCTGATCCCGCACTCCCCCGGACGCTGCGGTCGACCAGGCGCCGGAACCTCTCGTGATCCCGCGTCAGGCTTGAGCGCATTCGTCCTCCGACCCCACGGAGAACGCCATGCCCGCCACACCAGCACCCTCGGACTCCCCGGACGTGCCCCCCGCCCGCGCGGCGCGCGCTGCGGCTGGCCGCGCCGGCGGCGCCCCCCGCGATGAGGGGCAGTGGGCCCTGGGATCCACCGCGCCCGCTGAACCCGAACGAGGTGTTCAAGGCCGCCGACGGGGGCCTGAACGTCCGCGAGCGGATCGAGACGATCTACGCCACGGAGGGCTTCGCGTCCATCCCCGCCGACGACCTGCGCGGGCGGATGCGCTGGTGGGGCCTCTACACCCAGCGCCGCCCCGGGATCGACGGCGGGCGCACGGCGAGCCTGCCCCCCGAGGAGCTCGACGACGAGTTCTTCATGCTGCGCGTGCGCTCCGATGGGGGCGCACTGAGCAGCGCTCAGGCCCGGACGATCGCCGGGATCTCGCAGGACTTCGCCCGCGGCACCGCCGACATCACCGACCGGCAGAACATCCAGCTGCACTGGATCCGCATCGAGGACGTGCCCGAGATCTGGCGCCGGCTCGAGGCGGTGGGCCTGAGCTCGACCGAGGCGTGCGGGGACACCCCGCGCGTGGTCCTCGGCTCGCCGGTCGCCGGGGTCGCCGCCGACGAGATCATCGACGGCACCCCGGCGATCGAGGCGATCGTCGCCCGCTACGTCGGCGACCCGGAGTTCGCGAACCTGCCGCGCAAGTTCAAGTCCGCGATCTCGGGCTCCCCGCGCCAGGACGTGGCCCACGAGATCAACGACATCTCGTTCGTCGGGGTCGTGCACCCCGAGCACGGGCCCGGGTTCGACGTGTGGGTCGGCGGGGGCCTGTCCACCAACCCGATGCTGGCCCAGCGCCTGGGCGCGTGGGTGCCGCTGGCCGAGGTGCCCGAGGTCTGGGCGGGGGTCATCTCGATCTTCCGCGACTACGGCTACCGGCGCCTGCGCAACCGCGCGCGGCTGAAGTTCCTGGTCGCCGACTGGGGTGCCGCGCGCTTCCGCGAGGTCCTCGAGACGCAGTACCTCGGGCGCCCCCTGCTCGACGGCCCGGCCCCGGTGGCGGTGGCCGCGGGCGAGCGCGACCACGTCGGGATCCACCCGCAGCGCGACGGACGGGTCTACGTCGGCGCCGCGCCGGTGGTCGGGCGCATCGACGGAACGATCCTGGCCCGGCTGGCCGAGCTCGCCGACGAGTTCGGCTCGGGCCGGATCCGGCTCACCGCGCAGCAGAAGTTCGTGATCCTCGACGTGGCGCCCGACCGCGCCGAGGCTCTGGCCGATGCGCTGGCCGAGATCGACCTGCTCGTGCACCCGCATCCCGTGCGGCGGGCGACCATGGCGTGCACCGGGATCGAGTTCTGCAAGCTGGCGATCGTCAACACCAAGGACACCGCCCGCACCCTGATCGGCGAGATCCAGACCCGTCGGCCCGAGCTCGACGCCCCGCTGGCGGTGCACGTCAACGGCTGCCCGAACTCGTGCGCGCGATTCCAGGTGGCCGACATCGGCCTCAAGGGGATGCTCGTGCCCGACGCCGACGGGACCCCGGTCGAGGGGTTCCAGGTGCACCTCGGCGGGGCCCTGGGCCACGAGGCGGGGTTCGGGCGCAAGCTGCGCGCCCTGAAGGTCACCGCCGCCGAGCTGCCCGACTTCGTCGACCGGCTGGCCGGTCGCTACCTGGAGCAGCGCACCGAGGGCGAGCAGTTCGCCTCCTGGGTGCTGCGCGCCGACGAGGAGGCCCTGCGATGACCACCGGCACCCGACCCGCCGTGGGCGTGGTCGACCACGGCCCGGGCAGTACACCGGCGCCCTCGCGCCCCGGCGCCGTCGCGGCCACCTCCTCCGCGCCGGCGGGCGAGCGGGCGCTGCCCTACCACTGCCCGTTCTGCGCCGGCGAGGACCTGCGCCCGCACGGATCCACCCACGGGGCGTGGCACTGCCGCAGCTGCCTGCGCGCCTTCTCGGTGCGGTTCCTTGGTCTCGAGGCGCTGACGGCCTCGGCGAGCGCCGACCCCCTCGGCGGCGGTCCCGCGCCCCACGACGCCCCCACGGCCGAGCCGACCCCGAGCCCCATCACCCCACCCCCCACCAGCGGGTCCGTCGTGGACCCCGATCCCACAGGAGGTCCCCGGTGAGCCCGACCCGCACCACTCCCACGGGACGCGAGGTGGCCGAGGCCGGCGCGGCGCTCGTGACCAGCTTCGCCGACCCCGTCGACCAGGCGCGCATGGCGCTGGCCTGGGCCCACGACACCTTCGGCACGGACCTGGTCGTCGCCTCCAGCATGGGCGACGAGGTGCTGGTGCACCTGGCCAGCGAGGTCATCCCCGAGATCGACGTGCTGTTCATCGACACCGGCTACCACTTCGCCGAGACGATCGGCACGGCCGACGCCCTGGCGGCCACCCGGCCGATCACGCTGATCACCGTCACCCCGCGGCAGAGCGTCGCCGAGCAGGACGCCGCCGAGGGTGCCGAGCTCTTCGCCCGGGACCCCGACCGCTGCTGCGCGCTGCGCAAGGTGGAGCCCCTCGAGCGAGGCCTGGACCCGTACGCGGCGTGGGTCACCGGCATGCGCCGGGTGGACGCCCCGACCCGTACCGACATCGACGTGGTCGGCTGGGACGCCCGACGGGGCAAGGTCAAGATCAACCCCCTGGCCGTGTGGACCGACGAGGACGTCGAGGTCTACGCCGAGGTCCACGGCGTCCTGCTCAACCCGCTGCGCCAGGTCGGCTACACGTCGATCGGCTGCCAGCCCTGCACGAATCCCACTGCCCCTGGAGACGATCCCCGAGCCGGCCGCTGGTCGGGCCGGGCCAAGACGGAATGCGGGTTGCACACATGAGCGCACTGTTGAGCCACACGCCACGGCTGCACGTCGACCACCTGTCGACGCTGGAGAGCGAGGCCATCCACATCATGCGTGAGGTCGCCGGGGAGTTCGAGCGCCCCGCGCTGCTGTTCAGCGGCGGCAAGGACTCGGTGGTGATGCTGCACCTGGCGGTCAAGGCCTTCCACCCGGCCCGCGTGCCGTTCCCCCTGGTGCACGTCGACACCGGCCACAACTTCCCCGAGGTGCTGGACTACCGCGACGAGACCGTCGAGCGCACCGGCACGAGGCTGGTGGTCGCCCAGGTGCAGGACTGGATCGACCGGGGTGTCCTGCGCGAGCGCGCCGACGGCACCCGCAACCCGCTGCAGACGATCCCGCTGCTGGACACCATCACCGAGCACCGCTTCGACGCGGTCTTCGGCGGGGGCCGCCGCGACGAGGAGAAGGCGCGGGCCAAGGAGCGCATCTTCAGCCTGCGCGACGAGTTCGGCCAGTGGGATCCGCGCCGGCAGCGACCGGAGCTGTGGGACCTCTACAACGGCCGGCATGCGCCTGGCGAGCACGTGCGCGTGTTCCCGCTGTCGAACTGGACCGAGGGTGACGTCTGGCGCTACATCGAGCGCGAGGGCATCGCCCTGCCGAGCATCTACTTCGCCCACGAGCGCGAGGTGTTCGCCCGCGGCGGCATGTGGCTGACCCCCGGCGAGTGGGGCGGGCCGAGGCTCGGAGAGACGGTGCAGAGCCGCCGGGTGCGCTACCGCACGGTCGGCGACATGTCCTGCACGGGTGCGGTCGACTCGAGCGCCACGACGGTGGCCGAGGTGATCACCGAGGTCTCGGCCAGCCGGCTCACCGAGCGGGGCGCGACCCGCGCCGACGACCGCATGTCCGAGGCGGCCATGGAGGACCGCAAGAAGGAGGGGTACTTCTGATGGCGCACGAGCTTCTCCGCCTGGCCACGGCCGGGTCCGTCGACGACGGCAAGTCCACGCTGGTGGGCCGGCTGCTCTACGACACCAAGTCGATCCTGGCCGACACCCTCGACGCGATCGAGCGGGTCAGCCGCGAGCGCGGCCTGGCCGTCGCCGGACCTCGCGCTGCTCACCGACGGCCTGCGCGCCGAGCGCGAGCAGGGCATCACCATCGACGTGGCCTACCGCTACTTCGCGACGCCGAACCGGTCGTTCATCCTCGCCGACACCCCGGGGCACGTGCAGTACACGCGCAACATGGTCACCGGGGCCTCGACGGCCGAGTTGGCCCTGATCCTGGTCGACGCCCGCAACGGTGTGGTCGAGCAGACCCGCCGGCACGCGGCCCTCAGCGCCCTGCTGGGGGTGCGCCACGTTGCGCTGGTGGTCAACAAGATGGACCTGGTCGACTTCGACCAGGCCGTCTACGACCACATCCGCACGGAGTTCACGGAGTACGCCCGGGCGCATGGGGTGGCCGACGTGGTGGCGATCCCGATCAGCGCCCTCGACGGCGACAACGTCGTGACCCGCTCGACCCGGGCCGACTGGTACAGCGGTCCCACGCTGCTCGAGCACCTCGAGGCGGTGCCCGTCGGCAGCGACCCCACCGAGCAGCCCCTGCGCTTCCCCGTGCAGTACGTGATCCGGCCCCAGGACCCCGAGCACCACGACTACCGGGGGTACGCCGGGCGGGTGGCCGCGGGCACAGTCAGCGTGGGCGACGTGGTGGTGATCGCCACGACCGGGGCGCGCACGACGGTCGTCGGGATCGACACCTACGACGGGCCCCTGGCATGGGCGCAGGCGGGCCAGTCGGTGAGCCTGCGGCTGGCCGACGACATCGACATCAGCCGGGGCGACCTCATCGCCGGCGTGGCGGACGCGCCGGAGCCGGTCCGCGAGGTGGTGGCGACGGTGACCATCGTGGGCGACCAGCAGCTCCTGCCCCGCCAGCGGCTGCTGCTGCGGGCGGGCACCCGGACCGTCCGGGTGCTCGTCGAGGCCATCGACGGGCGGCTGGACATCGACAGCCTCGAGATCCACGGCGGCGGGGAGAACCTCTCGATCAACGACATCGGCGAGGTCCGGCTGCGCCTGGCCGAGCCGGTGGCCCTCGACGTCTACGACCGGGTGCGCACCACGGGCTCGTTCCTGCTGATCGATGACCACTCCGGGGCCACGGTGGCCGCCGGGATGGTCCGGCCGGCGGCGTGAGCGCGGCCACGGTGGCCGAGCCCGCCCGGCGCTACCCGCTGCTGCTCGACCTGGCCGGGCGTCCGGTGCTGGTCGTCGGGGGCGGTCCGGTGGCGGCCCGGCGCACCGTGGGACTGCTGGAGGCCGGGGCCGCAGTGCACGTGATCGCGCCGTCGGTGTGCGAGGACCTCCGCGCGCTGGTCGAGGCGGGGCAGGTGACGTGGACCGCCCGCGAGGCCAGCGCCGACGACGTCGTGCCGAGCGACGGCCGATGGTGGCTCGTGCACACGGCCACGGGCGACCGGCACGTGGACGGCGCCATCGCCGACCGCGCCGAGGCGCATGGCATCTGGTGCGTCCGGGCCGACCGCGCCGAAGCCTCCGCAGCGCATGTGCCGGCCGTGGCCCAGGGCCCGGACGGCGTGCAGGTCGCGGTCTCAGGCGGCCAGGACCCGGGTCGCGCGCGAGCCATCCGCAACGCGCTCGCGGGGTTGCTGGCCGACGGCGCCCTCCCCCTGCGCCGGACCCGCCCGGCCCCAGGCGGGTCCGGGCGGGTGGTGCTCGTGGGTGGGGGGCCCGGGGACCCCGACCTGATGACCGTGGCGGCGCGGCAGTGGCTGGCCCGGGCCGACGTCGTGGTCACCGACCGCCTCGGGCCCACCAGCGTGCTGGCCGACCTCGACGACGAGGTGGAGGTCATCGACGTGGGCAAGGTGGCCGGCAACCACCCGATCCCGCAGGAACAGATCAACCGGATCCTGGTGGAGCAGGCCCAGCGCGGGCAGACAGTGGTGCGGCTCAAGGGCGGCGATCCGTTCGTCCTGGGCCGTGGCGGAGAGGAGGCCCTGCACTGCCTGACCCACGGCGTGCCCGTGGACGTGGTGCCCGGCGTCACGTCGGCGGTGAGCGTACCGGCCGCGGCCGGGATCCCGGTCACCCATCGGGGGATCACCACGTCGCTGGTGATCGCCAGCGCGCATGCCGGGGCCGGCAATGCACTGGACGCCGCCCGCACCGCACCGCCGGATGCCACCCTCGTGCTCCTGATGGGGCTGTCGGGCCTCGCCGGAACCGCCGACGAGCTGATCGCCTCCGGCCGGGACCCGCAGACCCCCACGGCAGCCATCAGCCGGGGCTGCACCCCGGAGCAGCGCACCGTCACCGCACCCCTGGCGGGCATCGCCCAGGCCGTCGCCGAGGCGGCGCTGCCCGGGCCGGCGGTGATCGTGGTCGGCGAGGTCGTGGGCCTGCGCGATCAGCTGATCGACCTCGACCGGCGTGCCGTGCGGTGAGTTCCGGCCCCACGGGGTGACCATGGTCCCGATGCTCACCCTGCTCGCCCATGGTTCACCTGATCCGCGGCACCGCGACGACGTCGCGCGGCTGGCCGCCCGGCTGGACGACGCCGGGATCCCGGCGACCCCTGCCTTCCTCGACCACGACACCCCCTCGCCCGCCGACGTGGCCCGACGCCTGGCCGACGCGGGACAGCCGAGCACCACGGTCGTCCCGCTGCTCGTCAGCCCCGCCTACCACGCCCGCGTCGACGTGCCCGCCGCCGTCTGCGCGATGCGCCAGGCTGCACCTGACCTGTCCGTCGCCGCCGCGCCGCCGGTGGGCCTGCACCCGCTGCTGCTGCGCGCCGCCGCGGAGATCGCCGGACGCCTGGAGATCGGTCCCCGGACGGGGGTGATCCTCGCCGCCGCCGGCTCCCGCGACCCCCGGGCTGTCACGGCGATCGAGGCGCTCGTGCGCGCCCACGGCCCCGACCTGGCGGCCACCACCGGGGCGCGCGCGGTCCGGGCGGCCTACCTCGATGGTGGGCGCCCGCTCGGGCGGATCCGCACGCTGATGCGCTGCATCGACGGGTGCACGTCGTTCGTGGTGGTGAGTCTCGTGATCGCCGACGGAGTGCTGCGCGACCGGATCGTCACCGCCGCCGCGCGCGCCGACCTGCCCGTCGCCCCGGGCAGCCTGGCCGGCACGGATGCCCTGCGCGACCTCGTCGTCCTGCGCGCCGGCAGCGCCGAGACTGCACCCGGGCCCACCCGCGCGCAGGCCCGCAGCGCTACCCGCTGATCCCCAGCACGGCCAGGATGACCGCCTGGGTGTCGGCCTCGTGCTCGAGCACCGCGTAGCGCCCGGCGGCCCCGCCGTGCGAGCCCTCCCCGAGCTCGACGCGCAGAAGCGCGCCACCACGCCGGCCCGGCGTGCGCACCGCCGCGTGGGCCGGATCCGTGGCGCGCATCCGGGCCACCCACTTCGCGGGCTCGTGAACCAGTACCCGCGGGTCGTTCATCGCGCCCGTGGCCATCACGAAGGGCCGGCGTCCGGCCGGTGGCAGGTTCTCGTAGGGCGAGTAGGCGATCATCCAGTCGAACTGCTCGCGCTCGCGCGGGTCGCCCCACTCCTCCCACTCCGCGACCGTCAGCGGCAGGTCCGGGTCGCTCATCGAGGTGACCACGTCGACGAACGGCACCTCGGCGATGATCCCGGCGAACGCCTCCGGGTCCTCGTTCATGCTGGCGGCGACCAGCAGTCCGCCGGCCGACCCGCCCCGGGCGACGATCCGCGCGCCGTCGACGATGGCTCCCGGCCCCGTTCCCAGCGCGCGGGCCACGTCGACGAAGTCGTGGAACGAGTTGGCCTTCGCGGCCAGGTGCCCGTCGTCCCACCACTGACGGCCAAGCTCTCCCCCGCCCCGCACATGGGCGTGCGCGTAGACCACGCCACGGTCGAGCACGCTGGGCAGCGCGCGGCTGAAGGCCGGCTCGTAGACGTACTCATAGGCGCCGTACCCGTAGAGCAGGCACGGCGCTGAGCCCTCCAGGGGAGTCACCCGGTGGTGGACGAGGGTCACCGGGATGGCCACCCCGTCGCGGGCGGTCACCCAGCGGCGCTGCACCACATAGGCGCTCGGGTCGTGGTTGGGCGCCTGGGCTCGGTGCCGCGGCTCCCAGTCGGCACCGTCCCACGGCACGTCCCACCAGGTCGCGGGCTCGACCTTGCTCTGGGTCACGACCGTCACGAACCGGGGATCGAACTCCTCGTTGGTGCCCAGCTCGATCGTGCCGCCCTGCGGGGGCAGCGCCACCTCGGCGGCCGCCCAGTCCAACCCGTCGGGGCCGACCGGCACCAGGTAGAGGGCGCGCTGGCCCGACTCCCGCAGGCTGAGCACCACGCGCCCGGCGAAGGCGTCCACGCCGGTGAACCGCCGCGGCAGGACGTGGTCCTCGCCATCCCCGGGGAGCAGGCCGTGGACGGCGGGCAGCCACGCCGCCGGGTCGTCCTGGCCGAGGTCGAGCCAGCTGAGCGTGAACTCCCGGGCGCCGCCGTGGTTGGTGACCGCGAGGAACGCGCGCGGTCCGCCGACCACGGGCTCGACCTGGTACTCGTGGCGCGCCCGTCGCCCGCCCACGCTCACCGGCGGTGCTGTCGGGTCCGCTGCCGGGATCGCCCACGTCTCGGCGGTGTCCCGGCTGGCGGACTCGATGAGCAGCCACCGCCCGCAGCGGGAGGCACGCACGACGAGCTCGAAGTGCCGGTCGTCCTCCTGCAGGATCAGGACGTCCTGCTCCGGATCGGTGCCGACCCGGTGGGCCCACACCTGGTGGGGCCGGTAGACCGGGTCGGTACGCGTGTAGAGGAACGTGCCCGAGTCCGCGGACCACCCGCCGCCGTAGTAGGTGCCGGGGATGGCCTCCGGGAGGTCCTGGCCGGTTGCGGTGTCGCGCAGGCGCAGCGTGTAGAGCTCGTCCCCGGTGGTGTCCAGCGACCAGGCCAGCACCCCTGCGTCGGGGCTGACCTCACGGGCCCCCAGCTCGGCGTAGCTGCTGCCCGCGGCGGCAGCCTCGGCGTCGAGGTCGAGGAGGGTGCTCCATGCACCGCCCGGGGTGCGCCGCTCGAAGCGCCCGAGCTGGGCGGCCTCAGCGACGTAGTCCCGGTACTCGAAGGGCCCCTGGGTGTGGGCGGGGCCCTCCTCGGCCAGGGGGGTGCGGGCGACCATCTCGTCGAACAGCCGGCGGCGCATCGGGTCCAGCCCGGCGGTGGACTCGGCGTAGTACGCGCGCTCGGCGGCCAGGTAGTCGGTCAGCGCCTGCCCACCGTCGGTCATCCACGCGTAGTCGTCGGGGAACTGCCGGTCGTGGCGCACATGCACGTGCGGGGTCCGGGGGGCCATCGGGGGCGTCGCCATGGCCGCCGAACCTAGCAGTGCCGCGCACCCTCGCACGACCACATCGACCACCGGCCGCCACCCCGCCCCGCCTGTGCGATACGACCCGTCGCAGCCCGGCGCGCCCGCCGGCGGGTGCACGTCTCGCGGCTCGGCTACCCTTCGCTGCACCTGACGCGGTCAGGTCCACCAGGGGTGGTGCCGGGGTCTGCGACTCCGGGCGCCGCGCCGCACGCAGCACGGAGGGGAATCCCGTGAACCATCGACGCATCGCCGCGCGCGCCGCCGCCGTGCTGGCCACCGCCGCAGCCCTGCTCGCACCGGCCGCCGCCGTCACCGCCGACGAGTCGGCAACGCCCTCGACCTCGGCCGTCACGACGCCAGCGCCGGTGCCGTTCACGGTCGGGATCACCGACGACGTCGACTCGATGAACCCGTTCACCGGCATCGTCTCGACCGCGTACGAGATGTACCAGCTGATGTACCCGAGCCTCACCTCGAGCTCGGCGCAGGACTTCTCGGCGGTGCCCGACCTCGCGGAGTCCTGGCAGGAGTCGGCCGACGGCACGACCTGGACCTACCGGATCCGCCCGGGCCTGAAGTGGAGCGACGGGCAGCCGCTGACCGCCCGTGACGCCGCCTACACCTTCAACCGGATCCTCGCTGGCAAGTACGAGAAGAACAACTACGGCGGCTACACCGCGAACATCACCAAGGCCGAGGCCCCCGACGACACCACGCTGGTGCTCACCGTGGCCAAGCCCTCGCCGATCATGCTGCGCCTGGCGGTCTACATCCTTCCCGAGCACATCTGGAGCGAGATCGACGGCAAGGAGGTCCGCTCGTACACCAACGAGCCGACCGAGGGCAACCCGATCGTCGGCGCGGGCCCGTACGTGCTGGTCGAGCGCCGCAAGGGCCAGTTCATCCGCTTCGAGGCCAATCCCAACTACTTCGGCGCCAAGCCGGCGGTCCAGGAGCTGACCTTCCGGGTCTACAAGAACCCCGACGCCGTGGCCCAGGCACTGCGCAAGGGCGAGATCGACTTCGCCGACAACATGCAGGCCACGGTGTTCAACGCGATCAAGGACGAGCCGAGCATCACCACCGTACCGGCGGCCTACTACGGGTTCCAGGAGATCGGGTTCAACACCGGCGCTGCCCTGGCCGACGGCACGCCCATCGGCGACGGGCACCCCGCGCTCAAGGACAAGCGCGTCCGCCAGGCCCTGAACCACGCGATCGACCGCGAGGCGATCGTGAGCAGGGTCATCTCCGGTTACGGCACGCCCGGCTCGACGATCATCCCGCCGCTGTACGCCAACCTCCACCTGGAACCGGCCACCCCCCTCGGCTACGATCCGGCCCGGGCCGCGGCCCTGCTCGACGAGGCCGGCTACCCGCTCGGCGCCGACGGCAAGCGCCTGGACAAGGACGGCACGCCGCTGACCTTCCGGCTGCTCGGCCGCCAGGAGTCCGCGGACTCGCAGCGGACCGTCGACCTACGTCCAGGGCTGGCTGGAGGCGCTCGGCATCACGATCGAGCCGAAGATGGTCTCCGAGGACACCCTCATCGAGCTCAACGGCCAGGGCCGGTTCGACCTCTTCGAGTGGGGCTGGGTCGTGGAGCCCGACCCGGACTACCAGCTGTCGACGTTCACCTGCGGCCAGCGCTCCTCGAAGGAGGACGGCACCATCTACGCAGGCCTGTCCGACTCGTTCTTCTGCAGCCCCGAGTACGACGCGCTCTACGCCCAGCAGGCCGTGGAGACCGACGTCGCCGCCCGCGCGGCGATCGTCAAGCAGATGCAGCAGATCATCTACGACGAGGCTCCCTACGCCGTCACGTACTACTACGACCTGCTGCAGGCCTACCGCTCGGACCGGTTCACCAACTTCACCCAGCAGCCCACGGGCTCCGGGCCCCTGCTGTTCCAGTTCGGCACCTGGTCCTACCAGTCGATGACCCCCGCCGGGGCCGACGGGCCGGGCGACGACGGGGACTCGGGGCAGGCGGCTGGGACCGGCAGCTCCACCGACAGCGGCATGAACGTGGCCCTGCTGGGGGGCCTCGCGGGCCTGGTCGTCCTGGGCGCCGGTGCGGCCGTGCTCCTGTCCCGGCGTCGCTCGTCGGACGAGGACGTCGAGTAGCGATGGGCCCCGGTGCCCGCTACGCCCTGCGCTCGGTGGCCTCCGGGCTGGCGACGCTGCTGTTCGTGGTGGTGTTCAACTTCTTCCTGTTCCGGATGCTGCCCGGGGACCCGATCGGGCTCTACACGCGCGGGCGCAACGTGCCGCCCGAGCAGATCGCGGCCCTGCGCGCGGAGCTGGACAAGCCGATCGGCGAGCAGTTCCTGACCTACCTGGCCAACCCGTTCTCCTCGACGATCAACTCCGCCCGGTACAACCAGCCGGTGTGGACCCTGATCGGCGAGCGGATCGGGGCGACCCTGCTGCTGGTCGGCACGGCGATGGTGATCGCCTCCGTCCTGGGCACCTGGCTGGGCATCCGCTCAGCGTGGAGGCGCGGGCAGGCCTTCGACCGGGTCAGCACCGGGATCACCCTGACGCTGTACTCCATGCCGGAGTTCTGGCTCGGGATGATCCTGCTGATCACGTTCGGCGTCGGCGTCGGGTTCGTGCCGGGGATCTTCCCGATCGGCGGGATCGTCTCCCCCGGCCTCGACCCGTCGAGCCCGGCCGGGTGGCTGGACGTGGCCTGGCACATGGTGCTGCCGGTCACCACCCTCGTGGCGGTGTACCTGGCCGAGTACGCCCTGGTGATGCGCGCCTCGCTGATCGACGAGATGGGCCAGGACTACCTGACGGTGGCGCGGGCCAAGGGCCTGATGGACCGCGACGTGCGGCGCCGGCACGCGGTGCCCAACGCGATCCTGCCCACGCTCACGCTGATCCTGATGAACCTCGGCTTCGTGGTCTCCGGGGCGATCACCGTGGAGACGGTCTTCTCCTGGCCGGGCCTGGGGCTGCTGAGCTACGACGCGCTGCGCGGGCCGGACATCGCCCTGCTGCAGGCCATCTTCCTGCTGTTCTCGATCGGGGTCATCGTGGCCAACACCATCGCCGACCTGCTCTACGCCGTGCTCGACCCACGGGTGCGCACATGAGTGCCCCCGTGGCCGGCCCGGCCCTCGACCCCGGCGCTGGGTCGGGCGTGCCCGGCACATCGGGCTGGGCGCAGTTCCGGCGCAGCCGCACCGGCATGGCCGGGGTCGCCATCCTGGTCTTCTTCGTCCTGGCCGCGGTGCTCGCCCCCTGGCTGTTCCCGCGGGAGACGATCAGCGTGACCCAGGCCACGGGCCCGCCGATGAGCCCGCCGAGCCCTGGCTACCCGCTGGGCACCGACGAGAGCGGCCGGTCCATCCTTGCCCTGCTCGTCTGGGGCGCCCGGGTCAGCCTGACGGTCGGCCTGGCAGCCACCGTGGTGTCGATGGTGATCGGCACCGTCATCGGGGTCATGTCGGGGCACTTCCGGGGCTGGACGGGTGCGGCCCTCAACCGGTTCACCGACTGGTTCCTGGTGATCCCGTTCCTGCCGCTGGCGATCGTCCTGGCCACCGTGCTCGGCGCCTCGCTGCTGAACATCATCATCGTCATCGGGATCACCTCATGGCCCGGGACGGCGCGACTGGTCCGGGCCCAGACGCTGTCGGTGTCGGCGCGGCCGTACCTGGAGCGTGCCCGCGCCCTCGGCGGCGGTGACCTGCACCAGATGCGTCGCCACGTGCTGCCCAACGTGATGCCCCTGGTGCTGGCCAACACCACCCTGATGGTGGCCCTGGCGATCCTGTCCGAGACGACCCTGAGCTTCCTTGGTCTCGGCGACCCGCTGCGGCCGTCCTGGGGCACCATGCTCGACGGCGCCTTCACGAACGGGGCCATGACCGTCGGGGCGTGGTGGTACGTGCTGCCGCCGGGCCTGTGCGTGGTGGCCGTCGTGCTCGCGTTCACCCTGATCGGTCGGGCGATGGAGGCCATCGTGGATCCGCGGGCGATGGGCCTGCGGCCATGAGCGCGCCGGCCATGAGCGCCCCCGCCGGACCGGTCCCGCCCGCGCTGGAGTTCCGCGACGTGCACCTGACCTACCGCGCCCGATCGGGGGAGGTCCCCGCGGTGCGTGGGGTGAGCCTGAGCCTGCCGGCCGGCTCGTCGCTGGGCATCGCCGGGGAGAGCGGCAGCGGCAAGTCCACGCTGGTCTCGACGGTGCTGCGACTGCAGCCGAAGTCGGCGACGGTCACCGGTCAGGTGCTCGTCGACGGCGAGGACGTGCTGGCCATGTCGTTCAAGCGGCTGCGCGCCCTGCGCTGGGCGGGGGCCTCGATCGTGTTCCAGGGCGCCCTGCACGGGCTGAACCCCATCCAGCGGATCGGCGAGCAGGTCGGCGAGCCGATCGCCCTGCACGAGCCCCGGGTCTCGCGGGCGGAGGTGGCGCGCCGGGTGGGGGATCTGCTCGAGCAGGTCGGCCTGCCCGCGGCCCGTGCGGCGGCCTACCCGCACCAGCTGTCCGGGGGCCAGCGCCAGCGTGTGATGATCGCGATGGCCCTGGCCTGCCGGCCGCGGATCATCATCGCCGACGAGCCCACGACGGCCCTCGACGTGATGGTGCAGGCGCAGGTGCTGTCGGTGATGACCGACCTCGTGGACCGCCTCGGGTTGACCCTCGTGCTGATCTCCCACGACCTGTCGGTGCTGGCCGAGACCTGCGCCCAGGTGGCGGTGATGTACGCCGGGGAGGTGGTGGAGGTGGGCCCCGCCGACCAGGTCTTCGAGAACCCAGCGCACCCGTACTCGCGCGCGCTGGCCCAGGCGTTCCCCCGGATCGGCGACCCACGGTTCCGCTACCACCCGGCCGGGCTCCCCGGTGACCCCCCGTTCCCCGGGGAGGTGAGCCAGGGGTGCCCGTTCGCGCCCCGCTGCCCCGCGGTCCGCGAGGACTGCATCACCGGTTCGGTGCCGCTGGTCGACCTCGGGGCCGGGCGCGCCACGGCCTGCCGCCACCCCCTGACCCCGCCCATCCCGGGCCCCGTGGGAGGTGCCGCATGACCACACCGGCGTTGGAGGCGCGCGGCCTCGCGGTGGAGTTCCCCGGCGGCCGGGGCCAGCGCGCCCGGGCAGTCGACGGGGTCAACCTCAGCGTGCAGCCCGGCCAGGTGGTGGCCCTCGTGGGCGAGTCCGGGGTGCGGCAAGTCGACCCTGGCCCGGGCGCTGCTCGGCCTGCAGCCGGTGACCGCCGGCGAGGTCCTCGTCGCCGGCGCCCCCCTGGACCGCTCGCGCGCCGGGCTCAAGGCCTACCGCCGCCGGGCGCAGCTGGTCCTCCAGGACCCGATGGGCTCGCTCAACCCGCGGCGGACCGTGTACGAGTCGGTGGCCGAGGGCCTGCAGATCCACGGCGTGGACGACCAGCCGCGACGGGTGGCCGAGGCCCTGTCCCGGGTGGGCCTGCGCCCGCCCGAGCGCTTCCTGGACCGCTACCCGCACGAGCTCTCCGGCGGCCAGCGCCAGCGGGTGGTGATCGCCGGGGCGCTGGTGCTCGAGCCGGAGATCCTGATCGCCGACGAGCCGGTCTCCAGCCTCGATGCCTCGGTGCGTGGGGAGATCCTGGCCCTGCTGCTGCGGCTGCGCGAGGAGCTGGGCCTCACCCTGCTGGTGGTCACCCACGACCTCGGCCTGGCCTGGAGCATCGCCGACCGGATCGCGGTCATGTACCTCGGGCGGATCATCGAGGAGGGCTCGACCGAGCAGGTGCTGGCCGACCCGCGGCACCCGTACACCCGGGCGCTGCTGTCGGTGGTGCCCGAGATCGCCCGGCTGGAGCCGATCGTGCTGGTCGGCGAGCCGCCCGACCCGACCCGGGTGCCGGCCGGGTGCCGGTTCCACCCGCGCTGCCCGGCCCTGCGCGCGGGCCTGGCCGAGGACATGGCGCGGCGCTGCCGCGAGGAGTCCCCGGCCGTGCTGGCGCTGCAGGCCGACCACGCGGCGGCCTGCCACCTGGCCGAGTAGGCCTGGCCGAGCAGGGCCGGCGCAGCAGGGCTGGCCGAGTAGGCCTGGCCGAGCAGGGCTGGCCGAGCAGGGCTGGCCCCGCCACCCGCCCGCGGCTACTCCAGGGAGTCGGCCAGGACCTCGGCCATCCGCGCTACCGCCTCGGTGAGGACCTCACGCGAGCAGGCCAGGTTCAGCCGGGCATGCCCCGCGCCACCGGGCCCGAACGGCAGCCCGGCGGTCAGCGCGACCCCCGCGTCGCGCAGGAGCACGGCGGCCGGGTCCTCGCCCAGCCCGTACTCACGCAGGTCGAGCCACGCCAGGTACGTGGCCTGCGGCGGGCGGTACCCGACCCCGGGCAGGTGCTCGGCGAGCAGCTCGCCGAGCAGGTCGCGGTTCGCCGCGATGTTCGCGTTGACGCCGTCGAGCCAGTCCGGGGCGCTGGCGTAGCCGGCGCTGTGCCCGATCACGCCGAGGTGGCTGGCGCCGTAGGGCACCGACCCGGGCAGGTTGGCCAGCAACGGGGCCGACTCGGGTGCTGCGACGATCAGGCCGGCCTTGAGTCCCGCGAGGTTGAACGCCTTGGCCGCCGAGGTGACCACGAAGCCCGAGCCGGCCACCTCCAGCCACGCGACGAACTGCGCCGGCTCGGGCACGAGCGGGGCGTGCACCTCGTCGACGATGACGTGGGCCCCGCGGGCGTCGGCGATCCTGGCCACCTCGAGCAGCTCGGCGCGCGTGTGCACCACGCCGGTCGGGTTGTGCGGGCTGCACAGCAGCAGCACAGGGCGCTGCCCGACCGGCACCGCAGAGAGCGCCGCCTCGATCGCCGGCAGGTCCAGGCGCCCCTCGGTGGTGAGGTCGACCGTGGCCACGTGCCGGCGCAGCTCCAGGGCGAACAGGGCGAACGGCGGGTACACGGGGCTCGGGATCACCACGGTGCCCCCGACATCGGTGAGGCTCTCGACCAGCACCCGGATGCCGGTCATGACGTCCGCACACTGCGCGGTGTGGGCCGGGTCGGGCTGCCAGCCCCAGCGGCGCCCGGCGAAGCCCGCGAACGCCTGCGCGTAGGTCCGGCCCGACCCCGGGTACCCGGTGTCGCCGGCGCGGACCGCCGCGACCAGGGCCTGCTGGACCTCGGGCGCGGGCAGGACGTCCATCTCGGCGACCCACAGGGGCAGCACGTCGGGACCGTAGTGGGACCACTTGATCGAGGTGTGTCCGCGCAGCTCAGCCGGGCGGAGGTCCTCGAAGGGCATGTGCATCCCGGAATCCTGCCACGGCGGCGGGGTCCAGCGCCGCGGCCAGGTCGGCGTGCGGCAGCGCCCGGGCGGTGCGCCCGCGGTGACCCACGGTGTCGGCGGCGTTGATCAGCGAGTCGATCACCGCCTCCTCGGCTGCGTCCACGCAGGCCTCGAACAGCGGGTCCAGCGCCGCGCCGCCCAGGCCGGCCGACCCCGGGCGGATGTCCCGCGGGCTGCGCAGGCCGGTCGAGACACCCAGGAAGATCTCACCCGACCCGTGGTGGGCCACCGACCCGGCCCGGGCCAGGCCCAGGCCGATGCGCGTGGCCAGCCGTCGGGCCCCGTGGGTGTCCAGCGGCGCGTCGGTGACGACCACGCCCAAGCAGGACCCGGCCGGCGGCGGCCCCCCGGTACCCGGTCGGGTTGGCGCCCCACCACCCGCGTGACCGGCAGCCGCTCCCCCGCCGGCGGGCACGCCGGCCGCACCTGCGGGCATCGCCCCCTCACTCGGGCCGTCGGTCAGGCCACCGCGACCCAGGATCCGCCCGACCGGCACCCCTGCGACCGTCAACCTGTCCCACTGGCCGAAGTTGGTCAGCAGCAGGACGCCGACCGTGTGCCCGCTGGGGACCACCCTCGAGGCGGTGCCGATGCCGCCCTTCCAGCCCAAGCACAGCATGCCGGTGCCGGCACCGACCGCCCCGGTGTGCGGCCGGACCCCCGACCCGACCGACTCCCGCGCGGCCCGGCGCGCCGCCAGCACGTCGTCGTGCTCGACCTGCATCGCACCGGCGAAGCTCAGCCACGAGTCGTCGCACTCGCCGACCACGGGGATGACCACCTCGTCGGCGACCCCGGCGGCCTCGGCCAGGGCGATCCGGCAGGCCGAGTCGTACACCCGCCCCAGCTGCATCGTCGAGGTGAGGTAGACCGGGGACTCGACCAGGCCCCATTCCTGGGCCGAGAGGAACCCGGTGCACTCACCGGCCCCGTTGAGCACCGAGCCACCGGCCGGCACGGGCTGGGACCACAGGTCCCCGCCGAGGTCGAGCACCGTCACCCCGGTGCGGGCCACGCCGCGACCGCGCGGCGGCTGCTCCTCGTCGCGGACGATCGTGGCATGCCCGAGACCCACCCCGGGCACGTCGATCACCGAGTCGGTGGGCCCCGGGGGAAGGGTCCCGATGGTGATCCCCAAGTCGGCCAGCGTCGTCATGGCCGCATCGTGCCACGGCACCCGCATCGACCCCGGCCACTCGGGCGGGAGTCCGACTCGGCCCGCCCGCCGGGACCCACCCGCCGGGACCCACCCGCCGGGACCCACCCGCCGGGACCCACCGGCCGGACCACGCCCGCCAGACCCCACCGGCCGGACCACGCCCGCCGCGCCCGCACCCGGCGGCGAGGCCGATGGCAGGATGGGTCCGTGAGCCAGCCGCAGCCGGGCGCTGCCCCGATCCCCTTCGTGTGGCATCCGCGCACCCGGCGCCACGTGCCCTCGGCGGAGATCTGGCTGGGCGTGCGCACCCCGGGCACCGAGGTGGTCGAGCGGGTGAACGTGATCCGCGAGGCGCTGATCCGCGCCGGCCACCCAGAGGTCACCGCCGGCGATCCCGATCCCGCGGCCCTGCTGGCCGTGCACACCCCCGGGATGATCCAGCACCTGAAGACCATCCATGACGCCTGGATGGTGGGCAACTACGCCTCGGACCCCGGCCAGGACCGGGTCGTTCCCTACGTCTTCCCCACCGCCGGCATGCTCGGCGGCCTCCCGGTGCGCAGGCCGACTGCCGCGCACGCCCGGGCCGGGCAGTACTGCTACGACACGATGACGCTGATCGGTCCCGGCACGTGGGACGCAGCCGAAGCCGCTGCCGGGGCGGCGCTGACCGCCGTGGACCTGGTGGCGGGTGCCGGACTCGATCCGTCCGGGGCCGACGGACCGCCCCGGACCGCCCGCCTGGCGTACGCCCTGTGCCGACCGCCCGGGCACCACGCCAGCGCCGACGCGTTCGGCGGCTCGTGCTACCTGAACAACGCCGCCATCGCCGCCGACGCGCTGCGGGCCCGCGGGGCGCAGCGCGTGGCGGTCCTCGACATCGACGCCCACCACGGCAACGGCACCCAGGCGATCTTCTACGACCGCGGCGACGTGTTCTACGGCTCGGTGCATGTCGACCCCGGAGCAGGCTGGTTCCCCCACTTCGTCGGGTTCGCCGACGAGACCGGCCGTGGCAGCGGGCTGGGCGCGAACCTCAACCTCCCCCTGCCGGCGCGCGCCGGGGACGACCGCTGGCTGCCCGCGGTCGAGCAGCTCGTGGCCGAGGCGCGCAACTTCGGCGCCGATGCCCTGGTCGTCTCGCTGGGGGTCGATGCTGCCACCGATGACCCCGAGAGCCCGCTGCGGGTCAGCCGGGACGGCTACCGGGCCGCTGGCGCCCTGCTCGGGTCACTGGGCCTGCCGACGGTGGCCGTGCAGGAGGGCGGCTACCACCTGCCCACGCTCGGCGCGCTGGTCGCCGCGACCCTGGCCGGGCTGGCCACGGGCGCCGCGGCGCACACGGTCGGGCCCGGCTGAGCCCGCCCCGCCTACTCCACCTCGTCGTCGTCGCGCGCCAGCCAGCTGGCCAGGCGCTCGACGGCGGTCTCGAACTGGGGGTTCAGGTCGACGAACGTGACCAGCTGGCCGGCCAGCCACTCCAGGGTGACCTCCTCGCCGCCCCGGCGGGCGACGAGCTCCTCGATGCCGCGATCGGTGTCGTACACGTCCGGCCCCCTACGCGAACGCCTGGTCCATGAGGCCGCGCTGCTCCTCCTCGTGGCGGTGCAGTGACCCGACCGACGGCGAGGACCCGGCGGTGCGGGTCACCGCGCGCACGGTGCGGTTGATCGCCCGGGGCAGGTGCTGGTTCATGAACGGCCAGGCCCCCTGGTTCTCCGGCTCGTCCTGCACCCAGACGACCTCGGCGTCGCCGAAACGGCCGAGCAGGTCCACCAGCGTGCGGTGGGGCACCGGGTAGAGCCGCTCCATCCGCAGCACCGCCACATCGGACCTGCCGCGGGCGTCCCGGGCGGCCATCAGGTCGTAGGCGACCTTGCCCGAGCACAGCAGCACCCGGCGGATCCCCGAGGGATCCAGGCGGCCCTCGGAGATGCCACGGTCGTCGAGCACCGCCCGGAAGTGGCCCTCGGTGAAGTCGCGGGTCAGCGAGGTGGACACCTTGGCCCGCAGCAGCGACTTGGGCGTGAACACGACCATCGGACGGGTCAGCCGCGAGTGCACCTGCCAGCGCAGCAGGTGGAAGTACGAGGCCGGCGTGCTGGGCTGGGCCACGGTCATGTTGTCCTGGGCGCACAGGGCCATGAACCTCTCGATGCGCGCCGAGGAGTGGTCCGGGCCCTGGCCCTCGTAGCCGTGGGGCAGCAGCAGCACGACCGACGAGCGCTGGGCCCACTTCTGCTCGGCCGAGCTCAGGAACTCGTCGATGATGATCTGCGCACCGTTGGCGAAGTCGCCGAACTGCGCCTCCCACATCACCAGCGCGTCGGGGCGAGCCACGCCGTAGCCGTACTCGAAGCCCATCGCGGCGTACTCGCTGAGCAGCGAGTCGTAGACGAACAGCTTGCCGCCGTTGGCGTAGCACTGCTTGAGCGGCTTGTACTGCCAGCCCGTCCGGGCATCGACGATCACCGCGTGCCGGTGGCCGAACGTGCCGCGCCGGGAGTCCTGGCCGGCCAGGCGCACCCACTTGCCCTCGTGCACCAGCGATCCGATGGCCAGCGCCTCGCCCATGCCCCAGTCGATCGCGTCGGAGGCCACCATCTCGGCGCGCCGGCGCAGCTGCGGGACCAGCCGCGGGTGGGCGGTGAAGCCCTCCGGCAGGTCGATCTGGCTGCGCACCACGAGGTCCACCATCTCCGGGGTGATGGAGGTGTCCACGTCCCAGGCCGGGGTCTGCGGGGAGAGCTCCTTCTGGCCGGTGGTGATCACCTCCGCAGAGTGGTCGCTGAAGTCCGAGTCGCCGCCGGAGCGGGTCTCCTGGAACACGCGCTCGAGGCGCTCCTGGAAGTCGCGCAGCGCCTCCTCGGCCTCCTCCACGCTGATGTCGCCGCGGCCGATCAGGGCCTCGGTGTAGAGCTTGCGCACCGAGCGCTTCGGCGTCGATCACGGCGTACATCAGTCGGCTGGGTCAGCGACGGGTCGTCGGCCTCGTTGTGGCCGCGGCGGCGGTAGCAGATCATGTCGATCACGACGTCCTTGGCGAACGCCTGGCGGAACTCGTAGGCCATCCGCGCCACGCGCACCACGGCCTCGGGGTCGTCGCCGTTCACGTGGAAGATCGGGGCCTGGATCATGCGGGCGACGTCGGTGCAGTAGACGGTGGAGCGGCTGTACTTCGGCGAGGTCGTGAACCCCACCTGGTTGTTGACGATCACGTGCACCGTGCCGCCCGTGCGGTAGCCCTGCAGCTGGCTGAGGTTGCAGCGTCTCGGCCACGACCCCCTGGCCGGCGAACGCCGCGTCGCCGTGCATGAGCAGGGGGAGCACGGCGTGCCGACGCTCCTGCGGCAGCTGGTCCTGCTTGGCGCGCACGATGCCCTCGAGCACCGGGTTGACCGCCTCGAGGTGGCTCGGGTTGGCGGCGAGGTACACGTTGACCTGGTCGCCGTCCTCGGAGCTGTAGGTGCCCTCGGTCCCCAGGTGGTACTTGACGTCACCCGAGCCCTGGACGCTCTCGACGCCGTAGTTGCCCTCGAACTCGTTGAAGATCCGGGCGTAGGACTTGCCGGCGATGTTGGCCAGCACGTTGAGCCGGCCGCGGTGCGGCATGCCGATGCAGACCTGGTCCATGCCGTCGTGGGCCGACGCGGTGAGCACCGCGTCCAGCAGCGGGATGACCGCCTCGCCACCCTCGAGGGAGAACCGCTTCTGGCCCACGTACTTGGTCTGCAGGAA
Source organism: uncultured Actinomycetes bacterium (assembly GCA_963777855.1). GTDB lineage: Bacteria > Actinomycetota > Actinomycetes > S36-B12 > CAIYMF01 > Prado023. Next base: position 53,254 of record CAVZRW010000013.1, on the reverse strand, counting down.
CGTCTCGAAGGCCTCCGCGGAGTTCAGCGTGCGAAGGATCCGCAGCTGCTCGTCGCGGGCGGGCTTGTCGGGGTCCTTCTCGATGCGCTGCTGGATCCACTGGCGCTGCTCGGGGTCCTGCATGTGCATGTACTCGATGCCCACCGTGCGGCAGTACGCGTCGCGCAGGACCTTGAGCACGTCACGCAGGGTCATGAACTGCTGGCCGGCGAACCCGGCGACGGCGAACTCGCGGTCGAGGTCCCAGAGGGTCAGGCCGTGCGCGGCGACGTCGAGGTCGGGGTGCTTGCGCTGCTGGTAGTCCAGCGGGTCGATGTCGGCCATGAGGTGCCCGCGCACGCGGTAGGCGTGGATGATCTCCTGCACGCGCGCGGTCTTGTTCAGGTCGGAGTCGTGGCTGGTGGCGATGTCGGTGGCCCAGCGCACCGGCTCGTAGGGGATCCGCAGGGCGGTGAAGATCTCGTCGTAGAAGCCGTGGTCGCCGAGGATCAGCTGGTGGACCCGGCGCAGGAACTCCCCGGACTGCGCGCCCTGGATGATCCGGTGGTCGTAGGTCGAGGTCAGCGTCAGGATCTTGCTGACACCGGCCCGCGCGAGGTTCTCGGGATTGGCCCCCTGCCACTCGGCCGGGTAGTCCAGCGAGCCCACCCCGACGATCACGCCCTGGCCGGACATGAGGCGCGGCACCGAGTGCACCGTGCCCAGGGTGCCGGGATTGGTCAGCGTCGCGGTGGTGCCGGCGAAGTCGTCGGGGGCCAGGGTGGCGGCCCGGGCCTTGCGCACCATCTCCTCGTAGGTCGCCCAGAACGCGGCGAAGTCCATCCGCTCGGCACCCTTGATGCTCGGCACGAGCAACTGGCGGGTGCCGTCGGGCTTGGCCAGGTCGATGGCCAGGCCGAGGTTGACCGACTCGTGGGTGACCACCGCGGGCTTGCCGTCGACCGTCGTGAAGCCGACGTTCATCTCGGGCATCTCGCTGAGCGCCCGCACGATCGCGTAGCCGATCAGGTGGGTGAACGAGACCTTGCCCCCGCGCCCGCGGGCCAGCTGGTTGTTGATCACCAGGCGGTTGTCGATGAGCAGCTTCGCCGGCATGGACCGCACGGACGTGGCGGTCGGGACCTCGAGGCTGGCCTGCATGTTGGTCACCACCCGGGCCGCCGGCCCACGCAGGATCCGCGGCGGGGCGGCGGTCTCGGAGGTGGTGTGGCTCAGGATCGTGGTGGGGGCCGGCTGGGGGGCCACCTGGCCGACCGGGCCGGACGGGGCCTCCACCTCGTAGGCGGGCACGGTGTGGGCGAGCTCCGGCACGACGACAGCCGGCGCGGGCCCGAGGTCGGCGGCGGGCGGGGTGTCGGCGGCGACGGGCGGGGGGGCGGACACCGCAGCCGGGGCGGGCTCGGCAGCGACGGCGGGCGGAAGCGCCGGGCTCGCCGGCTGAACCGGCCCCGCGCTCCACAGCGAGCTGGCGTCCGGCCCGGCTCCCGTTCCACCGGGCGGGGTGGGCAGCGATCCGGGCTCGCCCTGCCGGTAGTCGGCGAAGAAGTCCCACCAGGCGCGGTCGACGCTCTGCGGATCCTTCAGGTACTGCTGGTAGATCTCGTCCACCAACCACTCGTTGGTGCCGAACTCGACCATCCGGGATCCCGCATCATTGGCCACGACGGCTGCCTCTCGCCCGCTGTCTGAGCGCGCTGGGCGCCCAGATCTCACCGGCGGGCGGAGCACCGCCCGCGCACACCCCAAGGCTACCCCGACGGGCATCGCGGGGTCTGGCAGGATCGGGGCCATGTTCGCCGCCAGCGCTGTCGCCTTCCACCCCGAGGATCCCCTGGCCGGGCTGCGCCTGGGCGAGCATCCCGAGCCGGTGGCGCCCGACGGGTGGGTGGTGGTCGACGTGCGCGCGACCAGCGTGAACCACCACGACCTGTGGACCCTGCGCGGGGTCGGCATCACCGCCGACCGGCTGCCGATGATCCTGGGGTGCGACGCCGCCGGCACTGACCCCGAGGGCAACGAGGTGATCGTCCACGGCGTGATCACCGACGGACAGTTCGCCGACGAGACCCTCGACCCGGGGCGCTCGCTGCTCTCCGAGAAGCACCAGGGCACCTTCGCCGAGCGGGTCGCCGTGCCCCGGCGCAACCTGGTGCCCAAGCCGGCCGGGCTCACCTGGGCAGAGGCCGCCTGCCTGCCGACGGCGTGGCTGACCGCCTACCGGATGCTGTTCACGCGCTCCGGTCTCCAGCCGGGCCAGACGGTGCTCGTGCAGGGCGCCGGTGGTGGGGTCTCGACGGCGCTGATCATGCTGGCCCGCCAGGCCGGCTACCGGGTCTGGGTCACCTCGCGCGACGAGGCCAAGCGCGCCCGGGCCCTCGAGCTCGGGGCGCACGAGGCCTTCGAGTCCGGCGCGCGGCTGCCCGAGCGGGTCGACGTGGTGCTCGAGAGCGTGGGGGCGGCGACGTGGTCGCACTCGCTGAAGTCCCTCAAGCCCGGTGGCCGCGTGGTCATCTCCGGAGCCACGTCCGGGTCGCAGCCGCCGGCGGACCTCTCGCGGATCTTCTTCCTGCAGCTGTCGGTGGTCGGCTCGACGATGGGCACCCGCGACGAGCTCGCCCAGCTGGTGGCGATGTGCGGGGCCACCGGCCTGCGCCCCCTGATCGACCGCGAGCTCCCCCTGGCCGAGGCCGCCGAGGCCCTGCGCGAGATGCAGTCCGGCGAGGTCTTCGGCAAGCTCGTACTCACGAACTGACCCGGCCCGGCGCACGTGCGCCGGCCCCAGCCCCCTGACCCCCGCCGCAGCTCGCTCCCCACCGCGACTCCTCCTTCGAATCCGAGGAGGGGTCCACGTCGATCCGCATTCGCGAGGAGGCAGGCCTCGGAAACGCGGATGGAGAACGGCATGCGGGCCGGCGCCGCGATCTCTGTTGGACCACTGCCGATCGGCCCCCCAGGGCCGGGTTCAACGACACGAGCCCGCCCACCCCTGAGGTGGACGGGCCCGGAGGGTGCCTGTCAGCGAGGGCCTTGCAGCGTTCGCCAGCGGATCCGGCGGCCAAAGTGACGCTGCTCGGCGTTCAAGCGGGGCGACGCCGGCGAGCCGCGATAGTCCGAAGGATGACCGCGCGCACGTACTCCTCGCGATTCTCCACGTCCGCCCACGTGAACCGCAGCACCACGTACCCCGCCGCAACCAACCGCTGATCGCGCGAACGGTCAGCCTGGAACCGGGCAGGGCCGTGGTACGCCTCTCCGTCGAGCTCGATCACCGTGCCGCTGGGGACATGAAGGGCATCGACGAGGCCGATCACGCCCTCGGCGTCACGGATCGGCACGTTGAACTTCCACTCGCCGGGGATCCGCATGGCCAGGCGGTGGAACCTCCACTCCAGCGCGGAGAACGGCCGACCGACACACGACTGGGCAATTGAGCGCGCCCTACGCGATCCCGGCCGCCTTCCAGCTGCCGCGGCGGCCATCTCCAGGTCCTTGACGTCCAGGATGCCCCGACGCATGCCGTCGGTGACCCACTCGACGGCCTCGCTTGGATCCGTCGCGCACAGGAGGTCGGTCAGGGTGCGCCCAAAGCCGGTTACCGTCATCCCGAAGACCTCGATCAGTTCGGAGCCCTCAACCGACATCCGGTGGTCCACCACGCCGGTCACGCTGCGACCTGAGCCACTGATGCCGTGCAACTGGGTCGGGACGGCGAGACCCCAGAGTGCACCAGCAGTCGCATGGCTGGGGATCCTTCCGTTCTCCAGCCAGACGGCGCGTGCACGTTGCCACGCACCGACTTCGACGTGTCGCCCCACCAGCACCGACGGGGTGAGCTGGCGCCACTGGCCCGCGCTGATGAGCCGCCTCTGGGACCAATCCGACCAGCCATCGGCGCGTGCCTGGACTCGCGTGAAGACCCCGTCCTGATGCAGGGCCACAGTGGGCTGCAACCCGTCAGCGGGCACCGGGTGGCGCTCGGCGATCCGGTGTGTCGGCATGACGAGATGGTTCGTCATGGTCCGCCCCCTGTGAAGACCTGTGCTCCGGGCCTGTGGACCGCCCCGCTGCGCGTCGCCGAGTCGCCGGCGGACTCCTCCTTCAAGTCAGCGGAGGAGTACGGTCCGATCCGCATTTGTGAGGCCGCGATCACCGAGAACGAGGACGAGCCGGCCGAGGCGGAGGGCCCGGGGGGCGGGGCCGGGCGGACCGGGGCGTGGCGGAACCGCCATTGGGCGGATGACGCAGCCGTGGGGCCGATGCCCGCGTCGATCGGGACCTCCGTGCTGCCCAGCCGGGCCGCGCCCCGGGAGTCAGCGGATCCGGCCCCAGGGGCGCACACGCCAGATCACGCGGCCCACGACCGCGGGCACCGCGCCGAAGTGACGCGAGTCGGTCGAGGCAGCCGGGGAGTCACCCACGACCCAGTAGCCGTCGGGCCGGCGCTCGGCCAGGCGCTTGACCAGCAGCATCCCGGGCCGCGTCGGATGCTCCACGACCACCACCTGGCCGACCCGGGCCTCGCCATCCGTGCGGGCCAGCACCCAGTCACCGGCGCGCAGCCCGGGCTCCATCGAGGCCCCGGCGACGGCCAGGTAGCGAAATCCGAGCACTGGCGTAGTGTGGCCCACACCTGCGCGGGACACCTGCAGCAACTGAGGCAGCACACGAGGTCGACCCCGCGCGCACGACTGACGCACGCCGAACGCCCGACCGCACCGACCCGACCCGGAGGCCCCATGTTCTCGTTCCTCGCCCCGCGCACCACCGTCCACGCCCACTGCGACCTGCCCTGCGGCATCTACGACCCCGCCCAGGCCCGCCTCGAGGCCGAGTCGGTCAAGGCGTGCATGGTCAAGTACGCCGCCTCCGACGACGCGGACTTCAGGGCCCGCGCCGTCGCCATCAAGGAGCAGCGCTCCGACGAGGTCAAGCACCACCTCTGGGTGCTGTGGACCGACTACTTCAAGGCCCCGCACTTCGAGGCCTACCCCCAGCTCAACAGCCTGTTCAACGAGGCCACGAAACTCGCGGGAGCCGGCGGCACCAAGGGCACCAACGACGTCGCCGTGGCCGACTCGCTGCTGGCCAAGATCGACGAGATCGCCGAGATCTTCTGGGAGACCAAGAAGGCGTGAGCGCGCAGTCTCCACAACCGGGGGCGCTGGAGGGTCACACGACCCCCGGCGCCCCCGGTTCGCTCGTTCCCGAGTCGGGACCCGACGGAGGACCAGGACATCTTGCGTCCAACGCCTCTGCCCGGCAGGTGGTCCGTCCCGCACAGCCCGCCGATGTGCCCGAGATCCTCGCGCTGGTGCGTGAGCTCGCCGACTACGAGCGCAGCCTCGATCAGGTCGTCGCCACCGAGGAGTCGCTCCACGAGCTGCTCTTCGGCACCTCCACCCCGAACGGACGGGCCTCGGCCTACTGCCACGTCATCCCGGCCCCAGACGGGTGCGGCCTGGCCGGCTTCGCGCTCTGGTTCCTCAACGCCTCGACCTGGCTGGGAACCCATGGCATCTACCTCGAGGACCTGTACGTGCGCCCCCGGTTCCGCGGGGCGGGCTACGGCCAGCTGCTGATGTCCACCCTCGCTGCGCTCTGCGTGGAACGCGGGTACGGACGACTCGAGTGGTGGGTGCTCGACTGGAACGAGCCGGCGATCGGCTTCTACGAGTCGCTCGGGGCCACGGCGATGGACGAGTGGACCGTGCACCGGCTCAGCGCCGAGGCCCTGCGCTCGGTGGCCGCGGGCCCCACCGTCGGCCCAACCGGGTCCTGATCCGACCGCGGTCGGGCGTCACCGTTCAGCGCTCAGCCACGACCGCGCGCATGAGGTCGAGCAGGGAGTCGGTGGACTCCACGATCTGCTCGTAGGCCACCGCGTGCAGCGTGGTGCCGCGCACGTGCGGGTCGGGGACGTCATCCGGCGAGACGTGGGCCAGCGGATCGGACGCGGGTCCCCGGAAGCGCCATCGACGGGCCGGCGCAGCGGCCGGGGCCGCCATGGCCACGGCCATCCCGCGAGCCGCGTCCATCTCGGCGACCATCCAGCTCCATCGGGCCTCGGGGTCGGCGGGCAGCGGTAGCACGTGGGCCCGCGGATCCCCCGCGGCGAAGCGCTGCGCCCAAGCGGATGGGGTCCGCGCGGAGGGGGTCCCGGCGGCGGGGTCGCCGGTGCATGCGGCGCGGGTGGAGTCCGGGGTCGGCAGGCGAACCCCCGCCGCCTCCACCCCCGCCGAACTGACCCCGGCCGCTGAACCCCTGCCGAACCGACCCCGGCCGCCTGAACCCCTGCCGCCTGAACTCCATCCATCCCGACTGCGGCCGCCTCGACCCCGGCGCCTCGACCCTGGGCTCCATCCAACCCGACTGCGGCCGCCTCGACCCCGGGCGCCTCGAGCCCCGCGATCTGCGCCCGCTGGAACTCCGCGCGCTCCCGGGCGGCCTGCACCATCCCGTTCCCTGCCAGCCAGGCGGCGATCCGCCCCGCCTGCCGGATCGTGAACGTGCGCGGGCGCGCAGCGTGGTCCATCGAGACGATCACCGCGCGATGGTCCCGGGCGGCGGCCAGCACCAGGTCCGCGGCCCCGATCAGCGCAGGGGTCAGCGCCCGTGCGGCATGCGTGTCGGCTGAGGTCGCCAGCGCCGGCGCCACGGAGCAGCCGGATGCTCCCACGAGGGCGTGGGTGCCCGCAGAGCCGATGTCGATCCCGAGTGCCCCCGGGCGGGACCCCCCCACGCCGCGACCCACCTCGGCGGTCAGCGCCCCGAGGATCGGATCCGCAGCGAGCCGATCTGCCAGCAGTTGCGCCGCCGAGGCCGAGCGGCAGATGTTGGCCGTGCACACGTACAGGACCCGCATCGCATCCCTCCCACCGTCGGTTCCGGGCACCGGCCGGACACCGGCCACGCACCGGTCCAAGCATGCACCCGAACGGGCCGGGGCACCGCGGCTGCGCGCCGGTGGCACTCGGATTGGGCTAGCGTGGCCGCCGTGGACATCGACCCGGCCGTCACGCTGCGGATCCCGGCCAACAGCGCGTTCGTGGTGCTCGTGCGCGCGGCCGTCTCCGCGATGTGTGCGCGACTGGACTTCACGATCGACCGGATCGAGGACGTGAAGCTGGCCGTCGACGAGGCCGCCGCACTGCTGCTCGGCGACGCCGCCGACGGCGCCGTGCTCGACGTGCGCTTCACGCCCGATGCCCCGGACGGCATGCGCGTCGAGATGTCGGCGCCCACCGTGCACGGCCGGGCCCTGGAGCGCGACACCTTCACCTGGACGGTGCTCACCGCACTGGTCGACGAGGTGGTGGCCACCGTCTCGGCCGACCGGCGCCTGACGATCTCGATGGCGGTGCACCGAACCGAGGCGCAGCGGCCGTGAGCGACCACTCGGTTCCGCGCGAGCCCACCGCATCGGTTGACGAGCCCGCCGCCGGCCCGGCCGATGACCCCGCCGCGCGACCCGACACCCCAGACCCCGTCTCCGCCGCCCCCACGCCCGCGGCGCCCCGCCCGCCGTCCGTCCGGCAGACCCCGACACCGCCGGGGCCACCCCCGTCACCGACGCGGAACCCGAGGAGGAACCCGCCGCCAGCGAGCCGCGCTGGTCCACGCGGGACCGCACCCGGGAGCGCGAGCTGATCGCGATGCTGGCCGACCTCGACGAGGACGACCCCCGCCGCGCCAGCGCCCGCGACGAGCTCGTCACGATGCACCTGCCGCTGGCCGCCTTCCTCGCCCGCCGGTTCCGCGACCGCGGCGAGCCGCTGGACGACCTGACCCAGGTGGCCACCATCGGCCTGCTCAAGGCGGTCGACCGCTTCGAGCCCGACCGCGGGGTGGAGTTCTCCACCTTCGCCACCCCGACCATGGTCGGCGAGATCAAGCGCCACTTCCGCGACAAGGGGTGGGCCATCCGCGTGCCGCGGCGGCTGCAGGAGCTGCGCCTGTCCCTGAGCCGGGCCACCGCCGAGCTCAGCCAGAGCACGGGCCGCTCCCCGACGGTCGCCGAGCTCGCGGCACACCTGGGCATCACCGAGGACGAGGTCCTCGAGGGGATGGAGTCCGCGCAGGCCTACTCCACGCTCTCCCTGGACGCGGCCACCTCCGACGGGTCCGACACCGGCTCCACGCTGGCCGAGACCCTCGGCGACCACGACCCCCAGCTCGGGGAGGTGGAGACCCGCGAGACCCTCAACCCGCTGCTGGCCACCCTGCCGGTTCGCGAGCAGCGCATCCTGCACATGCGCTTCTACGAGAACATGACGCAGGCGCAGATCGCAGAGCGGATCGGCGTCTCCCAGATGCACGTCTCACGGCTGCTCGCCAAGTCCCTGGCCCAGTTGCGCAGCGGGCTCGTCGAGGCCACCGACTGACCGCCGCGGCCGCGGCACCCGCGGTCCCGCGCATCGGCCGCCTGGAGAGGCTCAGCCGAGCGCCTGGCGGACACCCGGCCGCAGCCCGATCACGAGCCCGGCCACGGCAGCACCGGCGAGCACCACGCCGGCAGCCGTGTCGAGCGCGCTTCCGCTGCGCACGAGCGGCCAGGCCACGACCAGGGCGAAGGCCTGGCAGAGCAGGAACGGGGTGTGGGCGACCCGGCGCCGGCGCGCCAGCCCCCAGGTCACCAGGCCAAGCGCGAGAACCGCCAGCGCCCACAGCGCCACGGTGGCCCCCGGCACCACGCCCTGCGAGATCCCTGAGGTGCGCCCGGTCATCGACACGGCCCCCACCACGACGGTGAGCACCCCCGCAGCCAGCGCCTCGGCACCGGCGATCAGGACCAGGGGGCGCACAGGATCAGCCATGGCCGCAGACTACGGGCCTAGAGTTGGCGCCATGAAGCCGCGCGGACTGCTCATCGCCAATCCGCACGCGACCTCCACCTCGCCCGCCATGCGCGACGTGATCACCGGAGCCCTGCGCCACGAGATCGACCTCGACGTGGTGACCACCACCCACAAGGGCCACGCCCGGGAGCTCGCCGCATCGGCCGACGGCCTGGACCTGCTGATCACCCTCGGCGGCGACGGCACGATCAACGAGGTGGTCAACGGCCTGCTCAACTCCGGGGGCACGCACCAGCCGATGCTGGCCGCCATCCCGGGCGGCTCGGCCAACGTGATGGCGCGCGCGCTGGGGTTCCCCAACGACGCGATCGAGGCCACCGGCATGATCCTGGAGTCCCTGCGCACCGACTCCAGCCACACGATCGGCCTGGGCAACGCCCGGTTCTCCCTGGACGGCCAAGCCGTCTCGCACTGGTTCACCATCAACGCCGGGATGGGCCTGGACGCCAACGTGATCGCCTCCATGGAGGACCAGCGGACCAGCGGGCGCACGGCGACCCCGACCCGGTACGCGTGGACCGCGTTCCAGGAGTACCTGCGCGCCGCACAGGACTCGCCACCGATCCAGCTGACCCGGCCCGGGGCGGAGCCCGTCGAAGGCCTTGCGATGGTGATCGTGCAGAACACGGCACCCTGGACCTTCTTCGGCCCCCTGCCGTTGAACCCCTGCCCGCGGGCCTCCTTCGACCTGGGGCTCGATGTCTTCGCCCCGCACTCGCTGGGCCCGATCTCGGCCGCCCGGTACGGCCTGCGTCTTCTACGCGGAAGCCGGCGGGGTGCGGTGGCCGGCGGGCTGACGCTGCTGCACGACGAGTCGGAGTTCACCCTCAGCACCGATGCCCCGGCCAACCTGCAGATCGACGGCGACCTGATGGGCCAGGTCGAGGCCGTGCATTTCCGGGCGGTTCCGCGCGCCCTGACGATCATCGGCTGAGCAACTTCCCGCGACCGGGATCGCCCACCACGTCGGCGATTCCGCTCCTGAGGCGCGCCGGGACGGGGCAGGAGGGCGCCGATTGCCCGATTGTTACCGGGATAGGAACGATAATGTGACGCACACGACAGTCTGAACCCAGCCCACGCCGGGGAAAAGCCTTGTGACAGGGCGGTTCGTCTGCAACCCTTGACGGCAGTCAGCCGGGCGGTAACACCCGTTCCACCCGGAAGAGGAGTCTACCGGAGGCGTTGCGAGGCCCAGAATCGGGCCCGGACCTGCCACCGGAGCAGTGGATGACGTACCCGGATCAGGGTGCAGGAAAGTAGGGAACTCATGGATTGGCGCCACCGTGCGGCCTGCCGTGATGAGGATCCGGAGCTGTTCTTCCCGATCGGGAACACCGGCCCCGCCCTCATGCAGATCGAGGAGGCCCGCGCCGTCTGTCACCGCTGCGAGGTCGTCGACGTCTGCCTGAAGTGGGCGATCGAGACCGGCCAGGATGCCGGCGTGTGGGGCGGGCTCAGCGAGGACGAGCGCCGCGCGCTCAAGCGCCGCAATGCCCGGGCCCGCGCCCGCGCCCACTGACACAGACACCGGGATCTCCCGCACCACAGCACCACGACCACACAGCGCCCGAGCCGACCGGCCCGGGCGCTGTGGCGTGCCCCCGCCCCCGCAGCCTGGCTAGCGCTCGACGGCCGGGATCTCCACGCGCACCTCGGTCCGCCCACCCGAGCTGCCCAGGTGAAGCGCCCCGCGCAGCTCCTCACTGACGAGCGTGTCCACGATGCGCAGGCCCAGCCGCGGTGAGGCCGCCACATCGAACCCGGCCGGGAACCCGGGCCCGTGGTCGGTGACCCGCAGCGCCAGCCCCTCGACGGTCCGCGCGCAGTTCACCTCGACATCTCCCTGGCCGTGCTCCACCGCATTGGCCAGGATCTCCACGAGCACCATCGCCAGGGCGGAGGCGCGCTCGGCGCCCAACGCGCCGAACGACCCGGAGCGCACCAGCGCGCGGCTGCCCACCTCGGGGGCCGCCGTCTGGCGCACCATGGCGATGAGCCGGTCCACGACCGTGTCGAACGGCACCTCATCGGAGCTGGCCTGGGCCAGCAGGTCGTGCACGACCGCGATCGCGCCCACGCGGCGCTCGGCCTCGGCCAGGGCGGCGGCGGCACCGGGCTCGTCGAGGCGCCGGGCCTGCAGGCGCAGCAGCGCCGCGACCGTCTGCAGGTTGTTCTTCACCCGGTGGTGGATCTCGCGGATCGTCGCGTCCTTGCTCAGCAGGGCCCGCTCCCGGCGGCGGAGCTCAGTGACGTCGCGCACGAGCACCAGGGATCCGCGGGTTCCCTCGGCGCGGCGCAGCGGCAGCGAGCGGACCGTGACCGTAGCGGTGTCCGAGGCCAGCTCCACCTCGCCGGGGATGCGCCCACCGCAGACCTGGGCCACCGACGCGTCCACCGCTCCCCCGCGCCGGGCGATCCGCCCGGAGATCAGCCCCAGGTGGGCACCCACCAGGTCGGTGGCCAGCCCCAGGCGCCGATAGGCCGAGGAGGCGTTCGGGCTGGCGAACTCGACCACCCCCGAGGCGTCGAGGCGGATCAGGCCGTCGCCCACGCGCGGCTCCGCACCGGTCGAGTCACTGACCTCGCGGTAGGGGAACTCCCCGACGCGGATCATCGAGAACAGGTCGTCGGCGGCGCGCAGGTAGACCCGTTCGAGGGTCCCGGAGTCTCGCGAGGCCGGTACGGCCGAGCGGGTCAGGGCCGCGATCCACGGCCCGTTCGGGGTGACTCCCACCCCGATCGCCTCGCCCGCTGCGGGCAGCAGCGGGTCCAGGCGCGGCATCAGGGTGCCCAGGCCCGGCGCCAGCCAGGCCCGGTCGAGCTCCGGGCGCCGCCCCCGCGGGGTGAAGGTGCCCAGCAGGTCGTTGGGGTAGCGGGTCGGGGCCGTCGAGGGCCGCACCTGCGCTGCGGCCACGTACCCGCCCTGGTTCCAGACCGGCAGCCAGAGGATCAGGTCGGAGAAGGCCAGGTCGGCCAGCAGCCCCAGGTCGCGGCGGAGCACCTCGCAGCGCGCGACCGCCGACGGGTCGAGGTCGGTGCGGTCGGCCGCGATCTCGGCCAGCGTGCGCACCGCCATGGGGATCCTCTCCGATCGGACTCAGGTGACCGGCAACGGCCGAGAACGCGGGCCGGTCCGGGTCACAGCGTCCGGGTGACCTTGCTCAGGCCCCGCGGGGAGTCCGGGTCGAACCCGCGCGCCAGGGTCATCTCCAGCGCCAGCTGCTGCAGGGGGATGATGTCGACGACCGGGTGCAGCTCCTCGGTGATCCCCGGGCACCCCAGGTCGAAGCCCACGGTGCCCAGCCCGGAGGAGTCCGAGCCGCCGAACACGGCGACGTCCGCGCCGCGGTCGGACAGCCGCTCGAGCACCGGCTTCATCGCCTCGGCCCCGAGGCCGTCGGGCACGATCGCGATCACCGGGTGGTCGTGGTCGATCATCGCCAGGGGGCCGTGCAGCAGGTCGGCACCGGAGAAGGCGTGCGCCGCCACGTAGGAGGTCTCCATGAGCTTGAGCGCCGCCTCGCGGGCGGTCGGGTAGGAGTACCCACGGCCGGTGGTCACCAGCCGGTCGGTGAACCGGTAGCGCGCGGCCAGCGTGGCGACCTCCCCGCGTCGGTCCACCAGGCTGGCTGCCGCCTCGGGGATCCCATGGGCCGCCGAGGCGTCCCCACCGCGGAAGGACTCGACGATCAGCCAGAGGGCCAGCAACTGCGCGGAGTAGGACTTCGTCGCGGCCACGGCGCGTTCGGGTCCGGCCTGGATGTCCAGGTGCAGCTCGGACTCGGCGGCGAGCTCGCTGCCGGGGTTGTTGGTCACCGACAGGGTGGTGGCGCCCCCGGAGCGCGCGGTGCGCACGGTCTCGACGAGGTCCGGCGATCCCCCGCTCTGGCTCACGGTCAGCAGGAGCACGTCCGAGAGGTCCGGGCGGGCGCCGTAGGCGGTCATGGTCGACGGGGAGGCCAGCCCGGCCGGGAGCCCGAGCGACACCTCGACCAGGTACTTGGCGTAGAGCGCTGCGTGGTCGCTCGTGCCGCGCGCAGCGAGCAGGACGAACCGGGGACTGCGCTGGCGGATCGTGGCGGCCAGCGCCGCGATCCGCTGCAGCGTCTCGGGCTCCAACAGCCGGGCCAGGGCCTCGGGCTGCTCGGCGATCTCAGCAGCCATGAGTGCGCCGCGGGTCTGGTTCATGCTCGGTCCTCACGTCGTGGTCACGTGCACGCGGAGCTCGGGGATCGACCCCGGGCTCCGTTCGCTCCACTCTAGCCCCGGGCACGGCACGCGCGGGTGCACCAAGCGCGCGGACACCTCGGCCCGGACCAGCGCGTGGCTGATCCGGGCCGAGGCTGGGGCTGGGTCAGCCGACCGGCGCGCGCAGGACCGTCAGCTTCGACACGCCCTTGTCGTAGGCGGCCTGGTCCAGGGCCAGCGGCGTGGTGCTGGTGCTCAGCGCCGTCGGGGCGGAGCCGACGAAGACGGGGATCGGCTTCTGCGACACCGCACCGGTGGTCGGGTCCTTCACGACCTGCCACGCGCTGACCGTGACCCGCCCGGCGCAGCCGGCGGTGAAGTTGACGCCGTCGATGTACCCGGCGTTGACGAACCGGAAGTCAAGCGACCGGCGGGCCGGGCGCTTGACCGCCACCCACTCGCCACGCTGCTTGGGCTCCAGGCGCACCGTGCGCACGTTCGTCAGCGGCCGGCTGGCGGTGATCCGCCCGCGCACGGTGACCAGCTGTGCCTTGCCGTTGACCTTGGGCAGGTCGTGAGTCAGGCGCACGCGCCAGCCCTTCTTGTCGTGCCAGACGTAGAGACCCAGGTCCTGGCCGGTGACCGCGCCGGCGCCGAAGCCCTTGGGCGCGCCCTTGATCTCAGCCGGAAGTGCCGCGACCTTCGGCGAGCAGGAGTTGCGGAACGTGGGGGCCGGCGCGGGGGCCTGACCTGCCAGGGCGGGGGCTCCGACGAGGCTCGTGGCCAGGACGGCACCGGAGAGGGCGAGGGTCATGCGGCGGGCGAACATGGGACTCCTTCGTGGACGTCAGTGTGCTGCACCACGACGGTACGCAGTCGGACCGCCAAGGTCCTGCCACAGGACGGTCATGGTCCGGCTAACGCACGGTGCAGTGGGCCTTCCGGGCCGGTCAGAGCCCTGCCAGGAAGGACTCGCGGCCAACCACCGCGCGCACGATCCGCGCCGTGGCCAGTGTGGCCCCGCCGACCTCCCGGGCGATCACGCCGAAGGCGACCCTGCGCCCGTCCTCGACCAGGTCGGCCACCTCGACCTCGACCTCGGCGCCCACGGCGCTCGCGCGCAGGTGGGCCATGGTCACCTCCACCCCCACGCTGGTGCGCTCCGCAGGCAGGCGGCCGGCCATCGCCGCCACGGTGGCCGCCTCCATCCACGCCAGCAGTCGCGGGGTGCCCAGCACGGGCACGTCGCCGCTGCCGAGGGCCTCGGCGGTGTCGGCGGGGGTCACGGTGAAGTGCACAGTGGTCATGGAGGGAGGCTAGCCAGCGGCACCCGCGCGCCGGCTGCGGGGTCAGGAGACCAGGCCCAGGCGGCGCAGCTCGACCATCAGGTCGTGGGGGTTGCTGGAGGCGGCCAGGGCCGCATCGAGGCTGACCATGCCGTCACGGTAGAGCGCCGTGAGGTGCTGGTCGAAGGTCTGCATCCCGTAGTACCCGCCCTCGGCGACCAGGCTGGCCAGCATCGAGGTCTTGGCGGGGTCGGCGATGGCATCGGCCACGCGGCCGGTGTTGACGCAGACCTCCATCACCACGGCCCGGCCGCGGCCGTCGGCGCGGGGGACCAGCCGCTGGCAGAGGATCCCGCGCAGCGCCCCGGCCAGCGACAGGCGCACCTGCTGCTGCTCGTGCGGCGGGAAGAAGTCGATGATGCGGGCCACCGTCTCCTGGGCGTCCACCGTGTGCAGGGTCGACATCACCAGGTGGCCGGTCTCGGAGGCGGTGATGGCGGCCTTCACCGTCTCGATGTCGCGCATCTCGCCGACCATGATCACGTCGGGGTCCTGGCGCATGGCCCCGCGCATGGCGGTGGCGAAGTCGTCGGTGTCGACGTGCACCTCGCGCTGGCTGATCATGCCGAGCTTGTCGAAGTGGATGATCTCGATCGGGTCCTCGATCGTGACGATATTGACCTCGCGGTGGCTGTTGACGTGGTCGACCATGCCGGCCAGGGTCGTCGACTTCCCCGAGCCGGTCGGGCCGGTGACCAGCACCAGGCCGCGCGGCTCGGTGGCCAGCGCCGAGACGACCGGGGCAGGCCCAGCTTCTCCAGCGGCTCGGCACCGATGGACACGCGCCGGAACACCATCCCGGCCGACCCGCGCTGGCGGAAGGCGTTGACGCGGAACCGGCCCATGCCCTCGATCGAGTAGGCGAAGTCCGCCTCGCAGGTGCGCTCGAAGTACTCGACGAGGTCCGAGCGCAGCACCTGGCGGACCATGTGCTCGGTGTCCTCCGCGGTCAGCTCGGGTGCCTGCAGCTTGCGCAGGCGACCATCGATGCGCACGCGCGGCGGCGAGCCCACCTTGATGTGCAGGTCCGAGCCCCCGGATTCGACCAGCGCGCGCAGGTACGGCTCGACCGACCGGGCGGAGGTTGCCCGGGTCGATCGCTCCGACATGCCGAACGACACCGATCCCACGGAAGTAAGGCTCACGTCCACCTATTCGGCGCCCCGGGGCCCGGTCTTGACCTCGGGCCCGACAATCATCCGATCGGGATTTCCCCGGCCCGCGCGGCGTGTGCGACCATGGGGCGATTCCCACCACGAGGAGACGACCATGAGCAAGCGCGCCCGCAAGCGCCGCGCCCGCAAGGGCAAGGGGGCCAACCACGGCCGCCGTCCCAACGCCTGACGCACCGCACGCGCCACTGGCGCCACGTGGCTCGTCCCGGCCGGAGTGATCCGCCGGAGGGCATGCACCGAGGAGGGGTCCACCGGGCCCCTCCTTCGTCATGTCCGAGCCGATCACGTCCCCGGCGCCGGTAGCGTCGTCGCCGTGACGCACGCACAGGAATGGGCACTCGACGACCCGCGCGCCGTGGCCGCGGTCGGGCCGTTCCTGGCCAGCACGGCGCTCGGCGCGACGACGTTCGGGTGGACGTGCGGGGTGCTCGCCGGCCTCGGGCCGGCCACGGTGCGCCTGACCTCGACCCAGGTCGGTGTGGCGCCATCGGATCGGGTTCGCCTGGCTGTGGCTGCCGGGTCGCTGGTTGGCCCGTCCCCGGGCCGAGGTCGTGCTGAGCCTGGGCCTGCGCGAACGGCTGGACAGCGTGCGGTTCGCCCAGGTCGTCGAGCCCTACCCGGGCAGGTTCATGCACCACCTCGAGGTCCGCCGCGCCGAGGATCTCGACTCAGCGCTGGCCGGGTGGGTGTCGACGGCTTACGCGCAGGCCGGCTGAGAGCGAGGGCTATCGACCGGCGCGGGCGGGGGGCGTGTGGGCCTCGATGAGCCTGCCGATCCCCGGGGCGGCGGCCTCGACGTAGCCACGGGCGGATCCGCGCACGCCCTGGTAGGCGCGGCGCACCCCGGCGTTGCTGCTGCGCCCCACGCGCTCGTCGGTGATGGACAGCAGCGAGTCGGCCACCTCGCGGCGCCGGGCGCCGAGCACGCTCGGCACCGGCGACCCCTCGTCCAGCGCCGCCTGGTAGAACGGGTCGAGCTGCTCGGTGAAGGCCGGCAGCAGGCTGTCGACGGCCTGGGGGATCATCCCCGGGCGCACGCCGCGGACCACGCGGTGGGCCGAGCGCATCGCCAGCCCGGAGAGGCCGCTGGCCCGGGACAGCTCCACATCCACCAGCACGCAGGCATCGGTGACGACCTGGGCACGCACGGCCGGGTCGAGCAGGTACTGCGACAGGTGGGCCACGGCTACCGCGCGGGTGGGTCCAGCCGGATGCGCACCGCGACGAACTCGGCGATCAGCCGGGCCCGCAGCTGGCTGGGGGCGTGCTCGCTGCACGAGCGGGCGACGAGGGCCTTGACGATCTGCTCCACATCGTGCTCGGCCAGGCAGGGCCCGCACTCGTGCAGGTGCTGGGAGATCTGCTCCTTGTCGTGCACGCCCACCTCCCCGTCGATGAACTCGTAGAGGTGGGCCAGGGCCTCACGGCAGTCGAGCTCGTGGGGGTTCCCGCAGCTCATGAGCGCCCCTCCTCGACCTCGGCGGGGATCAGGCCCCGCTCGATGGCGTAGTCGTTGAGCAGGGCGCGCAGCATCTTGCGCCCGCGGTGCAGGCGCGACATCACGGTGCCCACCGGCGTGCCCATGATGGCCGCGATCTCCTTGTAGGCGAAGCCCTCGACGTCGGCGTAGTACACCGCCATCCGGAAGTCCTCCGGAAGGGCCGCCAGCGCAGCGGTGACGTCGGAGTCGGCCAGCCGGTCGAGCGCCTCGGCCTCCGCCGAGCGCAGCCCACCCGAGCTGTGACCCTCGGCGCGGGCCATCTGCCAGTCCTCGACGTCGTCGGTGTTGGACTGCAGGGGCTGGCGCTGCTTCTTGCGGTAGGAGTTGATGAAGGTGTTGGTCATGATCCGGTACAGCCACGCGCGCAGGTTCGTGCCGTCGGTGTACTGGTGGAACGACGAGAAGGCCTTCAGGAAGGTCTCCTGAACCAGGTCCTCAGCCTCCGCGGGCGAGCGGGTGAGCTTCAGCGCGGCGCTGTAGAGGGCGTCGAGATGGGGCAGGGCGTCGCGCTCGAAGCGCGCGGACCGCTGGGCATCCGACTCGGTCGGGGGCTGGGCGGTTGCCATACCTGCAGAGGGTAGCGGCAAAGCCGAGGACCCCGCGGTGCGCGGGATGTCCGGGATCGCGAGCAGCACGGGCCCTCCTGGTGGGTTGCGTCGCCGTGGAGAACAACCCCCGCGGGATCGACATTCCCCGCGCGGCCGCCACGCGGGGCTGCCCACATGCGTCGAGGGGGGCGCTGAAAGCGCCGCCCGATTCGGACCCGTGCGTCGGCGACCGGTCAGGCGCGGCCGTCCACGAGGCCCAGCGCGGTGGCGCGGGCGGCCCGGACCACCAGCCCCAGGGCATCGTCGAGGCTGACCTCGCTGCGGGCCGGCACCGCGAACGAGTGGTCGGCCCCGGGGATCGGCACGACCCGCGCGGTGACGGCCTCCTCGGCCAGCCCCACGGCGATCTCGCCGGGCGCCCCCATCCGGTCGCGGGTGCCCTGGACGACGATGGTCGGGATCACGCGCGCCGCGGCCACCAGCTCGGGCAGCCGTGTCGGCGGGGCCCCAGTCACGCTGGTGCGCCGTGCGGGGTACAGGGGGAAGGCCAGCAGCAGCAGCGCGGCCGGATGCACGTCGGCGACGGTGCGGCAGGCCACCCGAGCACCGGTGCTGCGCCCGCCGACCACGAGCCTCCGGACCCCGATCCCGCGGGAGCGCAGGTCCGCCAGGACCGCGGTCCACGCGCGGTCGAGCGTCGAGGCGGCTCCCCCGATCCGACGGCCCTCCACGTGCCAGGGCTGCTCCACCAGCACGACCTCCACGCCCTCGCCCGGCAGGCCGGCGGCGATGGCCTGCAGGTCCGGTGAGTCAACCCCCCGACCCACGCCGTGGCCCAGCACCAGGGAGGCACGCGGACGGCCGTGCGGCACGGCGTAGAGATGGCTGCGCGCGGTGCCGGAGGGGGTGGGCACCTCCCACACATCACTGGCGGTGGCCGCGGGCGGCGGCTCGGAGGCGCTCATCCCAGGTCCGCCGGGATCGGGTCCAGCAGGTGGGGGCCGTTGTTGCGCACGGAGTTCACCTCCGTGCTGACCGGGTACAGCGCCAGCGCGCCGACGTCGACGAAGCCGTCGAACCCGTCCTCGAGGGCCGCGCCCGGGTCCAGCCAGGCGGCGTGGGCCTCCCGGGCGACGATCACCGGCATGCGGTCGTGGATCGCGGCCAGGGGGCCCACGGCGGCGGTCGTCAGCACGCTGACCGTGACCAGCCACTCGGCGCCCGGGTCGGGGCGCCAGAACTCGAACAGCCCGGCCATGGCCAGGTCCGCCCCGTCGGCACGGTGGATGAAGTAGGGCTGCTTGCGGGGCTTGCCGCGGGCGCCCTCGGGCTGTGCCGGGGCGTACCACTCGTAGTAGCCGTCGGCCGGCACGAGGCAGCGACGGCGGGCGAACGCCGCGCGGAACGCGGGCTTGCTCGCCGCCTGCTCCCACCGGGCGTTGATCATGCGCGCACCGACGGCCGGGTCCTTGGCCCAGGAGGGCACCAGGCCCCACCGGGCGGTGCGCAGCTGGCGCTGGACCCGATCCTCGACGGGCCGGTCCACGACGACGGCCACCTGCGCGGTGGGCGCGACGTTGAAGTTGGGCTCCGGGGCCGCCTCGATCGACGGCCTCGACCTCGAACTCCTCCACGAGGGTGGCGGTGTCCTTGGCCGCCGCGTACCGTCCGCACACACCGTGCAGCCTGCCACAGTCCGGTAGGCTGCCGCGCGTGTCTGCTGAGGATCCGTGGCCAGCACCACAGGCGCGCGGACCCGTCCTCGCCCGTGTCGTGGTCCCCGGGAGCAAGTCCCTGACCAACCGGGCGCTCGTGCTCGCCGCGCTGGCCGACGGCCCGAGCACGATCACCGAGGGCCTCGCCGCCCGTGACACCAAGCTGATGATGAGCGGCCTGCGCGCGCTGGGCACCGGGATCGACCGGGACGGCGACACCTGGCGGGTCACTCCCGGAAAGCTGCGCGGGCCGGCCCACGTCGACTGCGGGCTGGCCGGCACCGTCATGCGGTTCCTGCCCGTCGTGGCCGGCCTGGCCAAGGGCGACATCCGCTTCGACGGCGACCCACGGGCCCGGATGCGCCCGATGGGATCGATCCTCACCGCCCTGGAGACCCTCGGGGTGACCATCGACGACGACGGGCGCAACAGCCTGCCCTTCACCGTGCGGGCCCGGGGAGCGGTGCCCGGCGGCCGGGTCACCCTGGACGCCAGCGCCTCCTCGCAGTACGTCAGCGGGCTGCTGCTCAGCGCCGCGCGCTTCGACGACGGCGTCGACCTGCGCCACCAGGGCCAGGCAGTGCCCTCGCTGCCGCACGTGGACATGACCGTCGAGATGCTGCGCGAGTCCGGGATCACGGTGCGCGTCGACGCGCAGGACCCCACGGATGCGCGGTGGCGGGTCTCCCCCGGCGCGATCCGGGCGGTCGACCGGCGCATCGAGCCGGACCTGAGCAATGCGGCGCCGTTCCTGGCCGCCGCCATGGTGACCGCCGGGCGCGTGACCATCCCCGGGTGGCCCCGCACCACCACCCAGGCCGGCGACCAGCTGCGCACGATCCTGGCCGAGATGGGCGCCGAGGTCAGCCTCGACGCCGACGGGCTGACCCTGACCGGGCCCGCGCAGATCACCGGGATCGACATGAACCTGCGCGACGTCGGCGAGCTCACGCCCGTCGTGGCCGCGGTCGCCGCCCTGGCCGCGACGCCGAGCCGGCTGCGCGGGATCGGCCACCTGCGGGGCCACGAGACCGATCGCCTCGCAGCGCTGGCCACCGAGATCAACGGCCTCGGCGGGCAGGTGCGGGCGAAGGCCAACTCGCTGCGGATCACCCCCGCACCCCTGCACGGTGGGCGGTTCCAGACCTACGAGGACCACCGCATGGCCATGGCCGGCGCGGTGCTGGGCCTGCGCGTGCCCGGCGTGCAGGTGGTCGACGTGGACACCACGCGCAAGACCCTTCCCGGCTTCCCCGGGCTCTGGCAGGACATGCTGGACGGCGCCCGGTGAGGCAGTGGGACGAGGACGACGTCCGCGTCCGGCCGGGCCGCGGCAAGTCCCGGCCCCGCAGCAAGGACCGCCCGAGCCACGCCGCGGGGGCACCCGGCCGGGTGGTGGCCGTGGACCGCGGCCGGTTCACCGCGATGCTCGAGGAGGGCGGCGCCCCGGTCTTCGCGGTGAAGGCCCGCGAGCTCGGTCGCAAGGCGGTCGCGGTCGGTGACGCGGTCTGGCTGACCGGCGACGTCACCGGCGGACCGGACGCGCTGGCCCGGATCGTGCGCATCGAGCCGCGCACGACGGTCCTGCGCCGCTCGGCCGACGACGACGACCCGGTCGAGCGGGTGCTGGTGGCCAACGCCGACCAGCTGGCCATCGTGACGGCGCTGGCCAACCCCGAGCCCAGCCCCGGGCTCATCGACCGCTGCCTGGTCGCCGCCTACGACGCGGGCCTGACGCCGCTGCTGGTGCTCACGAAGGCCGACCTGGCCGATCCGACTCCCCTGCTCGAGCTCTACGGGGTGCTGGACGTGCCCGCCCTGGTGTGCAGCCTCGACGAGGACGGCGAGCCCGACGCCGAGAGCATCGAGCTGCTGCGCGCCCATCTCGTGGACCGGGTCACCTGCTTCGTCGGGCACTCGGGCGTGGGCAAGTCCACCCTGGTCAACGCGCTGATCCCCGGTACCGAGCGGCTGACCGGCGACGTGAACGCCACCACCGGCCGCGGCCGGCACACGTCCTCGCAGGCCGTGGCCCTGCGCCTGCCCGAGGGGGGCTGGCTGATCGACACCCCGGGCGTGCGCTCCTTCGGCCTGGCCCACATCGAGCCCGATCGGGTGCTGCACGCGTTCGGCGAGTTCGACGCCGCGCTCGAGCAGTGCCCGCGGGGATGTCCGCACACCGAGGGGGCCCAGGACTGCGCTCTCGATGGGTTCGCGGCCTCGGGTGCGGCCGGGGAGGGCGGGCCGGAGCGGCTGGCCTCCCTGCGCCGCCTGCTGGCCACGCGCCCGAGCTGAGCGCCGGTCGGCCGTGCGCGTCGGCTACTTGGCGCGGCCGTAGTCGTCGTACTTGCCGGCCATCGGCCCGGGATTGCGCTGGTAGAGCCCGGCCACGACCTTCAGCTTGGCGGCGCAGACCCACGGCTGCCATCCGCGGGAGTCCCAGATGGCGCGGGCCATCCGGACGTTGAGGTCGGCCTGCATCGCCTTGGCGCGCGCGTCGCTGATGTCGCTGAACCCGACGCCGATCCGGCGCAGCGCGGCCTGCAGGGTGCCCCCGTCGTTGATCTGGAACACGCCGAAGTCACGGGTGCCGTTGCTGTTGGCCGCGCCCACCCGGTTGGCGTGCCCCGACTCGCAGCGCGCGACCGCCATGGCATTGCCCACCTGGTTGGCGGGGAAGTACCGGCGCACGAGGGTCAGGACCTCGCCGGTGCTGGTCGCCGACCCCGTCGGGATCGAACCGGTGCCCACCCCGCCCCCAGTGAAGGTCTCCCCGAACGGGACCGTGTAGGCCCCCTGGGCCTGGGCCGCGGCGATGGCCGCCGTCGATCGCGGCGTCGA
Organism: uncultured Actinomycetes bacterium; assembly: GCA_963777855.1. Lineage (GTDB taxonomy): Bacteria > Actinomycetota > Actinomycetes > S36-B12 > CAIYMF01 > Prado023. The sequence continues at coordinate 31,082 of CAVZRW010000013.1, read as the reverse complement.
CCTCCCTGGCTGCGGCCGCCTCCTCGTCGGCGAGGGCCTGGGAGGCAGCCGAGCGATCGGCCTCGGCCTGCTCGGCCTCCTGCTCGGACATGGCCAGGTCCTCGGCCGCGGCCTGCTCGGCGGCGGTGAGCTCCTCGAGGGTGCGGGCGTACTCCTCGGAGGCCACCTGGTCACCGGCCACGACGGGCGCCTGTGTCTCGGCGGGGTTGGCCACGGGGCCCGGGGCGCCAGCCGCCAGGGAGTCCAGGGTCCGGCCGGCGGCCTGTGCGACCCGGTCGGTCAGCTGGCCGGCGTGGGCGTCGAAGATCGAGGTGGGGATGGGTGCGCCCGCGGCCGAGTCCACCTGCAGGGCAACCGCCTCGGGGACCTGCGCATTGGCCCAGGCACCCCCGGCCACCAGGGCGCCGACCAGGGTGAGGGTGCCCACGGTGAACCAGCGCCTCCCGCGGCGCAGGCGGCGCTCAGTGTCGAGGTCCACGTCCCCCATGACCATGAAGTATGCCCCTGCTGCGGCCCAGTAGCCTATCCAGCCATGGATGCCCCCCGAACGGACGATCTGACCCTCGCCCTCGCGCTGGCCGACGCGGCCGACCGGATCTCCCTGGCCCGCTACCGTGCGACCGACCTGCAGGTGGAGACCAAGCCCGACCTGACCCCGGTCACCGAGGCCGACCGCGCGGTGGAGCAGGCCCTGCGCGCGATGCTGGCGCGTCGATCGTCCCGAGGACCTGATCGTCGGCGAGGAGTACGGCGGGCTGCCCACGGCCGGGGGCCGCCAGTGGATCCTCGACCCCATCGACGGGACCAAGAACTACGTGCGCGGGGTGCCGGTCTGGGCCACGCTGATCGCCCTCGTGGTGGACGGCGTGGCCAGTGTCGGCGTGGTCAGCGCGCCTGCCCTGGGCCGGCGCTGGTGGGCTGACCCGGTCGGTGGGGCGCACACCCGGGGCCCTGAGGGGGCCCGGGCCCTGCGGGTCTCCGCGGTGGGCGACCTCGCCGATGCCAGCGTGTCGATCAGCGACCACGTGGGCTGGCGTCCGGGCGCTCTTGCCGCGCTGGTCGAGGGCACCTGGCGCGCGCGCGGGTACGGCGACTTCTGGTCACACCTGCTGGTCGCCGAGGGGGCGGTCGACGTGGCGGCCGAGCCCGAGCTCCACGTGTGGGATGTGGCCGCACTGATCCCGATCGTGGAGCAGGCCGGGGGCCGGATCACCGGCTACGACGGCTCCCCCGCCCTGACCTCCCGCAGCGGGGTGACCACCAACGGGCTGCTGCACGAGGCGGTGCTGGGGCGGTTGGGCCAGGCGGCGCCGTCCGGCGCCGACGGCGCCGGTCACCCACGCTGAGCCTGCCGCCCAAGCCGTACGGAGCCTGTTGGCCGGCGCTCGTCAACCCCGGTCGGAGTTGACGGGCGCCCTTCGCGCGCTACTTGCGCAGTGACACCGGGCGGGACGTGGTCTCGAGGTAGCCGTACTTGGCCCGGACGACGATCCGGTAGGTGCCCTTGGACATGTTGATCGAGCGGGTCTCCTTGGATCCGGAGGTCTTGTAGGTGCGGCTCAGCCTCGCCCAGGATCCGTCGGCGCGCCGCTTCTCGACCTGGAGCCTCCAGTACCCACGGCCCTTGTTGGGGTTGACATCCACATGGATCACCCCACGGGACTTGATCGCCTTGACCTTCACCGTGGTGAAGGCCCGCAGTCCACCTGGGGCCGCCGCCGCCCTGAACACCGCGTCGTCGACCTGCAGCAGACCCCATCCGTACTCGTCATCGCGACCGTTGCGGCTGTTGTCATCCAGGGCCGTGCCCTGGAGGGCGGCGTCGACCTGGGCCTTGGTGAACGAGGGGTTGGCGGCCCGGACCAGGGCCGCTCCCGCCGCCACGAAGGGCGTGGCCATGGAGGTTCCGCTCAAGTACACCCAGTGGCGGTTCGGGCTGGTGGAGGCGATCTGCTCGCCCGGAGCCGCGATGTCGACGTAGTAGCCGGTGTTGGAGAAGGGCGACTTCCCGAGGCCCCGCCGGAGCGCTGCCCCACGCTGGCCACGCCGAGCACCCCGGGCGAGGCGGCCGGGTAGTTGACGGGGTTGCCCTGCGCGAAGCTGTTCCCGGCGGCCGCCACCATCGACACACCCCTGTCGACCGCGTACTTCACCGCGTTCTCGCCGATCGTGCTGAAGGAGGTCCCGCCGATCGACATGTTGATGACCTGGGCACCGTTGTCGACGGCGGCGATGATGCCGGTGGCGATCGTCAGGGTGTCTCCCGAGCCCTGCGCGTTCATGACGCGCACGGGCAGGATGTTCACCTGATTGGCCACGCCGGCCACCCCGGCCCCGTCGAGGGAGGCCCCGATGATCCCGGCCACGTGGGTTCCGTGGCCGTTGGGGTCCCCGGACAGCAGGTCAGGAACGAAGTTGAGCTGGGGCAATGTCCGCTCGATCAGATCCGGGTGGGTGCCGTCCACGCCGGTGTCGACCACCGCGACGGTGATCCCAGCTCCGCGCGTGACCGTCCATGCGGCCTCGGCGCCGACCCAGGGCATACCCCACTGCAGGGCGCCGTACGTCTCACCGGACAACGGGGGAACCACCGCGGCGATGGACTGAGCGCGCTCCGGCCGCTGGAAACCTGCCCCGGATCCGCCCGGATCTGCCGCGACGTCCGGGACCTCGGGGACAGAGACCGCCTGGTTGACCTCGGCGACGACATCGTCAAGGCCGTCGAGCTGCGCTGCGAGCTCAGCGGCCGCTGCCCGGGTGTCGGTCCGCAGCTTGCGGATCTGCGGCCTCCCGCCGCTGGTGAGCATCACCACGACCTCGCGGGAGGCAGCGGCCAGGTTCTGGTCGTCGCTGGTGACGTCGATGGCGTCCACCGCCATGTGGACCCCGGGGAGCAGGGCGTCGTCCTCGGCTGACGCCGGGCTGGCCCCGACTGCGGCAGAAGCGACCAGGATCGTCGCGGACGCGCCGGCGGCCACTGACCGGCGCAGGTTCCGATGCTGTGTCCCACTCATGGGGGTTCCCTCCGTCTACGTCGGCCCAGCACGCCGCTGTGGCTTCACCGATGTGCGATCACCCAGTGGTCGCACCCATCGGTTCTCGCACGCTACGCGGCTGCGCACGCGGACCTCGCGGTGGGGGGACCGGCGCGTCGGGATTCACCCGTTCGGGTTCCGCGGCACACACGGACCGTCACCGGCGCTCGCCTCCTGACGGGCCCTCACCCACCGGCGCGCCCACGACCTCGCGCAGGCGTGCGTAGAGCGGCCAGGCCTCAGCGACCGGCATGGACAGCAGCACGCGCTCGTAGGCGTCGTCGCGCAGGCCGATCACCAGGCCCGGGCCGGGTCCGTCGATGAGGCAGAAGTCCTGCCCGTCACGGTTGGCCGCCGTGCCCCACAGCACCGTTCCCGGGTAGCCCAGGCCGAGCACCGAGATGCGTGGGCGGACGAGCTGCCACAGGTCGGGGGCGTTGACCACCCAGTCGAGGTGGGCGCGCGGCACGACGAACTCCTTGCGATGCACCGCCCGCCGCTGGGTCCGGTCGAGGGTGACCCGCAGGTTCAGGCCGTCGAAGTTGACGTGCGCCACCTGCCGAGCGTGGCACTAGGCCAGCACCTCGGCAAGCGCCCGCAGGCCGATCTCGGCGTTCTGCGGCACCTGGTCGCTGTGGGCGAGGAACATCAGCCCCAGGAGCACAGCCCAGCCGCGGCCGCGCTGCCAGGCCTCGGCGTCGACGCCCAGCGCGCAGGCGAGACGGTCGCGGGCCGGCGCGTCGAGGGTGAGCCATCCGACAGCCAGGTCCGTGGCCGGATCGCCGGCGCACAGGTCGCCGAAGTCGATGATCCCGGTGATCCGGCCGCATGCGGCGAGCACGTTCAGGCCGTGCAGGTCCCCGTGCAGCCACAGGTCGGGGCCGAGGTGCGGGCCCGCTGCCAGGGCCTGATCCCAGGCACGCCGCAGGCCCGGGCGCAGCGCGCGCGGGGCCGCGGCCATCACCCGCTGCACATCGGGGGCGCGTTGCTCGAGGGCGACGCCGCGGAAGCCGCTGCGGGGGGCCTCGGCCGGTGCCGGGCGGTGCAGGGCGCGCAGGAAGCCCGCGAGCACGTCGGCGGCCCGCGCCCCGGCGGCACCGGTCAGGGCGTGCGCGCCCAGCGGGCGACCCGGCACGTAGCGGCAGACCGCCCACAGCCAGGGGTAGCCGAGGCCGGGCCCGCCGGTGGCCACGGGCGCGGAGACCGCAAGCGGCAGTCCGGGGGCCACGTGCGGCAGCCACGCCACCTCCCGGGCCAGGAGCGTGGCGCCCAGCTCCCGGCGCGGCATCCGGACGACGAGGTCGTCACCGAGGCGGTAGACCTCGGTGTCCCATCCGGTGCCCAGGTGGCGCACGGGCCGACCGGCCAGGTCGGGCAGCTGATCGGCGAGCAGCCGACGCACGAGCCGGGCGTCGACCGGGGCCTCGGCTGCCGGGATGGGCACTCGCACCGGCTCAGCGTAGGGGTTCGCCACGCGGGGGCTCTGGTGGCCGGTGGGCGATTTCGACTACCGTGGGCCCACATCCGAGCAGGGAGGTTCTGCGATGACCATCAAGCGCGTCCTGGCCGCCAAGGGGTCCGAGGTGGCCACCATCACCCCCCAGGCCACTCTCACCGAGCTGGTCGACCGCCTCGCGGAGCTGCGCATCGGCGCCATGGTCGTCTCGGCCGACGGCCAGCACATCGACGGCATCGTCTCCGAGCGCGACATCGTTCGCGCACTGCGCACCGACGGGGGCCTGCCGTCGTTCCGGGAGTCCCGGCTGATCCACCTCGACAAGGTGTCCGTCGGGGAGATCATGACCGCCGACGTGCGCACGTGCACCCGCGCCACCTCCATCGACGAGGTGATGACCCTGATGACCGCGAGCCGCATCCGCCACCTGCCGGTCGTCGAGGACGACGTCCTGGTCGGCATCGTGAGCATCGGCGACATCGTCGCGGCGCGGATCTCGCACCTGGAATGGGAGCGCTCGGCGCTCGTCGACTACGTCACGACGGGTCGCTGACCTGACCGAGAAGCCACGCCGGCACGGCCGGACCCCGGCCACCGCCCCGGGACCCACCGGCGGTGACATGCTCCACGCGATGCGCCGGATCGGTGTCGATCCGCTGGCGTTCCTCGCCGAGCAGTGGCGAACCCACGGCGATGTGGTGCAGTTCCCGATCCCGTCGCCGCCGACATACCTGGTCAGCCATCCCGACGATGTGCGCACCGTGCTGGTCGGGCGTTCCCGCGACGTCGACAAGCACACGCTGCAGTACCGGGCGCTGTCCCAGGTGACCGGGCGCGGGCTGCTCACCAGCGATGGCCCCCTCTGGCGCGAGCACCGCCGCGTGGTGCAGCCGGCGTTCCACCCCAGCACGCTGGCCGGTGTGGCCGGTCATACGGCCGCTGCCTCGCAGCGGCTGGTCGAGCGGCTGGGCGCCGCGGGCGAGTCCGCGGTCGTGGACATCGACGCCGAGGTGATGGCCCTGGCCCTGGAGGTGGTGGGCGAATCGCTGTTCGGCCACGCGCTGGGCCCCGTCGCCGACCGGCTGGCCCACGCCACGCTGACCGCGCTCGGGGAGGTCGTGGCGATGGCCAGGATGCCGCTGCGTGCCCCGCGCTGGGTGCCGACCCCCGGCAACCGCCGGATGTCGCGGGCGCTGGCCGAGCTCGACGCCGCGGTGGCCGCGATCCTGGCCGAGCGCCGGGCCAGCGGCCCTCGCGAACCCGCTGACATGCTCGACATGCTGCTCGCCGCGCCGATGGGCCCGGCCGAGGTCCGCGACGAGATCGTGACGTTCCTCGTGGCCGGGCACGAGACCGTGGCCTCGGCCCTGACCTGGGCGCTGGTGCTCCTGGGCACGCACCCCGAGGTCGCCGACAAGGTCGCGGCCGAGGCCGGGGGAGGTGCTCGGCGGGCCCGGGGGTCCCGCCGCCCAGGCCACGGAGGTGGACCTCGCCACGCTGGCCCGGCTGACCTGGGCGCGCGCCGTGGTCGACGAGGCGATGCGGCTGCACCCCCGGCCTGGCTGATCACCCGCCGCACGACAGCGGACATGCAGCTGCGCGGGGCGCACGTGCCGGCGGGGTCGCTGGTGATCCTCAGCCCGTGGATCGTGCACCGCCACCCCACCGCATGGGCCGACCCTGACCTCTTCGCCCCCGAGCGCTTCCTGGCCGCCGAGGCGCCCACGCGCAGCGCGTACATCCCGTTCGGCGCAGGGCCGCGCATGTGCATCGGCCGGGACTTCGCCTACGCCGAGGCGGTGCTGGCGCTGGCGCTGATCACCCGGGCGTACCGGCTGGAGCCCACCGGCGCGCCGGTACGCCCGCTGCCCCTGGTGACGATCCGCCCGGATCGCCCGGCGCTCATGCGGGTGAGGGCACGCTGAGCAGCTCGGCGTAGTCAGCGGCAGTCGTCGGCCCGTTGCGCAGGCGGGCATCGGGCAGCGTGACCGGCAGCATCGTGCCGTCGGCGTCGGTGACCACCACCTGGTGCAGGCCGACTGAGTCGAGGCTGAGGACCACCTGCCCCATCAGCAGCGCCTGGTTGGTGGCCGGGAGCTCGCCGAAGGCGTCGGTGCGCGCCAGCTCGACGAGCCCGGTGGAGCTCACGTCGGTCACCGTCAGGAAGGGCGCGCCCGTCAACGGGTCGATGAGCAGGCTGCGCAACTCGGCCTGGCGGGCCACCGGCGGGCCCACGGCCAGGGCCTCCATGACCCCCTCGGCGGTCCGGGCCCGGACCGGCTGGTCCACCTGCTCGAGCAGCGGACCAGAGACGAAGTACACCAGGCTGCGCGCGGCGCGCGGCCTCTCGGTCGAGGTCGGCGTGCTCGGCAGGGTGGGAAGCGCCCCGCTCGGCAGGGACTCCGCCTGCTCCTGCACCGAGACCCCGCACCCGGCCAGGACCAGCACACCGGCCAGCGCCGCTGCACGCCATCCCCGCCCTCGCCGGCGGCGGGTGACCCCCATCACGGGGCCAGCCCGATCGGCAGCGCGAACGTGAAGCGTGCGCCCCCGTAGGGCGAGGTCTCCACGGTGATGTGGGCGCCGATCGCCTGGGCCTGCTCCCGCACGATGGCCAGGCCCAGGCCGGCGCCCTCGACCCGGCGCTCGGTGACCCGCGACCCGCGCGCGAAGGGCTCGAAGAGTCGCTCGGCCTCGTCCTCGGTGATGCCCGGGCCCGCGTCGTCGACGTGGATGCGCACGCCGTCCTCGCCCACCACGACCAGGATCTGGCGCACCCCGTCGCCGTGCCGGGTGGCGTTGTCGATCAGGTTGCCCATGACGCGCTCGACCCGGCGGGCGTCGGTGACCACCACCGGCCGGTCGCCCTGCAGCAGGCCCACCTCCAGGTTGCGTCCGACGAGCACCTGCTCGATCAGGGCCGCCACGTCGGTGGCGTCCTTCTGCACGGGGGCCGTCGCGGTGACGCTGGAGATCTCCAGCAGGTCGAGCAGGATGCGGGTCAGGCGCCGGGACTGGGTGGCCAGGCTCGTGACCAGCCGGGCCTCGCGGGGGGAGAAGCCCTCCCGGTGGGCCTCGAGGAGCTCAGCGGTGGCCACGACGGTGGTCAGCGGGGAGCGCAGCTCGTGGCTGACGTTGGCCACGAAGCGCCGCTCACGCTCGATCCGCGAGGCGACGGCCACGGCCATCTCGTTGAAGGACTCCGAGATCGGGTCGAGGTCGGGGTCCCCGGTGTCGGGCAGCCGGACGCTCAGGTCGCCGGCGGCCAGTCGCTGCGCGCCGGCGCTGAGGCTCTGCAGCGGCCGCAGCACCCGCCCGCCCAGGTAGTCGCCGATCCCGCCACCGACCAGGAACGCCATGAGGGCCAGGCCGGCGAGCAGCAGCGCGCCGTTGCGCAGGGTCTCGAGCAGGTCGGTCAGCGGGAACAGCTCGACGTAGAGCCCCGAGCGGGTGTAGACCCCCACCCCGTAGAAGTACTGGTCGCCGACCACGAACCGCTGCTGGCCACCACCCTCGGACAGGACGCGGTCGATCAGGGAGACGGGCAGCTGGCCGCTGGCGATGGTCGCCCCGCGCGAGTACCACGTGCGGCCCACGCGGATCAGGGCCTGCGAGGAGCCCACCACCGGCAGCTGGTTGAGCGCCTCGCCCGGCTTGGCTCCTCCGGCGATCGCCGCATCCACCGAGCGGGCGTCGAGCAGCGCGCGGGTGAGCCCGGCGGACTGACGCTGGTTGGTCAGGTAGGTGCGGCTGACCAGGTAGATCCCGCTGGCCACGAGCAGGGCGACGACCATCGACAGCACGCCGAAGACCAGCGCCACCCGTGATCGAAGGCCGAACCGCACCGGTCAGGCCTTGAGCCGGTAGCCGAAGCCGCGCACGGTCATCAGGTGGACCGGCTCGGCTGGGTCGGCCTCCATCTTGGCCGCGCAGGCGGTAGACGAGGTTGTCCACGACCCGCCCGTCACCGGGGTTGCGATAGCCCCACACGTTGCGCAGCAGGTCGTCGCGGCTGACCACCCGCTCGCGGGCGCCGATCAGCTCGGCCAGCAGCTTGTACTCGGTCGGCGACAGGGGCACGACCCGGCCGCCCACCTGGACCTCGGCGGTGTCGGGGCGCAGGCGCACCTCGCCGCACTCGAGCAGGCCGTGGTCGGTGGCGTCGTCGTTGGCCCGGCGGATCTGGGCCCGGATGCGCGCCAGCAGTTCCTTGGTGACGAACGGCTTGGTCACGTAGTCATCGGCCCCGGCCTCGAGGCCTGAGACCACGTCGTGGCTGTCGGCCTGCGCGGTCACGATGATGATCGGCACACGGCTGGTGGCCCGCACGCTGCGCACCACGTCCAGTCCGTGGATGCCGGGCAGGCGCAGGTCGACGAGCACGACGTCGGGGTCCTCGTCCTGGGCGATCACCAGGGCCTGTTCGCCGTTGGCCGCCTCCAGCACGCCGTAGCCCTCGTCCTCGAGGGCATAGCGCAGCACCCCGCGGATCTCCTCGTCGTCCTCGACCACCATCACTGTCCGGCCCACGGGGACATTCAACCCCCTCCGGGGCCCATCGGGGACCGCCGCGCCCGGAATGCCGCGATTGGGCGAGGCTGCCGCGACGAACGCGTAGTCGATCCGGACGATCAGATCGACCGGATCGACTGCACGTTCAGGCGGGCGGCTCAGCCGGCCGAGGTCACCAGGTTCCGGGCCAGCGGGTTGGGCGTGGGCTCGGCCACCTTGTGCATGAGGTTGCCGTCGGTGTGGTGGAAGGGCGTCGGGGATGCCGGTGACCAGCATCACGGTGTCCTGCTCGTAGGACCACGTGCCGTCGGGGTTGATCGTGAACCGGATCGTCCACTCGGCGGTCTCGAAGGCCCGCTCCATGAACGGGTTGGTGCAGATGCCCCAGTCGGGCTCGCCGTGCACGGCCCGCAGGCTGAACGTGGTCGACTCGGCGGTGGCCCGCCCGGCGGCCATGGCGATCTGCCCCCGCGGGATGGCCAGGGTCATGATGACGCGCTCGGCGGCGGGCTCCCAGAGCAGGTAGCCGACCTGGTCGTGGAAGGTGGTCACGTCGTCGTCGGGGCGGTGCGCGACCTGGTGGTAGCGCAGCGGGTAGAGCAGCTGCGGTCCGGAGGTCTGCGGGTCGCCGGGCTGGAACGACCAGGTCTCGACGTACGGCTCCGAGACGGTGACGCCGCCGGCCTCGGGGTGCACGTCGACCCCCTGCGTGCCGCGCCAGACGCCGGCCAGCGGGGCCAGCGGTCCCAGCGCTGCCAGGGTGTCCAGGTTGGGCTCGGGCTCGGTGTAGATGTCGGTGCCGTAGGGATCGTCATATGCGCTCATGGCCAGCACGCTACTCCCGCCCCCGCGCCGGCGATCGCCCAGCCCACGGGCGTTCCCGGACGGCTCCGTCGGCGCGCGAACGCGCCGTGGTGGGGCTGTGAGCAAGGTCACGGGGCCGACCAGTGCGGTCGACCCCGTGACCGGATGCGAAGGGCGCTCGCGCCCGGGCTTCAGCCGGTTCGCGCGACGCCCGGCAGGCGCGGGACTCGGGTCAGGAGATCAGCGCGCGCAGGGCCTCGTCGCCCGGGCGGGCGCGCAGGACCGCCGGGGTGACCCCGGCCTTCGACGTGATCGCGGTGACCTGCCGCTGCTGGCGCAGCGTGGCCAGCGAGATGACCGTGCCCGAGGCGCCGGCGCGCGCGGTGCGCCCCGAGCGGTGCAGGTACTCCTTGGGCCCGTGCGGCGGGTCGACGTGCAGCACCAGGTCGATGTCGTCGACGTGCAGGCCGCGCGCGGCGACGTCGGTGGCCACGAGGACGTCGATGCGTCCAGCCTTGAAGTCCTCCAGGGTGCGCGATCGCATGCCCTGCTTCATGCCGCCGTGCAGCGCCGCGGTGCGCACGCCCTCGTTGGTGAGCTGGTCGGCCAGACGGTCGGCGCCGAGCTGGGTGCGCACGAAGGCCACGGTGCGCCCGCGGCGCAGCGCGATGTCTGCGGTGACGGCGTCCTTGTCCTTCGGGTGCACGAGCACCATGTGGTGCTCCATTGTGCCCACGGTCGCGGTCGCCGGGTCGGCGTTGTGCTCCGCGGGCTGGTGCAGGTAGGTGCGCACCAGCCGGTCGACGTCGCCGTCGAGCGTCGCCGAGAACAGCAGGCCCTGCACGTCCTCGGGCAGGCGGCCCATGATGGCCTCGATCTCGGGCATGAACCCGAGGTCGGCCATGTGGTCGGCCTCGTCGAGGACGACGACCTGCACCGAGCCGAGGTCGACCGACCCGCGGTCGGCCAGGTCGACCAGGCGCCCGGGGGTCGCCACGACGATGTCGGCGCGCTCCAGGCCGCGGATCTGGCGCTCGTAGGAGCTGCCGCCGATGACCAGCTGCACGCGCATCCCGAGGGTGGCGGCCAGCGGCTTGAGGGCGTCGACGACCTGCATCGCCAGCTCGCGGGTGGGGGCCAGGATCAGCCCGCGCGGCTCGCGGCGGGTACCCCGCGGCCCCGCGAGGCGGGTCAGCATCGGCAGGCCGAAGGCCAGGGTCTTGCCCGATCCGGTGCGGCCACGACCGAGCACGTCGCGCCCGCTCAGGGCAGCGGGGATCGTCATGGCCTGGATGGGGGTCGGCTCGGTGATCGACTGGCTGGCCAGCACAGCAGCCACCGAGGACGGCACGCCGAGGTCGACGAAAGCGTTGGGGCCAGTCAGGGCCGGCACGCGGGGGGCGCGCTCCTCACGCTCGGGCCGGTCGCGGCGGTCGTTGCGCGGGCCGCGGGGGCGGTCAGTGCGCGGACGGTCGCTGCGCGGGCCGCGCGGGCGGTCGTCGCGGGGGCGGTCGGACCACGCGCTGCGGGGGGCGCCGCCAGCGGGACGCTCGGTGCGCTCCGGGCGCTCCGTGCGCTCGGTGCGCGGGGCGCGCTCGTCGCGGTTCCACGTCGGGCGCTCGGTGCGCTCGGTGCGCGGGGCGCGGTCGTCACGGTTCCACGTCGGGCGCTCGGTGCGCTCGCTGCGGGGGGCGCGGTCGTCGCGGTTCCACGTCGGGCGCTCGGTGCGCTCGCTGCGGGGGGCGCGGTCGTCACGGTTCCACGTCGGGCGCTCGGCGCGCGGGGCGCTCGAGCGGGATCCCGTCGAGGTGGGTCGGCCCTTGGGGCCGGAGGTGGGGCGGCTCTTGGCCGCCTTCCACGAGTCGTTGGTCTTGGGGCGCGATGCCGCGTGGGCATCGCGCGGCGCATGGTTGGCCACGGGGTTTCCTACCTTCAGGCGTGTCGTCTTCAACGCGTCTGCAATAGCGCCCATAGCGCCAGGTGAGGAAACGTTGCTCAACGAGCTCGGCGAAGTGCCGAATGCTCATCGTACCTACCCCGGGGCCCCCGGGGCCAAACACGCCGCTCGGCAGTGGTTCGGGGGCGTCGTGAGCCGCGCTCGGACTACGCTCGCCGGCGTGCTGCTCGAACCCCACCACGACGGGTCGCTGCGCCACGTCAGCACCGACCGTCCCGACCTCGGTGACCGGGTGACCGTGCGCCTGCGCGTGCCCCACGGGATCGGAATCGACCGGGCCCAGGTGCGCGTGGTCAAGGACGGCGAACCGTTCCACCAGCCGATGGTGATCGACCACGACGACGCCCACGAGACGTGGTGGCGCAGCAAGGTCGAGGTGCACAACCCGCTGACCTCGTACCGCTTCTACGTCGACGGCCCCGCCGGCTACGGGTGGGTCAACGGCACGGGCTGGCACCGGGGCCGAGACGTGATGGACCTGGCCGATTTCCGCCTCAGCGCCCACGCAGCACCCCCGGACTGGGTGGCCGACGCCATCGTGCACCAGGTGTTCCCGGACAGGTTCGCCCGCTCGGCCGGGGCCGACGCACGAACCCTGCCCGAATGGGCCCAGCCGAGCCGTTGGGACGAGCCGGTGACCCGCAAGCGGGGCGCGTACTGGCGCCAGGTCTTCGGCGGGGACCTCGACGGCGTCAGCGCGCACCTGGACCACCTCCAGCGCCTCGGCGCCGACGTGCTCTACCTGACCCCGTTCTTCCCGGCCGGGTCGGCCCACCGCTACGACGCCGCGAGCTTCGCCGAGGTGGACCCGCTGCTCGGCGGCACCCCGGCCCTGGTCCGGCTGGTGCGCGCCGCGCACGAGGGGGGCATCCGGGTGCTCGGGGACCTGACCACCAACCACACCGGCGCGCGCCACGAGTGGTTCGCCCGGGCCCGGGCCGACGCGGCAGCCCCGGAGGCGTCGTACTACTACTTCCGCCAGCACCCCGACGACTACGTGGGCTGGTCCGACCACGCCTCGCTGCCCAAGCTGGACTGGCGCAGCCGGGCGCTGCGCGAGGCGTTCCTGCGCGGGCCGGACTCGGTGGTCGCCCGCTGGTTGGCCGAGCCGGTGGGCCTGGACGGGTGGCGGATCGACGTGGCCAACATGACCGGCCGGTACCGGGAGGTCGACGAGGCGCACAGCGTGGCGCGCGAGATCCGAGCGACCATGGCCCAGGTGCGCCCCGACGGGTGGCTCGTGGCCGAGCACTGCCACAGCGCGAGCCCGGACCTGATGGGCGACGGGTGGCACGGGACGATGAACTACGCGGGCTTCACGCGGCCGGTGTGGGCGTGGCTGGCCGTCGAGGACCCGCAGGCGGTGGCGGGGGGCCACTTCCAGGGCGTGCCCACCGGCTATGGGGTGCCGATCATGTCCGGGCCCGCCGTGGTCGCCTCCATCCGCGAGGTCAGCGCGAGCATGCCGTGGCGTTCACTGGTGGCCGGGATGAACAAGCTCGACTCGCACGACACGGCGCGCTTCATGACGATCGTCGGCGGGGACCTGGGCAGGTACTCCGCGGGGCTGGCGCTGCTGTTCACGATGCCGGGGGCGCCGATGGTCTTCGCCGGCGCGGAGACCGGGATCGGGGGCCACGACGGCGAGCAGTCGCGCATCCCGATCCCGTGGGACTCCCCCGAGGCGTGGACCCCCGGGGTGCTGGCGCTGCACGAGCAGGTGGCGGGGCTGCGCCGGGGCAGCCTCGCGCTGCGCCGGGGTGGCATGCGCTGGCTGGCCGTCGGCGACGATGCGCTGACCTTCGAGCGCGAGTCCCCGGACGGCGCCGAGCGGGTCGTGGTGCATGTGGCCCGAGCCCCGCATGCGGCGGTGGAGCTGCCCGGGTGGTGGTTCGAGGAGGCCGAGGTGCTTCTTGGGGGGCAGCCGCCCGTGCGTGGTCCGGGCGGGGAGTGGCGGCTGCCCGCCGGTGGGCCGGGCGCGCACGTCTGGCGGGTGCGGCAGCTCCGCGCTGGGCACGCCGCCCGGAGAGCGGATGCGCCGCCCGGAGGGCCGAGTGAGGCTCAGTAGCGTGCCCGACCGGTCGGCTCGGCCGCTCGGTCGGCTCGGCGCTGGTCGGCTCGGCCGCTCGGTCGGCTCGGCCGCCCGGTCGGGATCGGCCGGTCGGTCGGGATGCGACCGCCCCGGCTCAGGGCTGGAGCATGACCTTGACCGCCGTGCGCCCATCCATCGCCGCGTAGCCGTCGGCGGCCTGCTCCAGGGGAAGCGTGAGGGTGAACACGGGCGAGGGGTCGAGCTCGCCGGCGAGCACGTCGGCGACCAGCTCGGGCAGGTAGGTGCGCACCCAGGCCCCGCCGCCGCGCAGGGTCACGCCCCGGCCGAACAGGTCGGCGAGGGGCTTGGGATCGGTCAGGTGCGGCACGCCGACGAAGCCGACGGAGCCCGCCTTGCGCGCGCTGTGGATCGCGGTGGTCAGCGCCTCCTGGGTGCCGACGCACTCCAGGACGTGCTCCGCACCCCGACCGCCGGTCAGCTCCCGCACCGCGGCCACCCCCTCGCGGCCGCGTGCCTCGACGATGTCGGTCGCGCCGAACGCGCGGGCGATGGCCTGGCGCTCGGGGTAGCGGCTCATCGCGATGATCCGCTCGGCGCCGAGGCGTCGCGCGGCTCGGACGGCGCAGAGCCCGACCGCGCCATCGCCGACCACCACGACCGTGGAGCCCTCGGTGACGCCCGCACAGCGGGCCGCGTGGTGGCCGGTGGCCATGACGTCGCTGAGGGTGAGCAGGGCCGGCACGAGAGCAGCGTCGGGCTGTCCATCGAGGCCGACCAGCGTGGCGTCGGCGAACGGGACGCGGACGAACTGGCCCTGGCCGCCGTCGGAGCCCGGCTGGCCCCAGAAGCCGCCGTTGTCGCACAGGGCGGTGGCCCCGTCCCGGCACGCGGGGCAGGACCCGTCCGACCAGGAGAACGGCGCGATGACGAACTGGCCCTCCCGGAGGGTGTGCACGTCCGAGCCCGCAGCCACGACGGTGCCGACGAACTCGTGACCGAGCCGGGCGCCGGGGGCGGCCGGGTGCACCCCGCGGTAGGGCCACAGGTCCGAGCCGCAGATGCAGGTGGCCAGCACCTGCACGATCACGTCGGTGGGCTCCACGAGGACCGGGTCGGGCACGTCGGTGACCAGGACCTCGCGAGGGCTGGTGAGGGTGGCGGCACGCATGGGGGCCACCCTGCCACTAACCTCGCCGAATGCGCGCCGTGGTGATCGGGACCGGGTGGGGCCGGGTGCACGTGGCCGCGCTGCGCGAGGCCGGCGTCGAGGTGGTGGCAGTCGTCGGCCTCGAGGAAGGGCGGACCCGGCGGGCGGCCGACGAGCTCAGGGTCCCGGTGGCCCTGACGGGGGTCGGCGAGGTGGCTGGGCTGGCCCCGGACCTCGTCAGCGTCGCGACGCCCGCGGCCACGCACGCGGAGGTGATCGCCGCGCTGGAGCCGCAGGTGCCCGTGCTGTGCGAGAAGCCCGCCGTCGGGCTGGGGCCCCTGCGTGAGGAGCCTGCCAACCGGCCCGGGCCGGTGTGGGTCAACTACTCGTTCGCGTTCCTCGGGGTCGCCGCGCGCGCCGCCGACGCAGTGCACCGGATCGGGCACGTCAGCCGGGCCGAGGTGGTCTGCGGCCATGACCTGCCCGGCACGTCGTTCACCGCGGGACAGATGTTCCTGGAGCTCGCCCCGCATCCGTGGTCGTGGCTGGTGACGCTGCTGGGGCCGACGCGGGCGCAGGCGCCGGATCCCGGGGCGGCGGATCCCGGGGCGGCGGGTCCCCGACGGGCACGGGCCGCGGCCCATGCAGAACGCCCGGACAGCCTCGGGGATCCCGGCGACCCGGTTGCCACCACGCGGGTCAGCACCTTGTGCGGGGGCAGCGAGGTACTGCTCCGGGTCGAACATCGCCCGGGGTTGGCCGGGATCCGCCACGACGTCACCCTGAACGGCAGCGCCGGTCGCCTCACGCTCACCGGGACGTATCGACTCGGCGAGCCGTGGCACTATGCGGCGCCGCTGCTGGACATCGCCTCAGCGCCGATCACCCTCGGCGAGCCCGAGGCCGGGCTGCCCGACCCCTGGTATCGGGCCAACGTGCGCAGCATCGGGGCGGTCGTGGCGGCGGTCCGGGGGCAGGACGCGTCACCTCTGCTGTTCGACTGGAACCGGGCCCTCGACCTCGACCGGGCCGCGCAGTCGGGGCTCACAGTCGCCTGACCTCGTCAGCGCGTGACCACCACCGGGAAGGTGACCCGGCGCAGGGCGGCACGGCCGAGGGGTTCCAGCCGGTGCGCGGCTGGCTCGCGTGCCTCGGCACCGAGGGGCAGGAAGGGCGCCTCGACGCCGCCGTCCACCTCCCGGAGCAGGTCCGGCCGGTCGAGCACGAGCCTCAGTCGCGCGTGCTCGTCGGAGATCGGTTCGACGGCGAGATCGGCGAACCCGGGCACGTCGTGCTGCCGGGTCACTCGGGTCCGGTCGGGGATCGCCAGCGCGAGCACGCGGGGCCCGAGGGACACATAGCCCTCCCCCACTCGGTCGATGCGGATGTGCGGGGCCGCGTCGAAGCCGAGGACGACCTCGTCGTCAGTCCACCTCCGGGTCAGGACCACCTCCCGCTGCCCCACCACGGCCTCGGCCGCGCTGACCCGGACACCGGTGGCCCAGGCTGGTCGGCGCAGCACCAGGGCGAAGTCGACCGGGGCGGCCGAGCTCACCCGGACCGTCACCTCGAACGACTCGGGGAAGTCGGTGGCAATCGTGAGACGCACCGGCACCCCGTCGACGTCCAACCCAGCCGTCATCGGGCCATACAGGGCGACCACGACGTCGCAGCCGCGGCGCAGGACCGCGGCCCGGAGGTAGGTGGGCAGCAGGCGCCCCGCGTTGGGCACGCAGCACACCGCCGCCTCGCGGTGCACCGGCGAGTAGCGGTACCGCGTCTGGTGGGGGTCCTCCGGGGCCCCGGCCCGGTTGCCTGCCATGGTCAGGGCATTGTCGGTCTGCAGGTAGGCCACGGCACTGGCGGTGGGGTGCCAGGCACCGAGGCCCGCGTTGAGCAGCACCGCCTCGGCATCGTCGGCCAGGCTCAGGTCACCGGTGGACGCCATCAGCCGCAGCAGCGAGTCGAGCAGCTCCTGCGTGGAGCACAGCTCGTACCCGGTGCTCGTGGCGTCCCCGGCGCGCGCCTGGATCCACTCGTCGCCGATCGGACCGTGCGCCGGGGTCAAGCTGTGCCGGATCCGCGCGAGGTACACCTCGCGGGCCTGCGCCAACCGCGGGTCGGGGTCGACCTCGGCGGCCACCACCACGGGGCGCAGGTGCTCGTAGGAGTGCACGCCGTGGCCGCAGAGGCCCTGCTCCGGGTCGAGCAGCCGACCGAGGCGGGCGTCGGGCTCGGAGACCTCCGCAGCGCTGTAGGCCCGGTACAGCCACGCCGCGTAGGTGCGGAAGCCCTCGTCACCGGTCAGGTCGGCCACGCGGTCCAGCACGTCGGTGAGCACCAGCCCGTGCGCCGCGCCGGCGAAGCCATCCGGCCCGAACGGCTGGCTGGTGCCGATCGGCCATGCCGTCATGGTGACGCGCAGGGCCCGGACCAGCGCGGACAGGACCTCGTCGGTGTGGGCGCGGTCCGCACCTGCCTCGACGTAGGCCAGCAGGGCCCGGCCCAGGGTGGCCTGGGCCCACAGCTCGCCGTTCTCGCCTGCGGTGGGGAAGCGCAGGTCGGGGGCGTGGATGCCCAGGTAGCCGTCGGGGTCGGCCGTGGCGACCATCGCCTCCACGTAGGCCCGGGCCGCGGCCCGCTCGGCCTCGGTGCCGACGAGCAGCACGTGGCGGATCCACCCGTCGCGCCAGTTGGACTGCGTCTCGGAGTTCCACCACAGGAACTGCTCCGGGTGCTCAAGGTCGACGTCGGTGACGGCGCCGAGGTCCTTGGCTGTGACGGCCGCGGTGAGGCGGTCGGAGCCGTAGATGTCGTCGTCCACGATCAGGTCGGGCACGAGGGCGTCGAGGTGGCCCACCACTGCGTCGAGGTCGCGGCGCATCCGCTCGGCCAGCCACCCCTGCGGGCGCACCGCACCGAACGTCAGGGGGGTCAGCGCGCGCATCAGGCCACGTCCACGTGCACGTGGTCCAGGTGACGGTTGATCGGGTTGCCTGGGTCGCGGCCGGCGAAGCGGTACTCCCGCCACCCCTGGGCCGAGCGGCGCGCGGTCCAGATCCGGTCTCGGTAGATGACCGTGCGGATGCCCAGCCGGTCGGCGTTGGCGACCATCCAGTTGGCCATGCGCCAGCCGGCTCGGGCCTGGGCGGGGTCGGTGTGCGGGCGGAAGAAGTAGTCGATGGCCCGGCCGGCGTTGTGGGCGCTGCCCGGCCGCCGACCGGGCAGCTGGTCCTCGGGTCCGAAGCCGCCGTCGGGCACGTCGTCGAACGTGGCGCGGACCTCGGCGCGCAGGGCCTGGGCGCGCGGCGTGAGCCCCAGCGGGGGTTCCTTCGGATCGGCGCTCAGCGGCTCGGCGGAGATCCGGCAGGTCAGGGCCGGGCCGGCGGACAGGGCCCGGCGGACCTCCTTGGACGGCTCGGCGACCAGCGCGGCGACCTCGACCGGGGATCCCTGCGCCAGCGTCGCACCCGCAGGATCCGCGATGCGGCACTGCGGGCCCCACGGCACGGGCACTCCGGCGCGCACGCCCGCGACCAGCAGGGCCACGAGCACCACCGTGACCACCAGCAGCGTGCGCACCCAACCACGATAGGTCAGGTGCGCGGGGAGCGCCGGGGCGCAGTGCGAGGGCACGGCGCGAGGGCGCTGTGCGAGGGCGCTGTGCGAGGGCGCGGCGCACGGCGGCGGCGCCGCGCCGGCGCGGGCCCAGCGCGGGTGCGGCACAGCGCGGATGGGGCACGTCGCGGGTTGATGCTCACCCAGTCGGGCCCCGCTTCCGGGTCACGGTGGCGACTTCGGCCCCGTCTCGAAGGATTCCGCCATCGAAACGGGGCCCGAATCCATGGAGGGGGAACTGCGGGGACTCTTCGCGCGGGATCAGCTCTGGTGGCCGCGTCAGGGCAGTAGGCCCCGTGCCTCCAACCGCGCAGCTGCTCCGACGGTGAGCACGCCGGCCAGGTGCGAGGCGAGCGTGGGACCCGCCCCCGCCGGATCGGACGCACCGGGGTCGGCCCAGCGCGGGCCGATCCGGCCGACGGGATCGCGGGCCCGCCACGCGGCCGAGGCCTGGCTGGCCAGGTCGATCGCGAGGTCGGCGGTCCGGTGCGGGTCGGCCATCACGGTGCGCGCCAGGTGGGCGGCGAGGATCCCGCGGAACAGCTGCGGGTCCGCGCTGCTGCCGTCGGTGAGCTCGTCGCGCCATGCCCTGACCCCGACCCCGACCGCGACCGGCCCACCGGGTGGACGTCCCTCGAGGAGCGCCGAGGAGTGGCCGACGTCGTCGGTGCCCATGCGCAGTGCGGCGGTGCCCCCGCGCAGGACATGGCGAGCGCGGGCCAGCAGGCGCCTGCCCTCTGGTGCCGCGCGCTGCGCCAGCGCTACATCCAGGCCCGCGACCGTGCCCACGTTGTAGGACCACAGTCGTCCCTCGGGGACCAGCACCCCGTCCCGCGGGCGGGCTCCGTCCCAGACCACCCCGGTGGGGTCAACCAGGTGCGTGTGCAGCCACTCGGCGGCGCCCCGGGCACGGTCGATGCGCCGCGCCGCTCGGGCAGGATCGCTGTCGAGGTCCGCAGCCGCCAGCTGGAGCATCGCGTCGGGGGCTGTCGCCGGCACGTTGTGGAACTCATCACCCACACGCCATCGCACCCCTCCGTACTCGTCGTCGAACCCGGCGAGCGCGGCGTCGGCGAGGGCTGTGACCAGCGCACCCGGGGCCAGGCCCAGCCGATGGGCACGTGCCGCCGCAAGTCCCAGCCACGACAGGTCGTCGTAGTAGACGTTCGCCGTCGGGTCACCCCCGCTGCGCCGGGCGACCCCTGCGAGCAGCCGCTCGACCTTCTCCCCCGCACGGGGGTCCCCGGCCTCGAACCCGTCGCACAGGGCCTCGACCGCCAGGGCCTGCCACCAGTAGTGCCACGGCCCCCACGGAGTCAGCCACCGCAGCCGCGTGACCAGCCCCGGGTCGATGCGCATCAGCCCGGTGCGTGAGTCCCAGTACTGGTCGACCAGCACCGCACGAGCTGCCCGGGCGCGCTCCTGCCAGGCCACCGCCGGACCTACGCGATCACCGTGACGGTCTGGGTGTTCCAGCTCGCCAGCGCCCCGTCGACGGTCCACAGCTCCCGGGTCTCGACGAGGAATCCCTCGCGGGCCGCCACGACGTGACCACGGTGGAACAGCGGCGCCAGCGCGCCATCGCCCTCGCGCGGCAGGTCCGCGGGGTCCGCGAGCAGGTCCAGGGTGAAGCCCAGGGTCGCAGCCGGACGGATCCGGTCCATGCGGGCCATCACCGCCACCCACCAGGCGTCCGCGAGCGCCGTCACGACGGCCGCGTCGATGCGGGCCATTGCGCCGCGCGGGCGCACCCATCCGCTGACCACGCCGGCCTCGGCGCCCTGGTACGGGAGGCCGGCCACGGGCCGGAACTCGAGGTGACGTGTGAAGTCCGGCGCCAGCGGCGGGCCCACCTCGATCACCGGCACCGCACCCGGGCCGGCGGCCAGCTCGCCCGGAGCTGCCACGCTGCGCCATTGCGGGCCGTCGGGCATGTCGGCACCGCGGCGCGCCGACCCGAGCACCACCACCCCGTGGGCCAGCAGCGCGCCGGTGTCGTCGAGGACCCGACAGGCCACCGTGGCGGTCGCCGACCCGGTGCGCAGGGTCTCCACCGCCACGGTCGCCCGGCCGACCAGCAGTGGGGCTACGAGTTGGGCGCTGAGGGTGCGCACGGCCATCCCGGGCCTGGGATCGGTCCGCTGGGCGGCCGCCACCATCGCGCCGGTGGCCACGCCACCCCAGGCCCCGCGGCCCTGCTGGAGGCCGTCGGGCACGTCGAGGGTGAACCGCATCGGGTCGTCGGTGGCCTGGGGATCGAGTAGCGCGGAGAGGTCGAAGCCGTCCATGGGGTCAGCCAACCATCCGTGCCGGACACGCGGAGGCGGGGGTTGGCTCGAGGTGCCAGAGCTCGCTGCGTCGCACAGGGCCACTCGGCTGCCTCCGGGGCGCTAGCCCCGGGGGCAGGCAGGCCGCGCGACCTCAGCGCTCGCGCATGACCCGAGCAAGATGGGCGCCCCACTCGGTGGCCCGCTCGGCCTCACCGTCGACGAGTGGGCCGACGGTGTCCACGACGCGGAAGTGCTGGGCGGGGGCCACCCGGTAGGCCCCGAGGCCGGCCAGCGCCCGCTCGGCCTGGTTCGAGGCACGGTCGAAGCGGACCAGCGCCTTCGGGTGGTCCATGCGGGTGTCGAACACAGCGACCGGTTGGCCGACGGGCAGGTGGGCCAGTTCGAGCCACTCGCGCAGGCCCCGGCCCGAGGAGATCACCGCGCGACCGGTCTGGTGCATGGCGTCGGCGCGGGTCGACTCACGGGGCAGGCTGAACGCGTGCGTCGGGGAGCCGACCACCAGCAGGTCCACGCCGGACTCCCACGACGTCGGTGCCGTGCCGATCTCCAGGACCTCCACGACGTTGTCATGGCCCAGGACCCCTGCGAACCCGCGACCGATCGCCTCCGCCACGCGCTGGGCATCCCCGAACATCGACTCGTAGAGCACCAGTGCACGCATGCGTCCATCAGACACCACCCCGGCGTCTCGGGCCAGAGCAGGAGGTCCCATGCCGGGGCCGGTTCCGCAAGCGGCCCGGCGTTCGACGGAGTCAGCCCGGCGCAGGCCATGGACGTGGGCGGCGCGGACTACCGACGCCGAACCCGCGCTGGCCTTCCCAGGTCAAGCGCACATGGTCACGGCGAGGTGAGCGTGATGCGGACGGCGAGCACGCGGTCGGGCACCCCCGCCAGGACCTGACGGTTCGGCGTGCCGATTCCCAGGTGCTCGGTGGGCAGCCTGGTGAGCCGGGCGGGCAGCGCCTCCAGGGCGGTGGCCAGCAGCGGGCGGTCTCCCCCGGTGACGAGCAGCCCCACACCGGCCGCCGGGCCGAGGATGCGCGCGGCGTGCTCACCGGCCGCGCCCGCGATCTCGTCGGCCTGGTTGCCCCGGCGGCGGGCGTAGCGCTGCTGCGACCACCCCCCGGCGGCCGTGCGGCCGTGGACGTGACGCGTGCCCACCTTGGCGTCGAGGACCTCCTGCCCACGCAGGTGCGCCACCGCGTAGCCGGCGCGGCGCAGCAGGATGACCCCGTACTCGGGGTTCAGGGCGGCCAGGTCGGCGGGCAGCTGCGGGCGCGGGCCGATCGCCGGGTTCCCCACCCAGGCGGGCGGCACGATGCGCGCCCGGGTGCCATCGGCGGCGGTGAGCTCCCAGCCGCCGGGCCCGTCGGCGGCCATTGCCTCAGCAGGGCCCCCTTCGCCCGCACCTACGGCGCGCACCTCGACGGCGCCGTGGCGCGCCTCGAAACCCTCCACCCAGCGAGGGACCCGCCGGAACGGGACCTCGACCTCGCTCACGTCACGCCCGCTCACCTCCGCCGCTCCTCGCCCCGGCCGACTCACTGCGCGGGGCCGACTCACGGCGCCCGCCCGCTCACGGCGCCCGCTCGCTCACTGACTCAGCTCGGCGGCCCGGGCCAGATCCGCCTGCAGGCCCTGGACGAGCAGCTCGACCACGATCTCCTGCTCCACCACCGACTCCACGCCCGGCTCGCCTGCCACGAGCGCCGTCTCCTCCAGCGCACCGATCCAGCCGCGCACTGCCAGCTGCGTGACGGCATCGCGGTGCGGCCACTCGGCGGCGTCGAGCCAGAGCATGACCAGCGAGGAGCGGATGTCGTCGAGGATCGCCAGCACCTGCGCGTCGCCGCCGGATGCCCCGCGCACGAGGGCCATGTAGGCGCCGCGACGCCGGCGCACGAACCTCAGGAAGGAGGCGACCATCGCCCTCAACCGGGTGTCGACGTCCGCGTCTGGATCACCCGGGGAGGACTGCAGCAGCCGGGCGCCCAGGCGCGAGACGACCGCGGCGTAGAAGTCGCCCTTCGACGGGAAGTAGTGGAACACCAAGGTCCGGGAGACCCCGGCGGCGGTGGCCACCTCGTCGAGGGCGAGCTCGTGGAAGGGCCGGGTGCCCAACAGGTCCAGGCCGATGTCGACCAGTTGTGCGCGCCGGTCCTGGGCGGACATGCGCGGTGGCCCCGGGACGACCCCGATCGGGGCTGCTCCGGGGCCACCGCTGGCACTCACTTGTAGGTGCCGCCCGACTCGGCGAGGGCCACCAGCGAGGCGGGCGGGGTGAACCGCTCGCCGTAGGTCGCGGCCAGCTCATTGGCCCGCGCGACGAAGGCCGTCGGGCCCACGCCGTCGTAGGTGTTCACGAACTGCAGCACGCCACCGGTCCACGCCGGGAAGCCGATGCCGAAGATCGAGCCGATGTTCGCGTCCGGCACGGTGCGCAGGACGTTCTCGTCGAGGCACTTGATGCTCTCGATCACCTCGATGAAGAGCATCCGGTCCTGCATGTCCTTCAACGGGATGTCGTGGTTGTCCCCGCCGAAGACCTCCTTGAGACCCGGCCAGAGTCCGAGCTTCTTGCCCTCGGCGTAGTCGTAGAAGCCCGCGCCCGGCAGCGCGGCCGCCGCGGTTGTGCTCGGAGACGATCTTCTCGAGGGTTGCGTAGCCCGGGTGGTTGAAGAACTCCGGCAGCGGGGTCCCGGTGGCCTCCGAGTCGGCCTGCGCCGCCTGGCGGATCTTCAGCCCCAGGGTGAGGCTCACCTCGTCGGTGAGCGCGAGCTGGCCCACCGGGTAGCCGGCTTGGACGGCCGCCTGCTCCACGCTGTTGGCCGGAACACCCTCGCCCACCAGCGCGGCGGCCTCGGCGACGACCGTGCCGATCACCCGGCTGGTGAAGAACCCGCGGCTGTCGTTGACGACGATCGGCAGCTTGCGGATCTGCACGCGCGACGTCGATCGCCTTGGCCAGCGCCTCGTCGGAGGTCTTCTTGCCGACCACGATCTCCAGCAGCTTCATCTTGTCGACGGGCGAGAAGAAGTGCAGGCCGATGAAGTCCTCCGGCCGGTCCACGCCCTCAGCCAGCCCGGTGACCGGCAGGGTGGAGGTGTTGGAGCCCAGCAGCGCGTCCTGGGTCAGCAGCGGCACGACCTCGGCGTACACCGACTTCTTCAGGTTCGGGTCCTCGAAGACCGCCTCGATCATGAGGTCGGCACCCTTGGCATCGGCCATGTTCTCGGTCGGGAGTGATCCGGGCCAGGATCTCGTCGCGCGCCTCGGCGGTCATCTTGCCGCGGGCGACGGCCTTGTCGAGGATGCCCTGGGAGTAGGCCTTGCCCTTCTCGGCGGCAGCGAGGGTCATGTCCTTGAGGACGACCTCCATGCCGGCCCGGGCGCACACGTAGGCGATGCCCGCGCCCATCATGCCGGCGCCGAGCACGACCACCTTCTGGGCGGTGTACTTCGGGAACGTCCTTGGGCCGGTCGCCGCCCTTGCTGATGTGCTGCAGGTCGAAGAAGAACGCCTGGATCATGTTCTTGCTGACCGGGCCGATCGCCAGGTTGACGAAGTACTGCGTCTCGATCTTCTCGGCGGTCGCGAAGTCGACCTGGGCACCCTCGACGGCCGCGGCCATGATGTGATGCGGTGCGGGCATCGGGGCGCCCTTGAGCTGCTTGCGCAGGTTCGCGGGGAACGCCGGCAGGTTCGCCGCGAACGCCGGGGTCATCGGGGTGCCGCCGGGGATCTTGTAGCCCTTGACATCCCACGGCTGCACGGCGTCGAGGTTGGACAGCGCCCACGTCTTGGCCGCGTGGATCATCTCCTCGGGGGTGCTGACCACCTCGTCGACCACGCCTGCCGCCAGGGCATCCTTGGGCTTGCGCTGCTGGCCCTGGAGCAGGTGGTTCATGATCGCGGTCTGGATGCCGAACATCCGGACCGTGCGCACGACGCCGCCGCCGCCGGGCAGCAGGCCCGAGGGTGACCTCGGGCAGGCCGATCATCGAGCCCTTGACGTCCAGGGCGACGCGGTGGTGGCAGGCCAGCGCGATCTCGAGGCCGCCGCCGAGGGCGGCGCCGTTGATCGCGGCGACGACCGGGCGGCCCAGGGTCTCCAGTCGGCGCAGCAGCGCCTTGAGCTTGGTGACCTCGGCGGTCCACCTGCGCGGCGTTGCGTCGGGCGTGGCCCTGCTCAGGCCTCGTGCAGGTCGACGCCGGCGAAGAAGGTCTTCTTCGCCCGAGGTCAGGACGACGCCGTTGATCTTGTCCTTCTCCGCCTCCAGCCGATCCAAGCGTGGCCGCAGCGAGGTCAGGTGAACATCTCGTTCATCGTGTTGACGGGCTGCGGTCGGGTCGTCCATCGTCAGGGTGACGATTCCGGCCTCGTCGATCTCCCAGCCGAACATGTTGATGTCAGTCATGTGTGATGCCTTCCTTGTCCGGTCGGGGTCTCAGAGCCGCTCGATGATTGTTGCCACGCCCATGCCCCCGCCGATGCACAGCGAGATCAGGCCGTACCGCCCGCCCGTGCGCTCGAGCTCGTCCAGGCAGGTGGCGGTGATGATGGCGCCGGTGGCACCCAGGGGGTGGCCCATCGCGATGGCCCCGCCGTTGACGTTGACCTTGTCCGGATCGACGTCGAGGTCCTTCATCCACTTGAGCACGACGGCGGCGAAGGCCTCGTTGAGCTCGAACACGTCGATGTCGTCGATCCGCAGGCCCGCGGTCTTCAGCACCTTCTCGGTGGCGGGGGTGGGCCCGGTCAGCATGATCGTGGGCTCGGAGCCGACGACCGCCGAGGCGACGACGCGCCCGCGCGGGGTCATGCCCGCCTCCCGGCCGACCCGCTCGTTGCCGATCAGGACCATCGCGGCCCCGTCGACGATGCCAGAGGAGTTGCCTCCGGTGTGGACGTGGTTGATCCCCTCGACCCAGTGGTACTTCTGCAGCGCAACCGCGTCGAAGCCGCCCATCTCGCCCATCCCGGCGAAGGAGGGCTTGAGCTTGCCGAGCATCTCGGCCGTGGTCCCCGGGCGCATGTGCTCGTCATGGTCGAGCAGCACGATGCCGTTGCGGTCCTTGACCGGGATGACCGACTTCGCGTAGCGCCCGTCCGCCCACGCCGCGGCCGCACGCTCCTGCGAGCGCACGGCGTAGGCATCGACGTCGTCGCGGCTGAAGCCCTCGATCGTCGCGATGAGGTCCGCGCTGATGCCCTGGGGCACGAAGTAGCTGTCGTAGGCGGTCTCGGGGTCCATCGCCCACGCGCCGCCGTCCATGCCCATCGGCACGCGGCTCATGCACTCGACGCCGCCGGCGATCGCCATCGACTCCCAGCCGGAGCGGATCTTGGCCGCGGTCAGGTTGACCGCCTCGAGCGCGGACGCGCAGAACCTGTTGATCGTGGTGCCCGCGCCCGCGGCATCGGGCAGGCCCGAGGCGATCGCGGCCGTGCGGGCGATGTTCGCCCCCTGGTCGCCGACCGGGGTCACGCATCCGACCACGATGTCCTCGACCAGCAGCGGGTCGAGCCCCGGGTTGCGGTCCAGGATCTCGTGGATGAGGTCGGTCAGCATGGTGACCGGCTTGACGCCGTGCAGGGCGCCGTTCTTGGCCTTGCCGCGCGGGGTTCGGATCGCCTCGTAGATGTACGCCTCGGAAATCACGCCTGCATCGTCTCCTCTTGGCTGTCGTGAGTGGTGCCCCGCCGAAGCGCCCATGGGACGGGCAATCCCGGCTTGTTGAGCAAGTGTCAGCAGCGTACTACTCGCCGGTAACTTGTTGTCAAGGGGGGTGGCGTTCGCTCGCGAGCGCGCCAGAGGCACCGCGGGCTCGGCGTCCCGCCGCCCGATCGGCGCCCGGGGCGCGAGGGGCGCGGGGTGTGAGGGGCGAGGGGGGCGCGAGGGGCGCGGGGGCGCGAGGGGCGCGAGGGGCGCGAGGGGCGCGATCGATCCAGGATCGAGGGCGTCACGACCCAGGAGAGTTGGATCAATCCAGATCCGCCGGACGAGACTTGGACGGACTCGCTCGCTTGTCGGGCGCGGTTCGCCGGTTCGCGGTTCGCGGTTCGTCGCGGTTCGCGGTTCGGTTCGCGGTTCGGGCTTCGCGGTTCGGGTTCGCGGTTCAGGGTTCGCGGTTCGCGGTTCAGGTTCGCGGTTCAGGGTTCGAGTCGGGGGCTGGGATTGCTGTCGGATATCCCCAGATCACGGGTTGAGGGGGGCTCGATCGGGGGTCCGGCCGAAGGATCCAAGGGTGCGCCCATTCCTCGTGCTGCCTCGTCCGGTGATCGATGCCCTGCCCGGCGTGCCCGACGTGGCAACGACTCAGGACGGGATGTTCACCCGCACGCAGGCTCGCCTGGCCGGCTGGTCGGACGACCTCCAGCGGGCCCTGATCCGCGAAGGGACCTGGCGATCCCTGGCCGGACCTGTGCTGCACCACGCCCAGACCCCGATCGGCCCCTGGCAGCGCGCACGCGCCGTGAGCCTGACGGCAGGTCTCGTGGCCAGCCATCACACAGCAGGCGCACTGTGGGGGCTCGAGGTGAGCGACGCCCTCCACGGGATCGGCCACGTCGCTCGCCGCACCAGCCCGATCACCCGGCACCGAGTGCGGCTGGCCCTGCACGAACGTGTCGACGTCGCAGGGTTGGTGCTCACCTCCCCCATGCGGACGCTGACCGACCTGCTGTGCAGTCTCGAGGAGGAGGCTGCAGCCACCATGTCGACCGCCGCGCTGCGCGACGGGATCCTCGATCCGTCGGACCTGGCGGCCGCAGCCCGGCTCGCACGTGGGCGCACCGGCGCTGCCCGCGCCCGGGCGATGGCGGAATCCTGCCTCCGCGCGCCTCACTCGTACCTGGAGTGGCGGTTCCACGGGCTCATGGGTGCCGAGGGGCCGGGCTGGCGGTTCAACGCCGATATTCGCGACGAGGCGGGTTTCGTCGGCCGAGTCGATGCTGTGCACACCGAGACGATGACTGTGATCGAGATCGACGGCGAGCGCTTCCATGGCCCTGACAGGTTCCAGGCGGATCGGACACGGGACCAGCGACTGATCGCGTTGGGGTACGTGGTCCTGCGCTTCACGTGGGACGACATCGTGCACCGGCCTCTGGAGGTGCTTGCGCGCATCCGCGCCACTGTCCGGCATCGGGCCCAGGGCGGGCGCACCGCAGCCTGACCCGGGCCACCCGAGTCGTCGGCGACGGGCGACCCAGCGCGTCGGCGACGCGGGAAGGCCCTGCCGCGCGGCCCGCCCCGCCGAAGGACTGTGTCGCCTGCCCTCCCCGCCAGATCGATCCAAGTCCGCGGGCTCGACCAGCCACGAAACCTGGAGCGACCCGCCGAACGCCCAGCAAACCTGGACGATCCCTCCGCGGCGGTGCGCGGATCGCGGCGGTGGGGGCGCGTCCGCGGGCTCGACCGCAGGACGCGTCCGCGCGGCGCGCTCCGCGGGGGCGCGTCGCGGGGGGCGCGTCGGGCGCGGCGGCGGAGTGGGCCGGGGTGTGGGCGCTCGTACGCCGGGCGCGGCGTGGACCGCGCGCACTAGCCTGAGAGGAGTGCCTCGGAAAGGACGGCCCATGGGTCAGCTCAGCGTGATCTCCGACATGGACGGGGTCATCTACCGGGGCAAGGAGCTCATCCCGGGAGCGGTCGGGTTCGTCGACCACATGCGCCAGAACGGGATCCCCTTCCTGTTCCTGACGAACAACTCCGAGCAGACCCCGCTGGACCTGCAGCGCAAGCTCGAGACCATGGGGATCCACGGCCTGACCGAGGCCAACTTCATCACCGCGGCGATTGCCACCGCCCAGTTCCTGCACGCCCAGCGCCCGCACTCCACCGCCTACGTCGTCGGCGGCAACGGCCTGGCCTCCGAGCTGTACAAGGTGGGCTACTCGATCACCGAGTCCCACCCCGAGTACGTCGTCGTGGGCAAGACCTCAACGTTCAGCTTCGCCACGATGCGCAAGGCGGCCCAGCTGATCGACGGCGGCGCGCGGTTCATCGGGACCAACCCCGACATGATCGACCCCGTCGAGGGCGGGACGGAACCCGCGGCCGGAGCCATCCTCGCGGCGATCGAGGCCGCCACTGGTCGCGCGCCCTACATCGTGGGCAAGCCGAACTCGCTGATGATGATCTACGCGCGCCAGATGCTCGGCGCCCACGCCGAGGACTGCGTGATGATCGGCGACCGCATGGACACCGACATCGTGGGCGGGCTCGAGGCGGGGATGCGCACGGCGCTGGTGCTCTCCGGGGTCTCCAGCCGCGACACGATCGAGGGCTTCCCGTACCGGCCGGACTTCGTCTTCGACTCGGTGGGGTCCATCGACTGGGAGGCGCTGGAGGCGGGCCGCCGGCCATGACCGAGATCCAGATCCCCACACTGCTGCGGATCAAGCCGAACACCCTCTACAAGCTGGGCAAGTACCTGCGCCGCAACGGGTTCCACAAGATCGCCCTGTTCTACGGCGAGGGGATCCAGGCGATGCTGGGCCAGACCATCGACATCTCGCTGGACTCCTCCGAGATCAAGGTGACCGGGATCGAGACGGTCTCCGGCAACGACATCGAGTCGGTGGTCACCAGCGCGTTCGCCCTGCCGCGGGCGGCGGATGCCATCGTCGCCGTCGGCGGCGGGATGGCCGTGGACTACGCCAAGTACGCCGGGTTCCTGACCGGAAAGCCCGTGATCGCGGTGCCGACAGCACTGTCCAACGACGGGTTCGCCTCGCCGGGGGCCAGCCTGAAGGTGGACGGCCGGCGCACCAGCTGCCCGGCGCGGATCCCCTACGGCGTCGTGCTGGACACCGCGGTGATCGCGACCTCGCCGCCGCGCTTCATGTTCTCGGGCATCGGGGACCTGCTCAGCAAGTACTCGGCCGTGCACGACTGGAAGCTCTCGTACTGGGAGACCGGAGAGCAGGTCAACGACTTCGCCGTGCTGATCGCCCTGCAGAGCGTCGAGAACCTCGTGCACCACCCCGACAAGTCCATCGACGACCTGGACTTCATCAAGCTGATGGCCGGCGCCCTGGTGATGAGCGGCGTGGCGATGGAGGTCTCGGGCTCCTCACGCCCGGCCTCGGGCAGCGAGCACCTGATCTCCCACGCCTACGACAAGGTCGCCGCCACCCCCAGCATGCACGGCCTGCAGGTCGGCCTGGCCTCGATCGCCACGATGTGGCTGCAGGGCCACCCGCAGCTGGAGGCGGTCATGCGGGTGCTCGCCGAGACCGGGTTCATCCACTTCGTGAAGGAGAACCCGCTGGACCGCGAGGCGTTCCTCGAGGCCATCCGCGTGGCGCCCTCGATCAAGGAGGGCTACTACACGATCCTCACCCCTCGGGGGAACGTGGCGAAGCTGGTGGAGTTCGTCTCCGAGAGTCCGGTGTGGAACGGGCTGCTCGTCTGAACCGGCGCCTGGCTGCGCGGGCATGCGTCGGTGACCTGCCGACATCCCGGCGCCAAACTACGATCAGGGGATGCCGAGCCTCATGAATACCGCCGTCCACGCCGCTGGGTCCGCGGGGACAGGGCCCAGCCTGGACATCCCGATGTCCGTCTGGGGCATCACGCTGGCGGTCATCGTCGGGCTGTTCACCCTCGACCTGGTGGTCTCCTCGCGCAACCCGCATGTCGTGGGCTTCCGCGAGGCCGTGGGGTGGTCGATGTTCTACATCGGGGTCGCGATCGTGTTCGGTCTCGTCTTCGGCCGCTGGGCGGGCAGCCCGTACGGGGCGGAGTACTTCGCCGGCTACATCGTGGAGAAGACGCTGTCGATCGACAACCTGTTCGTCTTCGTCATCATCATGTCGGCGTTCGCCGTGCCCGCCGAGCACCGGCGCAAGCTGCTGACCCTGGGCATCGCCCTGGCGCTGGTGCTGCGCGCGATCTTCATCGCGATCGGCGCCACGCTGCTGGCCTACTTCTCGGTCATGTTCCTGATCTTCGGCGCGATCCTGATCTTCACCGGGATCAAGCTCTACCAGCACCGCGACGAGGACCCTGAGGTCGAGGACAACCTGCTCGTGCGGGCGACCAAGCGGGCGATCCCGGTGACCGACGACTACCGCGGCGGGCACTTCCTGGTTCGCGAGGACGGGGTGCGCAAGGCAACGCCGCTGTTCATCGCGTTCGTGGCGATCGCCTCCACCGACATCCTGTTCGCGCTGGACTCGATCCCGGCGGTCTACGGGGTC
>CAVZRW010000012.1:0-148391 GCA_963777855.1 uncultured Actinomycetes bacterium | reverse complement strand
CGCCACCAACCTCGGCCCCCTCTGCCGCCGCCACCACAACCTCAAGACCCACACCCCCTGGACCCTCACCCCCACACCCCCACAGCCCACGCCGAACCCCCACCACCGAACGCCTCGGCTGGCAATGGCGCACACCCGCCGGACTCACCATCACCGACAGCCCCGAACCACCCCTGCCCTGGTAGGGCCACCCCGGCGCAACCACCGCACTCCCTGCCATCCTGACAACTCCTGACGTCCCAACCCCCGTCCGCCTCGTCGAAGGAGCCGCCGTGCACCTGACCCTCACCGGCGAGCTGTGGCACTGGCGCGGGCCCTCGCCGTACCACTTCGTCACCGTTCCCACCGAGCAGGCCGCGGCCCTCCAGGCGGTCGCGCCGGCGGTGTCCTACGGGTGGGGCATGATCCCGGTCACCGCGCAGGTGGGCGCCACCCACTGGACCACGTCGCTGTTCCCCAAGGACGGCGGCTACGTGGTGCCCGTCCGGGATGCCGTGCGCCGGGCCGAGGCACTGGAGGTCGGAGACGTCCTGACCGTGGAGCTGTCGATCGACCTGTGAGGCGCCCAGGGCCTGAGACCCGGGCGCACGGCCCCCAGGGCCGGGGCCCCCGACAGCTCCGGGCGCCCCAGTGGGACGATGCCCGGGTACCACCTCCCACAGGCCCACAGGCCGCAGGCCCCACGGGCCCCATACGAACCGCAGGAACCCCGGCCCTCACGACGGATGGAGCAGCGATGGACTTCGCACCGAGCCCCCTGGCCCAGGACTACCTCGAGCGGCTGGGGTCCTTCATGGACTCCGCCGTATTCCCCGCCGAGCCCGTCTACGCCGCCCAGCGCCAGGAGCTCATCGCCGCGGGGCGCCCGCACGACCTGCCCCCCGTGGTCGAGGACCTCAAGTCCCGGGCCCGCGCCGAGGGGCTGTGGAACCTGTTCCTGCCCGACAGCACCGAGCCGGCCCACGGCCTGTCGGTGCTCGACTACGCCCCGCTGGCCGAGCTCTCGGGCTGGTCGCCGGAGCTGGCCCCCGAGGCGCTGAACTGCGCGGCTCCCGACACGGGCAACATGGAGATCCTGCACATGTTCGGCACTCCTGAGCAGAAGGAGCAGTGGCTCGACCCGCTGCTGGCCGGGGAGATCCGCTCCGCGTTCTCGATGACCGAGCCGGAGGTGGCCAGCAGCGACGCGCGCAACATCGAGACCCGCATCGAGCGCGAGGGCGACGAGTACGTGATCAACGGCCGCAAGTGGTGGAGCACCGGTGCCAACGACCCCCGCTGCCGGGTCCTGGTCGTGATGGGCCGCACCGACCCCGAGGCCGACATGCACCACCAGCAGTCGATGGTCCTCGTGCCGATCGACACCCCCGGGGTGCAGGTCGTGCGCAGCGTGCCGGTGTTCGGCTTCCACGACCAGCACGGTCATGCCGAGATCACCTTCACCGACGTGCGCGTGCCGGTGACCAACCTCCTCGGCGAGCAGGGCTCGGGCTTCGCGATCGCCCAGGCCCGCCTCGGCCCGGGGCGGATCCACCACTGCATGCGCGCCATCGGCATGGCCGAGCGGGCGCTGGACCTGATGTGCCGCCGATCGGTGCAGCGGGTCGCCTTCGGCAAGCCGCTGGCCCGCCAGGGCGTGGTCCAGGAGTGGATCGCCGAGTCTCGGATGGCCATCGAACAGGCCCGCCTGCTGACCCTCAAGGCCGCCTGGATGATCGACACGGTGGGCGCCAAGGGCGC
This sequence comes from uncultured Actinomycetes bacterium, assembly GCA_963777855.1. Classification (GTDB taxonomy): domain Bacteria; phylum Actinomycetota; class Actinomycetes; order S36-B12; family CAIYMF01; genus Prado023. The sequence continues at coordinate 146,651 of CAVZRW010000012.1, read as the reverse complement.
GCGCAAGGAGATCGCGGCCATCAAGGTGGTCGCCCCGCGGATGGCCCTCGAGGTGGTCGACCGGGCCATCCAGGTGCACGGCGGTGCCGGGGTCAGCGACGACACCCCGCTGGCCATGATGTGGGCCGGGCTGCGCTCCCTGCGCCTCGCCGACGGCCCCGACGAGGTGCACCTGCGCGACATCGCCCGCCTCGAGCTGCGCCCCCTGGTCGCGCCCCGATGACCACCGCGGAGATTCCCGGGGCCGGTCCGGTCCGAGCCGAGGACGCCTTCGACGTGGCGGCCCTCGACACGTGGCTGCGCGCGTCGGTGGACCCGCCGGTGGACCTACCCCCGGCCCTGCCCGAGGTGCGCCAGTTCGCCGGCGGCGCCTCCAACCTGACGTTCCTGCTGCGCTATGCCGATCGCGACCTGGTGATGCGCCGCCCGCCGGCCGGGCAGAAGGCGGCCACCGCCCACGACATGCACCGCGAGCACGAGATCCAGCGGATGCTCGCCCCCTGGTTCCCCGCGGTCCCCGCGATGGTCGGCTACTGCGCCGACGAGTCGGTGCTCGGCTCGCCGTTCTACGTGATGGCCCACGTGCCCGGCACCATCCTGCGCGGGGACCTGCCACCCGGGCTGGCCCTCGACCCCCCGGCAGCCCGGGCGCTGGCGCTGGGCATGTTCGACTCCCTGGCCGCCCTGCACTCGGTCGACGTCGCGGCCAGCGGCCTCGATGCGTTCTACCGCGGCCCCGGGTACGTGCGCCGCCAGGTCGAGGGCTGGTCCGGGCGCTACCGGGCCGCGCTGACCGACGACGTGCCCGATGCCGAGGACGTGATGGCCTGGCTCGCCGCCCACCAGCCCGAGGACGTCGCGGCCCGCCTGATCCACGGCGACTGGCGGTTCGACAACCTCGTCCTCGACCCCGGGGACCCAGCCACGGTGCGCGCGGTGCTCGACTGGGAGATGGCCACGGTGGGCGACCCGCTCATGGACCTGGGGGCATCGCTGGCCTATTGGGTCCAGGCCGACGACGACCCGGTCTTCCAGATGTTCCGCCGCCAGCCCTCGAACCTGCCCGGGATGCCGACCCGCGCCCAGGTCGTCGACCACTACCTGGACCGCACGGGCCTGGCGCTGCCAGCCGGGGGATGGGCGTTCTACGAGGTCTACGGGCTGTTCCGGCTGGCGGTCATCGCCCAGCAGATCTGGTACCGCTACCGCGCCGGCCAGACGACCAATCCTGCCTTCGCGCAGTTCGGCGCGGCCGTCACCTACCTCGTCGGTCGAGCCCGCGGGGTGATCGCCGGGCAGCCGTAGGCCACGGAACTGGGGGAACCCCCGCAGCGGGACGGGGATCACCGCTGACGGGGGTTCTGCCGCTGAATCATAGAGAGCGCTCCCCCGCCTGTCCCGGCGGCACGCCGGACCAGCGCCAGAATGCGCACACCCACGCTCGGCACGCGGGGACCGCGGGACACACCGGGCACGCGGGCACCGCAGGGTACGCGGGGCACCGCGGGAACCAGGGCACGGGCACCGCACGACCTCCGCGCGGTGGGGTCAGTTGGCCTTGGCGGGCCGGCGAGGGGCAGACTCCCCATCGAGGCAGGCGCATTCGACGCCGGCGAGAGGTGGGGTTCCCATGGCGGCTCAACGACGCGGCGAGGGCACCCAGCCCGACGACTCCCGGCTGCGCCTGGCGGTGCTCATCGACGCCGACAACGCCCAGGCCGCGGTGATCGACGGCCTGCTCGCCGAGGTCGCCACCTACGGCGAGGCGACCGTCCGGCGCATCTACGGCGACTTCACGGCCCCGACGAGCTCCTCGTGGAAGAAGGTGCTGCAGCGCCACGCGATCAAGCCGGTGCAGCAGTTCGCCTACACCACCGGCAAGAACGCCACCGACAGCGCGCTGATCATCGACGCGATGGACCTGCTCTACACCCGGCGCTTCGACGGCTTCTGCCTGGTGACCAGCGACAGCGACTTCACCGGCCTGGCGCTGCGGCTGCGCGAGGAGGGGCTGACCGTGCTGGGGTTCGGCGAGCGCAAGACCCCCGACGCGTTCCGCAACGCCTGCCACCGCTTCGTGTTCATCGAGGTCCTGCGCGAGGCCATCGAGCCCGCCGCGCGCTCCACCCGCGGGCGGCCCGCCGCCGAGGCGCCCGAGCCACCGGCCCCGGTCGACCAGACGCCCGAGCCGCCGGCGGCCACGGTGCACAAGTTCCCGCGCAAGTTCGTCCTCGACGCCCTGGAGAAGTCCGCCGACGACAGCGGCTGGGCCCACCTGGGCACCTTCGGCAACTACCTCAACCAGCTCCAGCCCGACTTCGACCCCCGCCTGTACGGGCACAAGAAGCTCTCGGACCTGGTGCGCGCCCGGACCGACCTCTTCCGCACCGAGGAGCGCCCGCAGCCCGGCTCCGGCCAGAAGGTGCTCTACGTGCACGCCCGGGAGAAGTAGCCTCACCCCATGGACCATGTCGCGAACCTGACCGTGCCCACCGCCACCGCGTGGGCCGAGCTGACCGCCGAGCCCTTCCTGCTGGCCTTCGCCGAGGAGGTCGGGGTCGCGGTGACCAACCTCGAGCTCGGCCAGGCGGACTCGACCGCGACCGCCAGCATGGACTGGTCCTTCGAGACCGACCGACCCGGGATCCCGGAGCTGGCCAAGAGGTTCCTGCCCTCCGACGTGCACCTGCGCTGGTCGCAGACCTGGGAGCCGCTGGACACCGGGCAGGCGACCGGCGGTCTCGAGGTGCTGCTGATCGGCCGGCCCTCGGCCACCACGACGGCCACCAGCCTGCTGGTCCCGGCCGACGCGGGCAGCACGCTGACCACCTCGACCCGCACGAAGGCCGACCTCCCGTTCCCCGTGGCCGGGCGCGTGGAGTCGTTGATCGACAAGGACCTCGTCGGCTGGATCCTGTCGGTGCAGGCCCGCGTGATCCAGCGGCGCAACGCCGGCTGAGACACCACCGACCCCGCCCCGGCCCTCACTGCGCGTGCAGGCCCTGCCCGGGGGCACACTGACGGTGACGCCCCCTGAGGAGGCCGCCATGTCGCCTGACATGCTCGTCCTGGTCGATTCCGACCCGAACAGCCGCGCACCCCTGGCCATCGCCGACGCCTACGCCAACGGCGCGGTCGCCCTGACTGCGTGGGGAGCCGACAACCCGCCCCCACCCCTGGAGGTCGTGGCCTCCGCGACCGCCCAGCCCACGATCGGCGACGCCCTGCAGACCGCGGCCCAGCGCGGGATCCCGTGGGTCGGGATCCGCCGGGACTTCGCCGAGCCCCAGCAGCTGCTCTCCGACCTGCTCCTGGCCACCGCCCGGCACACCGACGACGACATCCCCGGGTTCGCGGTCTTCCTCGCCTCGGGGGACCCGACCCGTTCCGGCGCATCCTTGCCATCGTCGACCGCAGCGCCGGGCCGATCTCCGGCCTGCTCGTGCACGCTGCCGTCTCGGTGGCCGCGATCGCCGGGGCCAGCCTGGACGTGCTGATCCTGGGCGCGGCCGGCGAGGACCTCGACTCCGACGACGAGCGCGGCTCGCTGGTGGTCAACCGTGAGCGGGAGATGTACGAGAAGGCCGTCGAACGGGCCACCGAGGCCGAGCTCGACGTCACCTGGATCACGGTCGAGGAGGCCGTGTACCCGTGGGCCATCGTGCGCGACCAGCTGAAGTCCGGCGACTACGACCTGGTCATCGACGACCTCGGCGACGTCTCCCTGGGCAGCCGGCTGCGCCTGACCCAGAACCTGGAGGTGGCCCTCGGCCCGGGGCAGGTCGGCGAGATCCCGATGCGCCTGCTCACCGACACCGATCTGCCCCTGCTGCTGGTCATCGACGAGATCCGCCTCGGCCTGGCCCCGATCGGCCTGCTCAAGGCCGGCACCGTGGCCGCACTGGCCCTGGGCGCCGTCGCCCTCCCGGTCGCCGCCTCGGTCTCCCCGACCGTGGCCGCCTCCGTGGGCAAGACCAGCCAGGACGGCCTCGAGGAGCTGGTCGCCAACCTCGAGGGGGCGCTCGATCCGGAGCTGGACGCGGAGGCCCGCGCCGAGCAGGCCTCCGCCGCCAGCCGGAGCGGCTCGACCGCGGACCGCCAGGCGGCCGCCGAGGCGGCGGCCGTGACGACCAAGGCCCCCACCGCCCCCAAGGGCGGGGCGAGCGCCACCGACGTCTCCAAGGCCCAGAAGAAGGCGGCCACGAGCAAGAAGGCCCATGACAAGGCGAAATCCACCCGGGCCAAGCAGAAGAAGTCGCTGGCCACCGCCGAGGAGGAGCTCACCGCCGCCCAGGATCGCGCTGCGGCCAGCCTCGAGGAGCTCGCCGCCGCCGAGGAGGCCGCGTCCACCGCGACCCAGGCGGCGACAAGCGCCCGCAGCGCGGCTTCCGGGATCGTCGCGCTGCTGCCCGGCGGGATCTCCACCCAGGAGGCCGAGCAGGTGGATGCGGCGGCGCAGGTGGCCAGCATCCGCCTCGACGAGGCGATGGCCGAGGGCGAGGCCGCCTACGACGCCCTGACCGCCGCGGAGGAGCAGGTGGCCACCAGCACCGAGAAGCTGGCCTCAGCCCAGGCCGCCGTGGCCGAGGCGAAGGCACAGTCGGCCTACGACGCGAAGAAGGTGGCGGTCTACAAGGAGAGCCTGGCCAAGTCGAGGACGTCTCCGGTGATGAAGGGCAACTACCGGCTCACCGCGCGGTTCGGGCAGTCCGGGCCCTACTGGAGCTCGGGGTACCACACCGGCCTGGACTTCGCCGGGCCGGTCGGAACCAACATCCACGCAGCCGCCAGCGGCAAGGTCGTCGAGGCCGGCTACGCCGGGGCCTACGGGAACCGGGTGGTCATCCAGCACGCCAGCGGCTACCAGACCAGCTACAACCACCTGTCGAACATCGGCGTGCGCGTGGGGCAGAGCGTGCAGACCGGCGACCAGATCGGGGACCTGGGCAACACCGGCAACTCGACCGGGCCGCACCTGCACTTCGAGGTCACCAAGGGCGGGAAGTTCATCGATCCCGAGACGTGGCTCGGCTGGTAGGCGCACCTGCCTCATCCGGGCACCGACCCGGGCCTACTATCGAGACGTGAGCGCAGAGGCGAGCGTCGACCTGGCGGTGCGCCACCGACCCGTCCAGCAGCGCGGCCGCGTGCGATTCGACGCGATCCTGCACGCAGCGCGCGACCTGCTGGCCGGAAGCGGGGTCGAGGGGTTCACCGTCGAGGACGTGGCCGCGCGGGCCGGCATCCCGGTCGGCTCGGTCTACCAGTTCTTCCCCAACAAGTTCGCGATCGTCGCCGAGCTCGACGCCCGGGACACCGAGGCCCTCGTCGACGACCTGATCACCGCCGGCGCCCGGTTCCCCACCGAGGACTGGCAGGGCGAGGCCAACCACATCATCGATGTGATCGCCAAGCACTGGGTCGATGACCCCACCCGCCGGGCCGTGTGGCTGGCGATGCGCTCGACTGCCGCCACCCGCGTCCTGGCGGCCGAGCACTCCCGGGCGCTGGTGCGCACCCTGCTGCCGATCATCGCCGAGCTCACCCCGGACATGCCCGAGGCCGAGCAGGTCACCGTCACCGAGGTGATCGTGGAGATGTGCCAGTCGCTGCTGCACTTCTCGGTCTCCGATGGCCGGCCCCGCCCGGAGACCGTCGACGAGCTCAAGCGGATGCTGCGGGCCTATCTGCGCGCGGTCGCCCTCGACGCCTGAGCGCGGCGAACCGGGCCTCCGGTCGCACGGCGGCCAGCGTGCCGGCCAGCAGGTAGGCCGCCACCGCCGGGCGCAGGGCAGAGGGCTCGATGATCTCGTCGACGGAGTCGGTGCGGAAGGCCCGCTCCACGCTGTGCACCGCGTCGAACTCGGCGGCCACCGCGGCCCGGGCGGCCCGGCGCAGGCCCTGCGGGTCCAGACCCTCGGCGGAGCCGTCGGCCTGCATGGCCGCGATCCGGGCCTTGACCTGGCGGCTGAGCACCACCTCGGCGGCGGCGGAGCCGCCGATCACCGAGACGCGGGTGTCGGTCAGCGCCAGCATGCGCAGCCCCGGGTTGAGCGTCTTGTTGAACACCACGTAGGCCCCGCCGTGGAACCGGCCGACGGTGACCACCACGATCGGCCCGCGGAAGTTGACCACCGCGCGCGCGATCTCCGCGCCCCACTCCAACTGCCCGCCGCGCAGCGACCAGGCGCTGCCGTCGAACCCGGCCAGGTTGGCCAGCACCACCACCGGCCGCCGGCCCGAGGCGTGCGTGATCGCCCGGGCGATCTTCTTCGAGGCCTCCGGGTACAGGGTGCCCCCGGCCCACACGGTGTCCGCCCCGTTCGGCCCGTGATCAGCCGTGGCCGCCCGCGGGTGCGACTCGATTCCGATGACGGTCACGGCCTGGCCAGCGATGGCCGAGTCCCACACGACGGCCCCGTCGGCGCCGGCCATGTCCGACCAGCGCTCCAGGCGCGGGGCGTCGCAGTCCACCAGCGCGCCCATGACCGGGCGGATCGCGAACGGCAGGGTGCGGGTCGGGTTGCTGGCGCCGTCCAGGACCTCGCCGACGCGCGCGTACCCGCCGGGGCCCTCGTACGGGCTGTCGGTCACATCACGGTCGACCGGGTCGGCGCTGGGCACCGGGCCCGCTGAAGCGGCCAGCAGGCTGTGGTGGGTCAGCACCAGGTCGTAGGCGTCCTCGAGGGTCTCGGCGCGGTGGTGGGCCTGGCCGTTGGGGCCCATGACGTCGTCGTAGCCGCCGAGGCCCAGGTCGGTGTCGGCGGCCACGCCGCCGGACATCGCCAAGGCCCGCCGGCCGGTGAGCACCATCGCGGAGCCCTCGACCATGACGAGCATGCCGGCGCAGTGCCCGAGCATGGTGGCGCACGAGTTCCAGTAGCTCTGGGCGCCGACGTTGATGCCGGCCACGATGACCACGACCTCGCCGCCGCGCTGGGTGAACTCCAGGATCCGGCGCACGACCGCGGCGCACCAGTCCATGTTCTCGGTGCCGCGGTCCATCGAGATCTGGGCCCCGGCTGACAGGGCCACCCACTCCACGGGCAGGCCATGGGCCTCGGCGTGGTCGAAGGCGGCGATGATCCGCCGGCACTCGTCCTCGGCGACCGCGCCCATCATCCGGGCAGGGTCCCCGGCCAGCCACACACGGGTGGTGGGGCTGCGGTGGTCGGCGAACCGGTGGGTCATCAGGCCCACGACCAGGCCGGAGCCCTGCTCGCCGAGCGGGCGGTCGACCTCGACCAGGGCGTCGAGGTGCTCGCCGTTGACCGGGTCCATCGGCTCGAGGTCGAGCTCGGTGAACCAGGCCTCGGCCCCCCACCCGGCCAGGGCGATGGCCACCGCGTCGGCGGGGCTGTGCAGCACGGGCCGGGCCGCGGCGGGCTCCACCGAGGCCACGACGGCCCCGGCGCTGACGAGCTCGCCGACCGCCAGGACGCTGGCCACGCGCCCGGCGCGGGGGGCCAGGACCGGCGACTGGCACTTCATCGTCTCGACGGTCAGCAGGCGCTCGCCCTCGGCGACCCGGTCCCCCGGAGCGACGTGGGTGGCCACGACCAGGCCGGGCATGAAGCTGGTGACGGTGCTCATCGGAGCTCCTCCTCGATCACCACGACGGCGGCGGCCATCGTGGGTTCGTGCGTGATGGACACGTGGATGACGACGGCGCCCAGGCTGGCGTGGACCGCCTCGGCCAGGGCCCCGTGCAGGGCGAGCGTGGGTCGGCCCCAGCCGTCGGCGACGACCTCGACCTCACGCCAGTCCATGTCGGGGATCACCGGGGCACGCCCGGGACGGGCCCCCGAGAAGGCCTTGACGAAGGCCTCCTTGGCGGCGAACCGCCCCGCCAGGTGCTGGGCGGCCCCGGAGGCCCCGGCGGCCGCGCGCAGCTCGCGGGCGGTGAACGTGGCCCCGGCGAACGCCGAGCCCACGGAGCCCAGCTGCTCGGCGAACCCCTCGACCCCGACCAGGTCGATCCCGACGGCGCGGATCCCCATCAGGCCGCCCCGGTGCGATCGGCGGTGGCGGGGCGACCGGCGGGGGCCTCGGCCCCGGGCAGGGTGCCGGCGGGGTCCAGCAGGATGCCCGCCTCGCGCTCGCGCAGGTCGTGGCCCTCCCCCAGGCGCCGGTCGGTACGCCGGGCCAGCACGGGCTGCCCGCCGTAGACCGCGGCCAGCCGCGACCGTGCACCGGCGACCCGGCGCTCCCGGGCCTGCGCCAGGTACTCCTCGCGGGCCCCGGCCGGGATGGCCTCGACGAACACGTCCGGGTGGGCCAGGGCCACCACGGCCGAGACGTGGCCGAAGCCGAGGCTGGTGACCAGGCCGGCGCGCACCGGCTCGTGGCGGCGCAGGGTCCGGTGGTCGACCACCAGAGCCTCGCCGGGGGTGACCCGCGGGTCGGCGCTGACCAGGTTGCGGTTGCCCGGCACCAGGCCGGTGGCGAACACGTCGCAGCAGTCCGACCATCTGCCAGGCCGCGGCCCCGCCCTTGGCGTGCCCGGTCAGCGACTTCTGCGAGATGACCAGCAGCGGCGTGCCGGGCGATGCGGCCCAGCGCGTCTGCGATCCGGTCGTGGATGAACGCCTCGTTCGGGTCGTTGGCCTCGGTCGAGGTGTCGTGCTTGGACACCACGGCGATGTCGTCGGCGCCCAGGCCGAGGTCGGCCAGCGCCCGGGCCAGCGGCGAGTCCGCCCCGCCCCGGGCCGAGCCCAGCGCACCCAGGCCGGGGGCCGGGATCGAGGTGTGGATGCCGTCGCCGAACGACGCGGCGTAGCCGACCACGGCGCGCACCGGCAGGCCGAGGGCGACGGCCACCGAGCCGCGGGCAGACGACGAAGCGTGCCGCCGCCCTGCGACTCGACGAACCCGCGCCGGCGCCGGTCGCCCGGGCGGCTGTGCTGGTGGGCCGGGATCCCGGCGGCGACCATGCGCGTCGTTGTCGGCGGTCGCGGTCATGTCGGCGAACCCGTTGATGCCCTCGGTGCTCAGGTCGTCCCAGCCGCCGGCGACGATGACCTCGGCCTTGCCCAGGGCGGATCTTGTCGACCGCCTCCTCGAGGGAGACCGCCGCCGTGGCGCAGGCGGCGACGGGGTGGACCATCGGTCCGTACCCGCCGACGTAGGCCCTGCGCTGACGTGGGCGGAGACCACGTTGCCCAGCGCCTCCTGCAGCACGTCGTTGGCGTGCGCGCCGCCCAGGGCGGGAGCCACGATACAGCGTCTGGATGCTGCTCATGCCGCCCATGCCGGAGCCCTGGGTGTTGCCCACCAGGCTGGGGTGCACCGCGCCGAGGAGCTCCTCGGGGGTCGATGCCGGCGTCGAGGAAGCGCCTCGACGGTGGTGACCAGGTTCCACGCCGGCCAGCGGGTCCATCGAGGCCGCCATCGCCGGAGATCCAGCCCAGGCGGATCGGGTCGAACCCGGTCGGGAACTGCCCGCCGACCCGGCGGGTCAACGTGGCCCGGCGGCGGGGCACGCGGACGAGCTGCACCGGCCGGCAGGGTCACCGGCCAGCCGCCGTCGGTCCGGGCCGACGCTGGTGTTCCCGGCGATCGGCCGCGGCGAAGCGCCCGCGCCTCGGCCTGCGTGCGGCACGACCTTGGTCAGGGCCCGGTCGAGGAAGACCTCGACAGCACTGCCAGTACCCCTCGGCGGTCGACGGCCGTCCGGTCGTGGTCCAGCGGATCGCACGCCCGCGCGCTCGGTCACCTCGGTCGCGGTAGCGCTCGGCGAGCTCGTCCTCGGCGACCGGGGTGTCGGTGGCGACGTCGAGCCAGCCGCCGTCGAGCTCGGGCTCCCAGGGATCAGGCCGCAGCGCCAGGCCAGCTCGACGACCCCGAGCCGCGGTGAGGTCGCCTCGACCTCCGGTCTGCCAGCGGGTGACGCTGAGCCGCCCCAGGGGCCGACCTCGGCGATGCCCGACGATCACGATCATGTCCTCGGCGCGCAGGCGGGCCGTCGACGTGCCGGTGGGCACGCGCAGCGGTCCGCGGGCAGCGGCCAGCACGCTCGGGCAGGTTCGGCAGGGCGGCGACCGTGGCCGGGCCCTCCTCGGCACCGGCCTCGGCCCTGGCCCGTGCGGTGACCTCGGCCACCGCGTCGGCCAGCGCCGCACCGCAGGTCGTCCCGGCCGCCCAGGCCCCCGGAGAGGTCCACCCGCACGGGGCGCCTCGGCGGCCTCGAGCCACGAACCCCGGCGTGGACAGGGCCGCGATCAGCGCGCCCATCTGCTCGGAGGCGAAGGTGACGCACGCCGAGCTCGCGCTCGACGTGCGCGGCGATCGCGGTCGTTGGCGTCCATCAGGCCGGTGCCGCGCACCCAGCCGATCGTCCGCGGAGATGATCCGGGTGCGCGCGCCCCAGCGGGAGCCTCTCGGAGATGCCACTTGTTGGCCATCGTCTCGAGCGCCGCCTTCGCGTCGCCGTAGGCGCCGTCGCCACCGAAGGTGCCGTGGTTGGGCGACATCGGCAGCACGACGCGGAACGGGGCGCCGGTCGTCGACGGCGCGAGCGCTCGGCCAGGCCGACCGACCAGGCGCTGCACGCCGAGCAGCAGCAGGCGCAGGGTCGAGCTGGGCGTCCTCGCGGGTGTCGGGCAGCTCGCCGCCGGCCGGGGCGGCCGCGAACGGCAGCACCAGCGTCGGCCACAGGGCGGGCTTGACCTCGCGGGTGATCGGGCCGACCTCCTCGGTCGGTCGGCGTGGTCAGCCAGTCGAGCAGGCCGTCGACGTCGGCGAACGAGGCCAGGTTGGCCGGCACGACGTGCAGCTGCGCGCCCACGCCGGCGTACCGGCGCTCGAGGTCGCGGTAGGCCGCGATCCGCTCCGGGGTGTCGGTCGTGGTGGCCACACGACGGTGGCGCCGCCGCGCAGCAGGTGGGCCACCGAGGCCCACGCGATCGAGTTCGGCGAGGCGCCGGTGACCAGCGCGACCTGGCCGGCGAACTGGCCCGGGCGAGCGGCCAGTCCCTCGGCGCGCAGCCACCGCCTGCGCAGCCGTCGGGTCGGCCAGGGCCGAGCGCAGCCGGTCCAGGCCGGGGACGGCCACGCCGGTGGGCTGCGCCGTGAGGGCGCGGTCGAGCAGGGCCACGGTGGCGGTGCGCCCGGCCGCGGCCAGGCGGTCGCGGTGGTGGGTCAGCGTGGCCACGATGCGCGGGTCGGCGTCGCGGTGCACCGCGATCTGGTCGACGAGGGCCTCGAGGGCGGACTCGTCGAGCGGGGCCTGCCCGGCCTCGGCGGCCAGGCTGGCCTGGACGAGGTGGTCGATGTCGGCACGGGCCCAGGTGGCTGCCGAGTCCAGCAGCACGTGGCGCCGGGCGTCGAAGGCCGGGGCCACGAGGCGGGCCGAGCCGTGCTCGGACTCCAGCAGCGCCAGGGTGGCCAGCGCCTCCCGGATGTCGGCGGCCTCCTCCTCGGCGGCGGCCGGCAGTCGACCCAGGCGGGCCAGCAGGTCGCTGGCGTGGTCCACGAGGATGCCCTCGACGTGCTCGCGCAGCTCGGTGACCGCCGCGGCGTCCACGGCACCCCCACCGGCGCTCGCGGCCGAGGCGGGGGCCACGGCGACGCCGGCGTCGGCCGCGGCGGCGCTGACCGCGGCGTCGATGAGCGCGTCGGCGCTGGCACCGCTGACCGTGGCCAGGTCGCCCCCGCGACGGCTGCTGCCCTCGCGGGTGCCCAGGGCCAGGGTCAGCCCGGCGCGGGCGGTCCACCCGCTGCCCAGGCCCCAGTGCCCGGCAACGCGCTTGGCCAGGGCCGCCGGGCTGGAGCCCACCGGGCCCAGCGCTGCGGTCAGGGCGCCGTCGACGGCGTCCGAGAGGATCGGGCCCGGGTAGCGGTAGTGCGCCGAGCGTGCGGCCAGGGTCTCGATCAGCTCGGGCAGGGCGGCCTCGTGGGCGCCGTCGATGGCCGGGACGTCGAACTCCTTGCCGATGTCCATCAGCACCTGGTTGCGCCGGCTGGAGACGCCGTCGACGAGGTCGTCGATCGAGTCGGTGCCCAGCTGGTCGACGCGCACGCCGACCCGCAGCGCCAGCAGGGCGCTGGCGGCGGTGGCGTGGTCGACCGGCAGGTCCTCGACGCTGGCGGCGGCCACGGGGGCGGCGACGGGCGCCGGCGCCTGCTCGGCCGGCGCCGGCGCGGCGGCGGTGTCCGCGGGCTCCTCGGCGGCCTCGACCACGACGGCCTCGGGGTCCTCGTCCGGTCGAACACCTCGTCGGCGTCGACCTCGACGTTGCCGGACCGCACGGGCGGTTGCCGCGGTGGGAGGCCAGGGCCAGCGTGCCCTTCGCCAGGTTGGCCACGGTCGGGCGCGGTGCCCAGGCCGACCTCGACGACCCGCTCGACGCCCAGGCCCCCGGCCGCCGTGCGGGGTGAAGATCAGGTCCTGGGTCTCGATCCAGCGCACCGGCGAGGCGAACTGCCAGGCCAGCAGCTCGATGAGCAGCTCGCGGGCCAGCCGTCACGGGTCGGCCGGCCGGTCGTCCCAGGCGGCGAGCACCACGGTCAGCGACCGGCGGAGTCGACGTGTCGCGCACCTCCTGCACGTAGTCGCGGTCGAGGCGTGAACGGTGCGGGCACCAGGTTCGGGACGTAGCGGCCGACCAGCGGCGTCGGGGTCGACGCGCGTCGGGCAGCCCGGCGTCGCAGGTGGCCGCGGAAGTCCGCGACGCCGTCGAGCAGCACCGAGGAGTGGAACGGCACGTCGATGCCGGGCACGTACAGGACCAGCGGCGCGCGCCCGGGGCGGGCCCTGCCGAGGCGAGCCTCGCGCTCCAGCGCTCGAGCGCGGCGATCGTGCCGGCCACCGCGTACTGCTTGCCGCGCAGGTTGAAGTTGACGATCTCGAGAGCGCGCCGACCCGGTCAGCGCACCTCGGCCACCAGCTCCTCGACCTCGGCGTGCGACCATGCCCGACCTCGTGCGGGCGGATCGACGCCGAGCCGGTAGTCGGAGTTGCCGTCGGCGTCGCGGGCACCAGGTGGTGCATGCGCCTGGCCCGCGGGGAACACCAGCTCGACGACGGCCTCCAGCGGCAGCACACCGGCGACGGCGGCCAGCGCGTTGTACTCGCCGACGGAGTGCCCGGCGACGACGGCGTCGCTCGTCGAACACCCCGGCCTCGCGCATCTCGGCGACCTGGGCCGAGGCCAGCGTGGCCATCGCCACCTGGGTGAACTGGGTCAGGTGCAGCACGCCCGCGGGATGGCGGTAGGTGCGTGCCGACCGGCTCGATCGCCGTCGGGTTGTCCCGGACGACGCGCAGGATCGAGAAGCCCGAGCCGGTCGCGGGTGTGGGCGTCGGCGCGGTCCCAGATCGCTGCGGGCCGCCGCGGAGCGCGTCGTAGCCGTCCATGCCCATGCCGGGCGCTGGATGCCCTGGCCGGGGAACACGTAGACCGTGCGCGGCGGGGCCACTCAGCGCGGTGCCGCAGCGCGCACGATGCCGTCGTCGGTGGTCGCCTCGACGGCCACGACCCGGTCACCGTCGCGCACGCCGGTGCGGACCACGGTGAAGGTCACCTCCTGGCCGGGCAGCACCGGCGCGAGGAAGTCGACGGTCCACGAGCGCACGCGGGCCGGGTCGTGCTCGGCGGCGGACTCGACGACGGCGCGGGTGGCCGCGGCCGAGGTCCACATCCCGTGCACGATCCGCCCGGGCAGGCCGACCATGCGGGCCAGCGCGTCACTGCGGTGGATGGGGTTCGTGTCACCCGCTGACGGTGGCGAACGTCTCGAGGCGGCTCGGGGCGGTCAGCCTCAGCGTGCCCAGGGTGCGGGTGCCGGTGGGCACCACGTCGGTCAGGTGCGCGGGGTGGGCCACGTGCGGGAGGTCGGGGTCGACCAGCGTGCGGTGCACGACAGAAGCGGTCGGTGACCGCCGTGCTGCCGGTCTGCGAGCCGACGGTGACGACCAGGTCCGCCCTCGGTGCGGGCGACCTCGGTGCCGGTGACGTGGGTGTCGCTCGGCGGGCCGGTCAGCTCGGGCCCGGCGATCTCGTGGCGCAGGTGGACCAGGTCGAAGATGGAGCTGGCCAGGCCGGCCTCGGCCAGCGAGCCGAACACCCCGGGCCACACCACGGACATCACCCGGTCGGGCAGCGCGGCGGCCGCGCCCACGGTGGCCGAGTGGGCGGCGGTGACCTCGTGGCGCGAGGTGGGGCCGTCGGTGCCGTCCGCGAACATGGCCAGCAGCTCGGTGCCCGCCGTGGCCAGGCCGGCCTCGGTCACGGCGAAGGTGACCACGCCGGCGTGCACGCCGACCTCGACGGGCAGCACGAGCTGGCCGTCGCCGGGCAGGCCCAGGTCGGGCCAGGTCACGGTCAGGGTCAGCCCGCCGTCGCGGGTGCCGGCCAGGGTCGCGGACTCCTGTCCCTGGGCCCACGTGGCGCGGGTCTCGTCGACCTGCCACGCCGAGACAGCGGCCACGCGGTGCAGCGGGTTGGTGCGGCTGGCGCCGGCCCACAGCCAGGTCGGGGCAGCCAGGGCGGCGGCGAGCAGGGACTGGCCGGTGGAGGCGCCGGCCGCCAGCGCAAGGCGGAACGGGGCCGTCTCGATGGCCCCGTGCGGCGCGCTGTCGGTCCGGGCGGCGTCGGTCCGGGCGGCGACCGGTCCGGGCGACGTCGGCCCGGGCGGCGTCGGTCAGGTCCACCTCGGCCAGCGACTCGGCGACGGCCGTCTCGAACCGGTCGAGCAGGTCGGCGACCGGCTCGTCGACGACGGTGATCCCGGCGACGGCGATCGGGCCCGGGGATGATCAGCACCTGGTCGGCGTCGTACAGGCCTCGCTGTGCGACTGCCACAGCGAGTCCGACTGGTACCAGCGGCGCACGTCGGCGTCGACGCACGGGCACGAACGGCACGGGCTTGCCGGGGCGTGCGGGCCACAGTCAGGAAGTGCTGCACGTCGGCGGGGTGCAGCAGGGCGGTCGCCGCGCTCGGGTGGCGCCTGGACCAGGGCGGCCGAGGGCCGCGGCGGGTCGTCGACGCGGCCGGCGTCGGCGAACAGCGTGGGCACCTGGCCGGTGTCGGCCGGGTGCAGGCGGGCCTCGGCCTGCTGCAGCAGCGCGACGAAGCGGCTGCGGTGGGTGGGGTCGAGCCACGCACCGTCCTCGTAGCGGCCGTGCCGGCCCAGGGCGGTCAGCGCCACGAAGCGCTCGAGGAGCTGCGCATAGGTCATCTCGGCCACGTCGCCGAAGTACGGCTTGGCCGTGTGCGACAGCGCCTCGATGATCTCCTCGCGCCGCGTGGCGACCGCCTCGGCGTCGCCGGCGACCTCGTCGAGCAGGCGGGCGGCACGTGACGGCGCGTTGTCCAGGAAGTGGATGTCGGCATCGAGGCCGGAGCGACCCGAGGTGCGTGCCGCCGGCGACCTGCCCGCGACCCGACCCAGCCGTCGTGGCCCGCGGCGCCGCGCAGGGCCGCCTTGACCGAGGCGGAGGTGGTCGGCCTCGCGGGTGGCCATCGTGACGGTGCCCAGCAGCAGGGCGTCCACCGGCATCAGCGGGGCACCGTGGCGCCAGGGCCCAGCGTCCGGTCAGAGCAGGTCGGTCGGCGCGGTCCGGTGTCGGCGATCCCGCCGCCGACGGCCAGCACCACGTTCTCGTGCTCGCGGATCAGGTGGTAGGTCGCCAGCAGCAGCTCGTCGAGGTCCTCCCACGAGTGGTGGCCGCCGGCCGTTCCGCCCTCGAGGTGGATCCACAGTGTGGTGCGGCGTCTCGGCGGCGATGGCCAGGACCTCGCGGACCTGGTCGACCGTGCCGGGCTTGAACGCGTTGAGCCACATGCCGGCGCCGACGAGCTCGTCGAGCAGGGCGACCAGCGCCTCGGGCCGCTCGGGGATGCCCGCCGAGATGGTCACGCCGTTGATCGGCGCACCGGCGGCGCGCGGCCTTCTGCACCAGGCGCTCGCGGCCGAGCTGCAGGTTCCACAGGTAGGGGTCGAGGTAGCAGCGCGTTGAGCACGACCTCCTGGCCGGGCTCGAGCAGCTCGCCGAGCTCGGTCAGCCGCTCGGCGAGGATGCGGGCGTTGACCTGCCCGCCGCCGGCCAGCTCGGCGACGTGCCCGCCGTTGGCCGCGGCGGCCACGATCGGCGCCTCGGTGGTGGTCGGGGTCATGCCGGGCAGCACCATCGGCGAGCGGCCCGAGGCGCGGGTGTGGTGGTTGTCCAGGCGCAGGGCGCCCTGGGCGTCGCGCACCACGCGGGGGGCGAACCGGGCCCACGTGGCGGGCAGCGCGGGGGCCCGGCCGGTGCTGAACAGGGCGCTGCGCCCCGCCTGGGTGGCCGGGTCGAGCACGAGCGCGCCGCGCCCGCGCAGCACGGAGGCGGTCACGCCGGCCAGCGCGCCCAGCGGGCTGACCAGGACGGCCACGCTGCCCTCGGGCACGGACTCGACGACCGCACCGGCCCAGTCGTGCGGTCGGGCGACGACGGAGCTGACCACCGCGGCGGTGACCTCGGCCGGGGTGCCACCGGCCAGGGGCGACCCGGTGGCCGGATCGAGCACCGGCCAGGCGCAGGTGGCCGGCAGGGCGAGGCCGAGCTCGGCCAGCTGGGCGCAGGCGGCCGCCGCGGCGCCGGCCAGGGCCGGGTGGTGGAAGGGCACGGAGCTGGGCAGCGGCTCCCAGGTGAACTGGAACGCCGAGCCCCCGAGGCGGCCCTTGGCGCGCTTGGCGGCGTCGGTCGCGGCCAGCGCCTCCAGGGCGGTGCGCAGCTGGGCCAGCGCAACCGGGTTCCCGGTCAGCACGTGCCGGGTCGGGCTGTTGATCACGCCGAGCACGACCTCGGGGTGGGCACCCTCGGGCGTCGCCCCGAGCAGCGAGTCGAGGACGGCACGCAGCCGTGCGGTGCGCGGCCCGGAGACGGCGACCATGGGCGTGGCGGCGGACTCCTCGCCGGCCAGCGCCTCGGCCACGGCCGTGGCCGAGACCGCCCACGGGTGCCGGGCGGTGTGCGCACCGGCCAGTGCGGCGATCCGGGCCGCGTCGGCGGCGCTGCGCACGGGCAGCAGTCCCGCCTCACGGGGGGCCGCAGCCACCCAGGCGGCGAGCAGGCCGGAGCTGTGCCCGGCCGCGCGCAGGCCGGCGGTGACGGCCGCCGGGCCCGTGGCCAGCCCTTCGGCCTCCAGGGCCGCCAGCGAGACGAGGTTCGTCAGCAGGTTGCCCACGAGCGTGAACGGGGCGGTGGCGGCCACCGGGTCGATGTCGGCCTGCGGGTCGGCGTCGGGGTCGACCAGGTGCGAGAACCCGTCGGGGAACAGTCCCAGTGCCCGCACCGCCGGGGTGCTCGACCAGTCGTCGAGATCGGCCAGGACGGCCGCAACCCAGGCGGCGAGCTCGGGGCGGCCCACGAGGGCCGAGGCCAGGGCCCGCTGCCACGTGCCGTCGATGCCCGGGAACAGCAGCGTGCTCGGGTGGGTGCCCTCCCCGAGAGCGGCGGCCAGGCTGCCCGGCAGAGCGACCGGGCCACGCAGCGGGGCGTCGGCGGCGGTGTACGTCGGGTCGATCGTCGTCATCTCGGTGCCTCTCGGGTGGGCTGTGGTGGCCCGGGTCTACCCCTGAACTTTCATGAGTAAACCCTCATGTTTGGCACGATGATACGGACGCCGCGCGCCGACGGGCAAGCGACACCCGGGCGCGCGGGCGCCGCCATCCCGGCCCGGGAGCGGGGATCGCCGATGCGATCGCGGGTTCGGCTACTGGCCGTAGAACAGGCGCTCGGCCACCATCCGGGCGCGTCGCGTGGTCCGCCGGTAGTCCTCGAGGAGGGCTCCGGACTCCCCCGGCGCGTAGCCCAGGATGCGACCCACGGCGCCGAGCTCGCGCACATCGGTGGGCACCATGTCGCTGGATCGCCCGCGCACGAGCATCACGACGTTGCGGATGCGGGTGGCCATCCGCCAGGCGTCGGCGAGCACGTCGGCGTCGGCCGGGTCGAGCAGGCCGGTGCGCCGGGCGGCCTCCAGGGCCGGCATCGTGCGGGTCGTGCGCAGCTCCGGCACGTCGTGGGCGTGCTCGAGCTGGATCAGCTGGACCACCCACTCCACGTCCGAGAGCCCGCCGCGGCCGAGCTTGGTGTGCAGGGTCGGATCCGCACCACGGGGCAGCCGCTCGGACTCCATCCGCGCCTTGAGCCGGCGGATCTCGCGCAGCTGGGTGGGGCCCACGCCGCCCTCGGGCCACCGGATCGGGTCGATGCCCGCCCGGACCCGGCTCCACACCTCGGCATCCCCGGCGACGCGGTCGGCGCGCAGCAGGGCCTGGGCCTCCCAGAACGAGCGCCACCGCACGTAGTAGGCCGCGTAGGAGTCGGCGGTACGCACCAGCGGCCCCTGCTTGCCCTCCGGGCGCAGGTCCGCGTCGAGCTCCAGCGGGGGGTCGGTGGAGGGGGCGTGCAGCAGCGAGCGCAGCGTGTTGGCCACGAGCGTCGCCGCCGCGGTCGCCTCCCGCTCGTCGGCCCCGTCGACGGGCTCGTGCACGAACACGACGTCGGCGTCGCTGCCGTAGCCCAGCTCGGCACCGCCGTAGCGGCCCATGCCGATCACGAGCATCCGGGTCGGCAGCGGCCCCCCGCGGGCGGCCTCGACCTGGCGGGTGGCGGCCTGCAGGGCCCCGCCGATGGTGGCGTCGGCCACGTCGGTCAGGGCGTTGCCCACCTCGTCGACGGTCAGGCCGCCCAGGATGTCGGTGGCCGAGATCCGGAACAGCTCGCGGCGGCGCAGTGCACGCACGGAGGCCACCGCCTCGGTCGCGTCCTCGTAGCGGGCCGCCGTGGTCAGGAACTCCGAGGCGAGCGGACCCGACCCGCGCGGGCGCAGCTCGGCGTCGTCGGCGAGCATCGCCACCCCGTCGGGGGCGCGCAGCAGCAGCTCGGAGGCGTACCGGCTGGAGGCCAGCACCCGGGCCAGCCGCTCGGCGGTCGCCGACTCGTCGCGCAGCAGCCGGAGGAACCAGGGGGTGGCGCCCAGGGCGTCGGAGACCCGCCGGAAGCCCAGCAGGCCCGCATCGGGGTCCGGGGCGTCGGCGAACCAGCCGAGCATCACCGGCAGCAGCGTGCGCTGGATGGCCGCGCGGCGGCTGACCCCGGAGGTGAGGGCCTCGATGTGGTTCAGCGCTCCCGCAGGATCGGTGAATCCCAGGGCGTCCAGGCGGTCGCGCGCGGCCTGGGGGGTGAGCCGGGCCTGGCCGGAGTCCAGGCGGGCCACGGCGTCCAGCAGGGGGCGGTAGAACAGCTTCTCGTGGATCCGGCGCACCTCGTTGGCCCGCCGGTGCCAGGCGTCCTCGAGCTCGCGGACCGGGTCCCGGGTGAACCCCATGGCGCGGCCGAGCCGGCGCAGGTCCTCGTCGTCGCGGGGCACCACGTGCGAGCGGACCATCCGGTGCATCTGGATGCGGTGCTCCAGGGTGCGCAGGAACCGGTAGGCGCCGGCCAGGGCCGAGGCGTCCTCACGGCCCACGTAGCCCCACGTGGCCAACGACTCCAGGGCGGTCAGGGTGTTGGGGCTGCGCAGCATCACGTCGCTGCGCCCGTGCACGAGCTGCAGCAGCTGCACGCTGAACTCCACGTCGCGCAGGCCGCCGCGGCCCAGCTTGAGCTGGCGGTCGGCGTCGCGGGCCGGCACGTTGCGCTCCACCCGCCGGCGCATCTGCTGCACGTCGGCCACGAACCCGTCACGGTCGGCGGCCGACCACACGAACGGCAGCACCGCGTCCACGTAGGCCGCCCCGAGCTCGGCGTCGCCGGCGATGGCCCGGGCCTTGAGCAGTGCCTGGAACTCCCAGGTCTTGGCCCAGCGCTCGTAGTAGCCCACGTGGCTGCGCAGGGTGCGCACCAGTGCGCCGGTGCGGCCCTCGGGGCGCAGGCCGGCGTCGACCTCCCAGATCGAGCCCTCGGCGGTGGGCGCGGAGCACAGGCGCATCACGGTGGTGGCCAGCGTGGTGGCGGTGCGCAGGACGGCGGCCTCGTCGACCTCGGCGGCGTGGTGTGCGGGGTCGCTCGGGGCGCCGGGCTCGGCCCGAGCGCCGGGCTCGGTCGGAGCGCCGGGCTCGGCGACGAAGATGACGTCGACGTCACTGATGTAGTTCAGCTCGAGGCCGCCGCACTTGCCCATGCCGATGATCGCCAGGCGCACCGCCGGGGCGTCCGCGGGCAGCTGCGCCCGCGCGGCCGCCAGTGCGCCCCCGATGACGGCGTCGGCCAGCTCGGCCAGGCGCGCGGCGGTCACCTCGAAGCTGGCGCCGTGGGCCACGTCGGCGATGGCGATGCGCAGCAGGGCGGCCCGATGGGCCACGCGCAGGGCGTCGGCGGCGGCGTCCGGGCCCCGCCCGGCGCTCCTCGACCCGGCACTGCCCGACGCCCGGCCAGGGCGTCTGAGGCCACCCGCGCGAACTCCTCGCGCAATGCGACCGCCCCCGGCGGCGGGCTGTCCTCGGCCAGGATCGGCAGGTGCTCGGGGTGGCGCACCAGGTGCTCGGCCAGGGCCTGGGAGACGCCGCTGACCAGGGCGAACCTGCGCCACGCCCGCTCGTCGGCGGCCACCGCGACGATCCCCTCGGGGGCCACCTCGTGCAGGTCGAGGGCGGTGCGCAGCGGCTGCCCGGGATCGGCGGCCTCCCCCACGTCCTCGAGCAGCCCGTCGCGCCACCACGGCACGTCGGCCAGGCGCTCGGCCAGCCGCTGGGCGTCGGCGACCCCCAGGCGGGCCATGCGGCCGGCCGGGGTGTCGGCACGTCCCCACCGGGGCTCGGTCATGGCGGGGCGCGCTACAGGACCGGCAGGTAGCGGTCGAGCTCGTACGGAGTCACCTGGCGGCGGTACTCCTCCCACTCCGCGCGCTTGTTGCGCAGGAAGAAGTCGAAGACGTGCTCGCCGAGGGTCTCGGCCACCAGCTCGCTGCGCTCCATGGCCTGGATCGCCTGGTTGAGGCTGGCCGGCAGCGGGTTGAGCCCCAGGGCCCGGCGCTCGGAGTTGCTCAGCGACCAGACGTCGTCATCGGCGCCGGGCGGCAGCTCGTAGCCCTCGTCGATGCCCTTGAGCCCCGCGGCCAGCAGCAGCGCGTAGGACAGGTAGGGGTTGGTCGCGGAGTCCATGGCGCGGAACTCGATGCGCGTGGAGTTGCCCTTGTCGGGCTTGTACATCGGCACGCGCAGCAGCGCGCTGCGGTTGTTGTGGCCCCAGCACACCCACGCCGGGGCCTCGCCGCCGCCGACGAGGCGCTTGTAGGAGTTGACCCACTGGTTGGTGACCGCGGTCATCTCCGGGGCATGGGTCAGGATGCCGGCCATGAACGAGCGGGCCACCTTGCTCAGCTGCAGCTCCGCGCCGGCCTCGAAGAAGGCGTTGCGGTCTCCCTCGAACAGCGAGAGGTGGGTGTGCATGCCCGAGCCCGGGTGGTCGCGCAGCGGCTTCGGCATGAAGGACGCGGTCACCCCCTCTTCGAGTGCCACCTCCTTGACCACCAGGCGGAAGGTCATGATGTTGTCGGCGGTGGTCAGCGCGTCGGCATAGCGCAGGTCGATCTCCTGCTGGCCGGGGCCCCCCTCGTGATGGCTGAACTCCACGGAGATACCCATCGCCTCGAGCATCTGGATCGCCTGGCGGCGGAAGTCGTAGCCCACCCCCTGCGGGGTGTGGTCGAAATAGCCGCCCTCGTCGACGGGCACCGGGGTGTCCCCCGGCCGGTGCGGGGACTTGAACAGGTAGAACTCGATCTCGGGGTGCGTGTAGAACGTGAACCCGCGATCGGCGGCCCGCGACAGCGTGCGCTTGAGCACATAGCGGGGGTCGGCGAACGACGGGCTGCCGTCGGGCATCGTGATGTCGCAGAACATCCGGCCCACGCCCTGGGACTCCCCGCGCCAGGGCAGCACCTGGAAGGTGCCGGGGTCGGGCAGGGCCAGCATGTCGGCCTCCTGCACGCGCGCGAAGCCCTCGATCGCGGACCCGTCGAACCCGATGCCCTCGCTGAACGCGCTCTCGAGCTCGGCCGGGGCGATCGCCACCGACTTGAGGAACCCGAGCACGTCGGTGAACCACAGCCGGACGAACCGGATGTCACGCTCCTCGACCGTGCGCAGCACGAACTCGGTCTGCTTGTCCATGGGGGACATACTGCCCCATCGCCACGC
Organism: uncultured Actinomycetes bacterium; assembly: GCA_963777855.1. Classification (GTDB taxonomy): domain Bacteria; phylum Actinomycetota; class Actinomycetes; order S36-B12; family CAIYMF01; genus Prado023. Next base: position 124,522 of record CAVZRW010000012.1, on the reverse strand, counting down.
CCGGCCACGGCCCACGCCGCGGGTCGCGCGACCGTACCGCACGGTCGCTAGCCTGCCTCCGTGCCCCAACTGCGCATCGCCCTGGCCCAGGTGAACCCCGTCGTCGGTGACCTGGCCGGCAACGCCGACCTCGTGGTGGCCGGCGCCCGCAGCGCCCTGGCGTCCGGGGCGCACCTGGTCGCCTTCCCCGAGATGGTGCTCACCGGCTACCCGATCGAGGACCTCACGCTGCGCCACTCGTTCCAGCTGGCCTCGATCGCAGCCCTCGACCGGCTCGCTGTGCGGCTGGCCGAGGAGGGCCTGGGCGACATCGTGGCCATCGTGGGCTACCTGGACCTGCTCGAGGGGGGCGGCGACCAACCGCTCGGCACCCCGCGCAACGCGCCCATCAACGCCGCTGCGGTGCTGCACGGCGGGCAGGTGCTGGCCCGCTACGCCAAGCACCACCTGCCCAACTACGGGGTGTTCGACGAGTACCGCTACTTCGTGCCCGGGGCTGACCCGTGCGTGGTGCGCGTGGCCGGGGTGGACGTGGCCCTGGCGATCTGCGAGGACCTCTGGCAGGACGGCGGACCCGTGGCCCAGGTGCGCGAGGTGCGTGCCGGTCTCCTCGTGGTGATCAACGGCTCGCCCTACGAGCTGAACAAGGACGACGTCCGCCTCGAGCTGGCCTCCCGCCGCGCCCTCGAGGCAGGCGCGGCGCTGGCCTACGTGAACATGGTCGGGGGCCAGGACGAGCTGGTCTTCGACGGCGACTCGCTGGTGGTCGGCGCCGACGGCGCGCTCATCGCCAGGGCACCGCAGTTCGACGAGCACCTGCTGGTGGTGGACCTCGACCTGCCGGCCGCCGGCGGGTACTGCACCGCGGAGGTCCCGGGCGGGCCGGTCGCCCCGTACGCGCCCCTGCCGGCGGAGGTCGCGCCGCGCCTGTCCGACGAGGCCGAGGTGTACCGGGCGCTGGTGGTGGGCCTGCGCGACTACGTGGTCAAGAACGGGTTCCGGTCGGTCACGTTCGGCCTCTCGGGCGGGATCGACTCGGCGTTCGTCGCCGCTCTGGCCGCCGACGCGATCGGCGGGCCGAACGTGCACGGGATCTCGATGCCGAGCAAGTACTCCTCGCAGCACTCCCAGGACGACGCGTTCGACCTCGCCGCGCGGATCGGCGCGCACTGCCGCAGCATCCCGATCGGCCCCATGTTCGACGCCTACATGGCCTCGATGACGCTCACCGGCCTTGCGGAGGAGAACCTGCAGGCCCGGATCCGGGGCACGACTGTGATGGCCGTGAGCAACCAGGAGGGTCACCTCGTTCTGGCCCCGGGGAACAAGAGCGAGCTGTCGGTGGGCTACTCGACGATCTACGGCGACGCGGTCGGCGGGTTCGGGCCGATCAAGGACGTGCCCAAGACGTGGGTGTTCCGGCTGGCCCGCTGGCGCAACGCCGAGGCCGAGCGGCTGGGCCAGACCCCGCCGATCCCGCCGAGCTCGATCGACAAGCCGCCGTCGGCCGAGCTGCGCCCGGACCAGGTGGACACCGACTCGCTGCCCGACTACGCGATCCTCGACGACCTGCTCGACGACTACGTGGAGAAGGACCGCGGCGCCGACGAGCTCGTCGCCGACGGGTACGACCGGGCGCTGGTGGAGCGGGTGATGCGGATGACGGACCTCGCCGAGTACAAGCGCCGCCAGTACCCGATCGGCACGAAGATCACCCCCCGCTCGTTCGGCCGTGACCGCCGCCAGCCCATCACGAACCGCTACCGCGAGACGGCCGACTGAGCGAACGGGTGCCGGGCGGATCACCCACCGGAGACGGGCCAACTCGCCGGCCTGGGCCTGCGCCACGCTTCTCCGTCCCACCACCGAGCGCTGGATCTGCGCGCTGGCACTACCGCGGTCGCCCGCGCAGAATCGTGGCGTGATCACCGTGCTTGACCTCGTCCAGGACCTTCGCGCGCTGGGGGTCCGCCCAGGTGACAGCCTCATGGTGCACGCCTCACTGCGCCACATCGGCCCCGTTGAGGGCGGCGCGCTGGGGGTCATCGAGGCCCTCGACTCGACTGTGGGAGCGGAGGGGTCTCTGCTCATGGTGCTCGGGGCGGCCAACGACTGGGACTGGGTCAACGCCCACCCGGAGCATGAACGCGCCGCCCTGCTCGTCGGCGCCGAGCCGTTCGACCCCCTGAGCACGCCGGTGCTGCCCGAGGTCGGCGTGCTCGCCGAGGTCTTCCGCACAGCCCCCGGCACCGTGGTCAACGACAACCCGGAGGGCCGGTTCGCCGCGCGGGGCCGACTCGCCCACGCGTGGCTCGACGGCCTGCCGTGGGATGACTACTACGGGCCTGGATCAGCCCTCGACTGGTTCGTACGGTCCGGGGGCCGGGTACTGCGGATGGGCGCGAACCCCGACACGGTCACCGTGCTGCACCACGCGGAGTACCTCGCCGACGTGCCGGACACCCGACGGGTCCGTCGGCATCGGCTGGTCACCGGTCCGGACGGCCCGCGCGTGGTGGTCGTCGAGTGCCTCGACGACGAGGACGGGATCGTCGACGACGCACGCCAGCCCGAGGAGGACTACTTCGCGATCATCCTGCGCGAGTACCTCGCGACCCACCCGCACGAGCACGGCCGGGTGGGCGCCGCCGAGTCGCAGCTCATCGACGCCGCCGGCCTCGTGCGCTTCGGCGCCAGCTGGATGACCGCCCACCTGCGCTAGGAGGGCCGCCGCGCAGGACCCGCCCCGCGCCGGGACGGGGATGGCCGTCGGCGCGTAGCGTGGCCGGGCATGTGGATCCTGTTCCGCGTCCCGTGCCCCACCCCCGATGGTCGCAGCGCGCGCGAGCTCTACGAGCGGCGCCTCACGTGGATCACCGACGGGATGCGCGCCTCCGCCCAGAGCCATGGGTGCACCTTCCACCGCGCGTGGACGCCGAGGACGGCAGCGCCTTCTACGCCCTGGCCCAGTCGGGGTCACGGGAGGGCGCTCGAGCCTTCTTCACGCAGTGGCAGATCGACGCCGAGCCCGGGGAGACCGCGACACTGCTCGAGGGCGACGTCGGCCTGGTGCCCCTGCCCTGACAACCCGTCAGCGCTGGTCCGGCTCCCGGACGTGGGCTCCGCCGCCGCGCGGGTGCTCCAGCGGAGCCTCGTCGACGTGGCCGAGGTGGTCGGGGTCCTCCGCGACCACGTGCACCTGGTGGGCCGCGTCGAGGCCCTCGGCCGCAGCCTCGCCGTCACCCTCGGCTGCCCGCCGGCCGGCTGCGGGCCGGAGCGGGGCCGACGTGCCGCCGGCACGCCACGCGACGGCCTCGGCCTGGGCGGGCAGCCACAGCAGGAAGATCGCCAGCGCGGTGAGAAGCAGTCCCAGGCCCATGTAGGCCGCCACGTGGAACGCCGACATGAACGCCGTGTCAGCGGCCGCCCGCAGCGCGTCGACCTGCTCGGGGCTCGCCTGCCCGGAGGCCTGCAGCCGGCCGGCCACCTCGTAGGTGGCGCCCACGCTGTCGGCGGCCACGTCGCGCAGGTCGGGGGGCAGCGGGCTGCCCTCCAGCGCCGAGCTCATGGCACCCGAGTACTTCGTGGCCACCACCGAGGAGATCACCGCCACGCCCAGCGTCGCGCCCACCTGGCGCACGGTGTTCTGCACGGCCGACCCCGCACCTGAGCGCTGCGGAGGCGTGGCCAGGGTCATCCGCGTGGTCGAGGGAGCCACCACGTTGCCCATCCCGAAGCCGAACACGAACGGGATGATCACCAGCACCCAGACGGGCGTGTCCAGCGTCAGCCGCGTGAACACGAACATCGCCAGCGAGGCCAGAACCAGCCCGAACGGGATCACCCGACGCGCACCGAACCGGGCCACCATCTTGCCGCTGCGCGGGGCCGCGAGGATCTGGCCGACGGCGAAGGGGACGGTCAGGGCCCCGGACTGCAACGGGGACCACCCGCGCACCACCTGGTAGTAGAACGCGAGGAAGATCAGCGTCCCGGTGAGCGCCGCGAAGGTCAGCGAGGTTCCGGCCAGCGGCACCGAGAACGAGCGGATCCGGAACAGGCTCAGGTCCATCGACGGGTGGTCGGTGCGGGACTCGAACACCAGGAACGCGACGATCACGGCCACGCCGAGGCCGATCCAGGCGTAGGTCGACCGGCTCGCTCCAGCCCGCCTCCTGGATCCCGTAGACAAGTGCCAGCAGGCCCACCACCGACAGCACGAGGCCGATCGGGTCCAGGCGGCCCGGGTGCGGATTGCGCGACTCGGGCACGTTGGCCAGGATCCCGCCGATGCCGACGATGATGATCGGCACGTTGATCAGGAACACCGAGCCCCACCAGAAGTGCTCGAGCAGGAACCCGCCGAGCAGCGGGCCGAGGGCGACAGCGCCGCCGACGGCAGCCGCCCAGATGCCGATGGCCCGGCCGCGCTCGGCCGGCGGGAAGATCACGGTGATGATCGACAGGGTCACCGGGAGCACCGAGGCCCCGCCGATGCCCATCAGCGCGCGGGCTGCGATGAGCTGCTCAGGGGTCCGGGCGAACGCGCTGAGGATGGAGGCCAGGGCGAACAGCACCAGGCCGAGGATCAGGATGCGCCTGCGGCCGTAGCGATCGCCGAGGACTCCCCACGTGAACAGCAGGGCCGCGAACACCAGCGAGTAGGAGTTGATCGCCCAGATCAGCTGGCTCTGGGTGGCCCCCAGGTCCTCCTGGATCGTCTTCAGGGCGACGTTGAGGACCGTGTTGTCCAGCACCACCACCAGCAGGCTGACGACCAGCGCCGCCAGCGCCCGCCACCGGTGCGCGGCGCCCTCGGTGGGGGGTGGGCTCAGGTCGGGGGCCGCGGGGCTGCCGGGCGCATTGGTGGACACGGGCAGGAGAACACCACACCCCGTTTGCCCATTCCCCGGCAGGGGTATCCCCTCTGTGGCGCGCGCACCCGCGACGTGCCACCATTCATGTCGTCCGGGGACTCCGAGCGGAGCCTCGAGATAAGGAGCGATCCACATGAGCATGCCCGCCGCCACCGGCGTTCCCGCGCACTCCCCCGCAGCCCCGTCCACGACCGCATCGGGCGCCCCCGCTGCACAGGCCGCCGAGGCCGCCCCCACGCTCTACGGAGCCTCCCCGACCGGCCGTCGGATCACCACCCGCGATCTCATCGCCGCCAAGGCGCGCGGCGAGAAGTGGCCGATGATCACCGCCTACGACGCGCTCACCGCGCGCATCTTCGACGAGGCCGGCATCCCCGTGATGCTCGTCGGCGACTCAGCGGCGATGGTCGTCTACGGCTACGACTCGACCGTCCCGGTGACCGTGGACGACCTGCTGCCCCTGGCCGCGGCCGTGGTCCGCGGCTCGTCGCGCGCGCTGGTCGTCGGCGACCTGCCCGTTCGGCTCGTACCAGTCCTCGCCCCAGCAGGCGCTGGAGACCGCCGCCCGGTTCATGAAGGAGGCCGGCGTCCAGGCGGTCAAGCTCGAGGGCGGGGCGCGCGTGCTGCCGCAGGTCGAGGCACTGGTCGGCGCCGGGATCCCGGTGATGGCGCACCTCGGGCTCACGCCGCAGTCGGTGCAACCAGCTCGGCGGCTACCGCGTGCAGGGTCGCGGCGAGGACGGCGAGATCCTCATGCGCGACGCCAAGGCCATGGAGGCCGCCGGGGCGTTCGCCGTCGTGCTCGAGGTGGTGCCCAGCGAGCTGGCCGAGCGGGTCACGCGCAGCCTGTCGATCCCGACGATCGGGATCGGCGCCGGGGCCACCACCGACGCGCAGGTGCTCGTCTGGCAGGACATGGCCGGGCTCACCCCGGGCCGTGCGCCGAAGTTCGTGAAGCGCTACGCCGACGTCGGCTCGGTGCTCTCCGGCGCGGTGCGCCAGTGGGCCGACGAGGTCGTCGGCGGGGTGTACCCGGGCCCGGAGCACGAGTACCGCTGACCCCGAGCGCGGGGCGCCCGTCCTTACGCGGACGGGGCGCCCGGCGGTTGCACGCCCGGGCGGCCCGCGCACGACACACCCCGCACGCCCGGCCCGCGCGCGCCGGCGCGCGCCCGCCGTGGCGCGCGCTCCGCCGTTGCGCGCGTCGCCATTGCGCGCCCCGCGGTTGCGCCCCGCCCATGCGCGCCCCGCGGCCGCGCCGAGGGCCGGGCCCCCGGACCTAGACTCGCGGGCATGTCCGCCGACGTGCCCGTCCCGTCCGCCGCAACATCGGGGCAGGCCGCCGCGCCCGCCTCCGCCACCACCTCCTCGGGGCCGTCGCCGTCTGCCGCGCCGACCCCAGCCCCGTCGCCGACCCCTTCCCCCGCCCCCGCTGCCCCCTCCCCCGCCCTGCCCTCCCGGGCCCGGGTGGTGGTGATCGGCGGCGGCATCATCGGCACCTCCATCGCCTACCACCTGGCGAGCATGGGCTGGACCGACACCGTGCTCCTCGAGCGCGACCGGCTCACCTCGGGCACCACATGGCACGCGGCCGGGCTGATGGTCACCTTCGGGTCCACGTCGCAGACCTCGACCGAGCTGCGCCAGTACACCAAGGACCTCTACGCGCGCCTGGAGGCCGAGACCGGCCAGGCCACCGGGTTCCGCCCGATCGGGCTGATCGAGGTGGCCGCCGACGAGGGTCGGCTCGAGGAGTACCGGCGCGTCTCGGCGTTCAACCGGCTGATGGGCGTCGACGTGCACGAGATCAGTGCGCGCGAGGTCGGCGAGCTGTTCCCGATCGCGCGCACCGACGACATCCTGGCGGCGTTCCACACGCCGACCGACGGCCGCGTGAACCCGGTGGACGTCACGATGGCACTGGCCAAGGGCGCGCGGATGCGCGGGGCCACGCTGCTCGAGGGCACGCCCGCGCTGGATGTGCTCACCCGCGACGGTGCGGTGGTGGGCGTGCGCACGCCGGTCGGCGACATCGAGTGCGAGTACGTGGTCAACGCCGCCGGGATGTGGGCCCGCCAGCTCGGCGAGCGCTCCGGGGTGAGCATCCCGCTGCAGGCCGCCGAGCACTACTACCTGATCACCGGCCCCATGCCCGAGGTGGACCCGGACTGGCCCGTGCTCGAGGACCCCAGCCGGTTCACGTACATCCGCCCCGAGGGCGAGGGCCTCATGGTCGGACTGTTCGAGACCGTGGCGGCCCCGTGGAACGTCGGGAGGATCCCGGCCGACTTCTCGTTCGGCACGATCGCGCCGGACTGGGACCGGATGGGCCCCTACGTCGAGGCCGCGATGAGCCGGGTGCCAGCCACGCTGGACGCCGGCGTGCACACGTTCTTCTGCGGCCCGGAGTCCTTCACCCCCGACCTGCTGCCGATCATCGGCGAGGCCCCCGAGGTGCGCAACTACTTCGTCGCGGCGGGGCTGAACTCGATCGGGATCCTCACCGGCGGCGGGTGGGGCCGGGCCATCGCGCACTGGATCGTCACCGGCTCCCCCGACATCGACGTGACTGCGGTGAACATCGACCGCCTGCACCCCTACCAGGCCACGCCGCGCTACCGGGCCACGCGCACGGTGGAGAGCCTGGGCATGGTCTACGAGTGCCACTACCCGGGGCGGTCGATGCGCACCGCTCGCGGGGTCAAGCGCTCGCCGCTGCACGAGCGCCTGGCCGAGCAGGGGGCGTGGTTCAAGGACGTCTCGGGCTGGGAGGCCGCGGACTGGTTCGCCGGCGCCGGCGAGGTGCCCGCCGAGCCCTCCCCCACGTGGGGCCGGCCCGACTTCTGGGAGCACTGGGCCGCCGAGCACGGGGCCGTGCGCGAGGGGGTCGGGCTGTTCGACATGACGTTCATGGCCAAGTTCGCCGTCACCGGACCCGACGCGGGGGCGCTGCTGGACCGCCTGAGCACCAACCACGTCGACGGCGAGCCGGGGCGGATCACCTACACCCAGTGGCTCAACTCCGGCGGCACCATCGAGGCCGACGTCACGGTGACCAAGCGCGCCGAGGGCGACTTCCTGGTCGTCGCCTCGGACACCGCCCACCGGCACGTGCTGGCCTGGCTGCGCCGGCACGCCGGCGGAGCGCGCGTGTCGATCGCCGACGTGACCTCCGGGCTGGCCCAGCTCACGGTGCAGGGCCCGCGCTCCCGCGAGGTCCTGGCGGCGGTGACCAGCGCGGACCTCTCCGACGCGGCGTTCCCGTTCCGCGCCGCGCGCGAGGTCGACCTGGGCTTCGCCCGCGGGCTGTGCACGCGGATCACCTACGTCGGCGAACTCGGGTACGAGCTGTTCGTGCCTGCCGAGATGGCGGTGCACGTCCACGATGAGCTGGTCGCCGCGGGCGAGCCACTGGGCCTGCGGCACTGCGGACTTCGCGCCCTGGGGAGCCTGCGGATGGAGAAGGCCTACCGCGACTACGGCCACGACCTCGACAACACCGACGACCTGTTCAGCACGGGCCTCGGGTTCACGATCGCGTGGGACAAGCCCGGTGGGTTCCTCGGCCGCGACGCGGTGCTCGCCCAGCGCGAAGCCTTGGCCGGCCGACCCCCGGCGCAGCGCCTCGTGCAGGTGCTGCTGGCGGATCCCGAGCCGCTGATGGTGCACGCCGAGGTCCTGCTGCGTGATGGGGTGGCGGTGGGATACCTGCGATCGGCCTCCTACGGGTTCACCCTCGGCGGGGCGGTGGGCCTGGCGATGGTCGAGGGCGACCGGCTCGGTCGGCGCGTCGACCTCGACGCCGAGTTCCTGGGCACCGGTGAGTGGACGGTCGCCGTGGGCAACCGGATCGTGCCCGCGAAGGTCTCCTTGGCCCCGCTCTACGACTCGCGCAGCGCCCGCGTCCGCGGCTGACCCCGCGCGTCCACGGGCGAGGCCCCGCACTCGCAGGATCGGCGCCTCGCGTCCGCGGGCGATTCCCGCACGTCGGCGCTCCGCGCGTCCCCGGGCTACGCCGCCCCGCCGGCACCGACGCACCCACCCCACCGAGACCACGCGCAGTCGAAACCGACGCCCAGAACGTCAGAATCGACTACGTGCACCGCCCACCGGGCGCACCTGACTCCTCCTCGCCGGGGCCTTGTGCAAGGCGCGCCGGCGTCTTCGCACAACCCGAACATCGCCCGGCCCGGGGCTCTGACATTGAGCGGGCAAGGTGCTGGCCATGACTCAGACACTGCCGCCCGCCCGGGCCACGAGCGGCGCGCAGGCTCCGGCCACGGCCCGCGCCGCCGCCCGGAGCACACCGAACGACCCCCTGCGCCGGGCCGCCCGCCGCCGCCAGCGGGTCGGTGACGGCGCAGCCGCGTTGGCGGCGCTCGGCCTGGGCATCGCCGTCGGCCTGCACCTGGCCGGGCGCACCGACTGGATGCCCGGCATCTCCGGCCAGCTGCTCAGCGAGCTGGGTCGGCTGACCGCGCTGGTCGGCACCTACGGCACGCTGATGATCCTCATCCTGGCCGCGCGCATCCCCTGGCTCGAGCGCGCGATCGGCCACGACCGGCTGATCAGCTGGCATCGCACGATCGCCCCGTGGTCGCTGGGCCTGATCGGGGCCCACGTGGGGCTGACCACGCTCGGCTACGCGATGGGCGCCCAGGTCGGCTTCCTCACGCAGACGTGGGACTTCGTGGCCCGCACGCCCTGGATGCTGCCCGCACTCGTCGGCTTCGTGCTCATGCTCGTGGTCGGGTTCTCCTCGGCGCGCGCGGCCCGGGCCCGGATGACCTACGACACCTGGTGGGTCACCCACCTCTACAGCTACCTCGCGATCGCGCTGGCCTACCTGCACCAGGTGCGCTACGGCCAGGCGTTCGTCGGCCACCCGTGGGCCACCCGGTTCTGGCTGGGCCTGTACGTGCTCAGCCTGGGCAGCCTGGTGATCTTCCGCTGGGCCCTGCCGGCCGTGCGCAGCCTGCGCCACCAGCTCCGGGTGAGCGAGGTGATTCGGGAATCCCCCGACACGGTCAGCGTGTACGTGACCGGGCGGGACCTCAGCGCCCTGCAGGCCCGCGGTGGGCAGTTCTTCAACTGGCGCTTCGCGATGCGGGGCATGTGGTGGCAGGGCCACCCCTACTCGCTGTCGGCGGCTCCGGACGGCCAGTCGCTGCGGATCACGGTCAAGGACCTCGGCGACCACTCCAGCGCCCTGGCGCTGCTGAAGCCGGGCACGCGAGCCTTCATCGAGGGGCCCTACGGCACGCTGACCGCCGACGCGCGACTGACCGACGCCGTGGTCCTGGTGGCCGGCGGGGTGGGCATCACCCCGATCCGGGCGATCCTCGACGAGCTGCCGGCCCACGCCCACGTGGAGGTCCTCTACCGGGCCCCGCGCACCGACGGCGTAATCCTGCACCGCGAGCTCGACGCGATCGCCTCGGCGCGGCCGAACACCCGCATCCGCTACCTGGTCGGCACCCGCCGGCAGTTCCCCCTCGACGCGCGCTGGCTCGTGTGGCTGGTGCCGTGGGTGGCCCATGGCGACCTCTACGTGTGCGGACCCCACGACCTCGAACGCACCGTCCTGGACGCCGCGGAGGTGCTGGGCATGCCTGCCGAGCGCATCCACACCGAGTCGTTCACCTGGTGACAAGGAGCAGACCATGAAGCGCGCACTCATCGTCGGGACCAGCACGCTGGCCGGCCTCGGGGCCGTCCTGGCCCTCAACCCGAAGGAGCTGAGCTCGACCGGCTCGTCGGCGCTGGCCGACGGGGCGATCACCGCCACCGCCGACGGCTCGACGAACTCGGACACGGGGTCCTCGGGATCCTCGGGGTCCTCGGGGTCCTCGGGGTCCTCGGCCAGCGGGGCATCCGGCACCTACACCGGCAGCGCCGTGCAGGTGCGTGACTTCGGCATCGTGCAGGTGGAGGTGACCGTCGCCGACGGCAAGGTCACCGACATCACAGCCACCCAGGTGCCCGACTGGGACGGCCGGTCGTCGATGATCTCGTCCTACGCAGTGCCGAGCCTGATCGACGAGGCCATTCAGTCGCAGTCGGCGAGCGTCTCGGGGGTCTCCGGGGCCACGTTCACCTCGCGTGGCTTCGCAACCTCCCTGCAGTCGGCCCTCGCACAGGCCGGCCTCGGCTGACGCTCCGAATCCGGGCCCCATCCCGGTGGTAAGGAAGCGATTTGGGCCCCGTCTCGAAGGATCCTGCCTTCGAAACGGGGCCCAAAGGCGCGCTTGGCGCGGGTGCGCGGCGGGGGTGCGCGGCGGGGGTGCGCGGCGGGGGTGCGCGGCGCGGGTGCGCGGCGGGGGTGCGGAGGCTAGAGGGCGAGGGGTCCGTGGCGGGGCGCCTGTCTGGCGCGGTCCTCGATCGTGCGGGAGAGGCGCTCGTTGGCTCGCTGGGCCCCGGAGCTGACCTGCAGCGCGGTCCAGGTGCCGTCCGTCAGCCGGACGATCACCTGGTGACCCATGAGCTGGGCGGACGGGTACACCCCGAGGATCCGCTCGAGGGGCAGGACCGCGATGGTGGGGCTCGGGTCGGCAACGGCGCTGATCTGCAGATGGGTCGGGGTTGCGGTGAGCTGCAGGGGCCCCGGCACCGCCGACCAGGCCACGGGCGCGAAGGTGCGAGAAGGCAGGCCGGTGGTCGCCTCGTGCGCCTGGTAGGGAGTGGGCGTCCCGCGGGCGGGCCAGTAGCGCCAGATGAACCACACCAGCAGGGGAAGGCTCAACGCGAACCCGACGGCCGCCGTCGAGAACGCCTCGGAGGCGGTCAGGGCGGGGGCGTCGGTCTCGGGAGCCCAGCGCGTGCCCACCAGCACCACGAAGTTGTTCACGAAGTGGATCAGGATGCCCGGCCACAGCGACCCTGTGGCCAGGTAGAGCAGCGAGGTGATGAGCGCGAACATGCCGGCACCCACCGGATCGACGTGGAGCGCGGCGAAGAACACCGCCGAGAGGCCGATGCCGACCGCCAGGTTCCACCGGACGGTCCACCGCTCGAGCAGCACCCCGCGGAACACCGTCTCCTCGACCAGGGGAGGCAGGACCGCCAGGCTGAGGAAGGCAACAAGCAGGTTGCCCTCGCCGATGCCGGCCAGGGAGTCGTCCAGCGTCGGGAAGAGGTAGTTGGTGACCGTGGCCGCGGCGATGGAGAAGACGAACTGGGCCACCAGCAGCCCCGCGACCAACCACCAGCGGGCGCCCAGCCGGGGCCAGGTGAACATGGCCCGCAGGTCCACGCGTGCGCGGCCGGCCACCATCACCAGCACCCAGGCGATGATGACCAGGTAGGTCAGGACCCCGAAGAGGTCCTCGGAGACCTCGGCGTCGAACACCGAGGCGACGGCGTCGGCGGCCACCGTGACCGCGATCCCGCCCACGATCGCCCAGACCACCAGCCATCGGGCGCGCACGTCGCCGAAGGCCCCCGTCCTGGGTCGGGGCGGCGCTGGCGCGCTCGTCGTCGGAAGGGTGCGCATGGTCATGTCTCATCCGTTCTGAACCGGGGATCCCAGCGAAACCCCATACCCCCGCGGGCCCAGACGCAAACCCGCCGTCGCCTACCCTTGCCCGCGAGGGGCGATAGCTCAACAGGTCAGAGCAGCGGGCTCATAACCCGTCAGGTTCCGGGTTCGAATCCCGGTCGCCCTACCGAAGGCCAACCCGGGCATTGCCCTGGTTGGCCTTCGGTGGGGCGACCTTCGGATTCGGGAGGAGGCCCGCGTGAGCGGGCCGACGGTTCCCGGTCGCCCTACGGATGCCCGGCCCGGGCGGGGACGTGCGCGTGGCCCGGAGCACCGAGGGGTCCGGGCCACGCATGTGCTGTGGGTCAGCGCGAGGCGTCGCGGTACACCCGCCCCCAGCTCTGGACCCGCAGGCTCAGGAGCTGCCCCGACTCCACCAGCTCGGGGTCTGCGTTGGGGGCGTGGACCTGGGCGTCGAACAGGAACGTGCCGGGCTCATCGACCAGCCGGGACACGTCGAGGATCCCGCTGGACTCCTCGTCCTGGGTGAGGAACCCTGCGCCGCCGGGCTCGAACAGGGCCGCGTCGAACTGGGCCACGACGGCGCGTGCGCCATCGGCGATCCGGTAGGCGACGATGCGGGCCAGGTGGGCGTTGTTGCCCGGGTCCTCCTGGATGAGCAGGTTGCCGTGCCGGTCGATGGTCATGTTGTCGGGCTTGTTCAGGTACGGGGCCTCACTGCCGTCCAGCAGCAGGGTGAGCGTGCCGCCCAGCTCCGGCCGATCGACGTCCGCGAAGCGCAGCCGCCACAGCCCGCCGCCGTCGCGAGAGGGAGCCCCCGCGGGCACCGTGCGGTCCCCGCCCTCGGTGGTCAGGAAGTAGTAGTCGTTGCGGTGGCGGGGGTCGAATGCCCCGTCCTCGATCCGGTTCAGGGTCAAGCCCGCCGCGGCAGCTGCGGCGTTCTGGGCGGCGCCGCTGGTGTTCCACTCCTGCTCGGCGAACGTCACGGGGACCGCCTGTCCTGTGCCGTAGGCGGCGCGGAAGTCGGCGTCCGTGGTCACGGTCGCCCCTGCCACGGCCAGCACGTGGTTGACTCCATTGGTCAGGCCGGCCCTGGCGACCGCGGACCCGGTGGCCCGCTTCGTGCCCCAGTAGACGCGCAGCTGGCCCGTGGCTGCGTCCTCGTTGCCCACGACGACGGTGGTATCCCCGCGGGTGGGGGCCACGAGGGTGTTCTCCCACGAGAACAACCCGAGCCGCGGCAGCTGCCAGGCGGTCCCGCCCATGGTCACGGCGAAGACGCGGCCCTCGTCGCCGCTCTCCTCGTTGGCGAAGTACAGCTGCCCGGCGTAGCCGCGGCCCGTGCGCCGGTTGAGCAGCTGGCCGTCGTCGGACAGGAAGCCCGAGCAGAACCTGCTGAAGGCCGCGGTGTGCCCGCCCACGGCTCCGGCTGGCGCCAGGGGCGTGGAGCCGTACTGGCCCGGAGTGCCGTACTGCCAGTAGCGCACGGACCGGATCAGGTCCCGGCCGCTGCTCACCACGCCGGTCTCGGAGTCGAGGGTCCACCGCGACACGAACGCGCCGGCCTGGCCGTGCGCCCGTGGGATCCCGAGGGTGTCGCGCAGCTCGTGGTTGACCAGCACCTCGAGGCGGTCACGGCCCAGCGGGCGGGCGCCCAAACCGTCGGGGATCCCGACCATCCGGTAGCCGGACCCAGCGGGGGCATCTCCCACGGTCAGCAAGGAGGTGATCGACACCCCTGGGGCGACGGGCAGGACGTACGGGGCGGTCGAGGACGTGGGCCCGGTCACGGTCTCGGGCAGGTGGTGGGCGGAGGCGGGGACTGTCGGCACCAGCGCCACGGCGCCGGCCAAGGTGGCGGCGGCAGCAGCACGGCCGCGGAAGTTCTGGAGCATGGGTGGTGGTTCCCTTCGTCGGTGTGGACGGCCCCGACGCTAGGAGCACGAGGAAGAGGCACTGGGAACCCGTGTTGAGCGGGACGTGAACCGTTGGTGACGCGCCCGGTGTCGCCAGGCTCGCTCCTCAGCCGCGCACCGTCACCCACGTGACGGCTCGGACAGCTAGTCGCGGCGGGCGGCCAGTCGGGTCGCGTCCCGCCCGGACGCGACGGCCAGGCGGGCGAAGCCCTGCTCGAGGCTGACCCGGGGCGCCCACTCGAGCACCTCACGGACGCGGCGCTGGTCGAACCAGTGCGCGGTGGCCAGCTGGCTGGCCAGGAACCGGGTCATCGGCGGATCATCGGTGCGCCGGCCCAGCCACCACAGGCCCTCGGCGACGGCTCCCCCGGACCAGGCGACGGCGCGCGGCACCGAGCGGGTGGGGGTCGGGACCCCGGCCGCGGCGCAGATCCGCTCGACCAGCTCGGCAACCGTGCGCGGCTCGCCGTTCGAGACCACGAACGCCTGCCCGTGGCCGGCCGGTGCGTGGTCCAGGGCGGCAACCAGGGCCTCGACCGCGTTGTCGAGGTACGTGGTGTCGATCAGGGCCCGCCCACCGCCCACGAGGGCAAGCCGACCGGACCGGGCGCGTTCGACGATGCGCCCGACCAGCTGGGTGTCGCCCGGACCCCACACCAGGTGGGGCCGGATCGCGAGCGCAGCCATGGCGGGGCCGTCCGCGGCGAGCACGTCGAGCTCGGCGCGGGCCTTGCTCCGCGAGTAGTGGCCCCTGGCCCGCTCCGGGTCGGCCGGGTCGGCCCCGGTGCCGGCCAGCGCCGAGCCCGCGTGCGCCACCGACGGCGAGGAGACGAAGACGAACCGGGCGACCCGGTGGGCCCGCGCCGCGTCGAGCACGGTCCTGGTGCCGATCACGTTGGTCTCGTGGAACTGCGCCGCGCGGCCGACCACGCCCACCCGGGCGGCGAGGTGGATGACGGCGTCCGCGCCCCCGACGGCCCGCCCCACAGCCGTGGCGTCCGTCAGGTCGCCGAGGACCTCGGTGAGGCCCAGCTCACCAGCCACCGGGGCCGGTCGGCGCTGGAGCACGACCACCTCGTCGCCGCGCGCGTGCAGGGCGCGCACCACCCCCGCGCCGAGCAGGCTGCTGGCACCGGTGAGCAGCACCCTCATGGCGTGCCGGGGGTGCCGGGGGTGCCGGGGGTGGGCGTGCTCGGCGTGCCGGGCGATGCCGAGCCCGGGGCTCGGGTGCCGGTGGCTGGGGCGCCCGGGCGGAGCCGGCCCGGTCGCCGGCCGTCGAGCACGCGCTGCGCCCAGTGCCCGACGGCGACCCGGTCGATCTTCGAGTTGTGCCGGATGTCGACCGGCAGGTGGCGGACCACGAGCACGGCCGCGATCCCGGGGGCGGCACCGGGGTCCGGACCGGGCCCCGCCGCCGCGGCGCGCACGGCCTCCCGCAGGGCCGGCGCGGCCAGCCCGGGCCGGCGGGCATCCACAGCCTCAACAACCACGACCACCTGGGCCGCACCGCGCGGCCCCACCCCGACGACCGCGGCGCGGCGCACGCCCGGCACGGCCTCCACGCGACGCTCGATCCCGACCGGCGTGACCGGGCCGTCGGCGGTGACCACCACGTGGACCAACCGGCCCTCGATCCACAGCCGCCCGTCGGCGTCGAGGTGCCCGACGTCGCCGGTCCGGTGCCAGCCGGGGCCGGGGGTGGCGGCCTGATCGGTCACCCAGAGCCGGTCGTAGCGCTGCTTGAGGTGCGCGGCCCGGACGCAGACC
The DNA here is from genome assembly GCA_963777855.1 of uncultured Actinomycetes bacterium. Classification (GTDB taxonomy): domain Bacteria; phylum Actinomycetota; class Actinomycetes; order S36-B12; family CAIYMF01; genus Prado023. The sequence goes on along the minus strand of CAVZRW010000012.1, from coordinate 108,464 downwards.
TCCCCCGTGACCTCGGGGTCGGTCGTCCGGCGGGCACCGGGGACGCCGTCGTGGCCGAGCGGGGCCAGCTCGACCTCCACCCCGGGCACCGGGTGCCCGACGCAGACGCCGTTGCCCCGGCCGGCGGCGTCCAGGCCGGGCAGGTCGATGTCGGCGACGGGCAGCACCTCGGTCATCCCGTAGGGGGCGTGGGCCTCGGCGTCGGGGAGCAGGCGGAGCATCGCGTGCAGCGTCTCGGCGGGCACGGGCGCGCCGGTGGAGAGCAGCAGGCGCACGCCGGCCAGCGCCCGGCGCCCCGCGGCGTCCACGCCGTCCGCGGTCTCCACCACGTGGGCCAGCGCCGCGGGTGACGCGAACACCATGGTCGCGCCGATCGCCGCCGCGGCATCCCCCATCGCGCGCGCGGTCAGCGTGCTCGGGGCCGTCAGGTCCATGTCGGGCACGGCCGAGGGGATCCCCAGCGCGGCCCCGAACAGGGCGAACGGGCCGAACGCGGCCACGAGCCGGTCAGCCTCGGTGATCGCGTAGAGGGTCGCGAGCTGGTCGCGCTGGGCCTGCAGCTGTCCGTGCAGGTACAGCACGCCCTTGGCCGGACCGGTGGCCCCCGACGTGAACGCGACCACGGCTGGATCACCCGCGGCCGGCGGCTCGGGGCGCGCCGAACCAGCCCCACGGGCCTCGAGGTCCTCCAGGCGCCAGCGCACGCCCAGCGCGCGGCCCACCGAGGCGGGCACCGGGCCGACGCTGATCGGCTGCGCGCCGGTGCCCATCAGCCGCGCCGCCGCCAGGCCCTTGGCCGTCCCGATCACGTACGCCGGCCCGGCGCTGCGCAGGGCCACCCGCATGCCCCGCAGGCCCAGCCCCGCGTCGACCACCACCGCGATCGCCCCGGCCCGCCAGATCCCGTAGAGCACGGCCGTGAGGTCAGTGCCCGGGGGCACCAGCAGCGCGATCCGCTCCCCCCGACCCACGCCGATGGCCGCCAGGCCGGCGGCCACGTGGGCGACCCGGGCGTCGAGCTCGGCGAAGCTCAGGCTCGCGGTGACCCCCTCGGGGCCCAGCTCGGTGACCGCCGGGTCGCCGGCCGTGGCCGGGTCAGCGGCGCGTTCGCTGATACCGGCCCACAGGGGGCGCCCCGAGTCGGGCACCGGACGAGCCGGCTCCCCCGGGCCCACCCCCGGCTCCCCCGGGACAGCCGCTGCCGGCGGCCCCTGCGCCACCAGGCTGCGCGTGCCCACCCAGGTGGCGAGGTCGGCGGCGAACGTGGGGGCGTCCTCGGGCACGAAGTGACTCGACCCCTCGTAGCGGTGGACGTCCGCGTGCGGCAGGCGCCCGATCAGGTCGCGCAGGTAGAGGTCGGAGAACACCGGGTCGCGCGGGCCCCAGAGCAGCAGCACCGGGATGCCCGCCAGCGCACCGAGCCCTTCGGCGATCGCATCCAGCGGCCCCGCGCTGACGTCGTCGGCGTCCAGCGGGATGTCGGCCACGAAGTCCTCGATGGCCGCGCGCCGCTCGGTCCCGGCGTAGGGGGCGTAGAAGCCGGCCCGCACCTCGGGCGGCGGGACGGGCCGGGAGAGGAACAGCCCGGCGCGGATGAACGTCCGGGTGCGCGAGGTGACCGCCGGCAGCACCCCGGGCAGCCGGGCGGCGCGGATCACGCTCGGCGCCGCAGCGGTGGCCGGCTGGTGCACCGCGGTGTTCGACAGCACGACACCGGCCAGCTGCTCGACGTGGCGCAGTGCCCAGCCCAGCGAGATCGGACCACCCCAGTCGTGGGCGACGGTGATCACGCGCCCGGTCCGCCCGGGCCCGGTGAGGCCGAGGGCCTCGGTCAGGCAGTCGAGGTCGTCGATGCGCTGGGCCAGCGGCCGGAGCGTGCCGGTGCGCTGCGAGAAGCCCATGTCCAGGTGGTCGATCGCGATCACGCGCCACCCGGCCGGCGGGGCGGCCACGACGCGGCGCCACAGGTACGACCAGCTCGGGTTCCCGTGCACGCAGAGCAGGGTGCCGACGGGCTCGGGAGTGCCCTCGGGCAGCCCGGCGTGCGAGTCGAGCACGTGCCACGTGCGCAGGACCCCCGTGGAGTCCGCAGCCGTCACCTCGCGGGACCAGCGGGCGTCCAACCCGCTGAGCCCGGGGGGCGGCAGGCTCACCAGCGGATCTCGGCGGCTGCGGCGTTGATCCCCGAGCCCATGCCGAGCAGGATCACGCGGTCACCGCGCTCGATCCGCTCCTGGTGCATGGCCAGGGTGATCGGGATCGCCGCCGGCCCGATGTTGCCGCGCGTCGGGAAGGTCAGGGGGACGAGGTCGGCGTCCAGGCCCAGCCGCTGGATCATCGCACCGCAGTGCACCGTGGAGACCTGGTGCATGACGTAGTGCTGCACGTCGCTCCAGTCGAAGTCGGCCTGGGCGTCCTTCCAGGTGGACTCGGCCACGTCCAGGCCGGCCAGGAGCAGGCCCTTGCTGTCGGTGACCATGCGCTCCATGTCGCCCTGGCAGAGCTGGTTGTGCTCCGTGGCCGCCCGGCCCACGCCGCCGACGAACACGTGACCCTCGGGATGCCGGTCGGCCGGGCCCATGACCATCCCCGCGGCGCCCGAGCCGAGGGTCAGCGTGGCGAAGTCGGAGAACAGGTCGGCCACGGTGGTGTCCTCGGACAGCAGCCGGTCCAGGGTGCGCTCCTGCACGGTCCGGCTGCCCTCGCCGTCGACGATCAGCGCGTACTCGATCTGCCCGGAGTCGATCATCATCGCCGCCAGCTGCATCCCGTTGACGAACCCCAGGCAGGCGTTGGACAGGTCGAAGTTCAGGCACGAGGAGGGCAGGCCCAGCTCGTGGTGCACCGCGACCGCTGCCGAGGGCTCCAGGCGCGCGCGGCACACCGAGGTGTCGATCAGCAGCCCGATCCGCTCGGGGGCGATGCCCGCCTCAGCCAGGGCGCGCGCCCCGGCCTGCGCGGCCGCATCGGAGAACGAGACCTCCGGCGGCCACCAGCGGCGCTCCTCGATGCCCGCGAGCTGCTGGAGCATCCCCGGGCGCACGCCGAGCCGCTGCAGGGTGGGGGCCAGGCGCTCGTCGAACTGGTCCGAGGAGACGACCTCGGGAGCATCCACGGCCACAACCGACAGGATCGCTGCATTGTTGAACCGGAAGACGGTGTTTCCACTCACAGGGCCACTCCTAGGCAAGGGAGAACAAGTCTCGCACGACTGGCTGGTGGCGCTGTCCCGCGTCGGGGTGCCAGCGCGTGGCCGCCCCGGTCAGCGACGGCCCCGGCGCAGCACCCCGCGCAGGTCACCGTTCAACCCGGCGAGCACCCGGTCGAGCCCGGAGAGGCTCAGCGCCCCACCGGACATCTGGACGAACGTGCGCAGCGGCATTGTCGCCATCACCGAGCGCAGCACGTCCGGCGCCCCGTCGAGATCCTCGGCCGAGATGCGCCGTGAGATGCCCCACATCAGCGCCGCCGCCAGCGGACGCCCTGCCCGGGAGGAGGTCAGGTCCCCGATCGTGGAGGTCCGGGTGAACGGCCGCACGGGAGCGGGCGCCGGGATCGGAGCGCCGAGCAGGGCGGCGAACTCGGCATCGGTGGCCGAGGCGCCAACCGCGGGCGGGGCGGGCGCGAGCGTGTCGGCTGAGTCGACCTCGACGCGCACCCGGCCGCGGATGTCGACCGACGATGCCCCGACGAGGATCTCGAAGGTGCCGGCCTCCACCAGCCAGTCGTGGGCGGCCGTGTCCCACACGGCGAACGAGCGCCGGTCGAGGGCGACCTCGACGCGGGTGCGGGCACCGGGCTCGAGGCTCACCCGGGTGAACCCGGCGAGTTCCTTGGCCGGGCGGTGCACCGACGACTCGACGTCGGCCACGTACACCTGCACCACCTCGGACCCGGGCCGGGCCCCGGTGTTGGTCAGCTCCACCGACACCGTGAGGTCGGTGCCCGACCCGGCGACCGTGACCTCGCCGTAGGCGAAGGTCGTGTAGCCCAGCCCGTGGCCGAAGGCGAAGCGCGCGGGCACGCCGTACGTGTCGTGGAACCGGTAGCCGACGTTGAGGCCCTCCCGGTACTGCACCTGGCGCGGGTGTCCGGGGAAGTGGGCGTCCGCCGGCAGGTCCGCGACGCGCACCGGCAGGCTCTCGGCGAGCCGACCGCCCGGCTCGAGCGACCCGAGCAGCACGTCGGCCAGCGCCGAGCCGCCGGCCTGCCCGCCGAGGTGGGCCTCCACCAGCGCGGCCGGCCGATCGGCCCAGTCAAGCTCGAGCGCACCGCCGTTCATGAGCACGACCGCTGCGCGCGGGTTCACGTCGAGCAGCACCTCGACCAGGTGGGTCATCCCCTCGGGTAGCCGGCAGTCGGTGCGGTCCACGGCCTCGGTCTCGGCCCGCGCGGGCAGGCCCACGACGATCACCACGTGGTCGGCCTCGCGGGCCAGCGCCGTCGCCCGCGCCATGAGCGCCGGGGTGGTGTCCCCGGTGGCCGGGTCGTAGCCGGGGGCGTGGCGGACCTCGACGCCGCCCTGCGCCGTCAGGGCGTCGAGGAGCGTGTCCACCCGGGTGGGGTTGACCTTGGAGCTGCCTGCGCCCTGGTAGCGCGGCTCGCTGGCGAAGGCGCCGATCACCGCGAGGGTGCCGGTCGCGGGCAGCGGGAGCAGGCCGTCGTTGGCGAGCAGCACCGTGCCCGCCGCGGCTGCCCGACGGGCGAGGGCGTGGTGGGCGTCGAAGTCCGGTGTCGGGGCGGGGTCCTGTGCGCGCAGCTGCTCCCAGCCCAGCGCGAGCTCCACCACGCGCACGGCTGCGCGGTCGAGGTCGGCCTCGGCCAGGCGCCCGTCGGCGATCGCGGCGGCGATCTCGGCGTCGAAGGTGCTCGCCCCGCCGGGCATCTCCAGGTCCATCCCGGCCGCCAGGCCGGCCACGAGGTCGTTGGCCCCGCCCCAGTCGGAGACCACGAGCCCGTCGAAGCCCCACTCGCCGCGCAGCACGTCGCGCAGCAGGTGGGTGGAGTCCGAGGCGTACTGGCCGTTGACGAGGTTGTAGGCGGTCATGATCGCTGCCGGCGCGGAGCGCTCGACGACGATCTCGAAGCCGCGCAGGTACAGCTCGCGCAGCGTGCGCTCGTCGATGAGGGTGTCCAGGACCATCCGGCTGGTCTCCTGGTTGTTGGCGGCGTAGTGCTTCGGGCAGGCCGCCACGCCCTGCGACTGGATGCCGCGCACCAGCGCCGCGGCGAGCACCCCGGACAGGTGCGGGTCCTCGGAGAGGTACTCGAAGTTGCGCCCGCCGCGGGGATGGCGCTTGAGGTTCAGCCCCGGTCCGAGCAGCATGGCCACGTCCGCGGCGCGCGCCTCACGCCCGAGGGCGGCGCCCACCTCCTCGAGCAGGTCCGGGTCCCAGGTGGCGGCCAGGCCGGCGGCCGTCGGGAAGCAGGTGGCCGGCAGGGAGTCGGCCAGGCCCACGTGGTCGGAGGCACCCACCTGCTTGCGCAGGCCGTGCGGGCCGTCGGTGAGCATCACCGAGGGCACGATCCCGTCGATCGGCTGGGTGGTCCAGAAGTCGCGGCCGGAGACGAGGGTGATCCGCTGGGCCACGGTGAGCGCCGCAACGACCTCCTGCGCGCGCTGGCGAAGGGGCTGGGTCGGCTGGTCGGGCTCGTGCTGGTCCGGCGCGGGGCTCCGGTCGGGCTGGGTGGGCTGGTCCGGCTCGACTGGCTGGTCCGGCTCGACTCGGCTGGCCGGGCTGGTTCGGCTGGGGGGCGGCAGGGTCCACGGTCGGCTCCTCGATCGGGTTCCCGCCGATCGTAGGACCCTCACCCGCAGTCACCGGCTGGCGCCCGGGCCCCACCCGTCCGAAGGGCCGGCCCGCACGGCTGCGCCCCGCTGGGCCGTCGTCTCAGTCCTGCTCGGGCCTCCGGCTCGGCAGGGCGAAGTGCTCGGTGCCGACCGGGTCGACCAGGCCATCGGCCACCAGCCCGTCGAGAGCGCGCTCGCGCTGGACCGCATCGGCCCACACCACCTCGAGATCCGAGCGCGGCACCGGAGCGCGACCCTCGCGCAGCACGGCCATCAGCAGCCCGCGGACCTGCCGGTCGGTGCCGGCGAAGCGCTGCACGCGCCGCACGGGTCCGTCGTAGGCCGGGCGCCCGGCATCCACCCAGGCGCACCGGTCGCGCAGCGGGCAGGCGGGGCAGGCCGGGGCCGAGGCCGTGCACACCAGCGCCCCCAGCTCCATGACGGCCGCCGACCACGCTGCCGCGCGGGCGTCCTCGCCGGGCACGAGCGCCTCGGCCCGCGCCCGCTCGGCCACCGTCAGGCTCGGCGCGGGGAACTCCTGCCCGCCGACGGCGCGGGCCAGCACCCGGCGCACGTTGGTGTCGAGCACCACCGAGCGCCGACCGAAGGCGAACGCGCGCACCGCGGCTGCGGTGTACTCACCCACCCCGGGCAGGTCGCGCAGCGCGGACTCCTCCTCGGGTACGCGCCCGTCATGGCGGGCCACGATCGCGCTCGCCGCGGCGTGCAGGTTCAGCGCCCGGCGCGGGTAGCCCAGCCGGCCCCACTGGCGCACCACCTCCCCGGGCTCGGCATCGGCCAGCGCCGCCGGCGTGGGCCAGCGCGCCATCCACGCCTGCCACTCGGGCACGACCCGCGCGACGGGGGTCTGCTGCAGCATCACCTCGCTGACCAGCACCCCCCACGGGGTTCGCTCCGGTGCACGCCAGGGCAGGTCGCGCCGCGCCCCGGCGAACCAGGTCAGGACCGGGTCGACGACCCGGTCGGCTCCGGCACCCCCACCGGCTGGGCTGCCGGCGTCGGGGCGCGGCCCGCCGGACCGGGGCTCGCCGGACCGGGTGCGCGCGGAGCTGGCCTCGCCGGCCCGGGCGCGGGCGGAGCTGGGCGGCGGCGGGTCACCGACCCATTCTCAGCGGGCGCGGGCGTGACTGCGATGAGACCCTGCCCGGAATACAGGCGCGACCTCTATAGTTGAACATTGAACAACTACTTCAGGAGGACCCCATGCCCGCCGTGACCGCCGACACGATGACGCTGCCGCGGATCGACGCGCCCGCCCCGCAGGCGCGCACCCGCTCGGTGAAGTCCGTCACGACCGCCCCCCGCGGGTTCGAGGGCGAGGGATTCCCGGTGCGCCGGGCCTTCGCCGGCGTCGACTTCGCCGACATCGACCCGTTCGTGATGATGGACCAGATGGGCGAGGTCGAGTACGGCGTCGGGGAGCCCAAGGGCACGCCGTGGCACCCGCACCGTGGCTTCGAGACGTTCACGTACCTCATGGACGGGTCGTTCATCCACCAGGACTCGCACGGCGGCGGCGGGGTGATCGAGAACGGCGGCACGCAGTACATGACCGCCGGGGCCGGCATCCTTCACATCGAGACCCCGCCGGAGTCGCTGGTGATGTCCGGCGGGCTGTTCCACGGCATCCAGCTGTGGATCAACCTGCCCGCGTCCAAGAAGTGGCTCGCTCCCGCCTACCAGCCCCTGGAGCCCGGCGACGTCACCCTGGTCTCCTCCCCCGACGGCGGGGCGCTGGTGCGCATCCTGGCCGGCACGGTGGCCGGGCACGTGGGCCCGGGCCGCAGCCAGTCGCCGATCTCCATCGTGCACGCGACGCTCGCCCCGGGCGCCAAGCTCGACCTGCCCTGGCGCGGGGACTTCAACGGCCTGGTCTACGCGCTCTCGGGCTCCGGGAGCGTCGGCGCCCAGGACCGGCCCCTGTCCGGCGGTCAGCTGGCGGTCCTCGGCGCCGGGGACCACATCACGGTGCAGGCAGCTGAGGGCCAGTCCCAGGCCGCCCCGACACTGGAGGTCCTGATCCTCGGCGGCGTGCCGCTGCGTGAGCCGGTGTTCCACTACGGCCCGTTCGTGATGAACACCCGCGCCGAGATCATCGCGGCGATCGAGGACTACCAGGCCGGACGCCTCGGCGTGATCCCCGAGGGCGCGATCATGCCGCACCGCTCCTGACAGCGGGCTGAATGGGCGGGGCCGGCCGCGCCGTGGGCGCCGTCGGCGACGCGCCGGACGGCGTGCATGTCGGGCCCGTGGGCCCGATGATGCACCTGACGCACCGAGGAGGATCCGATGGCGACCGCCGAGATTGCAGCGAGCCCGACCGCGTCGGGCGAGGCGCCGCCGAGCGAGGCGCCAGCGGCATCCCCGCGACCATGGCCCGCCGGTCGATCGACCCGGCGCAACGGGCCGGCATCCTCGTGGCCGTGAGCGGCGCGACCCGCGACCGTGCGGGGCGCGAGATCAGCAAGATCCCGTTCGGTGGGCTGCTGTTCGCCGGGGCCCTGACCAGCTTCCGGGTCGCGATGACCACCGGGCCGATGAAGGCCGTCGAGCAGGCCATCACCACCGCACGCGGGGGCCCGGCGATCACCCCGGAGGAGGTCGCCGCGCAGCGGCGGATCATGGCCGCGGCCAGCGCCGCCACCGTGGTCGCCGGCGTGGTCACCCAGCGGCTGCTGATCAACAGCGGACGGACCGGTCCTGCGGTGGAGGTGGGCCGGGTGCTCGGCAGCCAGCTCGCGGTCGGGGGTGCGGCCGGTGCGGTCGTGCTCGGCACCGACGCCCTCATGCGCACCGACGGCATGCGCGATGCGACCAAGGGCGACGCCACCAAGGCAGGCGCGGCCGCGGGCATCATGCGGCCTGGTCATCCTGGGCCAGCGACGCGCGGTCCAGGGCGCCGCCGAGCACCTGACCCTGCGCACCCCACCGAGCTCGGTGACCCTGCCCGTGCGAGGTCGGCTGCGCACGCTCAAGGTCGAGGTACCCATCCGCTGACCCTCACCCGGCAGATCCCGCCCGAGCGAGGACGACCACACGAGGAGCACCCATGCGCATCGCCATCCTGGGCACCGGCACCGTCGGGCGAACCTTGGCCGAAGGGTTCGTCGGCACCAGTCACGACGTGTGCCTGGGCACCAGGGATGTGTCGGCCACCGCGGCGCGCACCTTCGACGGACCGCCGGGATCCATGGCCGCCTGGCTCGAGGCGAACCCCTCGGTGCCGCTGCTGGACCTCCCCGGGGCGGGCGCCCACGGCGAGGTCGTGGTGAACGCGACCAGCGGCTCCGGCACCCTCGCGGCCCTGACCGAGGTCGGGGCCGCGAACCTGGCCGGCAAGGTGCTCATCGACGTGGCCAACCCGCTGGACTTCTCCGCCGGGTTCCCGCCCACGCTCACCGTCAAGGACACCGACTCCCTCGGCGAGCAGGTGCAGCGCGCCTTCCCCGAGGCCCGCGTCGTGAAGACCCTCAACACCCTCAACGCGGCCCTGATGACCGCGCCGCACACGCTGGCCGAGCCGACCACGCTCTTCCTCTCCGGGGACGACGCGGACGCGAAGGCCGTTGTCGCCGAGCTGCTCGGCGAGTTCGGCTGGAGCGACGTCATCGACCTCGGTGGCATCTCCACCGCCCGGGGCACCGAGATGTGGCTGGCGTTGTGGGTGCGCACCATGGCCGCACTCGGCGGCCCGGGGTTCAACCTGCGCATCGTGCGCTGAGCGGAGTCGAGGACCAGATCCCGCGAGCCGACCGGCGGCGTGCCGGGCCGCGCGGCGGGCCTGGGCCAGGCGTTCGAGTGGGGGCGCGCCCGGCGCTCGGGCGGATCAGGTGCGCACGAACAGCACGTCGCGGCTCGGTCGCCCCGCTTCGAGGCCACGGGCCTCGAAGCGGGTCTGCGGCCGCCAGGCCGGCCGCTCGATGAATCCGCCGACCTGTCGCCCGGCGGGCTCCAGCATCGGCTCTGACCGGCAGACGGCCAGCATCTGCTCGGCGTAGTCGGCGATGTCGGTGGCCAGGTGCAGCGTGCCGCCCGGCTCGAGCAGCTCGGCCGCCTGTCGCACGAAGGCCGGTTGCACCAGCCGGCGCTTGTGGTGGCGGACCTTGGGCCACGGATCCGGGAAGTAGACGCGAATCCCCGCCAGGCTCGCGGGTGCGAGGTGGTCCATCAGCTCGACCGCATCCCCCACGCACACCCGCACGTTGGCCAGTCCGGCACGCTCCGCGCCGGCGAGCAGTGCGCCGATGCCGGGGGTGTGCACGTCGACGGCGACGATCCCGGTGCTCGGATCGGCCGCAGCCATCGCCAGGGTGGTCTCCCCCATCCCCGAGCCGATCTCCAGCACCGTCTGCAGCGGTGGGGTGAACAGCTCGCCGAGGTGCGCCGGGGCACTGCTCACCTCGATCCCCCACAGCGGGAGCAGGCGGATCAACGCCGACGCCGCCGACGGAGTCGTCCGGCTGCGCCGGGGGTGGAAGGTGCGGATCCGCGGGTGGGGCCGTGGCTCGGTCATCCCGAGCACCGACCGGCGACGCGCCCCGCCGTGGCTCGGCCTGGTTGCACGCGGCACACGGTACCGCCGGGCGCCCGGGTGGGCAGCCCGCCGGCTTACCCTTCCCTTACGTCGCTTGGGGTCTGCGCCTCACACGGCCGCGGATAGGTTCGCAGGTGACGGCCCGGCGCGGCTTGACCTCTCCCGATGAGGAAGTCCCGCGGGGCCGTTCCATGCGCCCAACTCTCCGTGAGCGCGACGTCCTGCGAGCACGCCACCGAGCGCCTCGACCTCCGGGACCGGGTGGAAGGTCCATTGCCGGCGCGCCCAAGGACCCTGCCACCTCGGGACTGATGGGCGGTTTGCCCGGGTTCGTCGTCAGGCAGAGTTGCCGTGGCGATCCCGACTCGGAGGAAACAGACATGAGCTCGTCCACGATCGACTCCACGCAGGCCCCGACCGCGGCCTCCTCGACCCTTCCCGCGCACGCAACCGGTCACCACACCACCCGCGCATGGCTGGTGCTCGTGGCATTGGTGGCCGTCGCGACCCTCGGCCTGACCCTGCTCGGGCGGGCCGCCGCGGGGGCGTCCACCGACGCCGCGCCGGTCACCGCCGCGGCGCCCTCAGCCCCGGGCGTGCCGGCGCTGTCGGAGGGCGCATGGCTGCTGGCCAGCGCCTGGGATCTCGCCCAGCCCGCCCAGCGCGCGCAGGTGTGCGCCCAGTTCGCCGCTGACCCGGATGCGGCGTGGACGGCCTACAGCGGCGCCGCCCAGACGGTGGCCACGCGCGCGGAGTTCTCGGCGTTCCTCGACACCACTTGCTGAGCGTCGACCCTGGGGCGCACAGCTCCGGGTTGGTCGTACTGGCTCCCCCATCTGGACTCGAACCAGAAACCTATCGGTTAACAGCCGAACGCTCTGCCAATTGAGCTATGGGGGATCAAGCCCGAGAAGGATACCAACCCACGCCCCCGGCGCCCAAACCGCACTCGCGCGCCCGACCGGTCCGTCCGCCCAGCAGCCCGGCGCGCCTGTCGGCGCCCGGCATCAGATCCCCAGCTGCCCCCGCAGGTCGGCCAGCGCCCCGTCCGCCGCAGCCCGCCAGCCCGGGTCCCCGGGGTCGATGCCCGCGTCGAAGGCAACGGCCCAGCGGATCTCGCCGGTCTGCGGGGAACGTCGCGCATTGAGCATCGCGACCCCCACCCGCCCGTCCTCGTGGCGAAGCCGGGCCCGGTGGGATGTGACCACGGTCCACTCGACCCGCTCGCGCACCACACCAGGCACCTGGCCGGGCTCGTCGAAGCGCAGGCGCACCTGGCTGCTCCTGGCCCCCGGAGCGGGTTGCACCACCAGGTCGAGGAACTCCTCGCTCCACGCCCCACGGACCACAAGGTCCCAGGGCACCCGGGTCGGGCCCGGGTAGTGGATCGCCCAGTCGGTGCACACGCAGGCCTCACCGCCGATCAGCTCACCCCAGGCGAGCAGTCGCTCCCCCGGGGCGTCGGCCATCACCGCGGCGACCCGTGGGTCCAGTTCCCGACGCCAGCGCACTACTGCTCCTCCCGACCCACGACAGACAGCTCGCGTCGGTAGGCCTCGAGCTCCATGATGTCGGCGAACAGCGCGGTGACCCGATCAGCTTGGGCCACCTGGTCGAGCTGGCCGAGCTCGCGCTTGAGGTCGACCAGCCGACGGCCAGCCTCGTCGGAGAGCAGGCGCGCCACGATCGAGGTGGCATACCTGGCGCTCGGCTCGCCGCTGGTCACCAAGGGCTCGACGGCCAGCTCGCGCACCATCGCGCGCACCGAGTCGTCCGGGCAGGCGGCCAGCACGGCCTCCACCCACTCCCGGCTGTCGGTCTGCTCCCCCGGCCCGCCCGCGCCCGCGATGGCGGTGCGGACCTGCGCGTAGCGGGGGTGGCGGAAGCTGCCCTCGTGGACCGAGGCGAACCAGTCGGCGACCAGCTGGGGCACCTGCAGGGCGCACTTGAGTGACTCCCGCTCGACGAACAGCGCGGGATCGCGCGGGTTGGGCCGGGGCACCTGGGCTGGCGCGTGGACCGCCACCGCGGCCGGTTCGCCGCCAGGCCTGTCGGCCGCTGCGGACTCGTCCCGCTGCCCGTGGGGCCCGCCCGGCTCGCCGCGCTGCCCGCCCGGGCCGCCGCGCTGGCCGCCCGGGCCGCCACCGGGCTCGCCGCGCCGCTCGCCCGCCGCAGCCCGCCCCGACCCGGACCCCGCCCGCGCACCCGGTCCCGCCTTGGCCGCCGCCGCCACCGCGGCGCGCACGTCGGACTCGGGCACCCCGACCCAGCCCGAGAGCAGCCGCGCGTACTCGGGGCGCAGCGCCTGGTCCCGGATCCGGGCGACCAGCGGCGCCGCCTGGCGCACCGCCCCCACGCGGCCCTCGGCCGTGGACAGGTCGAACCCGGTGAGCACCGAGCGGATCGCGAACGCGAACAGGGGTGTGCGCGCGGCCACGAGCTCGCGCACCGCGGCGTCCCCGCGGGCCAGCCGCAGCTCGCAGGGGTCCATGCCGTCCGGGGAGATCGCCACGAACGTCTGGGCCACGAACCGCTGGTCGCCCTCGAACGCGCGCAGGGCCGCCTTCTGCCCGGCCGCGTCGCCGTCGAAGGTGAACACCACCTCCCCGCCGAAGGTCTCGGAGTCCACGAGGTAGCGGCGCAGCAGCGAGGCGTGATCCGGGCCGAAGGCCGTGCCGCAGGTGGCCACCGCCGTCGTCACCCCGGATAGGTGCGCGGCCATCACGTCGGTGTAGCCCTCGACGACCACCACCTGCTTGAGCTTGCCGATGTCGCGGCGCGCCAGGTCGATGCCGTAGAGCACCTGGGACTTCTTGTAGAGCACCGTCTCCGGGGTGTTGAGGTACTTCGGCCCGTCGTCGTCATCGAAGAGCTTGCGCGCCCCGAAGCCCAGCACCTCACCGGAGGCGTCGCGGATCGGCCACACCAGCCGGCCACGGAACCGGTCGTAGGTGCCGCGCTGGCCCTGGGAGGCCAGTCCTGCGGCCAGGGTCTCGGCGTCGGAGAACCCGGCCGAGCGCAGGTGGCCGAGCAGGGTGTCCCAGCTGCGGGGGGCGAAACCGATGCCGAAGTGCTCCCACGAGTCGGGCTCGAAGCCGCGCTCGGTGAGGAACTGGCGGCCGGCGGCCGCCTCGGGCGAGCCCAGGGCACGGGCGTAGAACGCCTGCGCGGCCTTGTTGGCCTGGGCCAGCCGGCTGCGGTTGGGCCCGCTGCGGTCCGGGCCGCCGCCGTCCTCGTAGCGCAGCTGCACCCCGGCCCGGCCCGCGAGCTTCTCCAGCGCCTCGGTGAAGGTCAGGTGGTCGTGCTTCATGAGGAAGTCGACGACGTCGCCGCCCTCGCCGCAGCCGAAGCAGTAGTACAGCCCCCGGGAGGGGGTCACGTGGAAGCTCGGCGAGCGCTCGTCATGGAACGGGCACAGGCCCTTGAGCGACCCCGCCCCCGCCGGGCGCAGCGTGACCACCTCGCCGATGATCGAGTCCACCCGGACGCGCTCGCGCACGAGGGCCACGTCCTCGGAGCGCACCCGTCCTGCCATGGCCCCGATCCTAGGGACCTGCGCCGACACCGGCCGCGTCACCCGCTCGGCTCCCCGCCCGTGCCGGGCCCGCATGGGACAATCTGTGCATGACTGCACCGGCCGTACTCCTGGAGTGGAGCCCCGGCCGGCCTGCGCTCACCCGCCGCCGGCGCGCCCGACGCCGGTTCATCGCGCTGCTCGTGGGCCTGGCGATCCTGCTGCTCGCCGTGCCGGCCCTGGCCGGCACCCAGGTGCTGCGCTGGGCCGCCACCGACGACCGCACGGCCACCGACGCGATCGTCGTCCTCGGCGCAGCCCAGTGGCAGGGCACCCCCTCCCCCGTGCTGGCCAACCGGCTGGCCCACGCCCACGAGCTGGTCGAGGCCGGAATCAGCGACCGCATCATCACCGTGGGCGGTTTCCGGCCCGGTGACGTCACCTCCGAGGCCCAGGCCGGCAAGGCGGAGCTGGTCGCCGACGGGATGCCCAGCAAGGACGTGATCGCCCTTCCCTACGGGTCCAACACCGAGCAGTCCCTGCGCGCCGTGGCCGCCATCGCCGCCGAGGAGCACCTGAGGACGATCACCCTCGTGACCGACCCCGCGCATGCCGCGCGCACCCACGCCCTGGCCGGCGCGCTCGGGCTCGACGCGCGGGTCTCGTCGACCACCAGCGGCCCGGGCACGGGGCTGACCACCGAGTACGTGGTGCGCGAGACCGCCGGGCTGGTCGAGGTCTGGCTCGACCGCTGACCGCCGTGGCGTCTGCGGTGGGCGACTACGGTGGGGCTGTGCCCCCCCTCGGTTACACCTCCGCCGACGAGGAGCGCTGGGTCACCGAGCCGCCCAAGCGGGCCACCCGCTCGGCGTTCGCCCGCGACCGGGCACGGGTGCTGCACAGCGCGGCCTGGCGCCGGCTGGCCGCGAAGACCCAGGTGATGATCGCCGGCGAGGGCGACTTCGCGCGCACCCGGATGACCCACTCGCTGGAGTGCGCGCAGGTCGGCCGCGAGCTCGGCGAGGCGCTGGGCTGCGACCCGGACCTGGTGGAGACCGCCTGCCTGGCCCACGACCTGGGCCACCCCCCGTTCGGCCACAACGGCGAGGACGCCCTCGACGAGGTGTGTGCCCCGATCGGCGGGTTCGAGGGCAACGCCCAGACCCTGCGCATCCTCACCCGGTTGGAGGCCAAGGCCTTCGGCGACCCGGACGGCTCCGGTACCGAGCGGGCGGTCGGACTCAACCTCACGCGCGCCACCCTGGATGCCGCCACCAAGTACCCGTGGCCGCGCCAGGAGGGCCGGCGCAAGTTCGGCGTGTACGACGACGACCGGCCCGTGTTCGACTGGCTGCGTGCGGGCGTGCCGGGGACGCGGCGCTCGTTCGAGGCGCAGGTGATGGACTGGGCCGACGACGTGGCCTACAGCGTGCACGACGTGGAGGACGGCATCCACGCCGGCTACATCGAGTTGCCCGCCCTGGCCGACCCCGACCTCCAGGACGCCCTGGCCCAGCTGGTCGCCGAGGAGTACCTGCCCGGAACGCCGCGCGAGGCCCTGATCGAGGCGCTGCAACGGCTGCTGGGCTCACCGATCTGGCCGGCCGGGTACACCGGCAGCCTGCGTGACCTGGCCGCGATCAAGGACATGACCAGCCAGCTGATCGGGCGGTTCACCTCGGCCGCGGAGGCCGCCACCCGCGCTGCCCACGGCCTCGACCCCCTGACCCGCCACCGGGGCACCCTCGAGGTGCCCGACCCGATCCGCCACGAGGTGGGCGTGCTCAAGGGCATGGCCAACCTGTTCGTGATGCAGCGCACCGGTTCGGCACGCGCCTACGACCGCCAGCAGACGATGATCCGCGAGCTGGTCTCCGCACTGGTGCTCAGCGCGCCGGCCTCCCTCGAGCCGCACTTCCGGCAGGTGTGGGCCGCGGCCCCCGACGACGGCGCACGGCTGCGCGTGGTGGTCGACCAGGTGGCCAGCCTCACCGACCTGTCGGTGGTCGCCTGGCACCAGCGCCGCTGCCGCTGAGCAGCCAGCGAGGACGCACCCGGGGCGCGCAGGTGTGAGCCCCGGGATCAGGGGGTGAACGCCGGGCGCCGACCGCATCGGTGACACACGAAGCCGCGCCGGCCAGCGGTTGGCCCCTTGGCGGGCGATGTAGGCGTCATAGGCGACGGAGAAGTCCGGGACGACGCGCTTGAACGCACGGGCCTCTGCGCCCGCCGGGGCGCCCGGACCCCCGACACCGTGCTGCGGTTACCCGCCCAAGCTAACCCCGGTCAGCGGCACCCCGGTCGGGGCCCCACACGCCGAGGAGCCCCGGATCGACTGTGGTCCGGGGCCCCTCCTTGCGTTGCTGGGCGGGTGAGGTCAGCGGCTGTCGCTGCCCCCGCCGTCGCGCATGAGCGAGGCGCGGCCGGCCTCGAGCCGGGCGATCGGCACGCGGAACGGCGAGCAGGACACGTAGTCCAGGCCGACCTCGTCGAAGAAGTGCACCGACTCGGGGTCGCCGCCGTGCTCACCGCAGACGCCGAGCTTGATGCCCGGGCGGGTGGCGCGGCCCTTCTCCGCGGCGATGCGCACGAGGGCGCCGACGCCGTCACGGTCGATCGACTCGAACGGCGAGACGCCGAAGACGCCCTTCTCCAGGTAGGTGGTGAAGAACGCGCCCTCGACGTCGTCGCGGCTGAAGCCCCACGTCGTCTGGGTCAGGTCGTTGGTGCCGAAGGAGAAGAACTCCGCGGCCTCGGCGATCTGGTCGGCGGTCATGGCCGCGCGCGGCAGCTCGATCATCGTGCCGATCTGGAAGTCCAGCTCGCTGCCGGTCTCGGCCGCCACCTCGGCGATGACCATCTCCGACTCGTCGCGGATCAGCTCGAGCTCCTGGACGGCACCCACCAGCGGGATCATGATCTCCGCACGCGGGTCTCCCCCGGCCGCCTTGCGGGCCGCGGCAGCCTCGGCGATCGCGCGCACCTGCAGCGCGAACAGCCCGGGGATCGCCAGGCCGAGGCGCACGCCGCGCAGGCCCAGCATCGGGTTGGACTCGTGCAGGCGCTCGACGGCGGCCAGCATCCGCAGGTCGGCCTCCTTGACGTCCCCACGGTCCTCGGCCCGGGCCACCGCGACGGCCAGCGTCGTGAGGTCGGGCAGGAACTCGTGCAGCGGCGGGTCGAGCAGGCGGATCGTCACCGGCAGCCCGTCCATGGCCTCGAGGATCTCCTCGAAGTCACCGCGCTGCAGCGGCAGCAGGGCAGCCAGCGAGGACTCCTTCTCCTCGTCGGTCTCGGCCAGGATCAGCCGCTCGACGTACTGCTTGCGGTCGCCGAGGAACATGTGCTCGGTGCGGCACAGGCCGATGCCCTGGGCACCCATCCGGCGGGCGCGCGCGGCGTCCTCGGGGGTGTCGGCGTTGGTGCGCACGGCCAGGCGGCGCACCTCGTCGGCGTGGGTGACGATGCGGTGCACGGCCTTGACGAGGTCGTCGCCGTCCTCGGGGGCCAGCCGGCCCTCGAAGTACTCCACGACCGGCGAGGGCACGACGGGCACCTCGCCGAGGAACACCTCGCCGGTGGCGCCGTCGATGGAGACCGGGTCGCCCTCGCGGATGACCACGCCGCCGGGGGCGGTCGCGAACTTCGCGTGGGTGTCGACGGTGAGCTCCTCGGTGCCGCAGACCGCGGTCTTGCCCATGCCACGCGCCACGACGGCCGCGTGCGAGGTCTTGCCACCGCGGCTGGTCAGGATGCCCGCGGCGGCCACCATGCCGGCCAGGTCGTCGGGGGTGGTCTCGCGGCGGATCAGGATCGTCGCGATGCCCTCGCTCGGCCTTGGCCACGGCGGTCTCGGAGTCGAACACCGCTGTGCCGACGGCCGCGCCCGGGGAGGCCGCGATGCCCTTGGCCACGATCTTGCGATCGCCCGAGTGGTCGAAGTGCGGGAACATCAGCTGCACGAGCTGGGCGCCGGAGACGCGGCGCACGGCCTCGTCCATGTCGATGACGCCCTCGTCGGCCAGCTGGGTCGCGATCCGGAAGGCCGCACCGGCGGTGCGCTTGCCGCACACGGGTCTGCAGCATGTACAGCTGCCCGCGCTCGACGGTGAACTCGATGTCGCAGAGGTCCTTGTAGTGCGCCTCGAGGGCGTCCATGTTGGCCAGCAGCTGGGCGTGCGCCTCGGGGTCCAGGCGGCCCATGTCGTCGAGGGTCAGTGTGTTGCGCACGCCGGAGACGACGTCCTCACCCTGCGCGTCGGGCAGGTAGTCGCCGTAGTGGCCGGTGGCGCCGGTCGCGGGGTCGCGGGTGAACGCCACGCCCGTGCCCGAGTCGTCGCCGACGTTGCCGAACACCATGGCCTGCACGTTGACCGCGGTGCCCAGGTCCGACGGGATGCGCTCCTGGCGGCGGTACAGCTTGGCGCGGTCGGTGTTCCACGAGTCGAACACGGCCTTGATCGCGCGGTCGAGCTGCTCGCGGGGGTCCTGCGGGAAGTCGATCCCGGCGTGCTCCTTGACGATGCCCTTGTAGGTGGCGACCAGCGCCTGCAGCTCGGGAACGCCCAGCTCGACGTCCGTGGCCACGCCCGCGTCGGTCTTGGCCTGGTCGATGGCGTGCTCGAAGTAGTGCCCCTCGATGTCGAGCACGGTCTTGCCGAACATCTGGATCAGGCGGCGGTAGGAGTCCCACGCGAAGCGCTCGTCCTGGGAGAACTCGGTCAGACCGGCGACGGATGCGTCGCTCATCCCGATGTTGAGGACCGTCTCCATCATCCCGGGCATCGAGAACTTCGCGCCGGAGCGCACGGAGACCAGCAGCGGGTTCGCCGGGTCACCCAGCGTGCGCCCGATCTTGGCCTCGAGGCTGGACAGCTGCTCGGTGACCTGCTCGGCCATCTCGGGGGAACCGCCCCACCATTCAGGTAGGCCCGGCAGGCATCGGTGGTCACCGTGAAGCCCGGGGGGACGTTCAGGCCGATCTTGATCATCTCGGAGAGGTTGGCGCCCTTTCCTCCGAGCAGGTCCTTCTTGTCCTTGTCGCCCTCGGCGAAGTCGTAGACGTAACGCACCATGTGTGTGGCAACCCTCCTGGGCTGTGAGTGGCAGAACAAGGGCCAACCTTACTCCGGGCGACGGGACCCCCTCGCCCCGGCGGGTGGCCCGCTGAGCACGACTCGGGCCCTTCGCCGGGATCAGAAGGAGACCTTCGACCCCGTCGTCGGGTCTCGATTCGCGCGAACCGGACAGGCGCGGCCCACGCGGGTGGTGGCGCTGCTCCGACGACGGGAGTCCGGACCTGCGGCGCCCCTACGATGCCCGCATGGCCCAGTGGTGGCGCGATGCCGTGATCTACCAGATCTACCCCCGATCCTTCGCCGACGGCGACGGCGACGGCATGGGCGACCTCGCGGGGATCACCGCCCGGATGGGCTACCTGGCCGACCTGGGCATCGACGCGCTGTGGCTGAGCCCGTGCTTCGCCAGCCCGCAGGTCGACCACGGCTACGACATCAGCGACTACCGCGACATCGATCCGCTGTTCGGCACGCTGGCCGACATGGACGAGCTGATCGCCACCGCCCACGACTACGGCATCAAGGTGACGCTGGACTTCGTGCCCAACCACACCTCCGACCAGCACGCCTGGTTCCAGGCCGCGGTCACCGCCGGCCGCGGCTCGCCCGAGCGCGACCGGTACCTGTTCCGCGACGGCCGCGGACCAGCCGGTGACGAGCCGCCGAACAACTGGAAGTCGGTCTTCGGTGGCTCCTCCTGGACCCGGATCGAGGAGACCGACGGCTCCCCGGGGCAGTGGTACTACCACCTGTTCGCCGCCGAGCAGCCGGACCTCAACTGGCGCAACCCAGAGGTGGTCGAGGAGTTCGCCAGCATCCTGCGGTTCTGGATGGACCGCGGCGCCGACGGCTTCCGGATCGACGTCTCCGACGCCCTGATCAAGGACGACGCCTTCCCCGACACGGCCACCGGCGAGCCGATCATCCCCAAGGACGACGACAGCCCGGTGCACGACGTCTACCGGGAGTTCCGCCGGGTCATGGACGCCTACCCCGGCGACCGGATGGCGGTCATCGAGACCGGGGCCGAGGACGACATCGTGGCCCTGTTCATCCGGCCCGACGAGATGCACCTGGCCTTCAACTTCCGGTTCGTGCACGCCGGCTTCGACGGCCCCGGGCTGCGGGCGGCCATCGACTCCTCCCTGGCGGCCAACGCCGGCGTCGGGGCGCCCACGACCTGGGTCACCGACAACCACGACACCCCGCGCTCGGTCTCGCGGCTGGGCCAGAACACCGTGCTCACCGGCGCGTACGTGCCCGGCACGATGGCCTCCGGGGTGTTCCAGGAGGTCGACGTGGAGCTCGGGACCCGTCGGGCCCGCGCGCTGGCGCTGGTGCTGCTCTCGCTTCCCGGCGCGGCCTACATCTACAACGGCCAGGAGCTGGGGCTGCCCAACGTCGACGACCTGCCGGAGGACGTGCTGCAGGACCCCATCTGGGAGCGCAGCGGCCACACCGTGCGCGGTCGCGACGGCTGCCGGGTGCCGATGCCCTGGACGACCGGCGCCAACCTCGGGTTCACCCGCTCCCGGGCCAAGCCGTGGCTGCCGATCCCCAAGGAGTGGGCCGCGCTGTCGGTGGCCTCGCAGCGGGCCAGCGGCGACTCGATGCTCAGCCTCTACCGTCAGGCGCTGGCGCTGCGGCGGGCTCACCCCGCCCTGGGCCGGGGTGAGCTGCGGTGGGTCTCCCCGCCGGAGGACTCCGCGGACCTGATCGCCTTCGACATGGTCGACGCCGAGGGCGCGGTGCGGGTGCTGCTGAACCTCTCCGGTGCTGCGGTGGACCTGCCCGAGGGTGAGCTGCTGCTGGCCTCCGCGGCGGTCGTGGCCGGCCAGCTGCCCGCGACCGCCGCGGCGTGGGTGGCCATGCCGCCCGCCACGAGCCTCGCGGAGGCCGTGGCCGCACGCGTGGGATCCCTCGTCTCCGGCCTCGCCGAAGCCCTGGACCCCCGCACGTAGGCCCCCACCCCCGGGGATTTGGGCCCCGTCTCGATGGCCTCCGGGCGGTTCGGGCCCCACCTCGAAGGAATCTCGCTCGGAGACGGGGCCCGAATCGCTGCGAGCCGCGCGCCGGGCCACAATGCGCGCCATGGCCCTGGACACCCCGCTGGATGTGCGCTCGCTGGTGATCTACCAGGTGTTCCCGCGTAACCATGGGGCGTCCGGGCGGCTGGTCGAGGTCACCGCGGACCTGCCGCGGATCGCCGCGCTGGGGGTCGACGTGGTGTACCTGATGCCCATCCACCCCATCGGGGAGGCTGGGCGCAAGGGCACGCTTGGCAGCCCGTACGCCATCCGGGACTACCGCGCGATCAACCCGGACCTGGGCACGGACGCCGACTTCGACGACCTGGTCGCGACCGCCCACGGAATGGGCCTGAAGGTCATGATCGACGTGGTGTTCAACCACACCTCGCCGGACAGCGTGCTGATCGCCGAGCACCCCGAGTTCTTCCACCAGGACGACGAGGGCCGTCCGTACACCACCGTGCCGGCGTGGACCGACATCATCGACCTGAAGCACCCCAACCTCGAGCTCGCGCGCTACCTCATCGACAGCCTGGCCTTGTGGGCTGGCCGTGGGGTGGACGGGTTCCGCTGCGACGTGGCGTCGCTGGTGCCCGTGGACTTCTGGAGCCAGGCGCGCACCGAGCTGGCCCAGGTGCGCCCGGGCCTGCTCTGGCTCGCCGAGTCCCCGCACCCGACCTGGGTGGCGCACCGTCGAGCACACGGCCTGCCGACGTGGTCCGACGCCGAGATGTTCGCGGCGTTCGACATCGAGTACTCCCACGACCTGTGGTCGATCTGGCAGGCGGTGGTCACCGGCCGCGAGCCCGTCGGGCGCTACCTGGAGATGCTGCGCTGGCAGGATGCGACGCTGCCCGCGAACTACGCGAAGCTGCGCTTCGTCGAGAACCACGACCAGTTCCGGATCATGCGCTTCGCCCCCACCGAGAACCGCGCCCGTGCCTGGACGGCGCTGATGGCCTTCTCCCGGGGGCCGCTGATGGTCTATGCGGGCCAGGAGTCTGCGGCGCGGGCGTGGCCGTCGCTGTTCGAGCGGGCACCGGTGCAGTGGGGCGACTACGCGCTGGCCGACTTCATCGCCACGCTCGCCGCGCTGAAGAAGCATCCGGCGATGCGCGACGGGGACTTCTGGATCCTCGGCGACGAGCCCGTGGTCCAGGCCGCGTGGGCCAACCCCGGCGGGGAGCAGCTCGAGCCCGTCGGCGGTGCCGGGCTGTACGGGATCTTCAACGTGGAGGGTCATCTTGGCCCCGTGGCGGTGCAGCTGCCCGACGGCCGCTACGACGACCTGGTCTCCGGCGACCGCGTGACCGTGGCCGACGGGCAACTGGCGCTGCCCGGGCCGACGGCCGTCCTCGAGTTCGTCGAGCCGTTCGAGGCGACGCTGTGGCGCAGCACCCTGCTCGATGTCTTCCTCCACGTCGAGGAACTCGGCGACTGACGCCCGCGGGGCGGGGTGGGTCAGCCGCCGCTGACGCCGATCTCGGCGGCGGAGAGGTCCACGTCCACGCCGAGCTCGCAGGAATCGAGCCAGCCGTCGGGCAGGGCCACCCGTCGCTGCCCCGACGTGCGGCCGCGCGGCCCGGCGGCGACCGCCGACGGGTACGGCTGGGCGGGGTCGACTCCGGCGAGCAGCGCGTCGAGCTCCGCCAGCGAGCCGACTGTGCCCAGCGCCGCGCGGATCGGCTGGGCCACGCGGAACCCCTTCAGATACCAGGCCATGTGCTTGCGGATGTCGCGGCAGCCCTTGTGCTCGTCGCCGTGCATCGCCACGAGCAGCTCGGCGTGCCGGCGAAGAACCGCAAGCACCTCGCCCGAGGTCGGCTCGGCCGGCGCGGGCGCCCCTGCGAAGGCAGCCGCCAGCTGCCCGAACAGCCACGGCCGACCCAGGCACCCCCGGCCGACCACCACCCCCGCGCACCCGGTGGACTCGACCATCCTCAGGGCATCCTCGGCGGTCCAGATGTCGCCGTTGCCCAGCACCGGCACGCCGAGCGGGGCCAGCTCCTCCACGAGGCGGGCGATCGCGGCCCAGTCGGCCTGCCCGCCGTACATCTGCGCCGCAGTCCGCCCGTGCAGGGCCACCCATGCGGCGCCCTCCTGCGCGGCGGCGCGGCCGGCCTCCAGGTAGGTCAGGTGCTCGTCGTCCACGCCGAGGCGCATCTTCACCGTCAGCGGCACGCGGCCATCCGCCGCGGCCACGGCCCCCGCGACCACGGCCCGGAACAGGTCACGCTTCCACGGCAGCGCGGAGCCGCCACCCTTGCGCGTCACCTTCGGCACCGGGCAGCCGAAGTTCAGGTCGACGTGGTCGGCGAGGTCCTCGGTGACCACCATCCGGACCGCTTCGGCGATGATCGCCGGGTCCACCCCGTACAGCTGCAGCGAGCGGGGCGACTCGTCGGCGTCGAAGCGGATCAGGTTCATCGTCTCGTCGTTGCGCTCGAGCAGCGCCCGCGAGGTGATCATCTCCGAGACGTAGATGCCGGCCCCGGACTCCCGGCACAGCCGCCGGAAGGCCCGGTTCGTGATGCCGGCCATCGGGGCGAGCACCACCGGCGGATCCACGGCACGGCCGGCGATCGGCGGCAGGACGACAGGCATGGCACCCATTGTCGGTCACCCGTCGAGCCCGGCGGTCATTCCGAGCGGGTCCCTCGACGCCATGCCGACGGGCGTCGGATCGGGCCGCACCACGCCTGCACGGATCACCTGGCATTCGGGCCGGGTTGCCGGTCAGTGGCCGGAGTACACCGTCACGGTCATCTGCCCGTCGGCACCGGAGGCGATGAGCGAGACCATCCCTGCCCCCGCGGTCTGCGCGCGGCACAGCAGGTCGGAGAAGCTGGCCTCGACGCGCGCGAGCTCCGGGCACGACACCTCGGTCACAGGGGTCTCGGAGTCCGCGAGGAGGCCGGTCACCGCCTGGTCGAGGGGGGCCCCGAACTCGACCGGTCCGGTCACGGTTCCCACCACCACGGGAGTCTGGTTGCGCCAGTCGTCGTCGAACTGGGTCAGGGTGCCGATGCCGAACCCGACGGAGAGCGTGGCCAGCAGTCCCAGGCCGACGATCGGGGCCTGCTCGAGCAATCGAGTGCGGCTGTCCTTGACCGGGGGTCCGGCGGGAAGACCGGGGGCGGTGCGGGGTGCATCCAGGATCGCCATCGACGTTCCTCTGTGTCGGTCACGGACCCGGACCGGGCCCGTGCCATCCACCGTACGCCCGCCGTCCATCGACCCGTAACCCCCATCCCGCGGGTGTTCACGCGCCGTTCATCCCCCGCATGACGGCGCACGCATACCCGGCGTGGGCCGGGCCGATCGCGGGTCGATCCCGCCTCGATCGAGTTGCGAGGACCTGCCCGCGGCCGAGCGGAGGGGGCCGATCAGTAGGCCGGCAGGCGCTCGGTGAGCCACGCGCGCAGGCCCGCCAGCGGGATGCGCTCCTGGGCCATCGAGTCGCGCTCGCGCACCGTCACGGCCTGGTCGGTGAGGGTGTCGAAGTCGACCGTGACGCAGAACGGCGTGCCGATCTCGTCCTGGCGACGGTAGCGGCGGCCGATCGCGCCGGCGTCGTCGAAATCGACGTTCCAGGTGCGGCGCAGCTCGGCGGCCAGGTCACGGGCCACCGGCGAGAGGTCGGCGTTGCGCGACAGCGGCAGGACGGCGACCTTGACCGGCGCCAGCCGAGGGTCGAGGCGCAGCACCGTGCGGGTGTCGACCCCGCCCTTGGCGTTGGGCGCCTGGTCCTCGTCGTAGGCGTCGAGCAGGAAGGCCAGCACGCAGCGGGTCAGGCCCGCCGCCGGCTCGATGACGTACGGGAACCAGCGCTCGCCGGACTCCTGGTCGAAGAACGACAGGTCGACCCCGGACTTCTCCGAGTGCGTGCGCAGGTCGAAGTCGGTGCGGTTGGCGATGCCCTCGAGCTCGGCGAACTCCGAGCCGGCGAAGGTGAACCGGTACTCGATGTCCACGGTGCGCTTGGAGTAGTGCGAGAGCTTCTCCGCGGGGTGCTCGAACAGCCGGAGGTTCTGCTCCTTGAGGCCCAGGTCCAGGTACCAGTCCCAGCGTGCCTTGATCCAGTACTCGTGCCACTGCTCGTCGGTGCCGGGCTTGACGAAGAACTCCATCTCCATCTGCTCGAACTCGCGGGTACGGAAGATGAAGTTCCCGGGGGTGATCTCGTTGCGGAAGCTCTTGCCGGTCTGGCCGATGCCGAACGGGGGCTTCTTGCGCGCGGCGTTGGCCACGTTGGCGTAGTTGACGAAGATGCCCTGCGCGGTCTCCGGGCGCAGGTAGTGAAGCGCGCCGGCATCCTCCACGGGGCCGACCACCGTGCGCAGCATCCCGTTGAAGTCACGCGGCTCGGTGAACTGCCCGCGCGTGCCGCAGTTGGTGCACACGATCTCCTCGAGGCCGGTGGCCGGGCGGCCGTTGCGCTCCTCGAACGACTCCAGCAGGTTGTCCGACCGCCAGCGCTTGTGGCACTGCCGGCACTCGGTCAGCGGGTCGACGAACGCGTTGACGTGGCCCGAGGCCTCCCACACCTGGGGGGCGAGGATGACCGAGGAGTCCAGGCCGACCACGTCGTCACGGCCGCGGACGACCGCCTGCCACCACGCGCGGCGGATGTTCTCCTTGAGCTCCACGCCCAAGGGGCCGTAGTCCCACGCCGAGCGGGTGCCGCCGTAGATCTCCGAGCTCGGGAACACGAAGCCGCGGCGCTTGCTGAGGTTGACGACGGCCTCGACGCGGGCGTCGGGCTTGGCGGGCTTGGCCATGGGTGTCTCCAGGTCGATCCGGGGGGCGGCGAGGTGCCGACGGTCTGGCGGCCAACCCTACCTGCACCCGGGGTCCTCGATCGGGCACAATCTCGCCCATGGCCAAGAAGCGAGTCCACCGACCCGAGGGGTACGCGAGCTCGGGGTCGACCAAGCCCGCGCCACGCACCGTCGCAGGCAGCCCCAAGGTTCAGGGCTCGTTCCCAGCGACCAGCCGGCGCGCCCGCTTCGAGAACGCCAGCAGGCCCTGGCTGGCCAGGATGCAGCGCCTGCCCAACTTCGTCGTGCCGATGGCACTGGCCGTGATGCTGTTCCTCGGCCTGGCCCTTCCGTGGAACTGGGCCGGGATCCTGCTCGTGCTCATCGGGGTGTTCCTGGCCTGGCTGACAGCGCTGTCCTGGCCGGTCATCTCCCCGGCGAGCAGGGCGCTGCGCGTGGTCGCGAACCTGGCCGTGGTGGGCCTGGGCGTGATGAGGCTGACCGGTCGGCTCTAGCGGACCCGCCCGGTTCGCCGGCGGCCAGACGTCCAGCACGCGTCGAGCTCACCCGCCCGCCGGGGTTGGCTCGTCGTCCTCCGGGTCGGGAACGTCGTTCGGGATCGCTCCCCCGTACCGGCGGTCGCGCGCTGCGTAGATCTCGCACGCGCGCCAGAGTTCGCGGCGGTCGAAGTCGGGCCAGAGTGTGTCCAGGAACACGAACTCGGCATACGCCGACTGCCAGAGCAGGAAGTTCGACGTGCGCTGCTCGCCCGACGAGCGCACGAACAGGTCCACGTCGGGCATGTCCGGCTCGTCGAGGTACCGGGCGAGGATGTCCTCGTCGATGTCCTCGGGGCGCACCGACCCGGCCCGTACGTCGCGGGCCAGGGCCGCGGCAGCGTCGGCGATCTCGGCCCGGCCGCCGTAGTTGACGCACATCGCCAACGTCATGGCGGTGTTGCCCGCGGTCAGCTCCTCGGCCCGCTCGAGCTCCGAGATCACGCTTCCCCACAGCCGCGGCCGGCGACCGACCCAGCGGATCCGCACGCCCATCTCGTGCATCTCGTCGCGCCGGCGGCGGATCACGTCGCGGTTGAACCCCATCAGGAAGCGCACCTCGTCCGGCGAGCGCCGCCAGTTCTCCGTGGAGAACGCGTACGCCGAGAGGTAGTCGATCCCGAGCTCGAGCGCCCCGTGCACGCAGTCGAGCAGGGACGCCTCGCCCGCCTCGTGGCCGGCCGTGCGGGGCAGGCCACGCTCCTTGGCCCAGCGGCCGTTGCCATCCATCACCAGGGCGACGTGCCGGGGCACCAGGTCAGCGGGCAACACCGGGGGCTGCGCACCGGAGGGGTGCGGGGTGGGTGTCCTCGGGGGTGCCCCGCCGTGGCTCGCCGATGAGGCGGGCTGCTCCGGGCGCCCGCGCCGCCACCACGTCCCGGTCGACACGGGCCCATCCTGACACCCGCCCGGCGTCCGAGCCCGCCCACCCGAACACACAGCCCCGGCGCGCCGCTCCCCGCGCCCCCGCCCCCACGCCCCGGGGGCCCGGTCCACCCGCCGCCACCCGCCGCCGCATCTCCCGCTCCCCGGGACTGGGGCTCGGTCCACCCGCCGCGGCATCTCCCGCTCCCCCGGGATTTGGGCCCCAACTCGATGGCGAAACCCACCGAGACGGGGCCCAATCACCCGATCCCCCACGCGAACGGGGCCCAAATCCCCTGGGGGCGGGGCGGGGCGGGGCGCAGGGCGCGGGGTCAGTGGCGGCGGTGGGCCCAGCCGCCGGTGTGGACGCGTGCAGCGCGCAGCGACTCGAACGCGGCCGTGCGTTCGGCTGGGGAGGCTCCCCTGCGCTCCAAGTGCCAGTCGAGGGCCTGCTCGGCGTAGGCAGCCTTCGCCTGCGGGCGCGCCGAGGTGATCAGCAGCAGCGCCTCGCCGGGGTCGTAGCCCTGGTCCAGGAGCACGGCGTAGGCCATCGACGGGCCGCGCGACTGGCCCAGGGCGCAGTGCGCCAGCACCACGGACCCGGGCACCTGCAGGGCCTCGCGGGCGAACGACACCCCGCTGTCGAACCAGCCCTCGGCAGTTCCGTCGGCCTCGTCCTCGGTGCCGGCCTGGTGGTACACGATGTCCGGCGCAAGGGATTGGACCAGATGCGCGTCGGTGGTCTCGGTCCGGCAGTCGAGGATGTGCGTCAGCCCGCGGCCGCGCAGTTCGGCCAGCACGGTGCCGGGGTCCGCGTCGCCGCTGCGCAGGGATCCACCGACGTAGAGGAAGTCGGTCACCTGCTGAGCGTTGGCCCAGACCGGCTGCGGGGCGTCGCGGTGGTCCGCGGACCCGCGCGGGATGCCCGTGCCCTCGGACCCGTCGGCGTGCGACTGCTCGTCCACGCCCCAAGGATCGCAGCGCAGGTCCGCCCCCGCCACCTGCACGGCAGGGCTGTGCCCGACCTCACAGGCAGGTCAGCCGCGCTCGACCAGGGGAAGTGACTTCAGCTGGCGCTCGAGGTGCCACTGCAGGTAGGCCGACACCAGCCCGGAGGCCTCGCGGCGCGACCGCTCGTCGGAGGCCTCGGCCACCGGCCAGTTCCCGCTCAGCAGCGCGCCGAGCAGCTCGAGGGTGGCCGGTCGGGGGGTCGCCGAGCCGGGCACCCGGCAGTCGGCGCACAGGGCCCCTCCCCCGGGCAGGCTGAACGCGCGATGGGGCCCCGCCTCGCCGCACCGGGCGCAGGCGTCGAACGACGCGGCCCACCCGGCGATCGCCAGGGACCGCACGAGATAGGCGTCGAGCACCAGCCCGGGTGGGTGCTCGCGCTGGGCGAGTGCCCGAAGCCCGGCGACCAGCAGCTGGAACTGGGCCGGGGCGGGTTCACGCTCCTCAGGCGTCAGCCGCTCCGCTGTCTCGCAGATGGCCTGGGCGGCGGTCCACGCGCCGTACTCCCCGGCCAGGTCGGCGCCGAACGAGAACAGCGACTCCACCTGGGTCACCGAGTCCAGAGAGCGGCCGATATGCATCTGCACGTCGACCAGCCCCATCGGCTCGAGCCGTGCCCCGAACCGCGATCCCGTGCGCCGCACGCCGCGTGCCACCGCCCGCACCCGGCCGTGCGAGCGGGTCAGGATGGTGATGATCCGGTCGGCCTCGCCCAGCGGATGCGTGCGAAGCACGACCCCGGAGTCGCGGTAGGTCGGCACTGCCCCATTGTGCGCCCCATGCCCGGCACGGGCCCTTCGCGACGCCCCGGGGCCGACTCGGCCCGCGCCCGCGGCGCCCCCGTGACCGACTCGGCGCCCCGGGGCCGGCCCTCTCGGCCGACGCCGCGACGTGCGCTCCCCCTCGGCCGATGCCCTCAGAACCCGAGTCGACGCAGCTGCTTGGGGTCGCGCTGCCACTCCTTGGCGACCTTCACGCGCAGGTCCAGGAACACGGGCACGCCCAGCATCGCCTCGATCGCCGCGCGGGACCGGGTGCCCACGTCGCGCAGCCGGGCCCCCTTGGCCCCGATCACGATCGCCTTCTGGGAGGGTCGCTCGACGAACAGGTTCGCGTGGACGTCCAGCAGCGGCCGGTCGGCGGGACGGTCCGGGCGCAGCGCCATCTCCTCGACGACGACGGCGATCGAGTGCGGCAGCTCGTCGCTGACCCCCTCGAGGGCGGCCTCCCGGATGAGCTCGGCGACCATGATCGCCTCGGGCTCGTCGGTGAGCTCACCCTCCGGGTAGAGCGGCGGGCCCTCGGGCAACGCGGCGACGAACTCGGCGATGACGTCGTCGAGCTGCTCACCGCGGGTCGCCGACAGCGGCACGACAGCCGCCCACGGGATGCCGGTCTCGGCCCCGAGCTCGCCGACGGCGGCCAGCTTGGCGGCCAGCTGCCCGTGGCTGATCCGGTCGGTCTTGGTGACCAGGGCCAGCACGGGGGTGCGCTGGCCGCCGCGGGTGGCGGTGGCCAGCCGGTGGGCGATCCGCCGGTCGCCCGGCCCGATCTCCTCATCAGCGGGCAGGCACAGGGCGATCGCGTCGACCTCCGCCCACTGCTCCTCCACCAGGGCGTTGAGCCGCTGGCCGAGGGTCGTGCGCGGCCGATGGATGCCGGGGGTGTCGACCAGGATGACCTGCGCCTCGGGCCGATGGACGATGCCCCGGATGACCCGTCGCGTGGTCTGCGGCTTGCTCGAGGTGATGGCCACCTTCTGGCCGACCAGGGCGTTGGTCAGCGTCGACTTGCCGGCGTTGGGCCGGCCGACGATCGCGACGAACCCGCTGCGGTGGGCGGTCATGGGGTGGCCTCCTGGGCCTCGGAGGCGGGCGTGGGGGCGGGGTGTCGCGGGTGTCGCGGGTGTCCGGGTGTCCCGGGTGTCGCGAGTGTCGCGGGTGTCCCGGGTGTCCCGGGTGTCGCGAGTGTCGCGGGTGTCCCGGGCGTCGCGCCCTTCCCGCCCGTCCCGCCCGTCGCGCCCTTCCCGCCCGTCACGGGCGTCCCGGGCCTCCTGCGCGTCGTGCTCGCGGGTCGGCTCGGCGAGCACGGTGGCCAGCCGGTTGCGCCGCCCCGCCGCCTGCTCGGCGGTCAGCGACCAGCCGTCGACCACGATCGACGAGCCCGGCAGGGCCACCTTGCCCAGCCGCTTGGCGATGAGGCCCGCGACGGTGTCGACCCCCTCGCTGTCGGCGTCGATCTCGAACCCGAGCAGCTCACCGACGTCCTCGACGTGCATGCGCGCGCTGATTCGGAACGACCCGTGGCCGAGCTTCTCCACCTCGGGCAGCTCGGTGTCGTACTCGTCGGCGATCTCGCCGACGATCTCCTCGAGCACGTCCTCGATGGTGACCAGGCCGGCCGTGCCGCCGTACTCGTCGACGGCGATCGCGATGTGCACCCGCTGGCCCTGCAGGTCGCGCAGCAGGTCATCCACCAGCTTGGAGTCGGGCACGAACGTGGCCGGGCGCATCCGCGTGTCGATCCGCTCGGAGGTCTCGGCGCCGCGGTGCTCGAAGATCCGGGCCACCACGTCCTTGAGGTAGAAGACCCCGACCACGTCGTCGGGCCCGTCACCGATCACCGGGATCCGCGAGTACCCGGAGCGCAGCGCCAGCGACATGGCCTGGCGCAGGGTCTTGTGCCGCTCGATCCAGACCATCTCGGTGCGCGGCACCATGACCTCGCGCACGATCGTGTCACCGAGCTCGAAGACCGAGTGCAGCATCGCCGCCTCGTCGTCCTCGATGACCTGGTCGGCCTCAGCGAGGTCCACCAGCTCACGCAGCTCGGCCTGGGTGGCGAACGGTCCCTCCCGGTAGCCCTTGCCCGGGGTCAACGCGTTGCCCGCGAGGATCAGCAGCGACACCAGGGGGCCGAGGACCGCCGCCGACATGGTCGCGAACCGCGACGAGCGCAGGGCGATCCGGTCGGCGTGCTGGCGACCGAGCGTGCGCGGGGCCACCCCCAGGGCCACGAACATGACCAGCGTCATGATCCCCAGCGCGATGAAGAGCCCGGTCATCGGGCCCCAGGACCTTGCCTCCACGCACAGGTAGGTGACCAGCGCAGTGGCCGCCACCGAGAACATCGTGTGCATGAACAGCATCACGTTGACGTACCGGGCGCGCTCGTCGATGACCCGGCGCAGCCGCTCGGTCGCCTTGCCGGGCTTCTCCCGGGCCATCTCCTCGACGCGCGAGCGCGACACCCGGCCGATGGCCGTCTCGGCGGCCACCAGCACCCCGGCCAGGATCACGCAGGCGATCGCCAGACCGATCATCACCAGATCGGAGTCAGTCATCGCTCAGCCCTGCGACCGCCACGCGGCGAGCAGCTGGTCCTGCAGGCCGAACATCACGGCGTGCTCCTCCGGCTCGGCGTGGTCGTGACCCAACAGGTGGAGGATGCCATGGGTCAGCAGCAGTTGCAGTTCACCGTCGAGCCCATGGCCGGCCGCGTCGCCCTGCGCGCGTGCGATCTCGGGGCAGATCACGATGTCGCCGAGCACACCCGGCTGCCCCTGCTCACCGGGGCCGGGGGCCACCAGCTCGTCCATCGGGAAGCTGAGCACATCCGTGGGCCCGGGCAGGTCCATCCAGCGCACGTGCAGCTCGGTGATCTCCTCGACGTCGACCAGGGACACGGACAGCTCGACCTCGGGATGCAGGCCCAGGCGCGCGCACACGAACTCGGCCTGCGCCACCAGGTCGTCGGCCTCGACCGGGGTCCCGCTGCGGTTGTCGACCTCGACGTGGGCCATCAGCGGCGCCGACCGGGCCGCTCGGGGTGCCCCGTGCGCTCGACCTGCTGGGCCTCGTCGTAGCGGCCGTAGGCCTGCACGATGTCGGTGACCAGGCTGTGGCGCACCACGTCGTGGGCGTTGAGATGGCAGAACGAGACATCGCGCACGCCGTCGAGGATCCCCTGCACGACCTTGAGCCCCGAGTCCGTCCCACCGGGCAGGTCCACCTGGGTCACGTCACCGGTGACCACCATCGTGGACCCGAAGCCCAGCCGGGTCAGGAACATCTTCATCTGGTCCGGGGAGGTGTTCTGCGCCTCGTCGAGGATCACGAACGCGTCGTTGAGGGTGCGCCCGCGCATGTAGGCCAGGGGTGCCACCTCGATCGTGCCCGAGGTGAGCAGGCGGGGGATCGAGTCGGGGTCGAGCATGTCGCGCAGCGCGTCGTAGAGCGGGCGCAGGTACGGGTCGATCTTCTCCGAGAGCGTGCCGGGCAGGTAGCCGAGGCGCTCGCCGGCCTCCACCGCCGGGCGCGTCAGCACGATCCGGTTGACCTTCTTGGCCTGCAGGGCCTGCACCGCCTTGGCCACGGCCAGGTAGGTCTTGCCGGTGCCCGCCGGACCGATGCCGAAGACGATCGTGTGCTGGTCGATCGCGTCGACGTAGCGCTTCTGGTTCAGGGTCTTGGGCCGGATGGTGCGCCCGCGGTTGCTCAAGATGTTGGCGGTCAGCACCTCCGCGGGCCGGGCCTCGGGCTCGGCGCGAAGGATCGTCAGTGCGCGGCGGGCCACGTCGGGGCTCATCCCCTGGCCGGTGCGCACGATGCCGACCATCTCGTCGAACAGGCGCTCCACGAGATGCAGGTCGGCCGAGCCGCCGGTGAGGCTGATCTGGTTGCCCCGCACGTGGATGTCGAGGGCGGGGAACTCCGCCTCGACGGCGCGCAGGACCTCGTCGCCGACCCCCACGACGCTGACCATGTCGAGGCTCGCGGGGACGACCACGGTGTGCTGGATGCGCTCGGGGCGCACGGACGGTTCAGTCATCAGGGCTCAAGGGTACGGCCGCACCGCGCCCCGGCCCACCGGAAGCCGACGCCGGGCGGGGGCCCGATCAGCCGGGCGGCCACGCGTGCGGGCGACCGCCGAGCACGTGGGCGTGCAGGTGGTGGACCATCTGGCCGCCGTGGGCTCCGGAGTTGATGACCACGCGATAGCCATCGGCGGCCACGCCCTCAGCCTCGGCGACGCGGGTGCAACCGGCCATCACATCGGCGGCAATCGCCGGGTCGAGGGCCACCGCCTCGGCCAAGGTGGCCACGTGCAGCCGCGGGATCACCAGCACGTGGGTCGGCGAGACCGGCGCGATGTCGCGGAAGGCGACCGTCGTCGCGGTCTCCTCGACCACGGTGGCCGGGATCTCGCCGGCCACGATCTTGCAGAACAGGCAGTCGCTCATGGCGGCATCCTGCCACCGGGATGACCCTGGGCGCCCGGGTCAGCCAGGCGGCGGCTCGGGCTGCGGGCTCGGGCGGGGTTCCGGGGCACGGTGGGTCGGGTGACGCGGCTCGCTCGGCTCGGGCGACTCTGGGGACCTCGCGCACGGCTTGGTTGTTTGGCCGCCGGGCGATCGGAGGACGCGCGGTCCTCGCACACGGTCTTGCTATTTCGATGTCCGATTCCTGGCCGGCCAACAGCAAAGTCGTGTGCGAGGTTGCCCAGGCCGGGACCAGCGGCGCCCCAACACAGCAGATCGGTGTGCGACGTTGCGGTCGTTGGGGAGCTGGGCGGCCTGGCACAGCCTGCACCCGACCCGACCGACAGGGACATGGAGTCAGCGGGCGTGCCACCGACCCGGACACCACGGCGGGAACCATCGCGCTGGAGCCGGGCATCGCGGCACAGCCTGCACCCGGCGGGGACGATCGCTCGGGCCGGCCCCGATGAACGCGTCGCTGACATAGACCGGGTCGGCCGGTCGCCGGCCGACCAGGAGCACCCACCGTGCCCCTGGCCGGAGCCCGGCGCCGACCGGGGCTCAGGCCCAGCGGGAGGTGGCGCTGAGGACGACGCCCGCGGCGACGGTCCCGGCCGTGGAGGCGCGCAGCACCGTGGGTCCGAGCCGGCCGAGCACCGCGCCCGCCTCGGTGAACGCTGCCAGCTCGTCGGGGCTGATCCCGCCCTCCGGGCCGACGACCAGGACGATATCGCCACTCTCCGGCAGCGTGATCCCGGCCAGCGAGCGCTCGGCCTCCTCGTGCAGCACCACCGCCAGGGCCGCCGCCCGCACTCGCTGCGTCACCTCGCGACCGCTGGCCAACGCGCCCACCTCCGGGAACCACGCGCGCCGCGACTGCTTCGCGGCCGCCAGGGCCGTGGCCGCCCACTTCTGCCTGCCCCGGGCTGCCCGTTCCGGCGACCATCGGGCGATGCTGCGCTGGGCCTGCCAGGGGACGATCACGTCCACTCCGACCTCGGTCAGGGTCTCCACCGCCGTCTCGCCGCGCTCGCCCTTGGGCAGCGCTTGGACAACCACGATCCGGGGCTCGGCGGCGGGCACCGAAACCCGGGCCACCACGCACCCACGCAGCGCATCGCGCCCCTCCACGGCCGTGACGTCGACCTCCAGCAGCGTGCCGCGGCCATCGCAGAGGAGGATGCGCTCCCCCACCCCGATCCTCGTGACGGCGACCGCATGGCGGCCCTCCGGACCGTCGAGGCCGATCTGGTCCCCGAGTTGCGCGGCGGCAACGGCCCCGGCGTCAGCAACGAACAGCGGCGCGGTCACGCGGCTGCCCACTCCGATGCGCGTCGCGCACCCGAGGCCCAGGCGGCACGGTGGCTCATTTGCTGGAGAACGCGTCCTTGATGCGCGAGAACAGCCCCTGGGCCTCGGGCCGCTCGAACAGCGACTCGACGCGCTCCTCGTCGCGTGCGACGGCCAGCTGGCGCAGCAGCTCCTCCTGGCGCGCGTCGAGCTTCGTGGGGGTCTGGACGTCCACATGCACCAGGAGGTTCCCGCGGCCGCTGGCGCGCAGGTGCGGCACGCCGCGCCCGCGCAGGGTCACGACGTGGCCGGGCTGGGTGCCGCGGCGGATCTCCACGTCCTCGACGCCGTCGAGCGTCTCGAGCTGAGCACCGTGCCCAGCGCGGCGGCGGTCATCGGCAGCGCGACCGTGCAGTGCAGGTCGTCGCCCCGGCGCTGGAACACCGGATGAGGACGGGTCGTCACCTCGACGTACAGGTCGCCCGGCGGGTCCGCCGCCGGGGCCGACCTCGCCCTCGCCGGAGAGCTGGATCCGCGTGCCGTCGTCGACGCCCGCCGGGATCTTGACCGTGAGCGTGCGCCGGGTGCGGATCCGGCCCTCGGCCGTTGCAGTCCGGGCACGGGTGCGCGATGACCGTGCCGTAGCCCTGGCACTGCGGGCAGGGTCGGGAGGTCATCACCTGGCCGAGGAAGGAGCGCTGCACCGACTGGACCTCGCCGCGGCCGCGGCACATGGCGCACGTCAGCGGGGTCGTTGCCGGCGGCGGTGCCCTTGCCCGTGCACGTGGCGCAGACGACGGCGGTGTCGACCTGGATCTCCTTGACGGCGCCGAACGCGGCCTCGCCGAGGTCGATCGTGACCCTGATCAGCGCGTCCTGGCCGCGGCGGACCCGAGGCTGCGGGTCCGCGGGTCTGGGCGCCGCCGCCGAAGAAGGCGTCCATGATGTCGCCGAACCCGAAGCCGGCTGCCCCGAGCCCGCCGGCGACCGAACGCGTTGCCGCCGCCGGGGCTGCGCGGGTCGGCACCGAGGTCGTACATCTGGCGCTTCTCCGGGTCGGAGAGCACCTCGTAGGCGGCCGTGACCTCCTTGAACCGCTCCTGGGTCTCCGGGTCGGGGTTGACGTCCGGGTGCAGCTCGCGGGCCAGCTTGCGGTAGGCCGTCTTGATCTCCTCCCGGTCGCGTCGCGGCGCGACGCCGAGGATGCCGTAGTAGTCGGTGGCCACGGGTGCGTCCTATTCGTCTCGCGCATGATCTGGCCCAGGTACCGGGCCACCGCGCGGACCGCGGCCATCGTGCTGGGGTAGTCCATGCGGGTGGGGCCGACGCACCCCGAGCTTGGCCAGCGGTCCCGTCGCTGGGCCCCGTAGCCGGCGCGACCACCGAGGTGCCGGCTCATGCCGGCGCACCGGGTTCTCGTGGCCGATGCGTGACGGTGATCGCCGTCGGCCGCCGGTCTCGCCGAGCAGGCGCAGCAGCACCACCTGCTCCTCGAGGGCCTCGAGCACCGGCTGCAGACCGGCGAGAAGTCGACGTAGCGGGTCAGGTTGGCGGTGCCGCCGAGCACGATCCGCTCCTCGTGGCGCTCGACGACGGTCTCGAGCAGCGTCGCCAGGACCACCGAGACCGCCGGCCCGGCTCGTCCTCGTCGAACTGGGCGGGCAGCGCAGCGACGGCTCGGCCACGCGACGTGAAGGACCGCCCGCCGACCCCTCGTTGAGCAGCGACGCGCAGCCGGGCCAGGTCGGTCTCGGCCAGCGCGTCGGGCAGCTCGATCACCCGCTGCTCGACCCGGCCGGTGTCGGTGATCAGGACCAGCAGCAGCCGGTGCTCGCGAGCGGCACCAGCTCGACGTGCCGCACCGACGGAGCGTGGTCAGCGACGGGTACTGCACGACGGCGACCTGGCGGGTCAGCTGCGCGAGCAGCCGCACCGTGCGGCCCAGGACGTCGTCGAGGTCGACGGCGCCGTCCAGGAAGTGTCTCGATGGCCCGGCGCTCGGCCGGGCGACAGCGGCTTGACCTCCGAGAGCCGGTCGACGAACAGCCGGTAGCCCTTGTCGGTGGGGATCCGGCCGGCGCTGGTGTGCGGCTGGGCGATGATAGCCCTCCTCCTCCAGCACCGCCATGTCGTTGCGGATCGTGGCCGGGGAGACGCCCAGGTGGTGCCGCTCGACGAGCGCCTTGGAGCCGACCGGCTCGTGGGTGCGCACGTAGTCCTCGACGATGGCGCGCAGCACCGCGAGCTTGCGGTCGTCGAGCATGGGCACCTCCTCCATCGGCGAGTGTCTGGCACTCGAGGGGTCGGAGTGCCATTCTACGCCGCACAGCCCAACGCACCCGCTGACCACGGCTCGCCCCGCCGACGCCCGGCCCACTCCCGGCCCGCACAGCCCGCCCCGCCGACGCCCGGCCCCGGCAGGCCCGCGCCCGGCGCCCGCCCACGCCCGGCGCCGACCCGCGCACAGCCCGCGCCCCGCGCCGGCCCACGCCCGACGCCCGGCTGGCCCGCGGGCGTTGGGGGCGGTGGGCGGGGAGAATCGGCGGCATGCTGATCGTCCACGTCACCGTCCAGGTCGTGCCGGAGCGGGTCGAGGAGTTCCTCGCCGCCTCCCGGGCCAACGCCACCGCCTCCCTGACCGAGCCGGGCGTGCTGCGCTTCGACGTCGTGCAGGACCTCGCGGACCCCGCGCACGTCGTGCTGGTCGAGGTGTACGTCGACGACGCGGCGGCGGCCGCGCACAAGGAGACCGCGCACTACGCCACGTGGCGCGACACCGTGGCCGACATGATGGCCGTGCCGCGCTCGTCGACGAAGTTCGGCGCCGTGTTCCCGGTCGAGGACGCCCGCTGGGACACCCCCACCGCGTGATGGCCCCCTTCACGCTGGCCCTGCCGGCGCGGATCACGTTCGGGTCGGGGGCGGCCGCCGACCTGCCCGGCCTGGTCGGCGCCCTCGGGTCGCGCGCGCTGGTGGTCACCGGATCCCGGCCGGACCGCGTGCGCCACCTCGTCGCCCCCCTGGAGTCCGCGTGCGCCGCGCTGGCCGTGGTCACCGTCGCCGGGGAGCCCACTCTCGACGACGCCCGCGCCGCCCACGCAGCCGGCCGGGCGCTGGGCGCCGACGTGGTCGTCGCGATCGGCGGGGGCAGCGCGCTGGACCTGGGCAAGGCCGCGGCGATGCTGCTGGGCAACGGCGGCGACCCCCTCGACTACCTCGAGGTGGTCGGCCGGGGCCAGCCGATCAGCCGCCCTGGCGTCCCGCTCGTCGCCGTGCCGACGACCGCCGGGACCGGCGCGGAGGTGACGGCCAACGCCGTGCTGGCGGTGCCTGAGCACGGCGTCAAGGCGAGCCTGCGCCACCCGTCGATGATCCCCGCGCACGCCCTGGTCGACCCGGACCTCACCCTGGCCTGCCCCCCGGCCGTGACCGCCTCGTCGGGGATGGACGCGCTGACCCAGTGCCTGGAGCCCTACGTGTCCAACCGGGCCAACCCGGCCACCGACGGCTGGGCCCAGACCGGGCTGCGCGCGGCCGGCCGGGGCCTTCGGGCCGCCCACCGCGACGGCAGCGACCGGGCTGCCCGCACGCACATGGCGCTGGCCAGCCTGATGGGCGGCCTGGCGCTGGCCAACGCGAAGCTCGGTGCGGTCCACGGGTTCGCCGCCGTGCTCGGGGGGATGTCGCCGGCCCCGCACGGGGCGATCTGCGCCGCCCTGCTCGCCCCGGTGTGCCGGGCCAACCTGGCCCACGCCGACGACGCGCTGCGCGCCCGGTTCACCGATGTGGCCCGCTGGCTGGCCGATGATCCGGGGGCCAGCGCCGAGGATGGGCTGGCCTGGATCGAGCAGACGTGCTCCGACCTCGCCATCCCCGGACTCGCCGCACACGGGCTCGACGCGGCCGCGACCGACGAGGTGGTGGCCAAGGCAGCCCGGGCCAGCAGCATGCAGGGGAACCCGGTGACCCTCGACCCCACGACCCTGGCGGCGATCTACCAGGCAGCCCTGTAACCCCGGGCGCCCGGCCGGACGCCCCGCCGGCCCGGTGCGCCGGCCCGGTGCGCCGGTCCGGTGCGCCGGCCCGCCGGTATCGTCCGGCCCATGCAGGATCGCTACGGCCCCGACGTCCTGGCCGCGGGCCGCCACCCCCGAGCCCCCCGCGTGGCCGAGGTGCCCGGCGAGGTCGACCTCGTCGTCGAATGCGCGAGCTCCGGGTGGTGCGGGGCGGTGGTTGGCTGGGAGAAGACCACCGTGGGGTGGTCGGTCGCCCTCGAGGACCGGCACGGCGCCCGGCGGCTGTTCCCCGCCTCACCGGCGGCGTTCCTGCTCGAGGGCCGGCCGGTGACCCTGGTCCGGCCCCGGGCCAGCGCACCCACCACCGCCCCGGCGCGCACGGCCTCCGGGGCCATCGCGGCACCACGCGGACCGGCCCGGGTCGCGCGGGCCTCGCGCATCTGGGTGGAGGGCATCCACGATGCCGAGCTCCTGGAGAAGGTGTGGGGCTCGGACCTGCGCGAGCTGGGGATCGTCGTCGAGCCGATCGGCGGGATCGACGACCTCGCGGTCCGGGTGGCGCAGTTCGGCCCCGGGCCGCGCCGGCGCCTCGTGGTGCTGGTCGACCACCTGCTCCCGGGCACGAAGGAGTCGAGGATCGCCGCCGAGGTCGCCCACTGGGCGCCGCACGCCACGGTCCTGGGCCACCCCTACGTCGACGTCTGGCAGGCCGTTCGCCCCCGCGCGGTCGGCATCCCGGCCTGGCCGGTCATCCCTCCGGGCCAGCCGTGGAAGGCCGGCGTGTGCCGGGCCCTGGGCTGGCCCCCGGACGAGGCGGCGGCGTGGAAGAGGATCCTGCGCAGCGTGCGCACCTACGCCGACCTCGATCCGGCGCTGCTGGGGCGAGTGGAGGAGGCCATCGACCTCGTGACCGTCACGGAGGACTGAGCTGTGGGGCCGCTGAATCCCCCGCAACGGAGTTCCCGCGAACCGGGCATACGGGGCGCTAGCCTGATCGCGTCCGGTCACACCCCACAGAGAGGGTCACGACATGACCCAGATGCCTCCTGAGCCCGACGAGCCCCTCGGCGGCGCCCTGACCCCCAACAGCGGCGACGAGCCGATCGCCTCCCCGGCCTCCGGGGACGTCCCCCCGCCGGCCCCGACACCGCCTCCCGCGGCCCCGACACCGCCTCCGGTCGTGCCGGCCGCCCCCATCCCGCCGCCGCCCCCGGCGTACCCGCCGCCCCCGCCCGCTGCGCCGAACTACCAGGCCGGCGGCGTACCCACCCCCGCCCGCGCCGGGCATGCCGCCCGCCGGGTACCCCGCTGGCGGGTATGCCGCGCCCGGCCTCAAGCCGCACCGCGCGACCACGGTCCTGATCCTGGGCCTGGTCGGCCTGCTGTGCTGTGGCCCTCTGTCGATCGTCGCGTTCATCTTCGGCAAGAACGACCTGGCCGAGATGGACGCCGGGCGCATGGATCCCGCCGGTCGCGGCACGACGAACATCGGCCGGATCCTCGGCCTCGTCGGCATCGTGTTCCTGGTCATCCAGCTGGTCTACGGGTTCTTCCGGCTCCTCGAGCAACTGACCGCACCGAACCGCCCGTGAGGGGGTGGGGCACCCGGCACCGGGTCGCCCCAGCCCCTCACTGCGTGTGGAGCAGCCCCGCGCCGCGCTCACGGCAGGGGCGGCGTTGCGCCACCCCGCACCACTCACGGCACGAGCCGGCGCACCACCGCATCGGCGAGCAGCCGTCCGGGGCGGGTGAGCACGAGCCGCCGTCCATCGCTGGTCGCCAGCC
The DNA here is from genome assembly GCA_963777855.1 of uncultured Actinomycetes bacterium. Lineage (GTDB taxonomy): Bacteria > Actinomycetota > Actinomycetes > S36-B12 > CAIYMF01 > Prado023. Next base: position 67,956 of record CAVZRW010000012.1, on the reverse strand, counting down.
CGTCGCCGACCAGGTGGCCCACCTGGGCCCGCTGGTGGTCGTCCAGGCTGGCCAGGTCGAGCCCCTCGGCCAGCCGAACCCGCAGCAGCAGGTCCTCCACGCGCCGGGTCGCCTCGTCGAGCACCTCGCGGCCCACCGCCGGGGACTGCCCCGCAGCCAGCCGGGCGACGTAGGCCAGCCGGATGCTTGGCGTTCCACCACCGGGTGCCCGCGATGTGGCTGTGCGCACCGGGACCGACGCCCCACCAGTCGTCGCCGTGCCAGTAGGCCAGGTTGTGCCGGCACTCCTGCCCGGGGCGGGCCCAGTTCGACAGCTCGTACCAGGGCAGCCCGGCAGCCCCGAACGCCTCGTCGGCCAGGTCGTACATGTCGGCCATGAGGTCGTCGTCGGGTGCGGCGATCGTCCCCCGGCGGACCGCCCCGGCCAGGCGCGTGCCCGGCTCCACGATGAGGGCATAGGCCGAGATGTGGCCCACCTCGGCGTTCAGTGCCGCCTGCACGCTGCGCTCCCAGTCGGCCAGGGACTCCCCCGGCGTGCCGTAGATGAGGTCCAGGCTGATCTGCTCGAAGCCGGCCGCCCGCGCCTGGGCAACGGCGCGCAGGGCACCACCGGGCGTATGGGTCCGGTCGAGCACGGCCAGCACGTGCTCGACGGCGCTCTGCATCCCGAACGAGATCCGCGTGAAGCCCGCCGCGCGCAGCTCGGCGAGGGCCACCTCGTCCACGCTGTCGGGGTTCGCCTCGAGGGTCACCTCAGCGTCCGGGGTCAGCCCGAACTCGGCGTCAATGCGCTCCAGGACGCCCCCCAAGGACCTCGGGGCGAGCAGGGTGGGTGTGCCCCCACCCACGAACACGGTGGCGACACGGACCTCTCGCGCGCCGAGCACCCGGCGGGCCAGGCTGACCTCGGCCGCCAGGTGCGCGTCGAAGGTCGCGCGGTCGACCGCGCCGGCGCCGGCCAGCTCGGGGGCGGTGTAGGTGTTGAAGTCGCAGTACCCGCACCGCGAGGAGCAGAACGGGACGTGGACGTAGAACCCGAAGCCGCGCTGGCCCCAGGCGCCGACCGATGCGGGCGGCAGGGAGCCGTCGGAGGGCGGGGTCTCCCCGGTCGGCTGGCTGGGCATGGACGGCATTGTCCCGCAGCATCGACGCCCGGTGGGCCGCGTGAGCAGATACCGTGTGCCCATGAGGGGGTCGACCAGGCTGGGGGCGGCGGCCGTGCTGTGCCTGCTGCTCGCCGGCTGCGGACAGGACCCGGTGGCCCGACCCACGATCGGCTCGCCCGCACCCCAGCCGAGCGTGACCGACCTGGTGTCGGTGACCTCCGGCCTGCTCTCCGAGCAGTGGCAGCTGACCGGGGTCCCCCTGCCCGACGACTGGCCCGACGTGCCGCTGCCGCGAGGCACCGAGGTGATCACCGCCTACGCCATCGGCGAGGAGCCCCGGCGCACCTGGACCGCCACGTTCGCCGGCGACGGAGGCACCGCGCTGGACATCGCCGAGCCGGTCGTGAGCGAGCTGCGCCGCCGTGGCTACACGCCGATCGCCGAGTACGTGGGCGCCCCGGCCACCAACACGGGCCTGTACAGCTTCGCCGCGCCCACGTTCGCCATCTACGTGGTTCTCGGCGAGGACGACGGCCGGCCCAACGTCGTGATCACCATCCGCGGGTCGAACGACCCGCAGGCCGGGCTCTCCAGCGGCCAGGCGCCCACGCCCGCCGGCAGCGGCCCGTCCGTGGACCCCACGGGCGCACTCACCCCCACGAGCAGCGGCCCGCCGACGCCCGGCCAGGGCGCGACCCCCGGCCCGACTGCATCCCCGAGCCCCACCGCACCCCTCGAGCCGACCGCCACGCCCACGGCCTGACTCCGCAAGCCCGCGACAGCTCGACGTGCACGACCGCCTGGTCCTCATGGGTGGCGCACATGACGAGGCCCCCTCCCGTGTGGAAGGGGGCCTCGTCATGGACCGGGGCTCAGCCCGGGCTGGGTCAGTCCTTGTACATCGCCTCGAGCAGGTCCTGGAAGTGCTCCTCCACGACCTTGCGCTTGACCTTCAGGCTCGCGGTCAGCTCGCCCTGCTCCTCGCTGAGGTCGCGGTCGAGGATCGTGAACTTCTTGATGGTCTCCCAGCGGTTGAGCTGGGAGTTGAGCTGGTCGATGGAGGCCTGGACGTTGGCCCGCACCTCGGGAGCCTGCGACAGGGTCGCGAAGTCGCCCGACAGCCCGTTGGCCGCCGCGAAGGCCTGCAGCGCGTCCGGGTCGAGGCTGACCAGGGCGGTGGCGTAGTTGCGGTTGTTGGCGTGCACGACCAGGTTGGAGGCCAGCGAGGACATCGCCTTGAACTGCGCGGCGATGGCACCCGGGGCGATGTACTTGCCGCCCGAGGTCTTGACCATGTCCTTCTTGCGGTCGGTGATCTTCAACCGGCCCTGGTCGTCGAGGACGCCGATGTCGCCCGTGGCCAGCCACCCGTCAGCCAGCAGGGTCTCGGCGTTGATCTCGGGTAGGTTGCGGTAGCCGCGCATGACGTGCGGACCACGCAGCAGCACCTCGCCGTCGTCGGCGATCATCACCTCGGTGCCCGGGAAGGGCTGCCCGACGGTGCCGAAGGCCATGTCGTCGGGCCGGGTGATGCACGCGGCCGCCGTGTTCTCGGTCAGGCCGTAGCCCTCGAGGATCGGCAGCCCGGCGGCGTCGAACCAGCGCGCCACGTCGCCGTTGAGGGCAGCGGAGCCGGAGATGAACAGCCGCACGCGGCCGCCGGTGGCGGTGCGGATCTTCGAGAACACCAGCTTGTCGGCGATCGCCGTCTGGATGCCGGCGAACGGGCCGGCCGAGCGGCCCTCGCGCTGGGCTGCCTTGATCTTGGTCGTGTTGTCGAAGGCCCACGCGAAGATCTTGGCCTTGGCCCCGCCGCCGGCCTTGGCCTTGGCGTTGGCGCCCTGGTAGATCTTCTCGAAGATGCGCGGCACGCCGGCCATGATCGTGGGCTGCACTGCCGCCAGGTTCTCCGAGATCTTGGGCACCCGGCCGTCCGTGGCGGTCACGAAGCCGATCTGGTACTGGGCGGCCAGCAGGACCTTGCCGAAGACGTGGGCCAGGGGCAGCCACAGGAAGTGCACGTCGTCGATGTCGATGATGTCCAGGGCCTCGATGCTGGCGCCCTCGAACACCCAGTTCCTGTGCGGCAGCTCCACACCCTTGGGCCGGCCCGTGGTGCCGGAGGTGTAGATCATGGTCGCCAGCGAGTCCTCGGTCAGCCGCGCGACCCGGTCCTCGATGGCCTTGGGGTCCTCGGTGAGCTTCTTCACGCCGAGCTCGCGCAGCTGCGCCCAGCTCAGCACGTCCTGGCCGTCGCCCTCACCGTCGATCAGGATGACCTTGGTCAGCTCGGGCATCTGGTCGCGCTGGCTGAGGGCCTTGTCGGCCTGCTTTCGATCCTCGGCGACCAGGAACCGTGACCCGGAGTCGGCCATGATGTAGCCGAAGTCGTCGTCGGCGGTGCTCGGGTAGATGGTCGTGTTCGCCCCGCCGGCCAGCATCACGGCACCGTCGGCGTAGATCCACTCGGTGCGCGTGTTGCTCGCGATCGCCACGCGATCCTCGGGCTCGAGGCCCAGGGCGACCAGGCCCGCGCCGAGCTTCAGCATCTCGTCGCCGGCCTCGCGCCACGTCATCGTCGACCAGCTGCCGCCGTCAGTCGGGGACATGAACGCCGGACGGTCGGGGGTGGCCGCAACACGATCGAGGATGGCCCGGCCCAGGTTCGAGGGGTGGGCCGGAAGGGGCGTGTTCAGCGAGCCGCTGGTCTTGGGCATTGCGCGGGACCTCCGGGGGTGGGGACAGCCGACAGGGACGGCGGTTTCGTGGAATGTGACCTACGCAACTCTGCCGACTGGACGCACCCCGGTCAAGCGCAACGCCCCGAATCCCCGATCAGGCCCCGGAATCGGGCATCGTCGCCCCGGGCGGATCGCCCGTCGAGGGCTCCTCCGAAGGCTCTGGGCCGCCCCCGGGCCGGGGCGGGCGCCCGGGGCGACGCATGGCCCCGGCGCCGGCGGGCAGCCGGCCGGCCTCCAGCAGCGCCTGACGCAGCAGGAACTCGATCTGGGCGTTCGTGCTGCGCAGCTCGTCGGCCGACCAGCGGGCCAGCGCGTCGTGCACGGCCGGGTCCAGCCGCACGAGCACCGCCTTGCGCTGGGCCATGTCGCCTCGACCGCGCTTCAGTACAGCGATCCGGCGTTGACCACCGGCTGGGTGTTCTGCTCCGAGCACAGCACCACGAGCAGGTTCGAGACCATGACGGCCTTGCGCTCGTCGTCGAGCACGACCACGTCCTGGTCCTCGAGCTGGTGCAGGGCCTGCTCGACCATCCCGACCGCGCCCTCGACGATCCGGGCCCGCGCGGCCACCACGGCATCGGCCTGCTGGCGGCGCAGCATCGCCTGGGCGATCTCGGCGGCGTAGGCCAGGCGCGTCAACCGGGACTCGATGATCTGCACGCCGGCCGGGGCCACCCGGTGGCCGATCTCCCGGCTGAGCTCGGCGGTGATCTCCTCGGCGTTGTCGCGCAGGCTCAGCCGCGAGGTGCCGGCGTTGTTGTCGTACGGGTAGGAGTTGGCGATGTGCCGCACGGCGGTCTCGGTCTGGATGGAGACGAAGTCGACGAAGTTGTCGACGTCGAAGCTGGCCATGGCCGTGTCGGTCACCTGCCAGACGACCACCGCCGCGATCTCGATCGGGTTGCCCGCGAGGTCGTTGACCTTGAGCACCTCGGTCTCCTGGTTGCGGATGCGCGTGGAGATGGCCCGGCGCGTGGTCAGCGGGTTCACCCAGCGCAACCCGTCCTGGCGGATCGTGCCGACGTAGCGGCCGAGCAGCTGCACCACGCGTGCCTGGCCCGGGGCAACCGGGGTCAGGCCGGCCAGCAGGATGATGATCAGCGTGAGCCCGACCAGGCTGGCCCAGGCGTAGAGGGGCAGGTCGAAACCCTCACCGGCGATGGCGATCGCGTGGCCGAAGGCCCACGTGCAGCCGATGATCCCGGCCGCTCCGAGGACGACGACGGGCCAGCCGCTGATGCTGTGCGCACGCCGCTCGGTGACCTGGGGTGTGGTGGTGGGCACCGCCCCGGTGAGCGGGGGCGGTGGCGTGGTGGTCGGGCTCGGCGTGGTGCCGGCGTAAGGCGCGTCAGCGCTCATGGCGTCCTCCTCAGGGACTATCAATCTGATATCAGATTACGCCCCAACCTTCCCCATCACAACCCCCGCTCCATCCGCGCCCCCACGCACCCACCATCCCGGCCCCCACCTTCAATACTCTCCGCGAAGGGCACGACCCTCCCGGTCGACGGGTAGGGTCATGCCCTTCGCGGAGGGTTTGCCCGGTGGGCGGCGGACCTGGCCCGTGGGCGGAGGGTGGCCGTGGGTGGGCGCGCTACTTCTTGGCGCCCTGCTCGCCCTCGGTGTTCAGCGCTGCGATGAAGGCCTCCTGGGGGATCTCGACCCGACCGACCATCTTCATGCGCTTCTTGCCCTCCTTCTGCTTCTCCAGCAGCTTGCGCTTGCGGGTGATGTCGCCGCCGTAGCACTTGGCCGAGCACGTCCTTGCGCATGGCGCGCACGGTCTCGCGGGCGATCACGCGCGAGCCGATCGCAGCCTGGATCGGGCACCTCGAACTGCTGGCGCGGGATCAGCTCCTTGAGCTTGCCAGCCATGCGCCACACCGTAGGCGTAGGCCTTGTCCTTGTGCACGATCGCCGAGAATGCGTCCACCGGCTCGCCGTTGCAGCAGGATGTCGACCTTGACCAGGTCGGCGGCTTGCTCGCCGGCTGGTCTCGTAGTCCAGGGAGGCGTAGCCGCGGGTGCGCGACTTCAGCGCGTCGAAGAAGTCGAACACGATCTCGGCCAGCGGCAGCGTGTAGCGCAACTCGACGCGGGTGTCGGACAGGTAGTCCATCCCCAGGAGGTTGCCGCGGCGGTTCTGGCAGAGCTCCATGATCGCGCCCACGTAGTCCGTCGGGCTCAGGATGGTGGCCCTGACCACGGGTTCGCGGACCTCGGCGATCTTGCCGCGTCGGGTACTCCGAGGGGTTGGTGACCTCCAGCTGGCGGCCGTCGTCGAGGGTCACCTGGTAGACGACGTTCGGGGCCGTGGAGATCAGGTCGAGGTTGAACTCGCGCTCGAGGCGCTCCTGCACGATCTCCATGTGCAGCAGGCCCAGGAAGCCGCAGCGGAACCCGAAGCCCAGGGCGGCGGAGGTCTCCGGCTCGTAGACGCAGGGCGGCGTCGTTGAGCTTGAGCTTGTCGAGGGCGTCGCGCAGCTCGGGGTAGTCCGAGCCGTCGATCGGGTAGAGACCGGAGAACACCATCGGCTTGCGGGTCGCGGTAGCCGCGGCAGGGGCTCGTGGCGCCGGCTTGCTCGCGGCCGTGACGGTGTCGCCGACGCGGCTCTGGCGCACGTCCTTGACGCCGGTGATCAGGTAGCCCACCTCGCCGGCGGCGATCGCCGGGGCCGGGACCGGCTCGCGGGGAGATCACCCCCACCTCGAGGGTCTCGTGCTCGGGCGCCGGTGGACATCATGACGATGCGCTCGCGGGTGGACAGCATCCCGTCGACGACACGCACGTAGGTGACCACGCCCCGGTAGGTGTCGTACAGGAGTCGAAGATCAGCGCGCGGGCCGGGCCATCGGGATCCCCCGCCGGCGGCGGCACGAGCCGCACGACCTCGTCGAGCAGCTCGCGCACCCCGTCGCCGGTCTTGGCGCTGACCTGCAGCACGTCGGCCGGGTCGCAGCCGATGATGCTGGGCCAGCTCGGCGGCGCTAGCGCTCGGGCTGGGCGGCCGGCAGGTCGATCTTGTTGAGCACCGGGATGATCGCCAGGTCGTTGTCCAGCGCCAGGTACAGGTTGGCCAGCGTCTGGGCCTCGATGCCCTGGGTGGCGTCCACCAGCAGGATCGCGCCCTCGCAGGCCGCGAGGCTGCGCGAGACCTCGTAGGTGAAGTCCACGTGCCCGGGGGTGTCGATGAGGTTGAGCACGTAGTCCACGCCGTCGCTGGCTGCGTACGGCAGGCGCACGGCCTGGCTCTTGATGGTGATGCCGCGCTCGCGCTCGATGTCCATGCGGTCCAGGACTGGGCGCGCATGTCGCGGCCGTCGACGACGCCGGTGAGCTCCAGCATCCGGTCGGCCAGCGTGGACTTGCCGTGGTCGATGTGGGCGATGATGCAGAAGTTGCGGATGATCGACTGGTCGGTCGATCCGGGGGCGGGCAGCACGGGGTCAATGGTCCCACAGGTTGCCCGACGTCCCGGCGCCTCAGGCCGAGCTGCCCGCCTCGCCGGCCGGACCCGCCGAATCGGCGATCTCCTCGGCCGCGACCTCGGACTCGGCGATCGCCTCGACGTCCGCGCCCTCCGGCGTCTCGATGGCATCGACCACCTGGCCGCTGAGGTCGTCGGCGACCTCGTCGATCTCCTGGGCCAGCGCGTCGCCGGGATCGTCGATCCCGCCCATGCCCTCGTGGGCGGACTCCGCCGCTGCGGCGGCCTCGTCGGGGGCGTGCTCGGACCACAGGTCCGAGGCCGGGGGGGCCTGGCGCCGGCGCCACACCAGGTAGCTTCCGGTCGCGGCGGCCCCCGCCAGGAGGGCCCCCGCGACGAGCTTGCCCGTGCGAGAGCCGCTCGAGGCGGCCTCCTGCGCGGAGGTGGTCAGGGAGGCCGAGGTGTCGGCCGCCACGTCCGAGGCCAGCGTCGCAGCCTCGGACGCCTTCTCCGAGGCAACCTGGACTGCCTCGGCGGCCCGCTCCTGGGCGACCTCGGCGGCGACCGAGGCCTTCTCGGAGGCCGCTTGGGCTGCCTCGGCGGCCCGCTCCTGGGCGGCCTGGGCCAGCGCGGCGACCTTCTCCTGGGCCACCGCAGCGGCCTCGGCTGCCTTCTTCTTGGAACGCTCCGTGTGCTCGCTGGCCGCGGCCACGAGCGCCATGACCTCCTTGCGCAGCGGCCACTCCGGCTCGCTGGACTCGGCGGCCTCCTCGAGGACCTCCTCGGCATCCACAACGCCTGACTCGGCCAGGGACGCGCGCAGCTTCGCCAGACCCCCGGCCATGGCACTCACTCCGGCCTCACCGGCTCCGACCAACGTATTGACGTCCATGATCATGCCTCCCGTGGAATGGCCCCCACCCGCGGGGGTCCTGCGCGCCACGGTATGCCAGGGCGGGCCGGGAGTCAGGCCGAGAGAGTCACCGGGCCGGGAAGCCTACCCGTCGCCCCGCCCCGGACATGACGAAGCGCCACCCGTGGTCACGGATGGCGCTGCGGGAGCCGGCTGGGGGGCCGGCCCGACGTCAGAGGCTCGCGGCCTGCTTCATGATGGCCGACTTGCGGTTGGCAGCCTGGTTGCGGTGGATGACACCCTTGCTGGCAGCCTTGTCGAGCTGGCGGGACGCCGCGCGGGCGTACTCCTGGGCCTTCTCGACATCGCCGACCTGGGCAGCCTCGCGGAAGCGGCGCACGGAGGTCTTCAGGCTGGAGGTCACAGCCTTGTTGCGCTGGCGCGCCTTCTCGTTGGTCTTGATCCGCTTGAGCTGCGACTTGATGTTCGCCACGTCGTGAGCCTTCGTCTTCCTGGGTTTCGGGGAGCGGATGACCCTCTGATGGTCTCCCGCACAAGCCTGTAGCCGCCAACACGTGGCGGGCAGGTCCTTAGGATACCGGACGACCCCCGTCCGGGACCAAATCAGCGTGCGGCTCGGTCGCGCAGCCCGACGGTGCTGATGACGAACGCCTCGAGGGCGCGGACCTTCTGCGCCTGCTCGAGGCTCTCGCCGGGGCGCAGGCCGCCCTTGATGCGCGCGTCCACCGCGGCGAGCTCGACGGCGGCGTCGGCCAACTGTGCGGGTTCCCAACTGGTGGCCGCGCGGCGCAGCGCAGCCACCTTGAACGGCGGCACCCCGGCGCTGCGGGCCACCTCCGCCTCCCCCATGCCCCGCGGGGCACCGGCGACGCGCACCATGGCGCGCAGGCCGGAGGCCATCGAACCGACGGCGCCGGCCCCTGAGACCGTCTGGCTGGCCAGCCCCCAGCGCAGCCGCTGCAGGGCCACCAGGGCCCGGCCCTCCCACACGGCGTCGGCGAGCTGGAAGCCGCTGACCTCCGCGACCCCGGCGAACGTGGCCGTGACCACGGCGGCGTCGATCGGGTCCTCGGAGTTGTCGGCCATCAGCTGCTCGAGTGCTCCCACGAGCAGCCCGATGTCCGAGCCGAGGGCCATCACGAGGGCGTCGACGCCGTCGGTGGTCACCCGCCGACCGGCCCGCCGGGCCTCGTGCTCGAGCAGCTCGCGCGTGGGACGGCCCTTCTTGACCTCCGCGCAGGCGATCTCCTCGATCCCCACCGCAGCCGCACGCAGCCGCTCCAGGGACTTCTTGTTGCGCATGCCCGAGTGCAGCGCCACGACCCACGTGGCCTCGGGCAGGTCGGCGACTGCGGCGACAAGGGTGTCGGTGACGGGGTCGGGGGCGTCCTCCAGGCCCCCGACCACGACCACTGCCGCCTCACCGAACAGCGACGGCGACAGGGCCGAGAGCAGCTCCCCTGCGGCGCCCTGGCTGGTGGCGTCCACCTCACGGCGCTCGAGTTCCGGCTCCTGGACGCGGGCCGCGGCGAGCACCCGGGCCACCGCACGACCGAGCAGGAACTGCTCGCCGCCGGTCAGCAGGGTCAGCGGCGCGGGGGCGGGCGGGGCGGGGGTCGGGCGGGCGGCGTTCATCGGGGCACAGCATCCCACGGGGGTGCGACACGCTCCGGCATCCACCGGGGTGCAGCATGCACCGGGCCCCGCCCGGGCGGCGCTGCGAGCGGGGGGCCCGGCCCGGCACGCGTGCATCGGATCGATCGCGCGGGCTGGCGGCCGAGTGCACCCATCCCGTCCCGGCTCAGTGTCGGCGCTGGACCGCCCGGACCTCAGCGCTGCACCTGCAGCGCTGGGCCAGCCCTCTGGGGCACCACAGCCAGCGCGCCCTGCTCGTCGGTGCGGCCGACCACCGCCCCGGCGCCGCGGTACTGGTCCAGCGTCGCTGGGCTCGGGTGGCCGTAGTCGTTGCCCTGACCGACGCACACCAGCGCGACCGACCCGCCCGCCCACGCCGCGAATCCGGGCACCTGGTGGCGCGACCCGTGGTGCGGGACCTTCACGACGGACACATCCGGCGGCGGGCCAGCCATGATGGCGACCTGCGCCTCGGGTTCGATGTCGCCAGCCAGCAGCACCCCGAGGGGGCCGGCCTGCGTCGGGATGCGCGCGACAGTCACGACGCTGGCGTTGTTCGCTGGGGACTGGGCCAGGCGGCGGCGGGGCCAGAGCACCTCGAGCGGGATCCCGGCGGCCGTCAGATGGTCGCCTCCGCGCAGCACCCGCAGGGGCACGCCGGCCCGCTGCGTCTGCTCGAGAACCTCGGCCGCGCCGGTTGAGGGCTCGGGCACCGGCGAGCTGAGCACAATGGCGACCGGCCAGCGGCCCAGCACAGCGGCCAGGCCGTCGATGTGGTCGGCGTGGAAGTGCGTCAGCAGCACCACGACCTCCCGCACCCCGGCGTCGGCCAGGCAGTCCGAGATCCGGGCGCCGTCCGGACCGACATCGACCAGCAGGGCCTGCGTGGAGCCCGGGCGGCGCAGCACGATCGCGTCACCCTGGCCCACGTCGCAGGCCAGCACCGCCCAGCCCGGCGGGGGCCACCGGGCATCACGCACGAGGGTGGTCCCGATCGCGACCGCCACCAGAACGGCCCCCGCGACCTGCACCCGCCGATCGCGCCAGGTGCCGCGCGCCCCGAGCAGGAGGCCTGCGGCCAGGACCAGCGCCGTGGCCACCGCGGCACCGGCCCCTGCCGGCAGCGCCACCACCCCGTGAGGAGTCCCGGCCGCCCGGTGGGCCACGGCGGCGATGCTGGCCGTGGCCGGGACGGCCAGCATCGCCAGCAGGTGGGCAACGGCGGGCAGGACGGGGGCCACCAGCGCGGCCGCCAACCCGAGGACCGTGGCCACCGGCACCAGCGGCGTGACCACGACGTTGGCCGGCAGGGCCACGAGGCTGGCGCCGTTGCCCAGCATCACAGCCAGGGGAAGCGTGGCCAGGTGCGCGGCGAGGGCGACTGCCAGGGCCGCGCGCACGGGGTCCGGGATCCACGCCGTGACCGGCCAGCGGGCAAGTCGCGCCACGATCGGGGGGCCGCCGAGCAGCAGTCCCGCCGTGGCGGCTACCGACAGGGCGAACCCGACGGAGACCGCGAAGCTGGGCACGGCCACGAGCAGGCACAAGGTGGCGGCGAGCAGGGCCGGTGGACCGCGGCGCCGCCCGCCGGCGGTCAGCGCCAGCAGTGCCACCGCCCCCATGGCCGCAGCCCGAAGGACGCTGGGCTGCGGGCGCACGAGGACGACGTACCCGGCCAGCACAAGCGCGCTGGACGCGACGCGACTGCGCCACCCCAGGCCCAGCCAGGTCGCCGCGGCCAGCGCCAGGCCCGCCACCAGCGCGGTGTTGGAACCGGAGACCGCGGTGAGGTGAGCGAGGCCGGCGCGGACCATCGCCTCGTCGAGCTGCGGCGTGACGAGCGACTCATCACCCACGGCCAGGCCGAGCAGGAGGCCGGCGGCGTCCGGCGGCAGTCCGGCGCAGGCCTCCCGGAACGCGGTGCGGATCCGGGTCGTGGCCCGCGCCACGAGCCCGGGCGGGGCCAGCGGGCGCGCCCCGCCGAGCACGCTGAGCGTCAGGGAGTGCTCCTGGGGCCGCAGTGGTGGGTGGGCACGGGCGGCCAGGTGGACGCGTTCGCCGAAGGACATGCCCGCCACCGCATCGCCGCGCAGGACCACCGGGGCGCGGACGGAGTAGGCCCGGCCTCGCACATCGACCCGCTCGAGGCGGGCCCGGACCGTCCACGAGGCGGGCATCGGCCGACCGCCATCGGGGGTGGGCAGGTGCTCGACGGGGTCGCCGGTGACGCGCGCGTCCACCCGCAGCACCGCGCCCTCCCTCGCCGCCGCGTCGAGCAGCTCGGGGTGCAACCGGGCCACGTGCAGGCTCCCCAGCGCGATCCCGAGCCCAGCCGCCGCGGCGATCGCGAGGCCGGGCTGCCACCGTGGCCCACCCGGCCGTCGACTCCGCACCCGCCCTGCCCCCACCCCCGCGCCCAGCCCGACGGTCAGGCCGACCAGGCCCACGACCAGCGCATCGGTGGGCATGGCCAGGAGCACGCACAGGAGCCCGCTCCACACCCCCACGGTGGCGGGCAGGAGCCGGAGGTCGGGTCCGCTGGCTCGTCGATCGGGAGCTGTGCGGAGTGGGCGCTCGACGGGTCGGCCGGGGTCCGCGGGATGCCCGGGCTCGGCCGGGTGCCCGGGCACGACGGGGTGCCCGGGCTCGACGGGGTGCCCGGGCTCGACGGGGCGACGGGCCCTGGCCAGCCCCTCAGACGCGGACATGGGGGCGCAGGTCCTCGAGGGTCTTGGGCCCGATCCCGGGCACCTCGGCGAGTTCCTCGACGGTGGCGAAGCGTCCGTGCTGGGAGCGCCAGGCCAGGATCTTGGCGGCGGTGACCGGACCGATCCCGGGCAGCGAGTCCAGCTGCTCGGCCGTCGCGGAGTTGAGGTCCAGCGGCACGTCCGCGGCTGGCCCGGAGCCACTCCCGGCGCCGGCGGCGCTGGCCTCGTCCGGTGCCCCCACCTCGATCCGCTCCCCGTCGAGGAGCACACGCGCCAGGTTGGTGCCGCCGAGGTCACCCCCACGGCGCAATCCCCCCACCGCCGCCAGTGCATCGACCACCCGGGACCCCGCGGGCAGGCGGACCACACCCGGGCGGCGCACGGCCCCGACCACGTGCACGACGACATCCGGCGCCCGGGTGGGGCTCGGGGTGGCGAACGGGTCGGACGTCACGACGGGCAGGTCGACTGCCGGCACGGGCTGCTCCCGCGGGGCCGAGCGGGCGACGCTCAGGCCGCCCCAGCCCAGGGCGGCTACGGCGAGCACCCCCGCCAGCAGAACGGCCGCGGACCGCCCCGACCGTTCGGGCGCGGGATGACCGGCATTCCCGAGCGGACCGTCCCCCTCGATGACCGCGCCGGGGCTCTGGGCGTCCCCGCCCTGCCCGTCCCCGCCCTGCCCGTCCCCGCCCTGCTCGTCCCCGTCCTCGTCCTCCCCCCTCGCACGCCAGCCCGCCGCCAGCAGACGCAGTCGCGCCACGACGAGGTCCTGGGTGCGTGACACGCGCCGACGGTAGGGGCCCACCGCCGACCCGCAGCCCCGCTCGCGAGGATCTGTGGACGGCCTGCCTCAGTGGCCGGTGAGCCGCCCGAACTGCTCGTGAAGGAACGCCATGATGTTGCGCCGATGCCGGGAGAGCACGAGCACCGTCAGACCGACCGCGAAGCCGAAGTCGGCCCAGCCCTGCCAGTCGATGAGGGCCATCGGCACCAGCGTCAGCGATCCGGCGACCGAGCCGATCCCGATCCGGCGGGTCACCGCCACGGTGGCGCCGAAGACGACCAGGACCGGCAGCGCCCACAGCGGCTGGATGGCCAGGATCGCCCCGAGCGAGGTGGCCACCCCCTTGCCGCCGCGGCCCTTGAGCAGCGGTGAGGTGATGTGGCCCAGCACCGCGGCCAGGCCCGCGACCTGCCCGGCCGGGTCGCCGTAGCGGCTGAAGAACCACGCCGGGCAGGAAGCCCTTGGCCACGTCGAGCAGGCCCACGGTGATCCCGACCCCGACCCCCATGGCCCGCGCCGCGTTGGTGGCCCCGGGGTTGCCCGAGCCGGTGCCCCGCAGGTCGGCCCCCCGCAGTCGTGCAGCCGCCGCGGCCGGGCTCAGCGACCCGATCGCGTAGCTCACGACCGCCGCGACGAGGGACGCGACCCAGGGCTGGTCCATCATCGCGGGCAGACCGCCACCGAGACCGTCCCGAGTCCCACGTGGGCGCTGATGACCGCACCGACTTCGACGAGGTGGATCGTGGCGGTCGGCAGCGCCGCGCGCAGCGTCGCCGCCAGCTCGGCCGAGCGCTCGGGAGCCGAGCAGTGCTGGACCACGACGTCGGCCGGGCCCGTGCCCGCGGCCTTGGTGGCGATCTCGGCCATCCGCGCCACCGCCCGGCTCATCGTGCGCTGCTTCTCCAGCGGCGCGATCGTGCCGTCGCGGACCTCGAGGATGGGCTTGACCATGAGCGCGTTGCCCAGCAGCGCCTGCGCGGAGCCGATCCGGCCCCCGCGGCGCAGCTGGTCGAGGCTGTCGACCACCAGCCAGGTGCGCGAGGCCAGGGCGCGACGCTGCGCCGCGGACGCCGCCTCGTCCGCGGTGCCACCGGCGGCGACCACATCGCACGCCGAGCGCGCCGCGAACCCGAGTGCCGTGCCGACCGTGCGGGCGTCGACCACCTGGACCGGGATCGAGGCCTCCCGCGCCGCTATCCGTGCCGCGTCGTAGGTGCCGGACATGTCGGCCGAGAGATGGACGCTGACCACGTGGTCATAGCCCTCCGCGGCCAGCGCCGCGTACGTCTCGGCGAACTTCGACGGGGCGGGCCGGGAGGTCGTGACCGTGGCCTTGCGGCGCAGGGCGTCGGCGACCTCCGCCGGCGAGAGCTGCACGCCCTCGTCGAAGGTCTGCCCGTCGAGGATCACCGCCAGGGGCACGATGGTCAGGCCGGGGGGCGTGAGGTCCTCCGACAGGTATCCGGTCGAGTCCGAGACGATCGCCACCTTCATGGCGGATCAGGCTACTTGCAGATCACCCGGGAACGACGTTGACCAGCTTCGGCGCGCGCACGATCACCGCGCGCGGCTCCCGATCGCCCACGGCGGCGACCACAGCCGGGGTGGCCAGGGCCAGCGCCCGCAGCTCGGCCTCGCTGATGTCGGGGGCCACCTCGAGGCGCTCGCGCACCTTGCCGGCGATCTGCACGACACACGTGACCGACTCCTGGACCAGCAGCGCCGGGTCGACGGCCGGCCAGCCGGCCAGCGCGACGCACGGCTCGTGGCCCAGGCGGGCCCACATCTCCTCGGCGGTGTACGGGGCCACCAGGGAGAGCAGGATCGCCACCGCCTCGGCGGCCTCACGCACGGCCGGGTCGGCCGGGCCGACGCCGGAGTCGATCGCCTTGCGCGCGGCGTTGACCAGCTCCATCGTCTTGGCGACGGCCACGTTGAACCGGTAGGTCTCCACCGCCAGGGCAGCGTCGTGCACCGAGCGGTGGGTGACCCTGCGCAGGGCCAGGTCCCCGCCGGCCGGGTCGGTGCCCGGCGCGCTGGTCACGTCGCCGGCCAGGCGCCAGGCGCGGGCCAGGAACTTCTTGGACCCGCCGGGCGAGACGTCGGCCCAGTCGATGTCGTCCTCCGGCGGGCCGGCGAACACCATCGTCAGGCGCACGGCGTCCACCCCGTGCACGGCCAGCTCGTCGGAGAGGCGCACCAGGTTGCCGCGGGACTTGCTCATCGCCGAGCCGTCCATCTGGACCATGCCCTGGTTGAGCAGGCGGGTGAACGGCTCGACGGCGTCGAGCATCCCCATGTCGTGGATGACCTTGGTGAAGAACCGCGCGTAGAGCAGGTGCAGGATCGCGTGGGTCACCCCGCCGACGTACTGGTCGATCGGCATCCAGCTGTTGGCCACCGCCGGGTCGAACGGGCCGTCGGACTTCGCCGGGTCCAGGTAGCGCAGGAAGTACCACGACGAGTCGACGAACGTGTCCATCGTGTCCGGGTCGCGCCGCGCCGGGCCGCCGCAGCTGCGGGCAGTCCACGATCGACCACTCGTCGAGGGCCCCCAGCGGGGACGCGCCCTTGGGCTTGAGGTCCAGGCCCTCGGCGTCGGGCAGCGCGACGGGCAGCTGGTCCTCGGGGACCGGCAACCTCGCCGCAGGCCGGGCAGTGGATGATCGGGATCGGGGTGCCCCAGAACCGCTGGCGGCTGATCAGCCAGTCGCGCAGGCGGTAGTTCACCGCCGCCTTCCCGCGGCCCTGCTCGCCGAGCCAGTCGATCATCCGGGCGATCGCCGCGTCCTTGTCCAGGCCGTCCAGCGGCCCGGAGTTCACGTGCGGGCCGTTGTCGGCGGTGGCCACGCCGGTCTCGACGGGGTCGGTGTCGGCCTCGACCACGACCCGCACGGGCAGGTCGAAGGTGCGGGCGAAGTCCAGGTCGCGCTGGTCGTGGGCGGGCACGGCCATGATCGCGCCGGTGCCGTAGTCGGCCAGCACGTAGTCCGAGGCGTAGATCGGCAGCCGCTCGTCGTTGACCGGGTTGATGGCGTACCGGTTCAGGAACACGCCGGTCTTGGGCCGGTCGCTGGCCAGTCGGTCGATGTCGGTCTCGCGCTTGGTGGCGGCCAGGTAGTCGGCGAACTCGGCCTCGGCCTCGGTGCCGGCGGCCAGCTCGGCGGCCAGGTCGGAGTCCGCGGCCACGACGAAGAAGGTGGCGCCGAACAGCGTGTCGGGCCGGGTCGTGTACACGGTCACCGGCTCGTCACGGCCCTCGATCGCGAACTGGACCTCAGCACCCGTGGAGCGCCCGATCCAGTTGCGCTGCATCTGCAGGACCTTCTCCGGCCACTGCCCCTCCAGCAGGGACATGTCGTCGAGCAGCCGGTCGGCGTAGTCGGTGATCCGCAGGTACCACTGGGTCAGCTTCTTCTTCGTGACCACGGTGTCGCAGCGCTCGCACAACCCACCGACCACCTGCTCGTTGGCCAGCACGGTCTGGTCCTTCGGGCACCAGTTGACCGCGCTGTCCTTGCGGTAGGCAAGGCCGCGCTCGAACATCTTCAGGAAGAACCACTGGTTCCAGCGGTAGTACTCCGGATCGCAGGTGTTGAGCACGCGGTCCCAGTCGAACGAGCAGCCGTAGCGGCGCATCGAGGCCTTCTGGGTCGCGATGTTCTCGTAGGTCCAGGCCCGCGGGTCGGCGCTGTTCTTGATGGCCGCGTTCTCCGCGGGCAGGCCGAAGGCGTCCCAGCCGATCGGGTGCAGCACGTTGTAGCCCTGCTGCACCCAGTAGCGGGCCAGCACGTCCCCCAGGGCGTAGGCCTCCGCGTGGCCCATGTGCAGGTCGCCCGAGGGGTAGGGGAACATGTCGAGCACGTACTTCTTCGGCCGGTCGTCGTCCGGCCGGCCGGAGCGGAACGGCGCCAGGCGGTCCCACACCTCCAGCCACGTGTCCTGCAGGGCGACGGGGTCGTACCCCTCGCGGGTCTCGGTGCTCTCCGACGGGCTGGCGCTCATGGGGCACAAGGGTAGTCGCTGTGCTCGGTGCGCCCGATCCACGCGAGCCGCGCGCGGGCCGTGCACGCCGCCGCGCGGGAGCGGTCCCATCAGCGCGGCGGCGGTCCCCGCAGCGGTGGCGCTGGCGCGCGCTCTGGACGCCGACCGGCGGGAGCGCGACACTGGCGATCCCGGCAGCGACCGCACCCGGGATCCGAGGAGGCGTCATGACCGAGGCCGGCACGAAGGACGACCCCTGGCAGCTGACCACTGCCCCGGGGACCTCGCCAGTACACGATGTACGCCGACACCGAGGCCGACCCGCCGCTGCTGGTCTGCCAGGTCGGATCGACTCGGCTGACGTACCTGCTCTCGGCGATCGAGGACCTGCGCGCGATGCTGGTGGCCCACGGCGACTGGATGCCGCTGGGCGCGGCCGACGAGAGCAAGCCCGCGGCGGAGGGCACGATCGAGGCGTGGGGCCGCTCCCCCGACAACCCGGTCGGCGGCTGGTACGGCCAGCGCAAGGGCTACCGCGGGCGCTTCGGCATGTACCTGCCGCCCCTGCTGGAGCACCTGGGCCGCATCGAGCTCGAGCACAACCCCCGCAACAACCGCGCCCGGGCCCTCTGAGCTCTCGCGCTGAGCCATCACCCTCGGCCGTGGGTCCACGCTTCCCAGCCCCGGCACCGCGCGGGACCGATTTCCGATCGGCGCCGGACCTCGGGTATCCTTCCGGGGTAGTTCGGGGCTGTGGCGCAGCTGGTAGCGCACCTGCATGGCATGCAGGGGGTCAGGGGTTCGAGTCCCCTCAGCTCCACACTGAGTAGGGCCTCCGGGTGTTCCCGGGGGCCCTTCACACTGTGCGGGACCAGCAGAGTGGGGACTCGGGAGGAGCAGCCCCGGCGGGGCTACGACGGATCCCCCCAGCTCCACACTGCCGGGGCATGCGCGTGTTCGTCGGGCGGCCTCAGGCGTCGTCGGCGCCCAGTGCCGGTTCGGGGGCAGCCGCGGCGTTGTACTCCTCGAGGCGCCAGCGGGTGACCGACTCGCCGCCGGGCTCCCCGGGCAGGGTCAGCTGGCTGAGCACGCTCCAGGCGCAGTTGCTCAGCACGCCCAGGGCGGTCCACTGCTCCGGGGCAAGGCCCAGCAGCCCGCCGATGCCGCCCCGGATCGCCCCACCGTGGCTGGCCACGACCAACGTGCCGCCCCGCGGCAGCTCGGCCACGTGCCGACCCACCGCCTCGATGACCCGGGCGACGACCTCGCTGCGTGCCTCGCCGCCGGGCGGGCGCACATCGTGCCCGGCGACCCACGCGGCGAACAGCTCAGGGGCCGACTCCACGATCTGGTCGCGCGTGAGGCCCTGCCAGGCCCCGCCGTCGGTCTCGCGGAGGGCGGGATCGGTGACGACGGCCAGCCCCGTGAGGTCGGCCAGCACCTGGGCGGTGGCCCGCGCGCGAAGCAGGTCGCTGGACACGATGGCCGTCGGCTCCATCCGGGCCAGCGCGGGGGCGGCGGCGTGCGCCTGGGCCAGGCCCACCTCGTCGAGGGGCACGTCGGTTGCCCCCTGGAAGCGGCTCTCCAGGTTCCAGGCCGTGCGGCCGTGCCGCCAGAAGACGATCCGGCGGCGCGGTGGGGCGTTCCAGCCCTTGCTCACGACGTGGCGGCCCTCGGCCGATGCACGTCCTCGGGCAGCTCGATCACCGGGCAGTCGCGCCAGAGCCGCTCGAGCGCGTAGTGGAAGCGCTCCTCGGTCTGCTGCACGTGGACCACGATCTCGTTGTAGTCCAGCAGCACCCACCGGCCCTCGGACTCGCCCTCGCGGCGCAGAGGCTTGGCCCCGACCTTGAGCAGGGCCTCCTCGATGGCGTCCACCACCGCGCGCACAGCCCGGTCGTTGGCCGCCGAGCAGAGCAGGAACACGTCGGTGAGCACGAGGTGGTTGCTCACGTCGATGGCCACGATGTCCTCGGCGAGCTTGTCCGAGGCGGCGCGGGCGGCGGCCACGGCCAGGGTCACGGCGTGCGGGTCAGCAGTCACGCGGGCGAGCCTACCCTCCGCGAGGGGGCCGGGCCGACCCTCGCGGGCGGGCGCACTCCCGCCCGGCCGCGGGTGGGGCCGGGCGTCAGGCGGTGAAGTCCGCGCCGAGCACGACCACCACGTCGGCGACGTTCTGGCCGCTCTCGGCGACCCGGACGGCGCTGGCCGGCACCCCGAGGGCCGTGGCGACCGCCTCGCCCTGGGCGCGGGCGGCCGGTGAGGTGTCCCGGACGATGACCAGGGTCTCGGCCTGGCCGAACTGGTCTGCGTTGCCCCCGTTGACGTAGACCATCCCCGCCTTCACCAGCTTGTCGCGGGCGCTGGCCCCCAGCCCGGGCGTGCCCACGCCGTTCTGGACCAGCACGCGCGTGGCCGACTCGGTGCCCGTGAGCTGGGCCTGGGGCATCAGCCCGGCGAGCATGGAATCGGCCGCGGCGAGGTCCACGCGCACCACCGCCAGAGCGTCACCGGCGTCCATGTCGGTGGTGGGCAGCACCCGCACCTGCTGGCCGCCGGCGTCGATCCCGCGCTTCATCTGCAGCAGGTGCTCGGCCACCACCGAGCTCGTCGTCGTCGTGCGAGCCGAGGCGCCCAGCGAGGTCAGCATCTGCTGGATCCGCAGCGCGTCGTCGGGCAGGGCGCCGATCGTGGCGGTCATCACCGCCGAGTACCGGGCCAGCCTCGCCGCCTCGGGTTCGTCTGGCAGCCAGGCCAGCGCGTAGGTGGCCGCCTGGGTCCCGTCGAGAT
This sequence comes from uncultured Actinomycetes bacterium, assembly GCA_963777855.1. Taxonomy (GTDB): domain Bacteria; phylum Actinomycetota; class Actinomycetes; order S36-B12; family CAIYMF01; genus Prado023. The sequence goes on along the minus strand of CAVZRW010000012.1, from coordinate 47,907 downwards.
GCGTGGTGCCCTTGGCCAGCACGACGGTCGTCTCGCCGGTCTCCTCGTCGGTGACCGTGATGTCCTGGTCGACGTCGACCGTGATGCCGCCCACGAAGTCGACCATCCCTGCCAGGGCCAGGCGGCCGAGGCTCAGGGTTCCGTCGATGCGCAGGGCCAGCAGGTCGGAGAGGGCATCCTGCGATGCCGACCTGTCGAGCAGGCGCGCGCTCTCACCCAGGGTCTGCTGGCCAGCACCGGGCACGTCCACGATCAGCCGCGAGGGCACCAGCAGCTGGGCGGCGGGCAGGTCTCCGCCCACTGCGGAGACCATGTTGTCGGCGCCGAACTCGCTGTCGTTGCGCACCTGGATGAGCAGGGTCTGCTGCTGGGCGAACGGCGTGGGCGAGGCGCTCGGCGCCGGCGTGCCGTCGCCGCCGTCGGGACGCAGGGACAGCAGCAGGGCGACCAGCAGGGTGACACCGAGCACGGTCAGGGCGATCCACATCCACCGCGAGCGCACCCGGACCCCGCCGGAGCGCCCGGACCCGCCGGAGGCCGGGCGGGCGGGGGGTGGGCGCGGTGGCGGCGGTTGGCTCACCGCGGCCGGCGCGGGTGGCGGGGCTGGGGCGGTGGGTGGCCGGGGCGGTGGGGTGGGGGTCGCGGGGGTGGCGGGGTGGCCGGCTGCCGCGGCCGGCGCGGGCGCCGCCGGGGCTGGGGCGGTTGACGGCTCCGCCGCGGCGGGCAATGGGCCTGGGGCTGGAGCGTGCACGGGTGGGGCGGGCTGGGCGAGTTCGGGGGGCGCCGCCTCGGCGGGCACTGCATCGGGCGCCGCGGGCTGATCCTCGGGCGCGTAGTCATCGACGGGCGCCGCGTGCGAGCCGCCGGTGGCGCTCGATCCGGAGTCCGGCGCGAGTCCGGGCGAGGGATCGCCCCCCGGCTCCTCGTCGGGCTCGGGCCTGGCGTGCTTGGGACTCACTGCTCACTCCCCCGGTAGAGACCCAGCTTGGCGATGTAACGATCCACCCCGACCGGGACCAGATAGCTGATGGGCGCCCCGGCAGCCACCCGCGCACGGCAGTCCGTGGAGGAGATGGCCAGGGCGGGGATCTCGACGATCGTGGCCGAGCCCGGTGGCAGGTGCGCCGCGGAGGCCGCGTGGCCGGGCCGGGTCACGCCCACCAGGTGCGCGAGGGCCAGGACGTCCTCGGGGTCGCGCCAGCTGAGGATCGAGCCCAGGGCGTCGGCCCCGGTGATGAAGTACAGCTGCGCGTCCGGGCGCTCGCGGCGCAGGTCGCGCAGGGTATCGGCGGTGTAGGTGGGGCCCTCGCGGTCGATGTCCACCCGGCTCACGGTGAACCGGGGGTCGTCAGCCGTCGCCACGACCGTGAGCAGGTAGCGTTTCTCGGCGGCGGTGACCGAGCGCCCGGACTTCTGCCACGGCTGGCCGGTCGGCACGAACACGACCTCGTCGAGGGCGAACCGGTGGGCCACCTCGGAGGCGGCCACCAGGTGGCCGTGATGGATGGGATCGAACGTCCCGCCCATCACGCCGAGGCGGAGGGTCATCGGTCAGGGGCTCCTCAGCGGTCGGGGTCGAACCGCGTGACGACGAAGAGCGCCAGGAGCAGCACCACGAGCATGACCACGCCGAACACCCACGCGGGCACACCCGGGTGGTCCTCGACGGCAGCTCCTTCGGACAGACGCACAAGCGTGCTCACCATCGCCCTGCTCCTTCCCTCGATCGGCGGCGCGAGCCTATCGGATGCCCGCGGCCGTGCCCACGCCCGGCGCGCGGCCGAGCCGCCAGCCCGCGCGGGCCAGGGGCGCGAGCCTTCCGGCGCGCAGGGCCGGTTGCCGCTGAGCTCACGCCACCGGCGGACCGCACTGCCGCCCGGGTCACGGGGCCGGTCTGCTGAACCCGAGTGGTCAGCCGCGCACGTGCCCGTCGCCAGTCACGATGTAGGTCGTCGAGGTCAGCTCGGTCAGGCCCATCGGCCCGCGCGCGTGCAGCTTCTGCGTCGAGATCCCGATCTCGGCCCCGAAGCCGAACTCCCCGCCGTCGGTGAACCGGGTCGAGGCGTTGACCATGACGGCCGCGGAGTCCACCCCACCGATGAAGCGGCGGGCGGCGCTGAGGTCCTCGGTCACGATCGCCTCGGTGTGCCCGCTGGACCAGCGCCGGATGTGGGCGCACGCCTCGTCGAGGGAGTCGACGACGCCTGCGGCGATGTCCAGCGAGTAGTACTCGGCGGCCCAGTCCTCGTCGGTCACGGGCGCGAAGCCGATGCCCGCCGCGCCCGCATGCTCGGCCATGCGGGTGTCGCCGTGCACGGTCACGCCCTGCTCGGCGAGGGCCGCCAGTGCGGCGGGCAGGAACGTGTCCGCGATCGCGCTGTGCACGAGGACGGTCTCGGCGGCGTTGCACACGCTGGTGCGCTGCGTCTTGGAGTTGACCAGGATCGCCACCGCCTTGTCGAGGTCGGCCGAGGCATCCACGTACACGTGGCAGTTGCCGACCCCGGTCTCGATGACCGGCACCGTGGAGTTGTCGACCACACTGCGGATCAGCCCCGCCCCGCCGCGCGGGATCAGCAGGTCGACCAGCCCGCGCGCGGTCATGAGGGTCTCGACCGCCTCGTGGGTCCGCCCGGGGACCAGTTGCACGGCATCGATGGGCACGTCGGTGCCGCCCAGGGCGGCGCGCATCACCTCGACGAGGGCGGTGTTGGAGTCGTAGGCCGAGCTCGACCCACGCAGCAGCGCGGCGTTGCCGCTCTTGAGCGAGAGCCCGGCGGCGTCGACGGTGACGTTGGGGCGCGCCTCGTAGACCATCGCGACCACACCCATGGGCACGCGCACCTGGCGGATCTCCAGGCCGTTGGGCTGCGTCCAGCCGCGCACCACCTCGCCCACGGGATCGGGCAGGTCGGCCACCGCCGCCAGTGCGTCGGCGATGTCGGCCAGTCGCGCCTCGGTCAGGGTGAGCCGGTCGACGATCCCGGCGGGGGTGTCCGAGGCCACGGCCCGCTGCACATCCACCGCGTTGGCCGCCAGGATCTCGGGTGTGCGCGCGCGCAGGGCCTCGGCCATCGCGCGCAGGGCGGCGTCCTTCTGGGCCCGGTTCAGCTGGCGCAGGGTGACCGCCGCCTCCCTGGCCCGGCGGGCGGTGGCCAGCACGTCGTCGCGCTCGGTGGTGAGTTCCTGGGACATGGCCCAAGGGTAGACGAGCCCGGACGAGCCCGGTCCCGGCCGAGCCCGCACACGGATCGGCCCGCGCCCACCGCCTCACGGATCCGCGAGGGCGCCCGATCCGCCTCACCCCCATCCACCCGCCAAAGCCCACCGCCATAAGTCCGGGCCCCGTTTCGATGTCCCATTCCGTCGAGACGGGGCCGAAGCGCCCCCGACGGGGCCCGAATCGCCGCCACGCTGCCGAGCCAGCCGCGCAGCCTTGGGGCCGTGACCCGCCGCGCACCCCCGGCGCCAAGCCCTGCCCGGTCTGCCGTGTACGAGCGCTCAGCGGCGCATCGCCGAGCCCCCGCCGACCGCGGGCGGACCGCTCATCAGCGTCCGCGGCCCGGGGTCAGCGGAGCAGGACCAGGTCGTCGCGGTGGACGACCTCGCGCTCGTACTCCGGGCCCAGCTCGGCGGCGAGATCGCGCGTGGACCGACCGAGCAGCACCGGGAGCTCCGCCGCGTCGTAGGCGACCAGCCCGCGGCCGATCACGTCACCGCCGGGCCCGACCAGGTCCACGGGGTCACGGGCCACGAATCCGCCCACCACGTGGGTGATCCCCGCCGGCAGCAGTGACGCGCCGCGCTCGCGCACGGCCCTGACGGCACCGGCGTCGAGGTGGATCTGGCCCTGGCTCGCAGTCGCGTGGGCCAGCCACAGCATGCGGGAGGCCGACCGGTCGCCGGTGGCGTGGAAGAACGTGCCGACCGACTGACCGGCCAGGGCCTGCCCGGCGTTGGCCGCGGAGGTCAGCACGACCGGGATGCCGGCCTCGGTGGCGATCCGCGCCGCCTCGACCTTGGTGCCCATGCCGCCGAGGCCCACCCCCGCGGACCCGGTGCCGCCGATGACGACGGACTCCAGATCCGCCGCCGAGGCGACCTGGCGGATCAGGGCGCTCCCGCCACGATCGGGCGGCCCGTCGTAGAGGCCGTCGACGTCGGAGAGCAGGATCAGCGCGTCAGCGCGCACGAGATGGGCCACGAGCGCAGCGAGGCGGTCATTGTCGCCGAACCGGATCTCGGCAGTGGCCACGGTGTCGTTCTCGTTGACGATGGGCACCACGTCGAGCTCGAGCAGGCGCTCGAGCGTGCGCTGGGCGTTGCGGTAGTGCGCCCGGCGGATGAGGTCGTCGGCGGTGAGCAGCACCTGCCCGACGTTGCGTCCGTGGCGGCCGAAGGCATCGTGGTAGTGCGCCATGAGGATGCCCTGACCGACTGAGGCGGCCGCCTGGGCGGAGGCGAGGTCGCGGGGTCGGCGGCGCAGCCCCAGCGGCGCGATCCCGGTGGCGATGGCACCCGAGGAGACCAGCACGAGCTCGGCTCCGCGCCTACCCGCTGCGGACAGCGCGTCGACGAGCTCGCCCACCCTGGCCACGTCGATGCCGGCGGAGACCCCGGCGAGCACCGGAGTGCCCCCGGCCTGCGCGTCGTCCACCCCAGACGTGTTGGGCTCACCGGCGCGGCGCGTCAACGACGACGAGCCGACCTTGACCACGACTCGACGGGCCTCACGAATGGCCTGCCACGGGGCGTCGGCACCTGCAGGGGGGCTCATCGGGACTCCGCCTCGTCGGGATCGGCCCCCGTCCCCAGGGCGCGGATGGACGCGCTCGCGTCAGGAACGGCGCCGGGGCTCGCCGTCGAGCCCGCCGCCGCGGCGCGCCGGTGCACCCGCGGAGCCTCGTCGACGGGGTCGGGCGCCCAGCCGGCCTCGGGCTCCTCGCCCTCCTCGAGCTGGGCGCGGGTGCGCCCGTGGACCCGGGCGGTGGGGGCGTCGATGCGCAGGTCCTGGCCGCGGGGGCCGGGGCCCGTGGCGCGCACGGTCGGCTCCCAGTCGAAGACCACGCTGTTGTCCTGCGGCCCGATCCGCACCTCGTCGCCCGGCGTGGCCCCCAGGCGCACGAGCTCGTCCTCCACGCCGAGGCGGGCCAGCCGATCGCCCAGGTAGCCGACGGCCTCGTCGTTGGAGAAGTCGGTCTGGCGGATCCAGCGCTCCGGGTCGCTCGCCGCGCACGCGGAACGCCTGGCCCTCACGGACGACCTCGAACCCGGACTCGTCGACGGCGGTGGGCCGGATGACGATGCGCTGAACGGTGACCTCGGGGATCGTCGCGCGCTGCTCGGCGACGATCCGGGCCATCGCGAACGACAGCTCGCGCAGGCCCTCGTGCGAGACGGCCGAGGCCAGGAAGACGGGCAGCCCGCGGGCCTCGATGTCGGGGCGCACCAGTTCGGCCAGGTCACGACCCTCGGGGACGTCGATCTTGTTGAGCACGACCAACCGGGGCCGGTCGGCCAGGCCGCCGTACTCGGCGAGCTCAGCCTCGATGATGTCGAGGTCGGAGAGCGGATCGCGCCCGGGCTCGAGCGTCGCGCAGTCGAGCACGTGCACCAGCGCCGCGCAGCGCTCCACGTGGCGCAGGAACTCCAGGCCCAGCCCACGGCCCTGCGAGGCCCCCGGGATCAGGCCGGGCACGTCGGCCACCGTGTAGACGGTCGAACCTGCGGTGACCACTCCGAGGTTGGGCACGAGCGTGGTGAACGGGTAGTCGGCGATCTTCGGCCGGGCGGCGCTCATCGCTGCGATCAGCGAGGACTTGCCCGCGCTCGGGTAGCCGACCAGGCCGATGTCCGCCACGGTCTTGAGCTCGAGGGTCACGGTGGTGGTCTCGCCCGGCTCGCCGAGCAGGGCGAAGCCCGGGGCCTTGCGGCGCGAGGACGCCAGGGCCGCGTTGCCCAGGCCCCCGCGGCCACCACGGGCGATCACGACCGAGGCACCGGCCACGGGCAGGTCGGCGACGACCTCGCCGTCGACGCTGACCACGGTGCCCACGGGCACGGGCAGGACCACGTCGGCCCCGTTGGCCCCGTTGCGGTGCCCGCCCTGGCCGGGCTGGCCACTGGTCGCGCGGCGGTGCGGGGCGTGGTGGTACTCGAGCAGGCTCGGCGTGCCGGCGTCGGCGAGCAGCACGACGTCTCCCCCGCGGCCCCCGTTGCCCCCGTCCGGGCCGCCGAGCGGCTTGAACTTCTCCCGATGGACCGAGGCGCAGCCGTGACCGCCATCCCCTGCGGCGGCATGGATGACCACCTCGTCGACGAATGTCGCCATGGGCCGCTCTCCTCTGCGCTGGTGTTCCTCCCCGGCCGGTTCCCCGCGAGATTCTCCGCTTCCTGCTCGAATCTCCTCGTCATGCCGGGAGATTCGAGCACGTGGCGGAGATTCTGCGGGAGGGGGGCGGAGGGTTTGGGGGTGGGGTGGTGGGGCCGGGGGTGGTGGGCCGGGGGTGGTGGGGCCGGGGGTGGGGTGATGGGGCCGGGAGCGGCCCTGCGCGAGCGTGGGTCGCTTCGGGGCCGGAACACAGAAGAGGCGAGCCCACCGGGCCCGCCTCCGCTGAAGTGGTCCGGCCTCAGCCAGCCGGGACCTCGACGATGTTCACGACGCGACGACCGCGCGCGGTGCCGAACTGGACGGCGCCGGGGGCCAGGGCGAACAGGGTGTCGTCGCCCCCGCGGCCGACGTTGGCGCCGGGGTGGAAGTGCGTGCCACGCTGGCGGATGATGATCTCGCCGGCCTGGACGACCTGACCGCCGAAGCGCTTCACGCCGAGGCGCTGGGCGTTCGAGTCCCGACCGTTGCGCGTGCTGGATGCACCCTTCTTATGAGCCATGAGGTCACTTCCCGCTCTCGATGCCGGTCACGCGCAGCTGGGTGAGGGCCTGACGGTGGCCCTGCCGCTTGCGGTAGCCGGTCTTGTTCTTGTACTTGAGGATCTCGACCTTGGGGCCCTTGGTGTGCTCGAGGACCTCCGCGGAGACCGTCACACCGGACAGGGTCGCAGCATCGGAGGTGACGGTCTCACCGTCGACCAGCAGCAGCGCGGGGAGCACGACGGTGGCGCCGGGCTCACCCTCGACACGGTTGGTCTCGATGACGTCGCCGACGGCGACCTTCTCCTGACGACCGCCTGAGCGGACAATGGCGTACACGGGAGGGCACTCCTGAGATCGGTTCGGGGCTGAACGCACCCGGATCACGGGCACGGACATGCGTTCGGCGCTCACGCGCCAGGGTTCTAGGGTACGGAGCCGATCGGCCCCGGTCAAACCGCCTCGTGGCCGCCGGAATCGACGGGCACGCGCTCGGACGCGGACTCACGCTCGCGCTCTGACTCGGGCTCGCCCTCACGCTCGACGCGATCAGTGTCCTGCCCCGCGAGCCCGGTGCCGTCGGAGGTTCCGGGATCCTCGGCGCTGCCCAGGGCCTCGACCAGTTCGACGTCCCCGGCGACCGGGACCTCGCCGAGCGCGGCCTCGACCAGCGCGGCCTCGACCAGCGCGACGTCCTCGACGGCAGGATCCGCCTCCAGCGCATCCTCGACCAACGGGGCCTCGACCACCGGGGCGTCGACGTCCGCAACCTCGACCAGCGGATCCGCCTCCGCCACAGTCTCGTCCACCCGGGCCTCGGCCGCAGTCTCGACCACCGTCTCCCCGACCGCGACCTCCTCGACCGCGACTCCCGTGGCGGTGACGTCCTCGGCAGCCTCCTCGACCGCGTCCGACACGCCCTGCCCACTCGGGGCGGCATGCTCCTCGTGGTGGTCCACGTGGCCCTGCTCGTCGAACTTCGGCGGCGGCGGGGTCTTGCCCGTCTGCTTGCCGCCCAGGTTCACCGGCTGGGTCCCGCGCGAGCCCCGGCGCCCACGATCCCCGCGCTCCCCACCACGGCGGGGCTGCTCCTCGGAGCCCGAGTCGCCGTCCACAGGCTCCGCCTGGATCATGTGCCCCCGGCCGCTGCAGTGCTCGCACGGCACCGAGAAGACCTCGAGCAGCCCCTGGCCGATGCGCTTGCGCGTCATCTGGACCAGGCCCAGCGAGGTGACCTCCGCCACCTGGTGCTTGGTGCGGTCCCGGCCGAGGCACTCGACCAGGCGGCGCAGCACGAGGTCGCGGTTGCTCTCGAGGACCATGTCGATGAAGTCCACCACGATGATCCCGCCGATGTCGCGCAGCCGCAGCTGGCGCACGATCTCCTCAGCGGCCTCGAGGTTGTTCTTGGTGACGGTCTCCTCGAGGTTGCCGCCCTGGCCGGTGAACTTGCCGGTGTTCACGTCGACGACGGTCATCGCCTCGGTGCGGTCGATCACCAGCGAGCCGCCCGAGGGCAGCCACACCTTGCGGTCGAGTGCCTTGCTCAGCTGCTCGTCGATGCGGTGCGCCGAGTAGAGCTCGGTCGGCTCGACCCAGCGGGCGAGCTTGGGCAGCAGGTCGGGGGCGACCCACCCGATGTACTCGTGCAGGGTCTCCCAGGTCGACTCCCCCTGCACGACCAGGGAGGTGAAGTCCTCGTTGAAGATGTCGCGCACGACCTTGATGGCCAGGTCCGGCTCGCCGTAGAGAAGGGCCGGCGCCGAGGCCGACTTCGACTTCTTCTGGATGTCGGTCCACTGCGCGGTCAGGCGGTGCACGTCGGCGGTCGAGCTGCTCCTCGGAGGCCCCCTCGGCGGCGGTGCGCACGATCACACCCGCGCCCTCCGGCACGACGTCCTTGAGGATGCCCTTGAGCCGGGCCCGCTCGGTGTCGGGGAGCTTGCGCGAGATCCCTGTCATCGAGCCCTCGGGCACGTAGACCAGGAAGCGACCCGGCAGCGAGATCTGGCTGGTCAGCCGAGCGCCCTTGTGGCCGATCGGGTCCTTGGTGACCTGCACCAGGATCGGGTCACCGGACTTCAGCGCCAGCTCGATGCGCTTGGGCTGGCCCTCGAGGCCTGCGGCCTCCCAGTTGACCTCGCCGGCGTAGAGCACGGCGTTGCGGCCGCGACCGATGTCGACGAACGCGGCCTCCATCGAGGGCAGCACGTTCTGCACCTTGCCCAGGTACACGTTGCCGACCATCGAGGAGGACTCGTGGCGGTTCACGTAGTGCTCGACGAGCACGTCGTCCTCGAGGACGGCGATCTGGGTGCGGTCGCCGTGCTCGCGCACGCACATCACCCGGTTGACCGACTCCCGACGGGCCAGGAACTCAGCCTCGGTGAGGATCGGGGCGCGCCGGCGGCTGGCCTCGCGGCCGTCGCGGCGGCGCTGCTTCTTGGCCTCGATGCGAGTCGATCCGCGCACGGAGGTGATCTCGTCGGAGGGCTTGCGGCCCTCGCGCACCTTGACCACGGTGTTCGGCGGGTCGTCGGTGGAGAGGTCCTCCATCTCCTCGGCCACGCCGGCCCGGCGGCGACGTCGGCGACGGCGACGGGCGCTCGGGGACTCCGAGGCGTCGTCGCCCTCGGACTCGCCGTCGGGCTCCTCGTCGGAGTCCTCCGCCTCGGTGGAGCGTGCGGGGCCGTCCTTGTCGTCGGCGCGCTCGGCCTCGGAGTCGACGTCCTCGCGGGCCTCGCCCTCCTCACCAGCGCCCTGGCCCGGACGGCGACGGCGACGGCCACCGCGGCGGCGGCGACGGCGCGGTGCACCGTCCGCGTCCTCGGAGTCCTCGCGGTCGTCGCGGTCCTCGGCGTCCGTGTCGGGCTCGTCGGAGTCTGTGTCCTCGGTGGACTGCGCGCGTCGGTTCCCGCCTCGGGTCGACTCCTCGCGAGCCGGCCGGGTGCGGGCGGAGCCGGAGTCGCGCACGTCGCCGGTTGCCTCGGCGGGCTGGTCGGCCTCGTCGGCCTCGGCAGCGGCGGCCTCCGCGCGCTGGGCTGCCGCCTCGGCACGCTGGGCTGCGGTCGGGCGTTCGCGGCGCTGGCGGCGCACGGCGCGGGTCTCGTCCGGCGGCTGGAACACGGCGGCCACCGGCACCTCGCCCGGCGCACCGGCGGCCTCGGGGACCACGGGCTCGGGCACGGCGGAGAAGGCCACGGTGGTCACTCCGCGGGTGGCGCGACGCGAGCGCCGGGCGGGAGCGGCGGGGGCCTCGGCGGGGGTGGGCTCGGCGGTGGCGTCGGAGGTGGGCTCGGCGGTGGCGTCGGAGTCCGCCCCGGCCTCCGCGTCGGAGGTGGGCTCGGCCGCCGGAGCGTCGGGCTCGGCTCCAGCCTGCTCGCCGGCGGCCCCCGACTCGTCGGCTCCAGGCTCATCGGCTCCAGGCTCATCGGCTCCCGACTCGTCGACCGCAGACTCGCCGACCTCGTCCCCCTCGTCCTCGTCGACGGCCTCGGGCGCGTCAGCCGGCGCCTCCGGTGCGTCCTCGTCGAAGCCGAGCTGCTCCTGCGCGGCCTCGGCCGACTCAGGGAGCTGGATCTCGGGGGTCTCGACAGCGGGCGGGCCAGCGGGGCGGCTGGCCGAACGCCGCCGCCTCGGCGCCGAGGTCGCCACCTGGGCCGCGTCGCTGAACTGGTTCTCGCTGACATCGACCATGGTGGTCTCCTCACGGGTTCCGCGCGGCGGAGGACCGCGCACGCAGGACCCTGCGTATGGTCAGATCGCGCGCACGCGGCCCGACAAAGCCTCTGGTACTGCCCGGGATGCGCACGTGGGGTGTGCGTCTGACCCGGGCGCCACGATCGTTGCGGCCCGTCTGGGGCGGAACTCGCCTTCAGACGGTCACTACCGGGGCCTTCCCTGTGCCAGCTCCAACGGGGCGGCACTAAGGACGGTTCGGCGCGACGCTTCGAACGCAGGTTCGCCGTAGCCGATGTCCGGCCGTGGCGACAGGCGAATTATGCCACACCGGGCCCCCACGGCTCCCCGAACGCGCCGATTGGTCGCGCCGAGTCACCAATCCGTCACACCCAGCGCCTGCGAACGGTGCACTCCCGGGCCGTCACCCGAGCCTGCCGAGGACTACCCGACTGTGGTGACGGCCTGACGGTCGGCGTCCAGCGGATCGCCCACCGCGCCTTCCTCCCCGAGCGGGCCCTGGGCCAGGCGGGTGGCGCGGGCCGGATCCCCGTCGGCGAGCCCGCCGAGCTCGCGCAGCGCGACGAGGATCTCAGCGGGGCGCACGGTCGGCGTCACGTTGGCCACCGCCAGCTCGAGCGCGGCGCCCAGGGGCCCCGCGTCGACGACCTCGCCGGCGACGAGCGCCGGGCGGATGTCGATCGTGCGCAGGCCCTGCTTCATCAGCCGCTGCACGGGCACGGCCTCGGCCTCGCGCACCGCCTGCCACGCCGCCGCCACGGCCTTGACAGTGACTCCCGGGACCTCGATGCGCCAGCGGCTGGCCTGCAGCCGGGCGACCAGGTCGGAGGTCCGCGCCTCGACCACGTCGATCACGTCCAGGCCGGGCGGCAGCGCCTCGTCGAGGGCCACCCGAAGCGCGTCGGGGTCACAGCGGCGAACGACGCCGATCTCGACGTACTCCGCCTCGCTCGCGGCACCGGTCGGCGCGGAGTTGGCGTAGGAGACCTTCGGGTGCGGCGAGAACCCGGCCGAGTAGGCCATGGGCACCTTCGCCCGTCGCAGCGCCCGCTCCAGGGCTCGCTGGAAGTCGCGGTGCGAGGAGAACCGCAGGGGCCCGCGCTTGGCGTAGCGGATGCGCAGCTTCTGCACGGCGGGAACGACCTCGCGGTCGGGGGTGCGGGCGGCCATCAGAGCGCCTCGACGCGCGGGCGCACGGTCGGCAGCGGCAGCAGAACGGCCTCGGTCGGGCCGACCTGGATCTCGGTGCCGAGGTGGTCGCAGACCCCGCAGTCGAAGCACGGCGTCCACCGGCAGTCCTCGACCTCCCCGCCGGCCAGTGCGTCCTGCCAGTCCTGCCACAGCCAGTCGCGGTCCAGCCCGGAGTCGAGGTGGTCCCAGGGCAGCACCTCGTTCTGGGCGCGCTCACGGATGGTGTACCAGTCCACGTCCACCGGCTCGTCGGCAAGCGCCCGATCGGCGGCCGCCATCCAGCGCTCGAAGGAGAAGTGCTCGCTCCACCCGTCGAACCGGGCCGCCGTCCCGCCAGACCTCGAGGATGACCCGGCCGACCCGGCGGTCGCCGCGGGAGAGCAGGCCCTCGACGATGCCGGGCCGGCCGTCGTGGTAGCGGAACCCGATGGCGCGGCCGTACTCACGGTCGGCGCGGATCGCGTCGCGCAGGGCGTGCAGGCGCGCGTCGGTGGTCTCGTGGTCGAGCTGGGCGGCCCACTGGAACGGGGTGTGCGGCTTGGGCACGAACCCCCCGATGGAGACGGTGCACCGGATGTCGCGCGTGCCGGAGGCGGCACGCCCGGCGCGGATCACGTTGCGCGCGAGCTCGGCGATCTGCAGCACGTCATCGAGCTCCTCGGTGGGCAGCCCGCACATGAAGTAGAGCTTGACCTGGCGCCACCCCGCCCCGTACGCGGCGGTGACGGTGCCGATCAGGTCCTCCTCGGTGACCATCTTGTTGATCACCTGGCGCATCCGCTCGCTACCGCCCTCGGGGGCGAACGTGAGCCCGGAGCGCCGACCGTTGCGGGAGAGCTCGTTGGCCAGGTCGATGTTGAACGCGTCGACGCGGGTGCTCGGCAGGGACAGCGACGACCTGGTCGGCCTCGTACCGGTCGGCCAGGCCCTTGGCCAGCTCGGCGATCTCGGAGTGGTCGGCGCTGCTCAGCGAGAGCATCCCGACCTCCTCGAAGCCGGTCTTGCACAGGCCGTTGTCGATCATCTGGCCCAGGACCGCCGTGGACCGCTCGCGCACCGGACGGGTGATCATCCCGGCCTGGCAGAACCGGCAGCCGCGCGTGCAGCCGCGGAAGATCTCCACGCTCATCCGCTCGTGGACGGTCTCGGCCAGCGGCACCAGTGGATTCTTCGGGTAGGGCCACTCGTCGAGGTCCATCAGCGTGTGCTTGGCCACGCGCCAGGGGGCGTCGGCGTTCGTCGGGACGACGCGCGCCGATCCGGCCGTCGGGAAGGTACTCCACCTCGTAGAACGCCGGCACGTACACGCCCCCCGTGGCGCGAGGCGCTCGAGCAGGGCGCGGCGCAGTTCGCCGCAGTCCGCGCCGCCCACCCCGCCGGGCTCGCCGAAGCCGGGGTTCTCGGCCTTGAACGCGGACGACGACCTCGCTGATCGCGAGCACGGCCTCCTCGCCGTCGCCGAGCACCACGACGTCGACGAAATCGGCCACCGGCTCGGGGTTGAAGGCCGCGTGCCCGCCCATGACCACGAGCGGGTGCAGGTCGCTGCGCTCGGCGGCCATCAGCGGGATCCCGGCCAGGTCGAGGCTGGTGAGCATGTTGGTGTAGCCCAGCTCGGTGGAGAACGAGACCCCGACGAGGTCGAACGCGCCGAGTGGGCGGTGGCCGTCGACCGTGAACGCCGGGATGTCGCGCTCACGCATCAGCCTCTCGAGGTCGGGCCACACCGCGTAGCTGCGCTGGGCGAGCACGCCGGTGGTCTCGTTGAGCACCTCGTAGAGGATCTGCACGCCCTGGTTGGGCAGGCCCACCTCGTAGGCGTCGGGGTACATCAGCGCCCACCGCACGCGGTTGGCGTCCCAGTCCTTGGACGCGGCGTTGAGCTCACCGCCGATGTACTGCACGGGCTTGCTGATCAGGGGTAGGACCGTCTCGAGCCGGTCGAACACGGGCGCGCTCGGGCGCATCGACGGTTCACGCATCCGCCAAGGGTAGACCGGATCCGCGTGGGCGACCCTGTCGCGAGTTCCGCACCTCCCCGCCCAGCCCGGGGTTCCGGAGGGCGGGCGACGGGCCGGGGGTGGGGGCCGGGGGTGGGGGCCCGGCGACCGAGGCGGGGGCCGAGGGCCGGGGCCACCGGCAACCTCGCGAACGCTTCGGTCGTTTGACGCGCAGGATCCCCCAGCACTCCCCGACCTCGCACACACGATTGATGTGACCGGGCGCCCCACCCGGCTGCTGGACCACGATCTCGTGTGCGAGGTCTTCCCCGTGCGCCGGTGGTGGCACGGGAAACGACGAATCCATGAGCGAGGCTGCTATCCACGGCGAGGGCACCGAGGTGGAGCCGAAGGCGGTTCGGCGTGGCGCCCACGCACGGCGCTCACACCGCGGCGAGGGAGTGCCCCCCGGTATGGCGCCCCACCCGCGGCGAATTGCTCCAACTTCGAGGCCGTCCTTGGCAAGCAGAGTTGGATCAATCCAGGTCCCCTCGACGAGACCTGGACCGATCTGGGGCGGGACGTGCGGTGCTGGGGGCGGGCTTTGCTGGGGACGGGCTTCGCTTGGGACGTGTGGTGCTGGGGGCGGGCGTTTGCTGGGGGCGGGCGGTGCTGGAGGCATGCGGTCTGGGGCGGTCAGCCGACTGGGTGGCGGGCGGGGCGGGCGGGGCCAGCGGTGGCGGGCGATCAGCCGACTCGGGGGCGCTCGGCGGGGATCGGCGCGGGCGCTGGGGCACGGCGCAGGCGGGGCAGGAGCATGCCCGTGCGGGCCTTGTAGGCCGCCCATTCCGGATAGCGGCTCATGCTGGCCTCCTTGCCGAGCATGTTGGGCACGAAGAGCGCCAGCCACACCCACGCGAGCACCAGCCACGGCAGCACGTGGCCGGCCACCCACGCGAAGCTCGCGTAGAGCACCATCTCCCCGAGGTAGTTGGGGTGGCGGACGCGGGCGAAGAAGCCGTCGGTGATCAGCCCGCGCCGCAGGCGCAGGGTGAAGTACTTCTGCGCATCGGAGCCCATCATCACGACCACGCCCAGGGCGTAGGCGATCGCGGCGGCGGCCAGCAGCCACGCAGGCTGTTGCGTGTCGTCGCGCACCAGCAGGATCGGGGCGATCCAGTAGGGGCCGAGGACGAACAGGAACGACAGAAGCGCCCCGCCGAAGGTGACCCGGACCTCCCACCGCGGGTCGGGCATCACGCGGTCCTTGAGCAGCCAGATGAGCCCATAGCTGCCGTGGAGGGCCAGGTAGGTCCAGGCGGTGGCCGTCCAGGTGTCGGTGAGCGCCATGAGGGCGAGCACGAACGGCAGCGTGCCACCCTTCTGGGCGTTGATCACCCATGACAGCTTCAGCACCTTCGGGCCCCCGAACGCGTCCTCGGAGAGGTAGGTGCGCAGGGCCAGCCATCTCTGAAGGGCAGGACTCACGAGCGCGAGGATAGCCCCGCCGACGCCAGTGGCGCCGCCCCGTACGGGCGCGCCCCCACCGTTGACGTGAGGCCGCCAGACCGTCCGGACCGGCCGCGCCCCAGTGGAACCGCGCAGCACCCGCGCGAACGTCCGGACTCGCGCAGCCCGGCCCGGCGCCCGTCCGCTCCCCCACGGCACCCGCGCGACCGTCCGCACTCGCGCGCCGTCGCCCGTCCGCTCCCGCACGGCACCCGTGCTGCACCGGCCGCCCCGGCCGGGCACCCGCGTGGCGAACCGGTGACGCACGCGTGACGGCCGGGCGAACGGGCCGACCCCTCCCGGGACGACGCGCGCACGGGCGTGCTCCTGCTGGTGCGAGGTCCACCCGGTGCACGCCATGATCGGGCCATGAACTCCCATCGCGATGCCCGCGAGTTCGACCTCGAGTCCGTGATGGACCTCGCCGACATCATCGACGCCCTGCAGGACGGCGACGACGACAGCCTCCAGCGCCTGGGCCTCACGGCCACCGACACCTGGGACGAGGTCGACGACCCGGTGCTGCTCGGCCCGGACGGCACCCCGGTCGGCACGTGGCGCGAGGGCTACCCCTACGACGAGCGGATGAGCCGCCGCGAGTACGAGGTGACCAAGCGGCTGCTGCAGATCGAGCTGCTGAAGATGCAGGCCTGGGTCAAGGAGTCCGGCACGCGGATCGCCATGGTGTTCGAGGGACGCGACGCTGCGGGCAAGGGGGGCACGATCAAGCGGTTCATGGAGCACATGAACCCGCGCGGCGCGCAGGTCGTGGCCCTGGAGAAGCCCTCCCGCGAGGAGAGCACCCAGTGGTACTTCCAGCGCTACATCAAGCACCTGCCCAGCGCCGGTGAGATCGTGATGTTCGACCGCTCCTGGTACAACCGGGCCGGCGTGGAGCGGGTGATGGGGTTCTGCTCCCAGGAGGAGTACGAGGAGTTCATGCGGCAGGCGCCGGAGTTCGAGCGCATGCTCGTGCGCAGCGGGATCATCCTGTTCAAGTTCTGGTTCTCCGTGAGCCGCAAGGAGCAGGTGGCCCGGTTCACGATCCGCAAGATCGACCCCGTGCGCCAGTGGAAGCTCTCCCCGATGGACCTCGCGATCCTGGACCGGTGGGAGGACTACACCGACGCCAAGGAGGCCATGCTCTTCTACACCGACCGCGAGTGGGCGCCGTGGACGATCGTGCGCTCCAACGACAAGAAGCGCGGCCGGATCGAGGCCATGCGCTGGGTGCTGGCCAACGTCGACTACCCCGACAAGAACACCGACATCGTGGGCATCCCCGATCCGGCGATCGTGGGCCCTCCGGCGGAGATCTACGAGACCGGCGAGCACACGGGTCGGATGTACCCGATCCTGTGATCGGCCGTCCCATCGCCGATCCGGGCCGCGGGACGGGACCTCGGGGCCTTGTGGCTCGGCGCTTCCGCGGCGAGCACTCTGGAGACGTGGGGCGCACGGCGTTGGTGACGTTGGCCCTGGCGGTGGCCCTGTCAGGGTGTGGGGGGACGAACGGGACCGAGCCGAGCCCCACGACCACGGGGCCGTCGGGGTCGGCGTCGACGAGCCCGGCCCCGACGGCCTCCGCCAGTCCGACCCCGACGTCGGCCAGCCCGTCCACCTCGGGCAGCCCCACGGGGACGCCCTCCAGCAGCCACTCCGCAACGCCCGCCGCGTTCCAGGTCCAGCTCGGCGCCGGTGACGACGGCGGGACCGCACGGGTCCTTCGCGGCGGCAAGGTGGTCGTCGAGCTGCCCGATCCCGGCGGCGCGCAGTCGGCATGGTTCATCCAGGAGGGCACCGTCGACCTCGAGTCGACCCTGGCCCCGTACTGCGCGCAGTGGGACACCGCGATGCAGCACCTGCAGGTGATGACCTTCGAGGCCGTCGCCGTGGGCACGGTCCCGCTGCGGCTGAAGTACAACCGCGTGGAGAGCACCGCCGTGCCGACCGACACGTTCGCCGTCACCGTCAGCGTGGTCGACGGGCCGGGAGCCCTCACGCCGGGGACCGACCAGGACCTGGTGCGGGTGAGCGCCGACGACGCCGGGTCGACGGTCCGGCTGGCCGCCAACCAGCGCCTGAGGGTCGAGCTGCCCGCGCGCAGCGCCGACCAGCTGGAGTGGATCGCAGCCCCGGCCGCGCCGCAGCTGGTCTCCTACTGCACGCCTCAGGTCGAGGGTCCGGGCAGCACCGTGGAGGTGCCGGGGATGACCTACACCGACGTGTTCTCGTTCACGGCGGCCAAGACCGGCACGACGCCCCTGCGGTTCACCCCTGCCGGGATGGGCCCGACCGTGACGTTCACGGTCGTCGTGCGCTGAGCGCGGCCAACGCCAACCGGGTCGGTCACAGCCTTGGGCCGACCAGTTGCCCCCGCGGGACGCCGCCTCACTCCCCCGCGCCGGTCGCGGCGTGCACGTTGAGCAGCAGGCCGATCCCTATCCACACGGCGAACATCGACGAACCCCCGTACGACACGAACGGCAGCGGCACCCCCGTGACGGGCATGATCCCGAGGTTCATCCCGATGTTCTCGAACGACTGCAGGCCGATCCACAGCACGACGCCGCTGGCCA
Organism: uncultured Actinomycetes bacterium; assembly: GCA_963777855.1. Taxonomy (GTDB): domain Bacteria; phylum Actinomycetota; class Actinomycetes; order S36-B12; family CAIYMF01; genus Prado023. Next base: position 30,119 of record CAVZRW010000012.1, on the reverse strand, counting down.
CCAGCCGGCCGAAGAGGTCCCGGGCCCGCAGCGCGATGGTCAACCCACGCCAGAGCACCACCGCCAGCAGCCCGAGCAGCACGCACACGCCGACGAAGCCGAGCTCCTCACCGGCCACGGAGAACACGAAGTCGGTGTGGTTGAACGGCACGAACCCGCCCTGGGTCTGGGTGCCCGAGCCCAGGCCCCGGCCCAGCAGTCCCCCGGCGCCGATGGCGATGCGGGCCTGCTGGGTGTTGTACCCGAACGTGCGCGCGCCCTCCTCGGGCCGGGCGAAGGCCGTGAGCCGGTCGATCTGGTAGTCGTCGATCACCCCGACCGCGAAGGCCACCGCGATGGCAGCGGCACCGGCGCCCGCCAGGGCGAGCAGGTACCGGGCGGGTACCCCGGCGACCACCAGCATGCCCGCGACGATGGCGCCGATGACCAGCACGGTGCCCAGGTCCGGCTGCAGCAGGACGAGGCCCGCGGGCACGGCGGCGATGACCAGGGCGCGCAGCACCGTGCGCCCATCCGGGACGTCGGTGGGGCTGCGGTCGGCCAGGACGAGGGCCACGGCGACGATGATCGCGACCTTGGCGAACTCCGAGGGCTGGATGGTGAACCCGGCCGGCAGCCGGATCCACGCGTGGGCCCCGTTGATGGTGCTGCCGACCGGGGAGAGGACCAGCAGCAGCCCCGTGATGCTCAGCCCGTAGAGGATCGGCGTGTAGCGGCGCAGCGCCCGGTGGCCCATCCGGGAGACGACCCAGCACAGGCCCAGGCCGATCACCAGGTTGGCCAGGTGCCGCGCCGCCGAGGAGCCGCCCCACTGGCCGTTCGCAGTGAGCCGCGCGGAGGTGGCCGACCAGACCAGCGCGGTGCCCAGCAGGCACAGGGAGATCGCGGCGAGGACGAGGGGCCAGTCCCACCGGCGGAGAGGCTGCGGCGCGGTCCGTGGGGTCGCGCTCCCGGCGGCTGCCACGGGCATCCCGGTCGACGGGCCACGGGTGGGCAGCGGCACGGTCACGGCCCCGCCCCGTCGCCGGACCCCGGGTCGGCCCCCGTGGTGGCCCCGCTCCCGTCCGCCGGCCCGGCCCCGCGCCCGGCCCCCGACGCGGCCCCACTCCCGGCCCCGGTCCCCGGGGCCACCGGAACCCCGTCGGCGCCGAACGTCGGCAGCCCCTCGGCCACGTCCCCACCGGCCAGGACGCTGCGCCCGGGGTCGGCCCCGCCGTCGTGGACCCCGAACAGGGCCTCGTGGATGGCCCGGACGCTGCGCGCGGAGGTGCCCCCCCCGGTGCCGCCCTGGGAGATCACCATCACGACCGCGTAGCGGGGGGCGTCGGCCGGCGCGAAGCTCGCGAACCACGAGGTGGCCTGCCGGCCGAACACCTCCCCGGTGCCCGTCTTGCCGGCGACCGGCACCTCGTCGAGGGGGAACCCGGCGAACACCTTGCGGGCGGTGCCCCGGGCGACCACGCCCGCCAGCGCCTCGCGCAGGTAGGCCAGGGTCTGCGGCGATTCGGCCAGGGTGCCGGCCACCTCGGGCGCGAACTCCCGGACCACGCCGCCCTGGGCGTCGATCAGGGCACGACCGACCTGCGGGCGCCACAGGGTGCCGCCGTTGGCCACCGCGGCGTAGGCAGCGGCCACCTGCAGGACCGTGGCGGCGGTGTCGCCCTGGCCGATCGCGGCGTTGAGGGCGTCGCCCACGCGCCAGCGCATCCCGTCGGCGCAGTTCTCCCGGGCGACCCGAGTCAGGTAGCGGGCCCGCTCGCGGTCGGCGACCTCCGGGTAGCCGTCCTCGGCGCGCGCGCACCACGCCTCGTGCTGGGCGTCCCACTGTGCCTGCTTGAGCTGCCGGCTGGCCAGCGTGCCGGGCACCTCGCCGGGCAGGTCGATGCCGGTGGCCCGGCCGAAGCCGAACTCGGCCGCGATGCCCGCGATCGCATCGCCGGGCTGCGCGACGGGCTCGGCACCGCCGTCGGCGCGCCACAGGTCGTGGGCGATGCGGTAGTAGACGGTGTCGCAGGAGACCTCGAGGGCGCGCGCGAGGTCCAGCGAGCCGTGCGACTTGGACTCGTAGTTGCGGAACGCGCGCCCGCCGACCCGGTAGCGTGCTCGGGCACGGCATCGCCGCGGTGCCCGAGTACCCGTTCTCGAGCGCGGCGGCGGTGCTGACCACCTTGAACGTCGAGGCCGGGGCCAGCGCGGAGCCCACGGCCCGGTTCAGCAGCGGCTGGCCCGCGTCGGGGTCGGTGAGCGTGGCATAGGCACCCGCGGAGATCCCGCCGGTCCACACATTGGCGTCGAACGTGGGCGCGGAGGCAAGCGCGAGCACGGCGCCGGTGCGCACGTCGAGGACGACCGCGGCACCCCCGTCGGCGACGTAGGGCCGGTCGGTGACCGGGTCGATGCGCCCACGCGCGCGGGTCAGGGCGGCGGCCAGCTGCTGCTCCACCACGGCCTGCAGGCGCGCGTCGAAGTTCGTGACGAGGGTGGCGCCGGCCTGCGCCGGGGTCGCCACCCCACCGGAGACGCGGTGCCCAGCACTGTCCACGGTCACCCGCTCCAGGCCGGGGCGCCCGCGCAGGACGTCGTCGTACTGCAGCTCGAGGCCCGCACGGCCGAGCCCAGCCACGCCGGCCAGGTCCGGGTCGGCGGCCAGGTCCTCCTCGCCCAGCGCCCCGACGTGGCCCAGCGCGTGGGCGGCCAGGACGCCACCCGGGTAGTCGCGCACGGGGGTGCGCACGATCGACAGGGCTGGGAAAGCCTCCGGGGCGGCCATCACCTCGCCGGCGGCGCTGATGCCGACGTCACGGGCGATCACCGGATCGGCCCCGGGGGCGCCGTTCCAGCAGTCCGGCTGCGGTCGGGCGCCGGGGGTGCCGCAGTTGACGGCTCGAGCGGCGAGCAGCATCGGGTCCTCGTCGAGCAGGGCGCCCAGGCGGGCCAGCACGGCGACCCCGTCGTCGGGCAGGCGACGCAGCTCCCGGCGGGCCACCGAGACATCGAGGGCCAGCCGGTTGGCGGCCAGCGGCCGGCCCTGCTGGTCGAGTATCAGTCCCCGGGCGGCGGGCACCACCAGGTCGCGCACCCGGTTCTCCTCCGCGGCGGCCCGGGCCTGCTCGCCGTCGACGACCTGCAGGCTGAACGCCCGGGCGGCCAACGTGGCCACCAGCGACATGACGAGCACGGCGAGGACGAACAGCCGCGCGTGGATCCGGTCGTTCACCGCAGGCTCCGCTCGGCCAGAAGCAGCGCCGCGGGAGCCAGCAGCAGCGCCCACAGGGCGGCCCCGGCCGCGGCGGCGAGCACCGGCCAGTGCATCGGAACCCCGGCGAACCACAGCCCGGCGGCCCGGGCCAGCACCACCAGGCCCGCCCCGCCGGCCACCAGGCCCAGCGAGGCGGCCGCACTGGGCCGCCCGGTCCGCGCCAGCCACCCGATCGCCGCGCCGGCCAGGCCGAGGACGAGCATCCAGCCGCCCAGCGGACCCGCAGCCGGGGGCACGAGGTCGAGCAGGAGCCCGGCCCACACCCCGACGAGCCCGCCGACGACGGGCCCGTGGACGTGGCCGACGGCCAGCACGGCCACCACCACGAGGTCGGGCACGGCCACGGGAACCGGCAGGAAGGCCACGAGGGTCACCTGCACCAGCACGAGGACGACCAGCAGCCCGGCGATCGCCGCCGCGGCACCGCGGGTCAGCCGGGCCGGGGCGGGCAGGGCCACCGTGGTCGGGGCCGGCGACGGTCCGGGTGCCGCACGTCCGGGCGCCGACCCGGGACCCGGCCCGGCCGGGGTCCAGCCCTGCATCCCGCCCTGCGGTCCGCCGCTCATCGCGCGCCCCGGGGCACGAGCACCGCCAGGCGGTCGACGGTCGAGTCGTCGACCGCCGGGGTCACGGTGGCCACCCGCGACAGGTCGGCCGCCGAGCCGTCGATCCGGGCCACGCGACCCACCGCCAGGCCACTGGGCACGGCGAGGTCCGGGGAGCCCACCGTGACGACCAGGTCGCCGGCCGTCATCGCACCGAGCGGGTCGAGCAGGGTGAACGTGGCCCCGGTTCCCGTCCCGCGCAGCACTCCCACCTCGCCGGAGGAGACCACGCGGGCGGCCAGCTCGGTCGCGGGGTCGACGACCAGGCGCACGGTGCTCACGCTCGGGGAGACCGACGCCACCAGACCCGCGAGCCCGGTCGCCCCGACGACCGCGAGCCCGGCGCGGGCCCCGTCCCGGGAGCCCACCGACAGCGTCGCCGCGCGCACCCCGTCCTGGGCCGGGGTCAGCGCGACGACCCGACCGGGCACCACGTCGAACCCAGTCGGCGGGGCCACCGCGGCCAGCTCGGCCAGGGCCCCGGCGTCCAGGGCCCCGGCGGCCGCGGCCGCGGCCTGGGCCCGGACCTCGGCGAGCTCGGCCTCCAACTCGGCGATGCGCGCACTCTGCTGCTGGGGTCCGACCACGCGGTCCGCGACGACGCCGCGGGCCGCCCCCAGCGCCTGCTCGGCCGGCCCGGCGACCGCACCGGCCACGCCGCGCAGGGGTGCCACCGGCGCGGCCCCGCGCAGGTCGGCCAGCAGCAGCACGAGCGCGCACGCCAGGCACGCCGCCAGCACGACCCCGGCCCTGCTGCGGGGCATCAGTGCCGCGGCTCCGGCATCAGGACGCGCGCGAGCGCGTCGAAGGACTCCACCGCGCGGCCCACGCCCAGCACCACCGCGTGGGCCGGGTGCTCGGCCACGTGCACCGCCATCCCAGTGCCCGAGGCCAGGCGGCGGTCCAGGCCGGCCAGCTGCGCACCCCCGCCGGTGAGGGTGATCCCTCGGGCCAGCACGTCGCCGGCGAGCTCGGGCGGGGTCCGGTCCAGCGTGGCCACGACGGTGGCGACGATCGCCTGCAGCGGCTCGTCGAGGGCCCAGCGGATCTCCTCGGCGCTGACCTCGACGGTGCGCGGCAGGCCCGTCACCAGGTCGCGGCCGGTGAGGGTGGCCCGTGGCTCCTGCGCGGCGGGGAACGCCGACCCGATCGTGATCTTCACGTCCTCGGCGGTGCGCTCGCCGATGAGCAGCGAGTACTCCTTCTTGGCGTGGGCGATGATCGCCTCGTCCAGGCGGTCGCCCCCGATCCGCACCGACTGGCTGGCCACCGTGCCGCCGAGGGCGAGCACCGCCACCTCGGTGGTGCCACCGCCGACGTCCACGACCATGGACCCGGTGGCCTCGTGGACGGGCAGCCCGGCGCCGATCGCCGCGGCCATCGGCTCCTCCATGAGGTGCACCTCGCGCGCGCCGGCCGAGTAGCAGGCATCGCGCACCGCACGGCGCTCGACCCCGGTGATCCCGCTGGGCACCGCGACCACGATCCGGGGCCGGGACCAGAAGCTGCGCCGGTGCACCCGGCCCACGAAGTAGCGCAGCATCCGCTCGGCGTTGTCGAAGTCCGCGATCACGCCGTCGCGCAGGGGCCGCACGGTGCTGATGTGCCCCGGGGTGCGCCCCACCATCGCCCGCGCGTCGTTGCCGACGCCGACCAGGGCGCCCGTGGTCGAGTCCACGGCCACGATCGAGGGCTCGGCGAGCACGATGCCGGTGCCGCGCAGGTACACCAGCGTGTTGGCGGTGCCCAGGTCGATGGCCAGGTCACGCCCGGCCAGTGCGCGCAACGACGAGGAGTCCGGAATCGCCCTCACCCCTTGTCCTGCCCCGAGTCCAGCATGTGTCCTGCGCGGGGCGTGATCCCCGCGCGATGCAGCGCCGACCGTGCCTGCCGCGGGCACGCCGCGCGGTCGGTCCCGGCGCCCGGTTCAGCCGGCCAGGGCCGGGAAGAACAGCGCCACCTCGCGTGCCGCGGACTCCGGGGAGTCCGAGCCGTGGGTCACGTTGTTCTGCATCTCGGTGGCCAGGTCCCCGCGGATGGTGCCCGGGGCCGCGGTCACCGGGTTGGTGGCACCCATCATCGCCCGCCACTGCACGATCGCATCCGGGCCCTCGACCACGCCGGCGACCAGCGGACCGGAGGTGATGAAGTCCACGAGGTCGGCGAAGAACGGCTTGCCCGCGTGCTCGGCGTAGTGCGCCTCGGCCGTGGCCCGATCGAGGGTGCGCAACTCCAGGGCCACCAGGCGCAGGCCCTTGCGCTCGATGCGCGAGAGCACCTCGCCCACCAGGTTGCGCGCCACGCCGTCGGGCTTGATCAGGACCAGGGTCCGCTGCGTCATGGGAGACCTCCGAGGTACCGGGACGGCGACGTCCGTCCGAGGGCGCAAGCCTACCCGCGCTCGGAGGCCGACCCGGCCGACGCCTGCTGTTCGTCGACCCGCCGGCCCAGGCGCAGCGCCGTCCACCACAGCGCACCGAACACGACCCCGAGGATCGCCAGCATCGGCTCGAACACCCCGCACAGCACGACGGCCCCCTGCAGCGCCCAGCCGACCGCGGGGAACCACGGCCCGGGTGACCATGGCGGGCAGCAGGAGGGCCACCAGGGCCATCACCGCCAGCAGCGCACCGACCCACCCGGGCTGCTCGCCGGCCACGAGGACCACGGGGATCGCCAGGCCCAGCACGATCGCCTCCATGACCAAGACGGCGGAGGTCAGCACCCTCATCGGTCGGACTCGTCGTCGTACTGGTCGCGCAGCCACCCGCGCGGACCGGTGTGCTCGGCGCGGGTCGAGCCCTCGGACTGGCCGGACTCGGCACCGAGCAGCAGCCGGGCCTCGCCGGCGACGGTGATCGACCCGGTGACCAGCACCCCGGCCCCGACGCCGGCCGGGGCGCCCACCTCGGCCAGTTCGATGGCCCGTTCCAGGGCCTCGTCGAGGCGCTCGACCGCGGTCACGCGGTTCTCACCCAGCACGTCGCGGGCGATCTCGGCCAGGTCCTGGACCGGCACGGCCCGGGGCGAGCTGGACCGGGTGATGACGACCTCGTCGACCACGGGCTCCAGGGCGGCGAGGATCCCGGCGGCGTCCTTGTCGGCCAGGATCCCGACCACGCCGACCACGCGGGTGAACGCGAACGAGTCGAGCACCGCCTCGGCCAGGGCCACGGCGCCGTGGGTGTTGTGCGCGGCGTCGACCACGACCGTGGGCGAGCGGCGAACCACCTCGAGCCGCCCCGGCGAGGTCACCGTGGCGAACCCGGCGCGCACGGCGTTCGGGTCCAGGCGCCGCGGTCCGGTGGGCACGGGGATGTCGTCGGCCACGCCGGGCTCGGGGCGGGCCGGGCCGGGCTCGGGGCGGGTGGCGCCGGGCTCGGGGCGGGTGCGCCTGGGCACGGGTGGGGTCGGCCGCGGCGGTGGGGTTGACCGCGGTCGGGGCGGGGTTGGCCGTGCCGGCGGGGTCGGCGGCCAGCGGGTCGGTGCCGGTCGCGTGGGGGGCCGCCTCGGCGGGCTCCGCGGCGTCGGGGTCGGCGGCCCTGTCGCTGTCGCGCAGGTGGATGACCTCGCCCGCCTCTCGGCCGCCGGGGCCCTGGGCGTCGATGCCGAAGAACGCCTCGACAGCCGCCAGGGCCACCGCGGCGTTGCGGGCCTGGTGGGCGCCGAACAGGGGCAGGAACACCTCCTCGTAGTCCCCGCCGAGCCCGCGCAGGGTCAGCTGCTGGCCCCCCACGGCCACCACACGCTCCAGCACGCCGAAGTGCAGGCCCTCGATCGCGGTCGGGGCCTCCATCTGCACCGCGGCGGCGACCAGCACGTCCAGAGCCTCGGGCTCCTGCGCGGCCAGCACGGCGGCCGCGGCCGGCTTGATGATCCCCGCCTTCTCCCCGGCGATGTCGGCCACCGTGTCACCGAGGTAGTCGGCGTGGTCCAGGCCGATCGGGGTCACCACGGCCACCTGGCCGTCGGCGACGTTCGTGGCGTCCCACGTGCCGCCCATCCCCACCTCGACCACGGCCACGTCCACCGGGGCGTCGGCGAACGCGGCGTAGGCCAGGGCGGTCATGACCTCGAAGAAGCTCAGCCGAGGCCCGCCGGCCAGCTCGCTGACCTCGTCGGCCATGGCCAGCACGGGGGCCACCTCGTCGTACACCGACAGGAAGGACTCGATCTCGATCGGCTCGCCGTCCACCCGGATCCGCTCGCGCAGGTCCGACAGGTGCGGGGAGGTGACCAGGCCGGTGTGCAGGCCGAACGAGCGCAGCAGGGACTCGATCATCCGGGCGGTGGAGGTCTTGCCGTTGGTGCCGGTCACGTGGATCACCGGGTAGGCGCGCTGCGGGTCGCCCAGGTACTGGGTGAGGGTGCGGATGCGCTCCAGCGTCGGGGAGATGCGGGTCTCGGGCCAGCGGGCCTCGAGCTCGCGGCGCACGTCGCCGAAGCGGACGAGCGGGTCGGTGGGGTCAGTGCTCACGGTCCCATCGTCGCATCCCACGCCCCGTGCGCGGGCCCGCGTGCTCACGCGCGCACCGACCCGGGCCCGCGACCCCCGTAGAATCGCCGCCCATGAGCCAGAGCCCGGACGCGCCCACCACGACCATCCCCGAGAAGCCCTCCATCGACGGGATCGAGTCGGTCTGGTCCGCGCGCTGGGAGCAGGCGGGCACCTACACCTTCGACCGCACGCGGCCGCGCCCCGAGGTGTACTCGATCGACACCCCACCGCCGACCGTGTCCGGCTCGCTGCACGTGGGCCACGTCTTCTCCTACACGCACACCGACCTGATCGCCCGCTACAAGCGCATGCAGGGCTTCGAGGTCTTCTACCCGATGGGCTGGGACGACAACGGCCTGCCCACCGAGCGCCGGGTGCAGAACTACTTCGGGGTGCGCTGCGAGCCCACGCTGCCCTACGACCCGGGGTTCACCCCGCCGGAGAAGCCGGACCCCAAGCGCCAGGTGCCGATCAGCCGGCGCAACTTCATCGAGCTGTGCGAGGCCCTGACCCTCGAGGACGAGAAGGCCTTCGAGGCGCTGTTCCGCCAACTGGGCCTGTCGGTCGACTGGACAGCGACCTACCAGACCATCGACGCCGAAGCACGCGCGGCGTCGCAGAAGGCGTTCCTGCGCAACCTCGCCCGCGGGGAGGCCTACCAGCAGGAGGCCCCGACCCTCTGGGACGTGACGTTCCGCACGGCCGTCGCCCAGGCCGAGCTGGAGGACCGCGAGATGCCCGGCGCGTACCACCGCCTGGCCTTCCCGTACTCCGACGGCTCCGGCGCGGTGCACATCGAGACCACCCGGCCCGAGCTGCTCGCAGCCTGCGTGGCGCTGGTGGCCCATCCCGATGATCCCCGCTATCAGCCGCACTTCGGCAGCACCGTGACCACGCCGGTGTTCGGCGTGGAGGTGCCCGTGGTGGCCCACCACCTCGCGGACCCGGAGAAGGGCTCGGGCATCGCGATGATCTGCACGTTCGGCGACACCACCGACGTGACCTGGTGGCGCGAGCTGGACCTGGCGACCCGACCGATCCTCGGCTGGGACGGCCGGGTCCTGCTCGACACCCCGGACTGGATCACCCACGAGCAGGGCCGCGAGGCCTACGCGTCGATCGCCGGGATGACGATGTTCTCGGCGAAGAAGCGGATGGTCGAGCTGCTCAGCGGGGCGGGGGCGCTCGAGGGCGAGCCCCGCGCGATCACGCACCCCGTCAAGTTCTTCGAGAAGGGCGACAAACCCCTCGAGATCGTCACGACCCGCCAGTGGTACATCCGCAACGGCGGCCGCGACGCCCAACTGCGCGAGCGCCTCCTCGAGCGCGGCGAGGAGATCGCCTGGCACCCGGCGTCGATGGCCGTCCGGTACGCGAACTGGGTGTCGGGCCTGGCCGGTGACTGGCTGATCAGCCGCCAGCGGTTCTTCGGGGTGCCGATCCCCCTGTGGTACGGCGTGGACCCGCACGGCAACCCCGACTACCACCAGGTGATCACCCCCGACGAGGCCGCGCTGCCGGTCGACCCGTCCGCGGAGGCTCCCGCCGGGTACGACGAGTCCATGCGCGGCCGGCCGGGCGGGTTCATCGGAGACCCGGACGTGATGGACACCTGGGCGACCTCCAGCCTGAGCCCGCAGATCTGCGGCGGCTGGGAGCGCGACCCGCAGCTGTGGGCGGCGGTGGCCCCGATGGACCTGCGCCCGCAGGCCCACGAGATCATCCGCACCTGGCTGTTCTCCTCCGTGGTGCGCTCGCACCTCGAGGACGACCGGCTGCCCTGGGCGCACGCTGCCATCTCGGGCTGGATCCTGGACCCGGACCGCAAGAAGATGTCGAAGTCCAAGGGCAACGTGGTGACCCCGGTGGACCTGCTGGACAAGCACGGCTCCGACGCGGTGCGCTACTGGGCGGCCTCAGGCCGGCCGGGCACCGACACGGCCTTCGACGAGGGCCAGATGAAGATCGGCCGGCGGCTGGCGATCAAGATCCTCAACGCGAGTCGCTTCGTGCTCGGCCTCGGGGTGGACGCGTCACTGGTCGGGCGGGCCGCAGGACGTCACGCACCCGCTGGACCGTGCCCAGCTCGCGGGGCTCGCGCAGGTGGTGGCCGAGGCCACCGCGGCGTTCGAGGACTACAACTACACCCGCGCCCTCGAGGTGGCCGAGACCCACTTCTGGTCGTTCTGCGACGACTACCTCGAGCTGATCAAGGACCGCGCCTACAACGCCCGCGGCGAGGCTGGCGCCGCCTCAGCCCGCGCGGCCCTGGCCACGGCGCTGAGCGTGCAGCTGCGGCTGTTCGCCCCCTTCCTGCCGTTCGTGACCGAGGAGGTCTGGTCCTGGTGGCAGGAGGGCTCGGTGCACCGGTCGCCGTGGCCGACCGTCGCCGAGGCCGCGGACGTGGCCCAGGACGGCGATCCGGCGCTGGTCGGCGACGTGGCGTGGGTGCTCACCGGCATCCGCAAGGCCAAGTCGGAGGCGAAGGCCCCGATGAACGCCGCCGTCGCCTCGGCCGAAGTCGCCCTCGAGGTCGCCGCCCACGATCGCGTGGCGCGGGCTCTGGACGACCTGGCCGCGGCCGCGCGGGCCGAGTCGGTGGCCCTGAGTGTGGGCGACCCGTCGGTGCGGGTGACCCTGGCGTAGGGCGGCGCTCCCGGCTCGCATCGCCGGGGCACAGCACCCGGGGGCCACGCGCGACGTGGCTCAAGCGGGTGGCCCGGCGCGCCGATGACCCAGCCATCAGGCGAGCATGAGGAGTCCGTCATGGGTCGTAGGTCCGCGAGGGCTGCCCACACCGTGGGCACTCCCGACATGAGCAACACGGTCGGGGTGACCGTCCTGCCCGGCATGCCCCTGCCCGAGTGGGCGGAGCCGGTCGGTGACGCAGCGGCGCTGGACGCGGCCCTGCCGCCGGAGGCCCTCGCGGCGATCGCGGCTGCCCAGGCGGCCGCTGCGGCGGCCGGTGCCCCGCAGCCCGGCTACCCGGGGCCGTCGACGGATCCCGGCCAGGCCTGGGACCCGGCATGGGCCCAGGTCCCGGCGACCGTGGGCGCTCCGGCCGCGATGGCGACCGCAGGCGTAATGGCAGCCGGTCCCGCAGGCGGGTACCCCGCCCAAGCGGGGGCGCAGCTGCCCGGAATGCCCGCCGCAGCCCCGGTCGGCGGGTACCCCCCGCCCGCCTACTCCGCAGCGGGGATGCCCGCACCTGCTCCTCATGCACCCGGCATGTCTGCACCTGGCATGCCCGCACCCGGCGCGCCCGCGATGGGCTTCCCCGGGACGCCCGGAATGCCTGGCCCCGCCCAGCCCGGGTACCCGCCGGCCGGTCACCCAGCGGCGGGCGCGACCCAGTACCCCAGCGGGGCGCCCCCGTACCCCGGCCCGACCATGGGCCTGGGCACGGCGACCGCTCCCCCACCCGGAATGCCCGCCGGATACGCCGACGCCGCCATGACGGCTGCCCCGACCCAATCGGGACCCGGCTCGTGGGCTGCGCCAGCGCCGAGCGCGGGTCCGGGCCACGCACCGGACCCCGATGCAGCCGCACCGTCCGGTCGCCCTGAGCTCAGTGATGAGCATGTGGCCCTGCTGGCCTGGTGGGCGGACATGATCGCCGCCGGCAAGTTCCCCGGTGGCCCCGGCGAGACGGTCCCCGCAGCCCCCGAGGCGTCAGCCGTTGGTGGGCCCGTCGCCCCGGTGCTGAGCCTCGTGCGTCCGTTGCCCCCCTCCGCCCTTGAGCCCGCGCTGGAGACGGCGCCCGCGCAGGCCCACTCCTCGAGACGCACCCTCGCGCTTGTCGGCCTGGGCCTGGGCGGACTTGCCCTGGCCGGTGCCGCGGTGTTCGCCGGCAGCCAGTTGATCAGCGGCTCCGAGCCCGCCCCCGCGCCGGTGACGAACCTCACGATGCCCGCGAAGGTCGTCAGCCTCGACGCGATCACGGACCCGGAGATCGGCACCGAACTCGTGCCGCTGCTGGGCCTGGGCCTGCGACCCAGCGGCGCGACCGTCACGGCCGCCTACGGACCGAAGCAGTCCGGCCCCCTGGAACTGGCGGCAATGGCCACCACCACCGCCGCCACAGGTGACCCCGCCAGCGAGATCACCACGTGGGCGGCCCGCACCGGCGCCACGACCGGCAAGCCCGTCGTGGGCACCGAGGCCAAGGAAGGCGTCACCTGCGCCGATGCCTCGGGCATCGAGGGGGCTCCGAAGGGGGCGTTCTGCGTGTGGTCGGGGGCCTCGATGCGGGGCCAGGCCTACGCCATCGGCGCCGACGCCCAGCAGGCGCTGACCATGACCGCCGAGCTGCGGGGAGCGATGCCGGCCCCGGTCGCGGCCGCCCAGTAGGTCGGGCGCGGGGCTCAGCGCGACCGGCGGGCACGGCCCGTGGTGGGCCGCTGATGCGGCCGTCACGGTGAGGCTCAAGGCGACCGGTTCATTGCGGAATCATCTGGTCCGACCGATCGGTTGGCGCAGCGCTGGGCACCGGGTACGCGAACCCGGCCGTCCGGTGTGCGTCAGGCCGTCTCCTCCCGGCGCAACCCGTCGGATAGCGCAGCGCTGGTCATCGGGTACGGGAAGCGGGCCGTCGGGTGTGCGTCAGGCCGTCTTCTCCTGGCGCGACCGGCGCGTGGGAGCGGGCGTGACCTCGCGCGGAAGAAGGGTCGGCAGGACGTTGTCGCGCACGACCTCGTCGGTGATGACCACGCGACCCACGTCCTTGCGGGAGGGCACGTCGTACATCACGTTGAGCAGGACCTCCTCCATGATCGCGCGCAGGCCGCGGGCGCCCGTGCCCCGCAGCGTCGCCTGCTCGGCGATCGCCACGAGTGCCTCGGGGGTGAACTCCAGTTGCACGCCGTCGAGCTCGAACAGGCGCTGGTACTGGCGCACCAAGGCGTTCTTCGGCTCGGTGAGGACCTGGACCAGGGCCTCCCGGTCGAGGCTGTTCACCGAGGTGAACACGGGCAGGCGGCCGATGAACTCCGGGATCATGCCGAACTTCAGCAGGTCCTCGGGCATCACCTTGGAGAAGATCTCCGAGGGGTCCGGGGCCACGCCCTCGAGCCGGGAGTCGAGCACCTCGGGGACGAACCCGATGGACTTGCGCCCCACCCGCGACTCGATGATCTTGTCCAGGCCGGGGAACGCGCCGCCCACGATGAACAGCACGTTGGTGGTGTCGATCTGGATGAACTCCTGATGGGGGTGCTTGCGCCCGCCCTGCGGGGGCACCGAGGCGGTGGTCCCCTCCAGGATCTTCAGCAGCGCCTGCTGCACGCCCTCGCCCGAGACGTCGCGGGTGATCGACGGGTTCTCGCTCTTGCGGGCGACCTTGTCGATCTCGTCGATGTAGACGATGCCGGTCTCGGCCTTCTTCACGTCGTAGTCGGCGGCCTGGATCAGCTTGAGCAGGATGTTCTCGACATCCTCACCGACGTAGCCAGCCTCGGTCAGGGCGGTGGCGTCGGCGATCGCGAAGGGCACGTTGAGCATGCGGGCCAAGGTCTGGGCCAGCAGGGTCTTGCCCGATCCGGTAGGGCCGAGGAGCAGGATGTTGGACTTGGCCAGCTCGACCTGCTCGTCACGGCTGCGCTCGTTGCCGGTGGCCTGCACGCGCTTGTAGTGGTTGTAGACCGCCACGGCCAGGCTCTTCTTGGCCGGGTCCTGGCCGATCACGTACTGGTCGAGGAACTCGCAGATCTCCCGCGGCTTGGGCAGCTCGTCGAAGTGCAGGTCGGAGGTCTCGTGCAGCTCCTCCTCGATGATCTCGTTGCACAGGTCGATGCACTCGTCGCAGATGTACACGCCGGGGCCGGCGATGAGCTTCTTGACCTGCTTCTGGCTCTTCCCACAGAACGAGCACTTCAGCAGGTCGCCACCGTCACCGATGCGGGCCACGTCGGATCCTCTCCTCTAATGCGTAAGACGGTACCTCCGGACAGGGGCTTGACACAGGCTCCGCCCCGCAAATTCACTCGGGGGCCGTTACGCCCTGCGCGTACCCCTGCCGGGGGTCGATCAACCTGCGACGACGGCCTTGCGCGAGGCGATGACCTGGTCGATCACGCCGTACTCGACGGCGTCGGCGGCCGTGAGGATCTTGTCGCGCTCGATGTCCTTGGCCACCTGCTCGGGGGTCCGGCCGGAGTGCTTGGACAGGATCCCCTCCATCTCGACGCGCATCCGCAGGATCTCGTTGGCCTGGATCTCGATGTCCGAGCCCTGGCCACCGCCCTCGGTGTACGGCTGGTGGATCAGGATGCGCGCGTGCGGCAGGGCGAAGCGCTTGCCCGGCGTGCCCGCGGCCAGCAGGACCGCCGCGGCCGAGGCCGCCTGGCCCAGGCACACGGTCTGCACCTCCGGCTTGACGAACTGCATCGTGTCGTAGATCGCGGTCATCGCCGTGTACGAGCCGCCCGGCGAGTTGATGTAGATCGAGATGTCGCGGTCGGGGTCCATCGACTCCAGCGTGAGCAGCTGGGCCATGACGTCGTCGGCCGAGGCGTCGTCGATCTGCACGCCGAGGAAGATGATGCGCTCCTCGAAGAGCTTGGTGTACGGGTTCATGATGCGCTCGCCGTTGGCGGTGCGCTCGCGGAACTCCGGCAGGATGTAGCGCGCCGTCGGCTGCTGCGTACTGGGTCACGAGGGTCTCCTGGAGTCTGGTGGTGGACGAGGGGATCGACGCGCGGCTCACGCGGTGCCGCCCTCGCCGGAGACGTCGCGGGCGCTGCGTGACCACGTTGTCGACGAAGCCGTAGTCCTTGGCCTCGTCGGCGGTGAACCAGCGGTCGCGGTCGGAGTCGGCCGTGATCTGCTCGAGCGTCTGGCCGGTGTGCTTGGCGATCAGCTCGGCCATCTTCTTCTTGGTGTAGAGCATCTGCTCGGCCTGGATCTTGATGTCCGAGGCCGTGCCGCCGATGCCGCCGGAGGGCTGGTGCATCATGATCCGCGCGTGCGGCAGGGCGTAGCGCTTGCCCTCCGCGCCGGCGCACAGCAGGAACTGGCCCATCGAGGCCGCCAGGCCCATCGCGACCGTGGCCACGTCGTTCTTGACGAACTGCATCGTGTCGTAGATCGCCATGCCGGCCGAGACCGAGCCGCCGGGCGAGTTGATGTAGAGGTAGATGTCCTTGTCCGGGTCCTCGGCAGCCAGCAGCAGCATCTGCGCGCAGATCGCGTTGGCCATCTGGTCCTCGACCTCGGTGCCGAGGAAGATGATCCGCTCGCGCAGCAGTCGCTGGTAGACCGAGTCGTCGAAGCCGGGACCCGTGGGGGCCGGCGTGCGCAGCTCGGGCTGGGTCGGGTCGGGGTACGGCAGTCCGTTCATGGACACCTCCAGGTCTTGGGCGCAGCCGGTTGGATCACGGCCCTGGGCCGCCCGGCTCTCGCGTCTGTCATGACCCTAACCCCGGCCCCTGACAGCGGCTTCCCCGGCGCAACCGTTGTTCGCTCAGGGCGTTTGGTGGGCCGCTCGGACGACGAACCCCCGCCTCCGGTGCGCGACCGGGACGGGGGTTCGTCGGTGTGGAACGTGGTGAGGGCGCTCAGCCCTCCAGGCCGCCCAGGGCACCGGCGGCCATCGCGGCGGCCAGGTCGGCGTTGAGCGCCTCCAGGTCGACCTCGGCGCCGCTAGGGTCGACGATGCGCGCCTTCTCCATGACGAAGGCCAGGGCCTTGGCGCGGCGCACCTCGGTGACGGCCATCTGCACCTGGCCGGCGGCCACGAGCTCGTTGGCGAACTGGTCGGGGGTCATGCCGTAGCGGGGTGCCTGCTGCATGAGCCAGGCCGAGAGCTCCTCCTGGGCGACCGTGAGCTCGTTCTCCTCGGCGATCCGGTCGAGGAGGATCGCGCTCTTGATCCGGCCGCGGGCCTCGGACTCGAACTCGGCCTTGTGGTCGTCGTCGCCGTGGCCGTCGTGGAAGTGCTCCTCGATCTCGCGGGAGACCAGCGACTCGGGCAGCGGGAAGTCGACGGAGTCGACCAGGGCCTCGTGCAGGCGGGTGCGGGCCTGCACACCCTGCTCGAGGCGCTTCATGCGGGTCAGGCGGGAGCGCAGGTCGGCGGTGAGCTCGTCCATCGTGTCGAACTCGGAGGCCAGCATCGCGAAGTCGTCGTCGGCCACGGGCAGCTCGCGCTCGCGGACCTTGGCCACCGTGACGGTCACCTCGATGTCCTTGCCCGCGTACTCGCCGGCCTCGGCCGGGAAGGAGAAGGAACGCACGTCGTCGGCCACCGCGCCGCGCACCGCCTCGTCGAAGCCCGGCAGGGGCTCCTCGGCGCCGCCGACCTCGAAGCTCAGGGCCGAGGCCATGAGGTCCTCGACCTCCTCGCCGTCACACGCGCCGGCCAGGTCGACCAGCAGCACGTCGCCGTCCTGGGCTGCGCGGTCCACGTCGGTGAGGGTCGCGAACCGGGTGCGCAGCGACTCGAGCTGCTCGGCGACCTCCTCATCGGTGGGCTCGGCCGAGTCGACCTCGACGGTCATCGCGTCCAGGTCGGGCAGGTCGAACTCCGGGCGCACGTCCACCTCGACGGTGAACGCCAGGTTCTGGCCGTCGTTGAGCTCCTGCACGTCGAACTCGGGGGTGCCCAGGGGCTTGAGCCCGTTCTCGGCGACCGCAGTCTCGAACGCGACGGGCACGGCCTCGTTGACGGCCTCCTCGATGACGAGGGCACGGCCGAAGCGCTGATCGATGACGCGCGAGGGGACCTTGCCCTTGCGGAAACCGGGGACAGTCACCTGGGCGGCGATCCGCTTGTAGGCGGCGTCCAGGTGCGGGGCCAGCTCCTCGAAGGGCAGGTCCACGGTCAGCTTGACGCGGGTGGGCGAGAGGGTCTCGACGTCGCTCTTCACAGCGGCGTTCTCCTAGGCGATCGAAGGGGTGGAACGGGTCCTGCGGTCGGGGCGGGGAGACTCGAACTCCCGATCTCCTGCCCCCAAAGCAGGCGCGCTAGCCACTACGCTACGCCCCGTGGCTGCCGATACAGTCTAGTCGATCGGACGGGGTACGCTGTCCGTCGTTCGCCGCCCTGACTGCGACCGTGGAAGCGGTCACGGAGCGGGGTTCCGCGGGTGTAGCTCAATGGTAGAGCCCCAGCCTTCCAAGCTGGCCATGCCGGTTCGATCCCGGTCACCCGCTCCACTCGAAAAAGGCCTCTGACCAGCACCGGAACCTGCGCGGGTTCGGAGCGCTGACCCCCAGCTGGCGGTCCGGGGCCGGCGATTCCCCCAAGCGGGACTGGCACGCGATCGCGTGCATCGCCGAAGTGGTGTCCCGCTTCGATGTGGTCGCCGTGCAGGAGACCCGGCGGACCACCACCGCCCTGCGCACCCTGCTCCAGCAGCTGGGTGGCCGGTGGCAGGTGATCTGCTCCGATGTCACCGAAGGCCCGGACGGCAACGGCGAACGGCTGGCCTTCCTGTACAACTCCACTCGCGTGGCCCCGTCCGGGCTGGTCGGGGAGATCGTGCTTCCCCCGAACACCACCGGCCCGGTCAGCCAGTTCGCCCGCAGCCCCTACCTGGCCAGCTTCACCCGCGCCGGCACCGAGTTCATCCTGGCCACCGTGCACCTGATCTGGGGCAAGACCGCCGCAGACCGGCTCCCCGAGGTGACCGCGTTCGCCACCTGGATGCGCCACTGGGCCGACCGCCCCGACGAGTGGAACACCAACCCGCTCGTCCTCGGCGACTTCAACCTCGACCGCATCGGCGACCCCCTCTACGAAGCGTTCCTGGCCACCGGACTGTGGCCACCGGCCGAGCTGAACACCGTGCCCCGCACCATCTTCCAGAACGACCCCACCGCCAACCACTACGACCAGATCGCCTGGTTCACCACCCCCCAGGGCACCTCCCTACTGCACTCCCTGACCTACACCGGACACGCCGGCGGATTCAACTTCCTACCCCACACCTACCCCGGCATGACCCGCACCGACCTGTCCTGGCGGATCTCCGACCACTACCCCCTCTGGGCCGAATTCCACACCAACCAAACCCCGGAACAACGCGACTGACGCCAGTGGCCGATCGGGATCGTGGGGTGCCCAAGACGTCCGACCTTCGCGACTGGATCGAGTGGAACGCTAGATCTCCTGGGCGAACAGGGTGACGTAGACAGTCTCAAGGTCCGCTGTCCCGACGTTCCGCAGGATCACGTCATACAGGAGGGGGGCGATCACCGGCACGCTCATCGTGAAGCCCGTCGAGCCGAACCCTGCAGGGGTGGTGTGCTCGAACTGCACGTCGGTCATGCCGTTCTCGCACCACAAGGTGCCGCTGGTCAGAATCGCGCCACAGTGCGAACCCGGCACCGGGACACCGAACAAGATCCGGACGCTGAGGTCGGGAACAGCCCTGGCGTCTGCCCCGATCGTGAAGTGCAGCCGGTCCCACTTGCTGACATCAAGGGCCGGCCACAGCCGCTTCTCCGCCCCAGCTGGGATCGTCTCGTTCGCGAGCAGCACCTTGGTGAAACCCGCGGTCTCCGCCTGGACGACGACCGGCGGCCGGGCAATCAGACGCTGGTCAAGAACCTCAAAAGGTGACATGGCTGGTCCTCCATCCCTTCGAACGTGGATGCGCCGGCACGGTTCTGGTTGCCGTCCCAACGCCGATTGGCGAGCCCCGGCACACGCGTGCGTCGACCTCGGTGGGGGGCGTCGCGGTCCAGCAGTTCCATGTGGTCCTCATGCCTCGGGACTCACCTTCGACAGTACGCGCCCAGCGGTGCGAACCCATAGGGCCGTCCGCTCCTAACCGATCGCTACGAGGCACGCCGAGATAGCCGGGCGGAGTGAAGTTGACTCCCCACAATGGTGAAGCGCGGTCGTGAGATCCAGCGAAGCATTGCTTGCCGGTGATCGTGCCGTGAACGACACGGAATCCATGAGGATGGTGGAGCACCTGGTCGGTCCACCGCGATGACCGCGGCCACCCGGGCGGCTACCGCGGCGTGGGGCGGGGAAGCCAACGACGCGATCACCTCGGGGTCCTGCGCCCTTCCTGCCGATCGGTTCGAGCATGGCCGCGAAAACGCTTGGGGTGTTGCCGTCGGCGCCCGCAACTGGGCCCCGATCGGCCGGCGGGCCTTTCGGCACTTTTCCAGCGCGGGTGTCGGGAGCAGGCTGGAGTGGCAGCCGCACCTTGAAGAATGAACGCTAGCGTGGCTTGATGGATGCCCGCTTCGGGGGGATCGATGACCGAAGATCCGGCCAGTAGAACGGCGGGGCGCTTATTGGGAGGCGGCCCAGTGGGGTCCTCCCCCGGTCGCCATCGGCCTCTGGTCTCGCGCTCTCCCGGCAGTTGTTGGCGGTGCGGACTGCGGATCGCCCCCATCGAGCATGGCCCTTCGCTGGCAACCGGTCGCCCCGTTGGAGCGTGCGCCGAGCGCTGTCCCCGAGGCACACGCAATTGGGCGGTTGGTTTCTGTGCTGAGTTGACCGACACCTGTGTGATCCCCGCGAAGAAAGGACTCCGAATGAGCAACCAACTCCCAGAAGAAGAGATCTCGGCAGCGTCAAGTCGGTTTCAGCGCCTGGTGCGTACTCCAGAAAGGCCGAAAGACCCTAAGGCGGAGCACGGCAGTACCCAATATGTGAAGTCCTACCTCTTGATCCGTCTGGTGATCGGAATCATTGGAATCATGCTCCCGCTGGCGCTATTCTCCGGAGGCTACGCGTTCGAAGACTCCAAGATCTTTGAGTTGGGTTCCCTTAGTGCCTATTACCACACGGGCGTGCGCGATATCTTCGTCGGGGGACTCGTGCTGATTGGCGTCTTCCTCATGACGTACATGGCCTTCGAAGGCGCGATACTTGACAATACGGTGAGCACACTAGCGGGACTGGCGGCATTAGGAGTGGCATTGTTCCCAACAAAGGTTCCTAATCCTTGTCTCACGGAACCACATTGCCCTTCCCAGACTCGCCTTCAAGATGTGTGGTCTGGTACGTCGGTTGTCCATTTCGCCTGTGCGTTGGTCTTCATCCTGTCGCTTGCCTTTCTGAGTTACTGCTTCGGTTACCGGGAACAGAGGAGGCCAGACCGAGGGAACGGCGCTGAACGTGCGTCGGACCGGGACCCGGGTTCGAGGCCCAGCCTTAGGCGATGGGCCGCCTACCATTACGCGTGTTCGGGAATCATCATCGGAGCCGTAGTGCTATTGATTGCCTCGAAACTGACCGGCGTCCTCGCGGGTCATTCGCTGCTGTGGGCTGAATGCATAACTGTCTGGGCATTTGGCCTCTCGTGGCTGGCCAAAGGTTCCGAGCTGAAGCAGGTTGTCACCGAGGCAAGGTAGGAAGGCGCCCGCGGTTGGCAGCGAAAGCGTGGGCGACGTCGAGGAATCAGGTCCGGGGAGTCGAGAGGGGAAACGGATGAGCCACACCGTCCACGAGATCCGTATCCACGGAGTGTCCGGCACCCCGCCGGCGGCGATGCTGTTCCGCGACGGCGATGGTAGGACCGCCAGAATCATCGGGTACACCGACGCCCTGACCGGCTTCTACACCGATGCCGACACCAAACCCCCTGAGGGGCAGCAGAGGCCGCAACCCCGGCCGGACAAAGTGGAGGCGTACTCGTGGGGCGGGTTGACCTCGAGCGCGGGGATGCTGCTGGAGAAGGCGAAGCGGATCGGGTGGCTGCTGCTGATCCCGTTCGCCATGGTCAACGTCGCCTACTGGACCCGGCCCGCCATCGACGAGGAGGCCCGACCAACAGGGGCGGCTGGCCGCGCGGTCACCGCCGTGGCGGCGCGGTGGACCGGCCTGTTCATGACGATGCTCGCGACTGCGTCGCTGTGCGTACTCAGCATGGACCTGCTGGCTTGGCAGTGCTACCGGGGCGGCAGCCGCGTCTGCTCACTACCGGACTGGCTGCCCGCCCAGGGCGTCATCGACGTCCTGGGCACCCCCGGGTGGAACGCGCCGTCGCAACGTGTGGTGCTGGCGGCACTGGTCCCGCTGGCCCTTATCGCTGCCGTGGTGGCGCTGTCCATGCAGTCCAGAGCCCGCTACGAGGCCGTTACCAGCGGGAGAAGCGTTGAGACGCAGGGCGAGAGGAACAGAGCGGATCCGATCCTGCAGCGCCAGTGGATGTGGTTGGGCAAGGACCGGATCACGCGCCAGATCTTGAACCACGTCAGCGTCTCGGTGGCGGTGGTGGCCATCGGCGCGAGCCTGCCCCTGCTCGTGGCGTCCAAGGATCGGGCCGAACAGCTTCGGTTCGTCGCTCCGCTTGTGGCGGCAACGGTTGCACTGGTGCTCGCGTTCGCGTCCGCTGCGGCAAGCTACCCCGACGGGATCGAGTTCTGGGGGCTCGCCGGGAGTCATTCCCGACGGTTGGCGAAAGTGCTGATGGGCCTCGCCGTGGTGGCGAGCCTCGTCGCGATCGTCACGGCTGCGTATGTGGGTTGGAGGCTGGCGGGAACCGCCGTGGACCAGAAGCGGGACTACTTCGACGGCGGACTGCTGCTGGGAGTGCCGTTCCTGGCGCTCGCGGCCCTGGTCGTCTTCATGGTGTTCGCCGCCCGAAGCTGGCGGTGGGGTGTGGTGTGTGCGGGGGCGCTGCTGGCCGTGGTGGCCCTGGGTGTTGTGGTGTCCGGCGGTGCCCGCGGTGCGGCCACGAACATCCCTGCATGGCTGACCGCCGGCGCGGTCGGGGTGGGCGTCCTAGCGCTGCTGCTGAGACTCCACGGCCGTTCCGGCGACGCCGCCAAGTACGCCTGGCGGGGCGCGGCGCCGGCGGTGGTGCTCGGTGGTGCGGTCGGAGTGGGGCTGTTGTTTACCACCTCCCTGCTCGTTGGGGCCGCGGACGTGCTGAATGGCGACGCGCCTGTCACCGCGATCGCCACGGGCTACCCGGAAGAAACCTCACCCACCGCCGTGCTCCTCCCCGACGGGGTGCCCTGGACCCCGCCGACACTGGCTGCCACAGGTCCGATCACGATCACCGGCGGACACGTGGTCGCTGCGACTGGGCAGCCGCTCGTGGTGCACTCCGGCGAGGTGAGCGTCAGCCAGTTGACCACGCAGCAGGGCGGGGCCACCCGGCAACTGCAGGGGCTCGTGATCTCACCTGACGCATCCACCGCCCTGTCCGTGGGGGAGGAGTCTTCGGTCGCGCTGGAGGGAGCGTGCTTGGCCAACAGCGATGAAGCACGTCAACAGGATTGCGATCAGCAGCCCGCGACGGGCCTGATCAGCCAGGGGTCCGTCCCCGTCGGCGAGGCCGGCATCACGCTGCAGCCCACCGTTCGTGTGGTGGTCGCCGACCAGCCGCAGGAGACGATCGTCCTGCCCAACGTCATCGTCTGGGCGACCACGCTGCTGCCGCTTTGGGCCCTCCTCGTACTGGGCGTCCTGGTGGCGTCCTACCTACGCTTCCGCCACCGCGCCAAGAGGGATGTGGTCCGACAGGCCGAAGTCGACTACACCCCCCGGTTTGGCAATGACGTGCCTCGGGTGGTGGCCGCCCGGCTGCGGGCGGCGTTCATCCACCGCGCCGAACAACTCGTCGGCAGGGTCGCCGTCGTCACCGACCTCGTGTTCCTCGGCCTGGTCATCGGGTCGGTATACGGGCGCCCCCCCTGGCAGGAATGGGGGTGGCTTCGGCCCTTCGGCGACCTCGGACTGTACTTCGCCCTCGGACTCGGCCTGGCGCTGCTGTGGTTCCTCAGCCAAGTGCGCACCTCCGAAAGCGCCCGCCGGCAGGCCGGGGTGCTGTGGGACATCGCCACGTTCCTGCCCCGCCTGGCCCACCCATTCGGTCCCCCCAGCTACGGGGAGCGTGTGGTGCCCGAGACCACCCGGCGGGTGCGCGAACTGCTTGACGACGAGCCTGAACGGGTAGTGATCCTGTCAGGGCACAGCCAGGGTTCGGTGATCGCGGTGGCTGTGGCCAGCAGACTCAGCCCCGCCCACCTGCAGCGGGTGCGGCTGGTCACCTACGGTTCGCAGCTGCGGGCATGGTTCGGCCGCATCTTTCCCGCCGTCCTCGGGCCCGACCAGTTGGGCACAGGGCCGCTGCCGGAGATGTGGCGGTTGAACACCGCCGCCCCGGACACACCGGATGCGGCGTCAGGTATGGCTGAGGCACCGCCAACTGGCCCCGTGGCGAACCGGGCCGGGAGGCTGCTCGGCGATCTCGACCCTGAGCATTGGGCGAATCTGTACCGGCGCAGCGACCCCATCGGCTTCCCGATCTTCTCTGACCCCGCCCCCCAGCCGGTGAACGGAGGCAAGGCCGGGCGGCCCACGGCGGCGATGGACGTGAACGTAGAGGCGGGCTCCTGCCGGGACATCTACGTCCAGGAGCTCGATGACCGCTACGCGCTGGCCACCCACAGCGGCTACCAGTTCACCGACGAGTACCGCACAGTCGTGGATGGCTGGATAGGGCAGACCTGCCGCACGTCGCAGCTACTGGCGCGGCCTCCGCGGCGGCGCTGCCGCGGTGCTGAGGCTGGCCCTCCGGACGACGCAGGGGGACAGCGACGGCGCTGAGGAGGAGAAGGGCGTGCTTGACGAGCCCCATATGCCTTGTTCACGTGGATGCCGCCTTCGTACAGCAGCGCGCAGGCGCTTCCGTGCCAACAGCGTGATCGACCACCCCGATGGCCGCGGCCTCAGGCCCGCCAGCGCGCCAGGAGCTCGCGTTGGGCCACCCCGTCCAGGCTGTGAAACCAGCGGCCACGCCTGTGCGGGGGCAGGCCGGCGGTGTGGGGGGTAACGGGCGCGATCCACACCATTACCCTCGGCCGGTGCATAGTCGTCTCCAGGACATTAGGAATCGGCGCGTCTGCTCGCGACGCTCCGTGTCCGGTGGCATCCACGGTTGATGGGAGGGCCGGATCATGCGGATCCTGGTCTGCGCACAGGAGGCGCCGCTAGCGCCGGTGAACGGGTTTCGCACGCAACTGCACGCCCTGTTGTTGGCTCTGAGACCCCGGCACAGCCTGCGCGTTGTTGCCCTGCTGGCAGCTGACCAAGCCGAAGCTCCGGACCCTGGCCTGCGGGTCGTACTGCCCCCGCCGTCGTGGGTTGGCCGTGGAAGGCCGTCCTCGGCGGCGAGCCCGCGCTGGGGCGCACCGGCCATCTACGGGCGGGGGGTGAAGTGGCTGGGCCCGGTCGTGGCGGAGGAGGTCGAGCGGTTCAACCCGGACTTGGTGTACGTGACTGGTGCGCGGCTGGCCGGGCTGTGGCCTTGGTGCGGGGACCGGCCCCGAGTCGTTGCGCCGCTTGACGCCGCGCACCTGAGTCTGGAGGCACAGGCAGCCGCTGGGGGACTGGCGCGGCCCCTGTTCGGCGCCGCGGCTCGCCGGACTCGCAGATGGGAGGCCATGGAGTATCTCAAGTACGCCCGGGTGCTGGTCCTCTCCGACCGGGATCGGGACGCCATCCGAGCGGCCTGTCCAAGCACCGAGGTCGTCGTCATCCCACAGTCGGTCGATACCTGTAGATTCGCCCCCCGGGAACGGATCGACCGGGATCCGAACCGGATCCTCTTTACGGGCGTGATGAGCGCGGCGGCCAACGTGACCGCAGTCGAGTTCCTCGTCGATGAGGTACTCCCGCTGGTTCGCCGCCAGGTAGCGGGGGCGCACCTCGTGATCGTGGGTCGTTGTCCGCCGCAGCGGGTCCTGCGCCTAGGCCGCGCTCCCGGGGTGCAGATCACCGGGGAAGTCCCCGACATGGCCGACTGGCTGTCGAGCGGGCGGGTCTATGCCGCCGGGATGCGCACCGGCAGCGGGGTCAAGAACAAGGTCCTTGAGGCGATGGCATGCGAGGTGCCGTGCGTTGCCACCCCTATGGCGCTGGGCGGGCTGCACGCGACTCAGGGCCGAGACTTGCTCGTGGGGGAGACTGCCACCCAGCTAGCCGCTCACGTGGTTGAGGTGCTGCGCAGCGACGCGTTGGCTGACTCGCTGGGCGCGGCTGGCCGCAACTACGTACAGACGTGGCACAGCCGGGCTCGAGTCGGAGCGGAGGTAACCGGGGTCTTCGAGCAGGTCCTGGCAGGCCACCCGCCGGCAGCTACGGCTCGGTGAGCCACGTGTGCAACGAGAGGCCTCCATCGACGGTCAGCTCGACGCCGGTCACATAGCCGGCGAGATCGCTGAGCAGCACGGCTATCATCGCCGCGACATCCTCGGCGGTGCCGGGCCGCCTAGCTGGTATACGCGCAGTCAGTGCCTGCGCCGCGGCAGGCTCGACGTAGGGCTCTGTGCGGATCCAGCCTGGGGCCACAGCGTTGACCCTGATCCCTCTCGGCCCGAGCTCGAGCCCCATCTCCTTGACCAGCATCGCGAGCGCCGCCTTGGTGGCGCTGTAGTGCGGGTGGGTGCGCACGTGCACGGAGTGCACCGAGGTCACGAACACGATTGATCCTCGCTGGCCGGAGGCGACCAAGTGCTGGACCAGGGTACGGGTGAAGTACCAAGGTCCGACAAGGTTAGTGGCCACCACGGTGTCGAAGTTGCTCCGGTCCAGGTCGAGGAAGCCGTGTTGGGTGGTGATCCCCACGTTGTTCACGAGCAACTCGACTGGGCTGCCCAGGGCGAGAATCCGCTCAGCCAACTCAGGGGTGGCCGTCGACAGGTCCCCGACGACGGGGTGGGCGCCGTAGCTCGCACAGGTCGCCCGAAGCCGGTCCTCGTCGCGGTCGACAGACAGAACGCAAGCCCCGGAGCCTGCAAGGACACGCGCAGTCGCCAAGCCGATGCCGTGGGCGGCCCCGGTCACAACCGCACGCCGACCAGCCAGCCCGGGTAGGACGATCTGCAAACTGCCGTCAGGACCCACGGTCTTCCATCCTCCTCCAGAAGCGAACCGCGGCCCTGCCTCGCAGGGCCGACCATCGGTATCGGCGCGACAGTGACAATCGGAAGCGCAGCCACGCCTCACGCTCGGCGATCGCGCCCTGTTGCCTGCAAAACGCGGCGCTGAGTTCACCGCGTGCGAAAGCGCGCTCGGCGGTGGCGGGGTAGGGGCACAGGGCCATCTGGCAGGCGGTCGAGCATCCCTCGAAAAGCTCACTGCGGCTCGGGCTGCTGGTCATGCAGATTGGCAGGTCCATGCCAGGTTGGTAGGTCCGCTGCTTACGCCGCTCAGCCGTCAGGCGCGCCTCCACCGCCGGATCTGCGGGACTCACGGAGGTTCCAGGGGCCGAGTCCGGGCTCTGCTCGGTCAGGTTGAGCATCAGCACCACGTCCGCCAGCAGCCGGGCCGCGTCGTCATCTAGCTCCGCCCCGGAACCGCTGATCAGCGCGATCTCGTCGACCCAGGCGTAGCGGCGGGCAGGTCGACGGTTGCGCAGGGCCCTGGCACACATGGTTGCAGCGGCTTGAACGAAGGGGTGTCGGTCGGTCTGGGCGATCTGCCCGAGTCGGCTGGCGACTGAGTCCGCGCAGGCGGTGCGGTCTGCGTGCAGGGTCACCGCATGAACCGATACGAGGCGGGCGTACCAGAAGTGCGCAGCGTCGAGACGCGCCCATAGGGCCTCGGGAACCTCAGTCCCCTGGTGGTTGGCTGCGGCCAGCAGATAGCCCTGGGCCAGCGAGGCCTCGGTCCCAGGGGGCAGGCACTCCAGGCGCCCCGCCAGCGCGTCCACCAATCGGTCGAGCACTGGTCGCTGCGCGGGCTCCATCGAGGCAGCCAAGCCCGGTAGCAGCCACGCGGCGACGGAGATCTCGTGACACTGTTGATCGGTCCAGTGCGACTGGGCACAGGCCACCGAGACGGCCGACCGGAGTTGCTCGGCGAGGGCGGTCCATGCGGTGGGCCCGGCCCGGACTATGCCTTGGCTCGCAGCCCACCTCGTCCGGTAGGTGCCGTGGACAGGGTCCTGGGTCTGCTGATAGAGGGTCCTCAGGCTCCACGCGTCGTTACGGTTCTGTAGGCGCCGCACGGCTGCCAGCTGCGTACGCGGGCTGGCCCGCTGCCAGGCGGCCACCTCGTCGCCGTCGCGGGGCCACTCGGACTCGCTGGCGCCGCCGGCATGGAGCACTTCTCCAGCGGCAACTCGAAGCAGCAGTGCCCGGTCCGCGTCAAGCGCGGAGGCGCGGCTGACCAGGCCATCGGCGACTGCGCGGGCTCGCGCAGGGCCACCCCCTCGGGCGCACCACATCACCAGAGCACGATTGAGCTCGGCAGTTGGGGGGCCGCTGAGGAGGGCAGGCAGCTGGTCGGGGTGTGCGTCAAGATGTCGGGACAGGAAGTAGGCTTGGGCGATCGCGTGGTGGAATCGGATCCCTAGGGTGTCGGCTTGAGCGAAGGTCTCGACCAGATTGAGCCGAGAGGCCCCGTCAACTACCGCGCCCATTTCGGCCCGGGGCTTTACGGATGAACGGCTTGGTTCGCTGACGTACTCGTTGATCTCTGGGGCGGTGCTGTCCAGAGCGGCGGCGCTGGTCATCGCGGCGGCGATAGCCCCCACACCGTCGATGATCAGCGCCCGGTCCGCAGACTCAAGTTCGACACCACCGAGGATGTCGCGAGCTTCCAGCAGCTTGATCCACTGGTCGAGCATGCCGACCAGCAGCTGGTCCCGGTTCATCGGCGCGCTTCCGGCCACCACCGCTGAGGGTCCGATGCGCGACGTCAGGGCGATCACGTCGAGGTAGTACGGGTTCATGGCGCCGATCTGGGCCAGTTCGGCCAGTCGGACGTCGTCCGGGCGGGCGGTCACCGGGATGCGATGCTCGAGGTATTCCGCGACTTCGCGCTGCGGGAGGGCAGGCAGATCGAACACCGATACGACGGCCCCGATCGGGATCGACTCCGGGCGGGTGGCAATCACGACCGGCAGCCCATCGACTTGGGCTTGGGCCAGAGCCGCTCGCACCGCCTGGTCCCGGTCATGGAACGGTCGACCGGGCATGAACTCGTCGAGGCCGTCGACGAGGACGACGATCGCGTGCTGCACGCACAGCCGCCTCCACATCCGCTCGGCGTTGTCCGCCTTGCCCACCAAGGGGTCGATGGCGGCTAGGAACTGCCCACGGGCCAGGGCGCGGAGCTCCAACGGCGGATCGATGCCTCGCAAAGTGCAGACGACGGGAACGACCCGGCGTTGAGCCAGCCGACTGGTCAGGTCCAAGAGGAAGGCCGTCTTCCCCGCACCGGCGGCGCCTACGATCAGTGGCGGTGGGCCGGGGTGAGCGGGGTTGGCCGCGGAGATCACCGCGTCGGCCAAGTCCGGGCGGCGGATGACGTCGTCGAGCCGGACGGTGCCAGTCGAAGGAAGCAATCTCTCTGGAGTCTCTTCGGCGATCCGCAGGTACCGGGGGCGGGCCCGGGCCGAGTCCCAGACGACGAGGACAAAGTACCCCGCCAGGGCCACCAAGGTGGTGCTGAGGAAGCCGCTGAGCAGACCGCATCCGGTACCGTGGATGGCGCAGAACGATTCCACCGGCGGGGCGAACACCAGGGCGGTCAGGGCGAGGACCCCCGCAGCGGCAGCGGCTGCCTGTACGACCCAGCTGCTTCGACTGGCCGCCGACCGGGGAGTCATCGGGCGCTCCCGATCCGGACCACGGCAAGGTCATCGGGACCGGTCTCCCACCGGCTGACCGGGTACTCCCGTTGGTGGGCATTCATCTGCCCCAGCCAGACCTCAAGCGCCAGGAGCGACACTGATTGCCGGCGTGCACCATCCGTGGCCAAGACCAGTTGCCAGCACTCGCTGAGGTGCCGCGACTGGAGGCTCGGGTGGGGCAGCCGACCGAGGGCGCAGGTGCCCCAGATGCCGCCGTGTTCGGGTCGAGTACGGCCATACTCCAGAAAGGCGCGATCGGGATGCTCGCGGGCCCACCGGAGCATGCGTGCCCGTTCTTCGGGTGTGTCGATCTGTTGCGGGAAGAGCCTCAGCCAGCCATCGGGACCCTCCCGCCACGCCTCACAGTCGCCGGCCCGCAGTAGGTGCACCCCATCGGCACCGAGATCTGCCGCCGCGAAGGAGACTTGAGGTCGGTATCGCGGGCTCGGTGTCGCCCCGCTTGCGCGTAGAGCTTCATGGGCGGCGGACGCGCAGACCTCGAGCGGCCGACGAGCCAGTAGCGCGTCCCGCATGCCTGACGCGGCCCACACTGCACCATCGGCCCCGGCGGACGGCGGTGTTGCGTCTGTAGGGGTCACGCCGTCGATGACAGCGACCCTCAGCGCGCCTGGCCGGGGATCCTCCGCCACCGCGTCGCGAGGGACAGCGCCTGGCTCGCGGCTGCGTTCCCAGGTCTCGACCAGCCACTCCCCGATCGTGGAACTCCCATGGAGCATGACTTCACCCTGCCCGCCCACCCAAGCGAGGTGCAAGGGCCACACGGCCGGGACGAGCGCTCGGTGAATGTTGCCGGTCACCATTCGCAGCAACTGGTCTCGACGGAAGGCCCCGGGCATCAGCAGCCACCGCGCCGCCGCCCTCGCTGCAATGCTTCACCGGGGGCTGCAGGGGCACCAGCGGCACTCTCCGGCGGGCAGGCGCACGCTCGGCGGCGGAGCTCGCCGCTTGGCCGGGTCGGCGACCGACCACTCGGTCAGGTCCACCTCATCCGGGGACGTGTTCATCAGCTCTACCAACTGGTTCTCCGGGGTCGACCCGACGTTGTTCAAACGTTGTTCAGCAGGGCAGGGACCACCTGCACACAGGACACAGGACACCCCGCTGAGGGCATGGCCGGTCGCGTCGCCGGTGTGCCTCCGTCGTGACTGACCATGAGTTGGCCCTATCGACGTCGGCCTCCATGC